>NZ_CP122961.1:3020636-3624763 GCF_029854215.1 Halomonas alkaliantarctica | reverse complement strand
AACAATAACGCCACAGTTTATATCCATGTCTTCATGCATTTTCTCATACATGGAGGTATTCGTTGCGAGCTTGAGGCAGGGAGCGGGTTTAAAGCCTGAAACTGAACCTCGCCCAGTAGTAAAGCAAACTACGTTAGAACCTGAGGCGATTTGGCCCGTGACCGAAATTGGGTCATAGCCAGGGCTATCCATAAAGTTAAAGCCGCGCGTTGTGATCTTCTCAGCATACAGCAGCACATCATTAAGACTCGACGTACCGCCTTTCGCTACCGCGCCCAATGATTTTTCCAGGATAGTTGATAGCCCACCCGCTTTATTGCCTGGGGAAGGGTTGTTGTTTAACTCAGCCCCATTTATCTCAGTGTAATGTTTCCACCAAGTGATCCGATCGAGTAGTTTCTGGGCGACGTTCTCATTAATGGAGCGGTCTATCAGGAGGTTTTCAGCGCCATAGATTTCGGGGGTTTCTGCGAGTATAACGCTGCCTCCATGTTGCACGATAAGATCGGCAGCATGGCCCAAAGCGGGGTTGGCGGTAATACCAGAGTAGCCGTCTGAACCGCCGCACTGCAAGGCAACCACTAAATGTTCAATAGAGGCGGGGGCACGTTGCTGTTGGCCGTGTTGGGTAGCCATTTGCATGATCTGATCACAGGCCTTTTTGATACTAGTGCGTGTTCCTCCCGCGTCTTGAATATTAAAGTAAGCCAGCCGTGTGGCATCTTCCAGCCCCTTTCTTTTGACTAATGTTTTGACTTGGTTGGTCTCACAGCCAAGGCCAATAATGAGTACAAAGGCAAAGTTGGGGTGCTGGGCATACCCGGCTATAACACGCTCAAGAAAGGAAAACCCTTCTGAGTCAGTATTCATGGCGCAACCCGAACCATGGGTAATGGCCACTACACCATCGAACCCCATTTGGCTTAATTCCCCAGACTGATTGAGCACGTCTGCCGCGGCTTTAGCCACTGTGGCAGAACAGTTCACAGTAGAGAGAATACCAATATAGTTACGCGTTCCCACATTACCATCAGCCCGTTGGAAGCCCTGGAACGTCCGTGAATGGCTAACGGCGGCGGTTTTTTGATGGGGTTGAAAATCTTCCAAAGAAGAACTGAGTTCAATCATGGTGAGATTGTGGGTGTGTACATGCTCACCAGGATCAATATCCCGTGCAGCGAGCCCAATCAGTTGGCCATATTTAAAGATGGACTCGCCATTTTTGATATGTGTGAGTGCAACTTTATGTCCCGCATCAATATTTTCTTGGGCAAGCGTGCCTTTTTTATCAATGGGAATATTTTTTGGAACTGCTTTTGAGGCAACGCCGACGTTATCCCGCGGGTTGAGATGAATAATTACTGACGGGGAATTAATGAGATTCATCGTTTACCTCAAGCTGATTATTGGGCTTTTGTGGCAAGGGCTAGGCACAAGCGCAAAAGCGATCATTGTGGATGCACTCTAGCAAGCCATCCGCGTACGTCGATTAGACTATTGTTCTATATAATGTTCATTGAGCGCAATGGTCATTTGATCTAGATTGCTTTCATACACGCGGCCCACAACGCTAATTGCCGATTGCGGCACAGCGGGAAGCCAGCTCAGCTATTGCTATGCTGGAACGCAAGGCGGGATGAATTCTGGACAACGACTGGCCTACGGGTGTGGAAGTGTGCAATGCCATGGTGCTTGAAGGCCCATTCCCGGCGGCACTGGATATGCGCACCACCTCCGAAGGCAGCACAGCCATTCAGCGCTTTTTACGGCCTGTGTGTTACCAAGATATCCCCATGGTCTTGCTGACGGAGGCGCTGAAGGACAGCAACCCCCTGAAGGTAATCCGCGTGGTGGATGGGCAGCGTGAACATGTCGCCATTTGAGCCGCCGCTGACAGTTTTTAGGCGTTTTTTGCAAAGGCCTTGGCAGCAGTAAAATACATTACTAAGCTCTTATCATGCATGAATGCATTCATGCTGTATGATACCTCGATTAAAATGATGACTAGGTTCACGAGCAAAATAATAATGAGAAATTAAAATGCCCTATATAATCAATTATTTAACAAAAATTCAGTTTGGTGAAAGCGCTATTGCCGAATTAGCCAATGAGCTGCAATTGCTGACTGTAAAGCGACCGTTGTTTGTGACCGATAAGGGGCTCAGTGCTACCCCTCTCATCGCACACGTTATCGAGTCTGCTCAGCTTGATGATGGCGCCCATGTTTTTGATGATACGCCGTCAAACCCTACGGAAGTCGCGGTAGAGCAAGCGCTTACTTACCTGCGTGCAAACGAATGTGATGGCATTATTGCTGTTGGCGGTGGTTCCAGCATTGATTTAGCTAAAGCGGTCGCCTTACTTTTTAATCATCCTGGCCCGTTACGCCAATACGCTGCGATTGAAGGCGGCGTAACAAAAATTAAAGCCGATGTGCTGCCATTAATCGCAATACCGACAACGGCGGGAACCGGTAGTGAGGTGGGAAGAGCCTCATTGATTACCATGAAAGACAATCGCAAACTTGGCTTTCTTTCTCCTTACCTGATTCCCTCAGTTGCTATTTGTGATCCTCGTTTGACGCTGGGTCTACCACCCTTTTTGACCGCCGCCACGGGTATGGACGCGATTGCTCACTGCGTTGAAACCTTTTTAAGCCCCAAAGTGAATCCTCCGGCTGAAGCAATTGCTTTGGATGGGCTGACGCGTGCTAGCCGATATCTTATTGAGGCCGTTGAAAACGGCGAGAACTTGACCGCTAGAAATGAAATGATGATGGCCGCCCTTGAAGGTGCCATGGCTTTTCAGAAAGGACTGGGAGCGGTGCACTCCTTATCCCATGCATTAGGCGGCCTGCATGAGTTAAAGCTTCATCACGGCACGCTCAATGCCGTGTTGATGCCGACAGTTCTTAGATTTAACCAGCCTGGCTGTGAGGAAAAATTTGCTCGTCTCAAAGATGCGATGGGTCTCGACTCTAATGACGATTTAGCTGAAGCATTTGAAAAGCTCAATGTGAAATTGGGCATGCCTACTAGCTTGAGCGAAATGGGCGTCATGGAAGAGCACTTGGATCAACTAGCGCAGTGGGCATTGGAAGATCATTCCACGGCGACTAATCCGCGTATACCCTCTAAGGAAGACTTTTATAACATGCTCAAAGAAGTTTTCTGATAAAGAGAGTTCTATCCACTTAATAGTCCGTGAAGGAGGTTTTTAACAACAAAACGTAACGAAATAAAGCATACAGTTCCAAAAATGATAATCAATTGTAAGCAATACATTACTAAAGGAATATAAATATGATAATTACAAATCATTCCCTAAAAACTATTTTGGCTTCAAGTATAGCAGCAGCTGTTATGACAGCGTCTGGCTCTGCCCTTGCGGATTACCCCGAACGCCCCCTTACGTTAATTGTGCCTTGGGCTGCTGGTGGTGGCACTGATGCGACGGCGCGAACTATCGCTCGTGCTCTGGAAGAGGAGCTGGGCCAGAACGTCAATGTTGTCAATCGCACAGGCGGCAGTGGCGTTGTGGGGCATACCGCCATGATTAATGCTGAGCCGGATGGCTACACGATTGGCTTGGCGACAGGCGAAGTTAACATGATGCATTGGTTGGGTTTAACGAACCTTACTTATGAGGACTTTACGCCTATTGCTCAAATCAACTATGACTTTCCAGGCATACAGGTAGCAGCCGACTCTCCTTATGGAACTCTTGAAGAACTCCTTGACGCTATACGCTCTGAGCCTAAAGGCACGTTTACTGCTTCGGGTACTGGCCAAGGCGGGGTGTGGCATCTAGCCTTTGCTGGCTTTTTGATGGATCAAGGTATTCCCGCCGACAAAGTGATTTGGATTCCTAGTGAAGGAGCAGCACCAGCGATGACAGAGCTGGTATCTGGGGGTATTGATATTGTGCCAAGCTCGGTGCCTGAAGCCCGCTCAATGATTGAGGCAGGTCGCGTTAAAAGCTTTGCGGTCATGTCTCCAGAGCGTATACCCAGCTTTCCTGACGTTCCCACCACTAATGAGTTAATCGGTAGTAGCTATCAAGTAGGTGAGTGGCGTGGAATTGCAGGGCCTAAAGGCATGGATCCAGAGGTAGTCGCAACATTGGAGTCAGCACTAGAGGCTGCTTATAACAGTGATACCTATCAAGGATTTATGAGTCAGCAAGGTTTTGGTACCGAGTGGCGTAATGCGGAAGAGTTCGGCCAGCTCATGAAAGAGATGGATGGCGTATTCGGTGAAATTGTTGAACAAGTTGGCTTAGCTAACTGAGGAATGACAATGCGGGATTTTTTCGCCGGAATGGGGTTTGTTATTGCTGGGATTGTTACGATCATTACTGCCCAGCAGTTTCCTACTCTACCAAGCCTGCAGTATGGACCTTCGCTTTTCCCCTCCCTCATAGGAGGGGGATTTTGCCTCGGCGGGGCTGTACTTGCCTTTAATGCATTATGGCTTAGAAAAAAAGCTGTCGTGCAAGAAGTACACGATAATCCAGCCCTAGCTGATCCACCGTCTAAAAAAACGAATTGGGCAATGTTGTTGCCACCAATATCAATTGTCTTTTATATCCTGGCAAGCGAATACCTTGGTGCAATGCTGACGATAATGGTCATTTTGTTTTTGCTTATGTTATTAAGAAAAACATCGCCCTACATAGCATTGGCGACCTCTGTGGCAGTGTCATCAGCTATCTATTTTATCTTCTCTCGCTACTTGCTTGTTCCATTGCCGCAAGGTGTTCTATTGGGAGGTAGCCTGCCATGGATATCTTAATGAACGGGGTTGGGCTGGTTTTAAATTTTGAAACCATATTGGTTATTTTAGCGGCTTCATTGTTCGGTATATTTGTAGGGGCAGTCCCCGGCCTTACTGCGACAATGGCAGTAGCGCTATTAGTCCCTTTGACTTTCTATATGGATACTATCCCCGCTATTGCTGCCATTGTAACGACATCGGCGATGGCTATCTTTGCAGGTGATATTCCGGGCACCTATCTGAATATACCGGGTACGCCTGCATCCGCTGCTTATGTAGGGGAATCCTACGCATTAGCGAAAAAAGGCAGGGCGAGAGAAGCCTTAGGTATTAACTTAGTATGTTCCGTTTTTGGCGGTATTTTTGGCACTATTGTTTTAATTGTTGTGGCTCAATCCCTGGCTGAGGTAGCGCTGCAGTTCAGTGCATTTGAGTACTTTTGGCTTGCAGTGCTTGGGTTAAGCTGCTCAATTTTTATCTCAGTTGGTTCTAGAACAAAAGCATTTCTCTCACTGCTTTTTGGCATCCTGCTTTCAACCGTAGGGCTTGATATGATGAGTGGTGCTCCACGTTTTACAT
Source organism: Halomonas alkaliantarctica (assembly GCF_029854215.1). Lineage (NCBI taxonomy): Bacteria > Pseudomonadati > Pseudomonadota > Gammaproteobacteria > Oceanospirillales > Halomonadaceae > Vreelandella > Vreelandella neptunia. Next base: position 3,619,409 of record NZ_CP122961.1, on the reverse strand, counting down.
TTGGGGTGCCTGACCTTATGGCAGGTATTAATTTCATACCCGTCATGATTGGTATGTTTGCTCTCAATGAATTGATGAGCTATTACGGTTCAAAATCTGAGAAGAAACAAATCACTATCGTCGATAACGATAGTGTCTTCCACCATGTGCCTGGGTATATAAAACGTTACTGGCGTAATATGGTGCGTGGTAGCTCTATTGGCACGTTGATTGGTGCACTGCCGGGTGCAGGTGCAGATATTGCGGCCTGGATCTCGTATGGTGTAGGAAAAGGTAGGTCAAAAGAGAGTGCCAAATATGGCACCGGCAATATAGAAGGCATTGTAGATGCAAGCTCCGCTAATAATTCAGGTATCAGTGGTGCATGGGTGCCCGCTTTAGTCTTTGGGATTCCTGGTGATTCCATTACCGCCATCGTCATTGGCGTTTTATATATGAAAGGAATGAATCCGGGGCCCACTATCTTTATGGATGGGAGTGGATTGATCTATGCGCTATTTATGGTGTTTATCTTAGCTAACTTGATGATGCTACCTATTGGCTATATGGCTATCCGACTTTCAAAATTTTTCATTCTTACACCCAGCCGTGTGCTAATGCCCATAATACTGTGCTTTTGCATTGTGGGGGCTTTCGCTATTAATAATAGTGTTGTGGATATTTGGTTAATGCTCATCGTAGGGTTCGTGGCCTATGTGTTAGCGGTCAATGACTTCCCAATGGCGCCTGCTATTCTTGGTCTAGTGTTGGGGTCCGTTGTTGAAAATAATTTCATGAGCGCAATGCTGCGAACCGGTGGTGACTTAACGAGCTTCTTTGCGAGACCGATTAGTGCTGGGCTTGGCATTGCGGTGATTCTGCTATGGTGCTCACCGCTATTGATCAAAGCTTATCGCTATCAGCAACATAAATCAGGACGTGCCTATTAGTCTGCCAGCTATGGGCTTAATGACGCCATCATCATGCTTTAAGAGAGCTTATGGTGGCGTTATTGCATAAAGAGCATTCACCCATAGGCTGCGTGTATGTGAAGAGGGTAACGGGTTTCAGGATAGAGATAAAAAATGGCATGAAATAAGTGCAGCGAGGCAAACATGGCCTCGCTGCGCTTAGTCGTGAGTCTCTGTTTTATAAGACTATCATGAAGCCATCGCTGGCTTTATTACACGTTATTCACGCTTACCATCGACCAGGCGTGATACCCCACAAGGGTTACCGTCACGGATCGCTTCAGGCAGTAATCCTTCCGGCAGCGCTTGGTAGCACACTGGGCGCAGGAAGCGGAAAATGGCCGCGCTACCTACTGAGGTCGTGCGTGAATCCGAGGTTGCTGGGTAAGGGCCGCCATGTACCATGGCGTGGCACACTTCTACACCCGTCGGCCAGCCGTTGGCCAGAATACGGCCCGCCTTGCGCTCCAGCGTCGGCAGTAGTTGCTTGGCTGTCGCCAAGTCACCGTCATCCATCTGTAGCGTAATGGTGAGCTGACCTTCCAACTGAGCAGCCACCCGTGCCACTTCCAGAGCGTCCGCACAGGCGATCACCAACGAAGTTGAACCAAACACCTCTTCTTGAAGGGCGGGGTCATTGAGGAATGCCTCGGCCTGGGTAACGAACAGTCCCGCTTGGCAAGGGTTCGCTGTTTCACCCGCTTGACCACGTGCGACCTCGGTGACCTTGGCGTGTTTGGCGAGCCGATCAACACCCTGCTGGTAAGCGTCGTGAATGCCTGGCGTCAGCATGGTTTGCGCAGCGCTGCCCTTGACCGCTTCACCGGCCGCTTCAACGAAGGAATCCAGCTCCGGGCCCTGAATCGCAATCACCAACCCAGGGTTGGTGCAGAACTGCCCGGCGCCCATGTTAAGTGAGCCGACAAACCCTTCGGCGATGGCTTTGCCGCGTGCCTTGAGGGCTTCCGGCAGCAGAAAGACCGGATTGATCGAGCTCATCTCGGCGTAGACGGGGATTGGCTGTGGCCGCGCTTGGGCAGTGGCCATGAGTGCCGTGCCCCCACTGCGCGAACCGGTGAAGCCCACCGCCTGGATGCGCGGGTCAGCGACCAGTGCCTGGCCGATGTCGCGGCCTGAGCCAAACAGCAGTGAGAAAACGCCTTCAGGCAGGTTGCACTTGGCAACGGCGCGTTGAATGGCACGACCCACCAGTTCAGACGTGCCGGGGTGGGCAGAGTGGCCCTTGACCACTACCGGGCAGCCAGCCGCCAGTGCGGAGGCAGTATCGCCACCGGCCACACTAAAGGCGAGCGGGAAGTTGCTGGCACCAAACACCGCCACCGGGCCCAGCGCAATATGCCGCTGGCGCAGGTCGGCACGCGGCAGCGGCTCACGGTCCGGCAGGGCGGGATCAATGCGCACATCGAGCCACTCGCCAGCCCGCACTACGTTGGCAAACAAACGTAGCTGACCGCAGGTGCGGCCACGCTCGCCCTGCAAGCGAGCTTCGGGGAGGCCGGTTTCGGCTACGCCACGCTCGGTTAGCTCTTCGCCGATGGCCTCGATCTCGCTGGCGATGGTTTCGAGGAAAACGGCCCGGTCTTCAAGCGAGGTTTCGCGGTAAGTGGCGTACGCCGCTTCGGCAAGTTCACACGCTTGCTCGACTTCCGCTTTGCTGCCGCCGGGGTAGGCGGGCGCGAGGGTCTCGCCGGTGGCGGGATTCACCGCTTGAATGTCAGCCTGTTGGCCGCTGATGGCCTGCTGGCCAATAAGTAGTTTGCCTTCCAGAGTCATACAACCTCCTGCTGGTGTAAAAATGCGGGTGTTAAAGCGATTTTACGCTGATGGTCTGAGTGTCTGTTTCCACCCGTAGCGGGTTGCGCAGTGCGCGGCCAAATTCATGGATATTGATCTCAAAACGATCACCTTCGCGCACCTTAATGCCGTCGGCGAAGCTGAGTGTCGCGGTACCGAAAAAGTGCACATGCACATCGCCGGGGCGGCGGAAACCGGGGTATTTAAAGTGGTGATACTCCAGATTAGCCAGGCTGTGAGCCATATTGGCCTCGCCGGTTAGAAAGGGCTTCTCCCAAACCGTTTCGCCACTGCGCTGGATACGGCTTGTGCCCTCTAAGTGCGCGGGCAGCTCGCCAATCAATAGCTCGGGCCCAAAGCTGCAGGCGCGCAGCTTGGAGTGGGCCAGCCATAGGTAGTTAAAGCGCTCGGTCACGTGGTCAGAAAACTCATTACCTAGAGCGTAGCCGACTCGCCAGGGTTGGCCATCATCGCCAATCACGTAGAGCCCGGCCAGCTCCGGCTCCTCGCCTGCATCCTCGGCAAAGGCAGGTGAGGGGATATCGGCTTCAGGCGCCACCACGCACTGGCCGTCACCCTTATAGAACCACTCCGGCTGCGCACCTAACTGGCCTGCGTCGGGTTTGCCGCCCTCCACGCCGAGCTTGAACATGCGCATGGAGTCGGTCATGTCTTCTTCAGCAGCTTGGGCTTTCGCGTGCATCGCCGAGCGCGTGTCGGCACTGCCCAGGTGGGTAAGGCCGGTGCCGGTGACCAGGCAGTGGGCCGGGTCAGTATGCGTTAATGGAGGCAACAGCTGCTTGGCATCGACCAGCGCTTGATAATCCAGGCGCGTGTCGGTCAGCGCTTCCGTCAGCATGTCGCTAAGCGGCTTACCGGCGCTAATGGCCCGGTTGGCCAGGGTGTAGGTATCGCAGTCGAGCAGTCTGACCTGCTCTTCACTCTCGACCAGAGCGGCGCGAACCTGGCCCTGGTGGTCACACTGAATCAGTCGCATGGTGGTCTCCTAATGAAGCCAGTTTTGTCGTTATCAGAGCGGCCAAATGGCCAGTTGCGGCCACATCAATAGCGCCGCGAGTATGCACAGCTGAATGGCCATAAAGGGCAGTACGGACAGGTAGATATCCTTCAGGCTGATATCCGGCGGTGCCACGCTTTTAAGGTAGAAGGCGGCGGGCCCGAAGGGCGGCGACAGGAACGATACCTGCATATTCACGGCGAAGAGAATGCCGAACCAGATCGGGTCGAAACCGAGCTGAATAACGATAGGCAGAAAGATGGGCAAGGCCAACATGGCGATCCCGATCCAGTCGAGGAACAGCCCGAGCACCAGCATGATCGCCATCATTACCAGTATGATCACAATCGGCGCGACGTCGAGCCCGAGAATCAGGCTCGAAACAAAGCGATTGCCGCCCATCAAGTTATAGACGCCCACCAGGGCGGCGGCACCGATGCCGATCCAGATGATCATGCCGCAGGTGTTCATTGTCTGCCCCAGGCTGTGGTGCAGCATGCCGGGAGAAAACTCGCCGCGCACAATGGTCGCCAGCAGTACGCCGAAGACACCCATGGCAGCTGCTTCGGTGACCGAGGCGATACCACCGTAGATAGTGCCCAGTACTAAAAAGGCAATCAGGCCGGGCAGCAGAATGGCTTTCACTGCCTCCAACTTACTGGCGAAAGGGTTATCCTCTGTGTCTTTATCCAACGGAGGGCCTAGCGCGGGATTCCTCAGGCAGCGCACCAGTACATAGGCAATGTAGGAGCCCATTAGAATGACTGCTGGGGTTACGGCCGCAGCAAACAGGTCTGCAATCGATACGCTGGCGATCAGGCCGTAGATAATCAGCACGATGGAGGGCGGCATCATGGTGCCCAAGGCGCCACCGGCACACACCACCCCGATGGATAGATGCTTGTCATATCCCAGGCGCAGCATTTGCGGCAGCGCCAGAATCCCCAGCAGCACGATTTCACCACCGATGATGCCCGAAAGGGCGGCCAGGAAGAACGCCACGACGATGGTCTGCACCGCCACGCCACCTGGCAGGCGACCGGCGAAGACGCGCATGGCGTTGAACAGGTCTTTGGCGATGCCGGAGCGATCCAGCAGTGATGCCATCAATACGAACATGGGCACCGCCACCAGCGAATACTCGGTGATAAACCCATAGACCCGGCTGGTGACCAGCGGCAGTGCCGCCTCGCCGAACCAGCCGAAGGTGAAGGCCATGGCCACCAAACCGGTGATAAACGCCAGCGGCAGACCGGTGACCAGCAGCGCGAAAATCGCCCCAACCATGAGGATCGTAGCGGTTGAAATATCCATCAGCGCGCCTCCTCGGTGCGGGGTTTCGCCTTCAGCGATTGCCAAAGATGCAGTGTGGCCTGCAGGGCCATCAACGTCAGGGCAAACAGAATCATGCCCTTGACCATGGCCGGAAAAGGGGGGTTCCAGGAGGTGCCGGAGCGCTCCAGCGACCATTCGCCAAGCGGATTATGCGACGCTCCCCAAAACATATGAAAAGCGGCGTAAGTCATTGTCAGGCAAAAAATAAGGGTGAGCAGATCGTTGAAACGATCCATCCAGCATTTCAAGCGGGGGCCAGCGCTGTCGTACAGCACCTTGACGCGAATATGGCTATTGCGCGCCATGGCCGCAGGGCCACCCAGTACAAAGATAACGGCGATCAGAAATACCACGGTTTCGTGAACCCAGGAGGTGGGGTTATTGAACCCGTAACGCATGAATACCTCGACGACGCTGATGCCCATCGCTACCAGCACCAACCAGGAAACAGCGCGGCCGCCCCGTGCCACCAGGCGGTCTAACGCATTACGTTCAGGTGCGATCTCCTCCACCGTTTCGAGGATCTCGGGAAGATCATGGGTGGGTGGGGAACGGTATTGATTGTCAGGTGTTTTTTGAGACATGGCGCGACTCTACGCGCATCGCTCGGGATACTTCCCGAGCGATGCGTTGGTTAGGTTAATGAAGCAGCGTTGAGAGCGGAGCGTTAAAGCAGATTGCGTGAGCGCAAAAAGGCGGTCGCGGAATCATAAACCTTCTGGGTCATTTCATTTTCACCCGCCCACTCTTGCCACTCCTGCTCAGCCGCGGTGCGGAATTTCTGACGCTCTTCTTCAGGTAAGTTGAAGGGGTGAACGTCTGGGTCATCCTGAAGCCGTTGCAGGGTCTCAATATCCTGCTCCTTGAGCCGGGCGATCAGGTCGTAGGCCATGCCATCAAAAGCGGTATTTAGGGTCGTCTGCAGTTCCTCGGGCAAGCCATCCCAGATGTCTTTGTTGATCGACACAGCGATCATGGGCATGGAGTGGAAGCCAGGATAGAGCGGGTAGGGGGCGAAAGCGTGCAGACCCATGGCGTCGTTATTCGAGAGCACCGTGGAGTCCGCGGCGTCAATCACGCCTTTTTCCAGGCCGGTGTACACCTCAGAACCCGGCAGGTTGACGGGCGTGGCGCCAATGCGCTCGAAGATGTTGTACACCATGCCTTGAGGGGCACGGATTTTTAGCCCTTCAAAGTCAGCGATGGATTCGATGGGCACCGTGGAGGGTACCGACTCCAACGGAAAGGTCGCTGCGCTGATCAAATGCGCGCCATAGGGTTCGACCAGTTCGTTGTAAAGCTCTTCACCGCCGCCGTATTTCATGTACTCCAGGAAATCGTAGGGGTTCTGCCAGGCACCGACAAGGTTGCCGAGCATGCCAAAAGCGGGGTCCTGGCCGGAGAAGTAGCTGGGATCCGTCATGTGGCCTTGAAGGATGCCGGCACTAACGGCGGTCAGCGTTTCGGTGGGGCCCACCACTGAATTAATCGGCATTACCTCGATCTCGACACGACCATCGGTCATTGCCGTGATTTTCTCAGCCCACTCCTGCTTGATCTTAAAGCTGGGTTCGCCCGAGGTTTCTGACGCCTGAAATTTCCATTCGTACTCGGCCGCCTGAGCCGTTGAAAGGCCTAACAGCAAGGCAGAGCCAGTGAGTAGAAGGCTGTATTTCGATTTGAGCATGGCACTATTCCTCAAGTTTTTGTTGTGAAGAGCGTGGTGGTTAAGGGGGTGATACAACGGGTCAATGACCCGTACGGGAGGTTAATGTTGAACATTAAGCGCAATTGTTCAACATATACTTTTGTATGGTCGACTAGATTTGCGAGGTAGTTTAGTGTCTTGCGCATTCGACACATGCTCTCGATGCCAACGCTCAGGTCGTCAGCCGTCACCGAACTAAAACAAGGAGTTAACCCCATGGACCAACGTCAACGCCCGCTGCGCAGTGCTGAATGGTTCGGCACCGCCGATAAGAACGGTTTTATGTACCGAAGTTGGATGAAAAACCAGGGGATTCCCGACCATGAGTTCCAGGGCAAGCCGATCATCGGTATCTGCAACACCTGGTCGGAGCTGACGCCCTGCAACGCCCACTTCCGCAAATTGGCGGAACACGTGAAGCAGGGCATCCTGGAGGCGGGCGGCTATCCGGTGGAGTTTCCGGTGTTTTCCAACGGCGAATCCAACCTGCGTCCCACGGCCATGTTCACCCGTAACCTGGCCAGCATGGACGTGGAAGAAGCCATTCGCGGCAACCCCATGGATGGCGTGGTACTGCTGGTGGGCTGCGACAAAACCACCCCGGCGCTGCTGATGGGCGCGGCAAGTTGCGATATCCCCACCATCGTGGTCACCGGTGGGCCGATGCTCAACGGTAAGCACAAAGGTAAGGATATTGGTTCTGGCACCGTGGTGTGGAAGCTCTCCGAGCAGGTCAAGGCCGGCGAGATTTCACTCCATGACTTTATGGCCGCCGAGGCGGGCATGTCCCGTTCTGCGGGCACCTGCAACACCATGGGCACCGCCTCAACTATGGCCTGCATGGCGGAATCCCTGGGCACCTCGCTGCCCCATAACGCCGCCATCCCTGCGGTGGACTCCCGCCGCTACGTGCTTGCCCATTTGTCGGGTAACCGCATTGTCGAGATGGTCAACGAAGATCTGCGGCTCTCCAAAATCCTCACCAAGGAAGCCTTCGACAACGCCATCCGTACCAACGCGGCGATTGGCGGCTCCACCAACGCGGTGATTCACCTCAAAGCGATTGCCGGGCGCATCGGCGTGGATCTGACGCTGGACGACTGGAGCCGGGTGGGGCGCGGCACGCCCACGGTGGTCGACCTGCAGCCCTCGGGGCGCTTTTTGATGGAGGAGTTCTACTACGCCGGTGGCCTGCCCGCGGTGCTCAAGCGCCTCGGCGAGGCCGACCGGCTCCCCTTCAAAGACGCGTTAACCGTCAACGGCAAAACCCTGTGGGAGAACGTGAAAGACGCGCCGCTCTACAACGACGACGTTATTCGCCCGCTGGACAACCCCCTCACCGCAGACGGTGGTATCTGCGTCGTGCGCGGCAACCTAGCCCCCAATGGCGCAGTGCTCAAGCCCTCGGCAGCCACGGCTGAGCTGATGCAGCACCGCGGTCGCGCGGTGGTATTTGAAGACTTCGACGACTACAAGGCTCGCATCAACGACCCAGACTTGGACGTGGAAGCCAACGACATTCTGGTCATGAAACACTGCGGCCCCCGCGGCTATCACGGCATGGCGGAGGTAGGCAATATGGGCCTGCCGCCCAAGATACTCGCCCAGGGGATTACCGATATGGTACGTATTTCGGATGCCCGTATGAGCGGCACGGCGTATGGCACCGTGGTACTGCACGTAGCGCCCGAAGCCGCCGCTGGCGGCCCGCTGGCGGCGGTACGCAACGGCGACTGGATCGAACTCGACTGCGCCAGCGGCCGACTGCACCTGGACATCAGCGATGAAGAACTGGCATCACGTTTAGCCGACAGTGACCCCACCGCCGCCTCAACGCTCATCGCCAGCCAGGGAGGCTACCGCCAGCTGTACATCGAGCGGGTGCTCCAGGCGGACGAAGGCTGCGACTTCGACTTTTTGGTCGGCTGTCGGGGTTCTGATGTGCCGCGTCACTCGCATTAATACGCTGAACTGAAGGCGCGCGACGTTAGCTAAGCCCCCTGGGCAATAATCTCGCGCAGGGTGCTCATTAGGGCGGCTGCACCGGGGGAGAGGCGTTGGTGGCGCAAACTCACCAGCCCATAGGGCTGAACGCTCAGCGTCTCGCTAAAGGGCAGCAGGTGAAAGCGCTGAGGCGGACAGAGCAAGTCGGCGGCTTCCCGCGTAGTTACCGTGATGGTGTTGGATTTGTCGACCAGCGCTAGCGACAGCAGCAAGTCTGCGGTATCGACAATCTGTCGGGGCGGCGCGACTTGGTGGTGCAGAAATAGGCTATCCACCCGCTGGCGCATCAACGCGCCGGTAGGCTGCAGCGACCAAGGGAAGCCCGCCATATCAGCAAGGCTCAGTGTTTGTTTATCGGCTAATGGATGCCCTTGGCGACACACAAAGCAGAGTTCTTCCTCGCCAATTTCTTCAAATACGAAGCGCTCGGCATCGATGCCTGCGGGAATGCGGGTAATCGCGAAATCCAGCTCGCCTTCGAGCAGACGCGGTACCAGCACCTTACTAACATCCACATCCACGCTGATCTTTAGCCCTGGCCGGTCGCGTTGTACCTGCTCAATGGCGCTGGTAAGCAGAGTGACCGCCGGGGCCATCACCGTACCGACCGCTACCGTGCCCGCATTCCCTTTGCCGAGTGCGTTCAACTCCTCACCGGTATGATGTAACGCTGAAAGCATGCTGTGGGCGTGACGAATCATAATCTCGCCGTACCAGTTAGGCGTTAGCCCGCGGGGGTGGCGATCAAACAGGCGAATACCCAGGTTGGCTTCCAGGTCGCTGAGTAGTTTTGAGGCAGCGGGTTGGCTCATATTGAGCTGAGTAGCCGCACGATGCAGGTTGCGCTGCTCATCCAGGGCTAAAAAAAGCTGAAAATGGCGCAACTTTAGTCGCACGTCTAAAAACCAGTTCTCGCCGAGAACGCCCATGGAATAAGCCCCGAGTTGTTACTGATACTTAGAAGTATATCGATAATAAGGTGTTTGTATATTGGTTGGTTATGCAAGACGTGGCTACTGTAATGACTGAATAGGCGTTCCAATAACAACAACGATCTCCATTAGGAGGAAAATCATGCCACTCATGAATACTCAGGTAGGCGCTCTGAGGCATAGCGCTGGATCAATGCTGCTGCTAAGCACCGGTATCGCCCTGCTGATGGTTAGCGCGGCTCAAGCACAAAGCGAAACGCAGACGACAATAGGAAATGGCGCCGAAAACGGCGTTGAGAAATCGGTGTTTGGTCACTTGCCTGATGGCCGTCAGGTCGATGTCTATCAATTTACCAACGCCAATGGTATCGAGCTGCGGGTGACCAACTATGGCGGCATTATCCTGTCGCTGAAAACCCCCAATGTTGCGGGCGAGTTTGACGACATAGCGTTGGGCTTCGACGCGCTGGATGTGTATCTCTCCGACGCGTACCGTCAGGCTAACCCCTACTTCGGGGCGATCATTGGGCGCTACGGCAACCGTATCGCGGGCGGCCAGTTCTCTCTTGATGGGAAAAGCTATTCACTGGCCACCAATGATGGCAGCAATCATCTTCACGGCGGCGATCAAGGGTTCGATAAAGTGCTGTGGCAAGCCGAACCATTTGAAAACGAAGCAGGCTCTGGTTTGGTATTGCGCTATACCAGCGAGGATGGCGAAGAGGGTTATCCCGGTAGGTTAGAGACCGAGGTGACCTATACGTTGACCGATAACGACGAGCTTATGGTCGATTACCAAGCCGTGACCGATAAGGCCACACCCATCAACCTCACCCAACATAGCTATTTCAATCTAAAGGGCGAAGGTAGTGACACCATTCTCGATCATCAGCTAATGATTAACGCCCCTGCCTTTACCCCAGTTAACGACACGCTGATCCCTACCGGCGAGATTCGTGCAGTAGATGGCACACCGTTCGACTTTACCCAGCCGACGCCTATCGGTGAACGAATTGAGCAGGACAATGAGCAGCTCTCTTTTGGCGGCGGTTATGACCACAACTTTGTGCTGGCCCGTGATAACGCAGCATCGGATGAACTGGTCTTGGCTGCCAAGGTGTGGGAGCCGCAGAGCGGACGCATGGTGGAAATCACTACCACCGAACCCGCGATCCAATTTTACTCGGGCAACTTTCTTAACGGCGACCTGACCGGTAAACAGGGTAAGGCCTACGGCCACCGCTCTGGCTTTGCGCTGGAAACCCAGCACTACCCTGATTCGCCCAATCAGGATGCGTTTCCCAGCACGATCCTAGAGCCCGATGATACTTACCTTTCTCGTACGGTATACCGTTTTTCCGCCCAGGAATCTTTTGATGAGTAACGCGCAGCGTTCGTTACTAGCAACCGGAGCAAGCAGCAATCCCCACAATTAAAAACAGCTCATTCACAGCGACGCAAAAATAATCAATAAAAGTAGGAGTAAGACCATGCAACTAACCAAAACATTTACTCGTTTAGCGCTCGGCAGCGCCATCATGCTGGCCTCGCTGGGGTCAGTACAGGCACAGGAAGACGAGGTGAAGATAGGCTTTATCGTTAAAAAACCAGAGCAGGCATGGTTTATTAACGAACAACAGGCCGCGACGGCAGTCGGCGAAGAGCTTGGTTTCGACGTGGTACGCCTAAGCGGCGAAGATGGCCAGGAAGTGCTCACCGCCATTGATAACCTCTATGCCCAGGGTGCTGAAGGCTTTGTAATCTGTCCGCCGGACGTGCGTCTGGGGCCCGCCATCATGAACCGTGCTAACCAGTACGATATGAAAGTAGTCACCGTAGATGATCAGTTCGTTAACTCGAGCGGTGAACCGATGGAAGGCGTACCGCACCTGGGCATGTCCGGTTATAAGATTGGTCAGCAGGTAGGCGATGCGATTGCCGCCGAAATAGAAGCGCGCGGCTGGAATCCTGAAGAGGTGGCCGCGCTACGCATCACCAATAACGAGCTACCCACCGCCGTTGAGCGTACTGATGGTGCCACCGCTGCGCTCCTTGACGCTGGCTTCCCTGAAGGCAATATCTTTGATGCGCCCCAGCAGAACAGCGATACCGCCAGCGCCTTTTCGGCCGCATCTCCGGTGCTCTCGCAGCGTGGCGATTATGAGCATTGGGTGATCTATGCCCTTAACGAGGAAAGTGTGCTGGGTGGCGTCCGGGCTACCGAGCAATACGGCCTGGCCCCAGAAGATGTGATCGGCGTCGGTATTAACGGCTCCGGTGCTGCCTTTGCGGAATTCTCACGTGATAACCCCACAGGCTTTCACGGTACCGTGGCTGTCAGCTCTACTATGCACGGAAGTCAGACCGCTGAAGATCTCTACCGCTGGATTAGCGAAGACAAACAACCGCCGACCAATACCGAAACCTCAGGTGTCTTGATGACACGTGAGAACTGGCAGGAAGTGCGCGAAGACCTGGGTCTATAAGAAAACGGCGTCTGTAACGATAAGTGACCGCGGGAGTATTGAAGCATGTCTGATGCTTATCTACGTTTCGACGCGATTAGCGTCGTCTTCCCTGGCGTGCGGGCGCTGGATGGTGTGAGCTTCGCGGCTCACACCGGCCAAGTGCATGCGCTAATGGGCGAGAACGGCGCGGGTAAATCCACTCTGCTCAAGGTGCTAAGTGGTGTTAATCGCGTGGCGGAAGGGGCGTTGTGGATCAACGGCCAGCGCCACGTGTTCAGTAACGCCCGTGAAGCGCTGCGAGAAGGGATCGCCATTATCTACCAGGAGTTAACGCTCTCGCCCAATATGTCGGTGGCCGAGAACCTGCTGCTGGGCCAACTGCCTACGCGGCGGGGCTTTGTTAACCGTCGCCAGTTGCGCGAAAAAGCGCTGGCGATTCTGGCCGACCTTGGTGAGGGGAATATCCACCCCTCGACCAAGGTCCGCGATCTCTCCATCGGCCAACAGCAAATGATTGAGATTGGCCGTGCGCTGCTGCGCGACGCCAAGATTATCGCCTTTGATGAACCTACCAGCAGCCTTTCCATTCAAGAGACCCGCCAGCTAAAGCGCATCGTCAAACGGCTGCGTGACGAGGGGCGGGTGGTGCTCTACGTGACGCACCGTATGGAAGAGGTGTTTGATATGTGCGATGCGGTGACGATCTTCCGCGATGGTCAGCATATTCGCACCCACGAGGATATGTCGGCTCTGAATCACGACCTCTTAGTGAGTGAGATGGTGGGCCGGGATATCAACGATGTTTACGGCTATCGCCCTCGCGAGCATGGCGACGTGATATTGAACGTCGAGGGCATTCAGGGGCGTGGCCTTAAGGCACCGGTAAGTTTCTCCGTTAAGCGCGGTGAAGTATTTGGGTTGTTTGGTCTAGTCGGCGCCGGACGCAGCGAGTTGCTGCGGCTGGTCTGCGGGGTCGAGTCTCCCAAAGCAGGTAGCGTGCAATTCAATGGCGAGGTGCGACGGTTTAAAAGCCCTCAAGATGCCATTCGTGCGGGGATTGCCATGTGCCCGGAGGATCGTAAATCCCAGGGTATTTTCCCGGTGGCCAGCGTCGCCGACAACCTCAATATCAGCTGTCGACGCTTTTTTAAACGCTGGGGAATGTTTCGCCACCCTGGTCGTGAGCGGCGTAATGCCGAGTCGTATATTCAGCAACTCAGCGTTAAAACGCCGAGCCCGCGAACGCCCATTGGTAAGCTCTCGGGCGGTAATCAGCAGAAGGTGATTCTGGCCCGTTGGCTGGCTGAAGAGATTGATCTGTTCGTGATGGACGAGCCGACCCGAGGCATCGACGTGGGCGCTCGGCGAGACATTTACTCGCTGCTCTACGACCTGGCCGAACAGGGCAAAAGCGTCGTGGTGATTTCCAGTGACCTCGCGGAAGTTAGCTCTATTTGCGACCGGATCGCGGTGATGCGCGACGGGGAATTAGTAGACGTGGTGCCGCGCGAGTCGGCCACCCCCGAACGCCTGTTGGGGCTGGCATTGCCCGCCTAAGTCGGCTTTTTTTCAGCACGCTCGCTCTTAAAAGAACACGCTCAGGACGATAATCATGACAACGAACGATGTAACCCAAAGCGATGGCCATAAAGCGCCCGCTCGCCCGGCGGGGCGCCAAGGGCTTATCAAGCCGCTACGTACACTGCTCGATACCTCGGGCATGATTGCGATTTTTTTGCTGTTGTTTATCGCGCTAGCGGTGCTCATCCCTGACTTCCTAACCGGCCGCAATATGGTCGGGTTGCTGCTGTCGGTGACCTTAATCGGCAGTTTAGCCGCCACCATGATGTTGGTATTGGCGCTGGGTGAGGTGGATCTTTCGGTGGCCTCCACGGTGGCCTTTGCAGGGGTGGTCGCCGCAACGGTGACCACCAGCACCGGTAGCGTGTTTATTGGCGTGATAGGGGGCATTGTGGCTGGGGGCGCGGTAGGTGCCTTTAACGGCCTGGTCATTGCCAAGTTCGGCATTAACTCGCTGATCGCAACGCTGGCAGCAATGGAGTTTGTGCGCGGGTTGGCTTACATCACCTCGGGTGGTGACGCCGTGATGATTACCGTGCCGGGCTTCTTCGATCTGGGCAGCGCCTCCTTTCTCGGTCTAACCCTGCCGGTATGGACGATGCTGGCCTGCTTTGTGATCTTTGGCGTAATACTCAATATGACTGCCTTCGGGCGCAATGTGCTGGCGACTGGCGGTAACTCCGAGGCCGCTGCGCTGGCGGGGGTCAACGTCCGCCGCCTCAAGATTATTGTCTTCGGTCTTCAGGGTGTGGTGGCTGGCATCGTAGGGGTGCTGCTGGCCTCGCGCATGGGTCTGGGGGATCCAAATACCTCCATGGGTCTGGAGTTGGCAGTAATCTCCGCCTGTGTACTGGGCGGGGTTGCGCTGTCGGGCGGTGTGGCGACGATCACCGGCGTGGTGGTCGGGGTGCTGATCATGGGCTGTGTGCAGAATGCCATGGGCCTGCTCAACGTGCCGACGTTTTACCAGTACCTAGTACGCGGTGGAATTCTACTGCTGGCCGTGATGTTTGACCGCTGGAAACACACTCGTCGTCAGCGGGCCTAACACCACATATCGATGCCTTTTTCCCATGAACTTTTTCACCGATTTTTTCCGGAGAGATCCCCATGTCTGATCGCAAGCCGCCCCTACGCTCCGCCCAATGGTTTGGCACCGCCGATAAAAACGGTTTTATGTACCGTAGTTGGATGAAAAACCAGGGCATCCCCGACCATGAGTTCCAGGGCAAGCCGATCATCGGTATCTGCAACACCTGGTCGGAGCTGACGCCCTGCAACGCCCACTTCCGCAAATTGGCGGAACACGTGAAGCAGGGCATCCTGGAGGCGGGCGGCTATCCGGTGGAGTTTCCGGTGTTTTCCAACGGCGAATCCAACCTGCGTCCCACGGCCATGTTCACCCGTAACCTGGCCAGCATGGACGTGGAAGAAGCCATTCGCGGCAACCCCATGGATGGTGTGGTACTGCTGGTGGGCTGCGATAAAACCACCCCGGCACTGCTGATGGGGGCGGCGAGCTGCGATATCCCCACCATCGTGGTGACTGGCGGGCCGATGCTCAACGGCAAGCACAAGGGCAAGGATATCGGCTCCGGTACCGTGGTGTGGAAGCTCTCCGAGCAGGTCAAGGCGGGTGAGATTTCACTGCACGACTTTATGGCCGCCGAGGCGGGCATGTCCCGTTCTGCGGGTACCTGCAACACCATGGGCACCGCCTCCACCATGGCCTGTATGGCCGAATCCCTGGGTACCTCGCTGCCCCACAATGCGGCGATTCCCGCGGTGGACTCCCGCCGCTACGTGCTGGCCCATTTATCGGGTAACCGGATTGTCGAGATGGTCAACGAAGACCTGCGGCTGTCCAAAATCCTCACGAAAGAAGCCTTCGACAACGCCATCCGCACCAACGCCGCCATCGGCGGCTCCACCAACGCGGTGATTCACCTCAAAGCGATTGCCGGGCGCATCGGCGTGGATCTGACGCTTGACGACTGGAGCCGGGTAGGGCGCGGCACCCCCACGGTGGTGGATCTTCAGCCCTCGGGGCGCTTTTTGATGGAAGAGTTTTACTATGCGGGCGGTCTACCGGCGGTGCTCAGGCGCCTGGGTGAAGCCGACCGGCTGCCCTTCAAGGACGCACTCACCGTCAACGGCAAAACACTTTGGGAGAACGTTCAGGACGCCCCACTGTACAACGATGAAGTCATTCGCCCGCTGGACAACCCCCTCACCGCAGACGGTGGTATATGCGTGGTGCGCGGCAATCTGGCCCCCAACGGTGCGGTGCTCAAGCCCTCGGCGGCAACCGCCGAGCTGATGCAGCACCGCGGTCGCGCGGTAGTGTTTGAAGACTTCGACGACTACAAAGCACGCATTAACGACCCGGACCTGGACGTGGAAGCCAACGACATCCTGGTCATGAAACACTGCGGCCCCCGCGGTTATCATGGCATGGCCGAGGTAGGCAACATGGGCCTGCCGCCCAAGATCCTCGCCCAGGGGATTACCGATATGGTGCGTATTTCCGATGCACGCATGAGCGGCACCGCCTACGGCACCGTGGTACTGCACGTCGCCCCCGAAGCCGCTGCTGGCGGCCCGCTAGCGGCGGTACGCAACGGCGACTGGATCGAACTCGACTGCGCCAGCGGCGGCCTGCATCTGGAAATCAGCGATGAAGAGCTTGCCTCGCGCCTGGCCGAAAGCGACCCCAACGCCGCCTCGACGCTGATCGCCAGCCAAGGTGGGTATCGCCAGCTGTATATTGAGCGTGTACTCCAGGCGGACGAAGGCTGCGACTTCGACTTCCTGGTCGGCTGCCGCGGGTCTGATGTGCCGCGGCACTCGCATTGATGTTTGACTGGCGAACTGAACGTACGCAAGAGGAAACACCATGACCGCCAGGCTGGCAGCCAAGCACATCCTAGTCACCGGGGCAGCTACGGGCATCGGACGTGCCATTGCCGAGGCCTGCGTACGAGAGGGTGCCACGGTCGCCTTGCTGGATCGGGAGGGTGATAGTGTCGAGAGGCTGGCGACGGAGCTGCGTAGTGAAGGGCATAACGTCCAGGCGCTGATTGCGGATATTGCTGACCGCGCAATGGTGGACGCCGCCGTAGCAAAAGCGCGGGAAAGGAACGGCCCCTTGACCACCTTGATCAATAACGCCGGGATGAATGTTTTCTACGAGCCACTCGCTATGCCGGACGAGGCCTGGCAGCAGTGCCTCGCGGTCGATCTTGAAGGCGCCTGGCACTGCAGTCGGGCAGTCCTGCCGGATCTTATTGAGCAGGGGGGCGGTGCCATTATCAACATTGCCTCCACCCACAGCTTCTCGATTATTCCCGGCTGTTTTCCCTATCCGGTGGCCAAGCACGGTTTGATTGGTTTAACCCGAGCACTCGGCATTGAATACGCTCCGCGCGGTGTGCGGGTCAATGCGATTGCGCCGGGCTATATCGCCACTCCGGCGGTGGAGGCGCATTGGCAGACGTTCGATGACCCCGCTGCGGCTAAAGCCCGCATCGAAGCGTTGCTGCCGCCAGGGCGGTTGGGGCAGCCCGAGGAAGTGGCCATGACGGCCGTCTTTCTGGCCTCGGATGAGGCGCCCTTTATTAACGCAAGCTGCTTGACCATTGATGGTGGGCGAAGTGTGGTTTATCACGACTGACACCCATTAATCGCTATCCAGCAGCGTTTGAGTATCGGTGGCGTGTAGCGCCAGGGCGATACCGCCCATGCAAGTCATGTCGCGCTCCCAGGCGCAGCTTTCGATGCGGGTGGTGCCCATCAGTTCGGCCACCAGGGCATCATTAATGGCGCTGTGCATGGCGGTCTGCATAACGTCAAAACCGCGTACGCCGGAACCGGTAATCAGGACTAGATCGGGGTTGAACAGCGCCAGCACATTGGCAATGCCGAAACCCAATGCCCGGCCAGCCTCGGCATAA
The DNA here is from genome assembly GCF_029854215.1 of Halomonas alkaliantarctica. Lineage (NCBI taxonomy): Bacteria > Pseudomonadati > Pseudomonadota > Gammaproteobacteria > Oceanospirillales > Halomonadaceae > Vreelandella > Vreelandella neptunia. The sequence goes on along the minus strand of NZ_CP122961.1, from coordinate 3,601,645 downwards.
ATGCGCTGTACAGTCGGTTCGCCGTTTAATGCCAATTGGGTGAGCGCCTGCATCTGCTGCTCTGAAGGGTGGGCACTGTCGCCAGAGGGAAGTTCTAAATGGCTGGCGGCGGCGCGATAGAGCGCGTAGTCGCTGGCATAGGCTTCAATGCAGCCCCGTCGACCGCAGGCGCAAAGTGCGCCATCTGGGTGGTATTTGCTATGCCCAAACTCGGCCGCCGACCCATTGGCGCCGAGATAAGGCACGCCGTTAATCAACACCGACATGCCAATGCCGTAGCCCAGCATAATGACCACTAAATTGGGGCAGTCTGCATAGGCGGACTGTGCCGCTAAAACGCTGGCGATACAGTTGGCATCATTCTCCAGCAGCACGCTGCAGTGAAAACGCTCCGCTAATCGCGCCGAGACCGGTGCGTTACGGAAGCTTAACGCGGGTGACCAGATAACCGTACCGCTCTGCGAAGACACCACGCCCTGCACCGCCAAACAGATCCCCGCCAAGCGTTGAAAACCTTTCAGCTGTTGAGTGCAAACAGTGCTGATCTTGTCTTCCAGCAGTGCTGCCAGGTCGTCGGCGCTCATCGTCAAGGTGGGCACCACGTGGAGCTCGCTATGGCGAACCTGGCCCGCAAAATCCCCGACCACCAGTTGGATCTCATTGATCGATAGCTTGATGCACACCACACAGGCGGCATTAGGCTTGAGTTCAATCAAGGTTTTCGGTCGACCACGCCCGTTTGAACGGGGTGTTTCGGGCGGGCGCTCACTGATCAGCCCCTGCTGGAGCAGCTCGGAGCTAATCGAGGTGACGGTAGCGGAGCTAATGCCATTGAGTTTGCCTAGATCGGTGCGTGCCACCGGCCCTTGATCTCGCAGGGTGCGGATCACCGCCAGGGTGTTGCCGATGCGGCTAGTATCAGTCGATGAAAGAGCCATAGGGTCGTGCGACCTAAGTTGCATATGCAAGTATTTATTTTAGCACCTAAAGTAAATCAAGCATCAACCTAAAGCAATCGATGTGGATAAGCCTCCAACACAATAACAACAGACATTATCAGGTGGCCCCATGCTGTTATCAGCGCGCAAACTCTGCCGCTCGTTTGGTGAAAACCAAGTGTTATTCGACATTGATCTCGACCTGCAGGCGGGCAAAGTGCACGCCCTGCTGGGTGAGAACGGTGCCGGTAAATCGACCCTGGTAAAAATTCTGGCCGGATACCTTCGCCCCACCTCAGGCGAGGTTTTGGTGGGCGGCAGCCAACGGCACTATAGATCCAGCGGTGAGGCGGAATCCGACGGCGTGGTGATGATTCACCAGGAGCTGGCGTTGGCGGAACAGCTCAGCGTAGAGGAGAACATCTTCCTGGGCCGCGAGCTGCGCCGGGGGGTGTTTCTGGATCGGCGGGCCATGCGGGAACAAAGCCGGGCGGCGCTGGAGGAGCTTGAAACCCACGTCGATCCACGCGCCCGAGTGAAAGACTTAAGCACTTCTGATCAGCAGATGGTGGAAATCGCCAAGGCGATCACCCGCGACGTGCGCGTGCTGATTATGGACGAACCCACCGCGACCTTGACGGAAAATGAAGTAAAAGTGCTGTTCGCACTCATCGACCGCCTGCGCCAGCGTGGCGTGGCTATTCTGTATATCTCCCACAAACTGCGTGAAATTGAGCAGATCGCCGACCGCGTGACGGTGCTGCGTGACGGCCATTTGGTGGATAGCGGCCCCATGGCCGGGCGCAGCAAAGAGGAGTTGGCACGACTGATGGTGGGGCGCGAGATCACTGAAATGTACCCACCGCGTACGCATCTCCCCTCTGATGCGCCGGTGGTACTGGAAGCGCGGGATATGGTGGTGCCCGGCGCCGTTAAACAGGCCAGTTTTACTCTGCGCCAAGGGGAAGTGTTGGGATTTGGCGGCATCGTGGGCGCTGGCCGAACCGCGCTGATTGAAGCCGTGCTGGGGCTGCGCGGTAAAAGCGCCGGTCAGGTGCTGCGCAATGGCCAGCCGGTGGTATTGCGCCACCTGCGCGATGCCGTGCACCAGCGAATTGCTTATCTCACCGAGGATCGCAAGGGTAAAGGCTTGGTGCTCAATATGGATCTGCGCTCCAACGTTACGCTGCTCAATTTGCGCGCTCACTGCCATCCATTAATCGACCGCCGCCGTGAAGAGCAGGCCTTTCAACAGGCCATTGAGCGCTTTGATATCCGTCTGCGCACGGCAGTGCGCAACGCTGCCGAACTCTCCGGCGGTAATCAGCAAAAGCTGCTACTCGCCAAGGTGATGTCCATTGACCCTGAAATCGTGATTATCAACGAACCGACCCGGGGCATCGATGTAGGTACCAAGCACCAGATCTATCACTTTATCCATGAATTAACCGAGGCAGGCTGCTCGGTGATATTGATCTCCTCAGAAATGGGCGAGCTGATCGGCCTTTCTCACCGGGTAGCGGTCATGTGCGCCGGGGTGCTCACCGGGGTGCTGGAAGGCGAGCACATTAACGAACACGAAATCATGCAGTACGCATCCGGTATTAAGGGAGTAGAGGTCGATGAGCAGCGTCATGGCTAACAACAAAACGACTGACAAAGCAGCTAACAAAATGATTAAGCAGAAAGGCTTCGCCATAGACCTGAAAACCTGGGGGCCCTTTGTCGCACTGGCGGTGCTTGCGCTACTGGGCGTGCTGATTAATCCGGCTTTTTTGGGCCTGGATAACCTTTCTAACATGCTCACCCGCAGTGCCTTTATCGGCATTATTGCCATCGGCGCCACCTTCGTGATTACCGCCGGCGGGTTGGACCTTTCGGTCGGGGCGATGGCGGCCTTTATTGCCGGGGTGATGATTATTCTAATGAACAGCCTCGTCGAGCAGTTTGGCGCGGGGCTGACCACTGTGCTGTTCGGCGTGGGCGCCTCGCTGCTACTGGGGCTGTGCGCTGGCTTTATCAACGGCATGGTGACCACCAAAGGCAAAATTGAGGCGTTTATCGTCACCTTGGGCACCATGGGGATTTACCGTTCATTGGTAACGTACCTCGCCGATGGCGGCACCCTCACCCTGGACTGGGCAGTGCGCGATATCTACCGCCCGGTGTATTACGGCAGCTTTCTGGGTATCACTATCCCGGTCTGGGTGTTTCTGGCGGTCGCGATTATTGGCTACATCCTGCTCAACTTTACGCGCTTCGGGCGCTACTGCTTTGCCATCGGCTCCAATGAAAAAGTCGCCGAATACAGCGCTATCCACGTCGACCGCATCAAAACCATGACCTACATGCTACAGGGCGTGTGCGTGGCCTTGGCGACGATTATCTATGTGCCCCGGCTGGGCTCTGCATCGGGTGCTACCGGTGTTCTCTGGGAGTTAGAGGCGATTGCCGCGGTGATCATCGGCGGCACCATGTTGAAGGGTGGGCATGGGCGCATCTGGGGCACGGTAGTGGGCGCCATCATGCTTACCATGATTGGCAATATTCTCAACTTGACCGATGCCATTTCCAATTATCTCAACGGGACGGTGCAGGGGATCATCATCATTGTGGCGGTCTATCTGCAGCGTGCATCTTGGAGGAAGACAGGGCCATAAACTCACCAGCTATCAGCGCGCGACATAACAAGTACAAACACGAAAGGAGCATCACTATGCGAACTATCAAAACAGCAGTGAAGACCTGCGTCACTACTGCCGCACTCACTTCAGCAATAGCGCTCTCCGGCGCCGCCGTTGCCCAGGAGTACACCATCGGTGTCTCCATTCCTGCCGCCACCCATGGTTGGACGGGGGGCGTTAACTACCATGCCGAAGAGGCCAAAAAACGCCTTGAGGCGCTCTATCCCGATATCGAGATCACCATCTCTACCGCGGGCACGGCGGGAGAGCAGGCCAATGATCTCGAAGATTTGGTATCGCTGCGCAACATCGACGCGCTGGTGGTGCTGCCGTTTGAGTCTGGGCCGCTGACCGATCCGGTGCGCCGGGTTAAAGCGTCCGGGGTGTTCGTCACCGTGGTGGATCGAGGCCTGACGGAAGAGGGTATCCAGGATCTCTATGTGGCGGGTAATAACCATGAGTTAGGCCGTGTTTCCGGCGAGTACATCCGCGAGCGACTTGATGATCAGGGCGACATTGTGGTGCTGCGCGGTATTCCCACGGTGATCGACGATGAGCGGGTTCAAGGCTTCCAAGAGGCGATCGAGGGCTCCGAGGTCAATATCCTCGATATGCAGCACGCCAACTGGAACCGCGACGATGGGTTTGAAGTGATGCAGGACTACCTATCGCGCTTCGACAATATCGACGCTGTCTGGGCTCAGGATGACGATATCGCGCTAGGGGTCATTGAAGCAGTGCGCCAGGCGGATCGTGAAGACGAGCTGTTTATCGTCGGTGGTGCGGGCATGAAGGACATCATCAAGCGGGTCATGGACGGCGACGAACTGGTGCCGGTGGACGTGCTCTATCCGCCTGCCATGATTGCCACCGCCATGGATCTGACCGTACAGCACTTTGTCTCCAATGGTCCGGTTTTGGGCGAGTACATTTTGGGCTCACCGCTGATCACCCAGGAGAACGCCGAGCAGTACTACTTCCCTGACTCGCCGTTCTGATCTGATCAAAAGGCGCGGGTGAAGTCGCCCGCGCTCCTCTACTCACGACATTTAGATTTCACTGAGAGAGTCCTATGAAAACCATCAAAGGGCCAGCGCTCTTTCTCGCCCAGTTCGCCGGTGACGAAGCCCCCTTTAATAATCTCGACAGCATTGCCGCCTGGGCAGCGGGGCTGGGTTATCAGGGCGTACAGATTCCCAGTTGGGATGCGCGCCTGTTCGATCTCAAACGTGCTGCCGAGAGTCGCACCTACTGCGACGAGATCAAAGGCACCCTGGCCGAACACGGTCTGGCGCTGACAGAGCTCTCCACTCATCTTCAGGGCCAACTGGTCGCAGTACATCCCGCTTACGATGAGATGTTCGACGGCTTCGCGGTACCCGAAGTGCGCGGTAATCCCAAGGCGCGCCAGGAGTGGGCTGTCGAACAGCTAAAATTGGCCGCTCAGGCATCGCAAAACCTTGGTTTAACCGACCACGGCACCTTTTCCGGGTCCTTGGCGTGGCCGTTTATCTATCCCTGGCCCCAGCGTCCGGCGGGATTGGTCGAGACGGCGTTCGACGAGCTGGCGAATCGCTGGCGGCCGATTCTGGACGCCTTTGACGAGGCGGGTGTGAACCTCTGCTACGAGATTCATCCCGGTGAAGACCTCCACGACGGCATCACCTTTGAGATGTTCCTCGAACGGGTCGGCAACCACCCGCGCTGCCACATCCTTTACGACCCTAGCCACCTGATCCTGCAGCAGCTCGACTACCGCGGCTTTCTGGACGTGTATCGCGACCACATTCAGATGTTTCACGTTAAGGACGCCGAGTTTAACCCCAGCCCCAAGCAGGGCGTTTACTCCGGCTATCAGTCGTGGACGGAGCGCGCGGGCCGTTTCCGCTCCTTGGGTGATGGCCAAATCGACTTCAAGTCGATCTTCTCCTGGATGGCGGCCAACGACTACCAAGGCTGGGCGGTGCTGGAGTGGGAGTGCTGCTTGAAGCACCCGGAAGTCGGCGCTCGTGAAGGCGCAACATTTATTCGCGACCACATTATTGAGGTCACCGAGCGGGCGTTTGACGACTTTGCCAGCGGCGGGTCTGACGACGCTGCCAATCGGCGCATTTTAGGCCTTCATTAATGTAACCAAAGGGGAGGGCGATACGACATGAGTAATCAACACGACACGCCGCGTCGGCTGCGCCTGGGCATGGTCGGCGGTGGCCCGGGAGCATTTATCGGTGGGGTGCACCGCATTGCCGCCCGGCTGGATGACCACTACGAACTGGTTGCCGGGGCCTTTGCCTCTGACCCAGAACGCAGCCGGGCCGCCGCCGCAGAACTGCACGTCGCCGCTGATCGCGCTTACCCCGACTACCAAACCATGGCCGAAGGGGAGCGCAACCGGACGGATGGCATTGACGTGGTTGCCATTGTGACCCCCAACCATGTGCACTTCGATGTGGCGAGCACCTTTTTAGAAGCGGGTTTTCACGTCATCTGCGACAAGCCAATGACGATCACTCTGGAAGAGGCGCAAACCCTCGCCGAGCTGGTGGAACGGACGGGGCTGTTCTTCGGCTTAACCCATAACTACTCCGGCTACTCGCTGGTTCGCCAGGCGCGCGCGATGGTGGCCAACGGCGAGCTGGGTGATCTTCGCGTTGTCCAGGTGGAGTACCCGCAAGATTGGCTATCCACACGGCTGGAAGAGAGCGGCGTCAAGCAAGCCGAGTGGCGTACTGACCCCAAACGCAGCGGTCCGGCAGGTTGTTTGGGGGATATCGGCACTCACGCGTATCACCTGGCGCGCTATGTCACCGGGCTGCAGCTGGAATCCCTCTCCGCCGATATGCACACCTTTGTTGAAGGGCGTGCGTTGGATGACAACGTGCATATGTTACTGCGCTTTAAAGGTGGCGCACGGGGCATGCTGTGGTCGAGCCAGGTGGCGCCAGGCAATGAAAACGGCCTGCAGCTACGCGTTTATGGCAGTAAAGGTGGTCTGGCCTGGCGCCAGGAAACGCCCAATCAGCTAGTACATTCGCCACTTGGAGAGCCACCGCGGATCTTGACCCGCAACGGCCCCGGTCTGGGCGAAGCGGCCATGGTGGCTGCGCGCATCCCACCCGGGCACCCGGAAGGCTATCTCGAAGCCTTTGCCCAGCTCTATCGCGATTTCGCCGTGCAAATTCATGCTCATCAGCGTGGTGAGCGCGCCGAGGCGTTGGCGTTGCAAACACCGGGGGTAGCCGACGGTGTCGATGGCCTGACGTTTATTACCCGTGCGCTGGCCTCGTCCGCTGCCGGTGGGCAGTGGGTGGATATGTGAAGAGGCCGCCTAAGATAACAACAATATCAAGAGAGAGCCGCTATGAACCAGCACTTAGCGCGTTATGGGTGCCTTGAGCAGCGAGTGGTCTTTATTACCGGCGGCGGTAGCGGCATTGGCGCTTCGCTTACACGTGCCTTTCATCAGCAGGGCGCGCGGGTGGTGTTTGTCGATATTAACGACGAAGCAAGCGAATCGTTGGTCGCCGAGCTGAGCGCCGCCGCCGGGGAGCCGCCGCTTTACCACCACTGCGATATTCGCGATGTGGAGAGCCTGCAAAAGGTCATCGCCGATACTGGCCAAAACATAGGGCTGATTCATACCCTGATAAACAATGCCGCAAGCGATGATCGACACCGCTGGCAGGATGTCGATGTTGCCTATTGGGATGAGCGCATGTCGCTCAACCTGCGGCCGATGTTTTTTGCCGCCCAGGCGGCGGCTGAACAGATGATCCAGGCAGGCGGCGGCTCGATCATTAACTTCGGCTCGGTCAGCGTGCAGATGGCGCTGGGCGGCTTGCCCGCCTACGTCACCGCCAAGGCGGCGGTGCATGGCTTAACCCGTAGCTTGGCCAGGGATATGGGCGAGCACAATATTCGCGTCAATACGCTGGTGCCTGGGGCAGTGATGACCGAACGGCAGCTTGAAAAGTGGATTAGCCCCGAGGACGAAGCCACTATTCAACAACGTCAATGCTTAAAAATGCGCCTTGCGCCCCAACATATCGCCCCCGCCGCGCTGTTTTTAGCCAGTGTCGAAAGCCAGGCCATTACCGCCCAGGAGCTGGTGGTTGATGCTGGCTGGGCGTAGATAAAGTTGCAGTAAATGATGTGAAAGTGACTTGGCACTAGCGTAGGTGGCTGTGTATATGGTGCGTACAAGATGAAGGTGGAAGTTAGAATTTTGTCTGCAAATACTTGACTGCTACGCTTTTAGTTACTAGTGTAACTGTTGTATAGGAAGAGTAGCTGTTGTACAGGAATGATAGCCCGATGTTCATAATCGGGAATTAAGCTAAATAGGAGATAGCATGATGATGAAGAAGGATTCTTTCAAAAAGTTAGGTATCGTAGGTGTATCTTTTGCTTTGATGGCTAGCCCATTAGCTTTTGCAGATATGCATAATGAGGAAGAGCCGAAAACCGGCACTACGCAAGAGACTGATCTGAATGATGATCAAGGATCTATGACTTCCTCTGAAACAGGTGGTGAAGGTCATGAGGTCACCATTGGTGCTGGAGAAGACGAACCAAAAACAGGCACTACGCAAGAGACTGATTTGAACGAAGACCACGGTTCAATGAACTCCGCCACTGGTGATGTCGATGAAACTATCTCTGGTACTGGCGCAGAATCTGAGCCAGATGTTGGAACTACCGGACAGCCAGCAGCAGATGACAAATAAGACGTTATTATAGGTCTTAATAACTAGTCTCAAATGCCCCGCCCTAGCGGGGCATTTTGCGTTTGCGCCAAGCATTTTTCTGCCTTCAGAACGTTACCCGGCATACTATTTTTTGCTAGCGATCAAAGTTAGGCCATCACAGCCTAGGAGCTAGCAGTGGAAGCCAGTTGGGCTTTGAGTAGGTCTTGCCGCTATGGCGTAACGCATCGATTTGCGTGATGATTTGACCCTTGCACCCCACAAGGATGACTCAATGCCGCTGAAATGGACGCCCTTAAAGTGGACAGAAAAGCCCCAACTGCCCAAGGGCGAGGGCCGCATAGCAGCGATTGATCTAGCCCGTGGTATCGCAATAGGCTTGATGATTGTCAGCCACTCGGTCAGCGGATTAGTGGGTATTCGCAACGTGCCTGATTGGGGCATGGTGCCGATCCATTTTCTGACCAAATTTTCTTCTTCGCTGTTTATTCTGGTCTTTGGCATTGCGCTGGCGGTGGCGTTTCTTTCCTACACTCAAAGCGATGACTGGCCTAAGCGTCGGTTAAAGTTATGGCTACGCGCCGTAGAAGTATGGTTTTGGTATAAGGCGCTGCTGGTCATTGAAATGCTGCCCTTTTACCCGCCCAACGAAATCGTTGATGCCTTGCTCTATGGGCGGTTTGCCATTTGGGTCGAAATCTTAGGCTTCTACGCCATCGCGCTGCTTTGGGTGCCGCTGATGTTGCCACTATGGGCGCGGGCGCCGCTCTGGAGTCGACTTGCCATCATTGGCGCTTTAATCGCGCTAACTATTTGGCTGCAAAGCCTTACGTTTGGCGGCAACGATATTCTGAAGGCGCTGCTGGTCGATCATGAAGACCACTACACCTGGGGGCAAATTAGCCGTGCGCCGATGATTCTCGTCGGGCTGCTTATCGGCGAAGCGCTGCTGCGCTGCTACTTCGACTCCGCCAAACGGCGCCGCTTAGTGCTCACTCTGTTAAGCCTGGGTGCGCTGATGGTGGCGGGATTTTATGCATTGGCATTTGCCAGCGGCGATGTACCTGCGGCGATGCTAGCGGTGGCCAATAATGTCGGCAAACACCCGCCAGGGCTTGGATTTATGCTGTTTAGCGTGGGCGGTGCGCTGATGCTGTTAGCCCTTGCGTTAGCCGGTGGCGCCAAAGCCGCGAAGGCACTTTTGCCGCTGACGATGGTCGGTTCAGATGCCCTTAAAGCGTTTATTTTCCATATTGTGATGATTTTCTTAGTGCTGCGCTTTTTGTGGGAAGGCGAGGGGATGTACACCTATCCACAGGCACTGGGCGTAGGTGGCCTGTTGATACTTGGCGCCGCGGCGTGGATTTGGGTGACCCGCTGGATGGCGAACCATCGTTAAAAGCAATCAATAACTGCTGGAGTGACCAATTGCGACACTGGATACAACGTGGACTAATGGCAGTAGCGCTGCTGGTTGCGCTCCCGATTTACGCAGATGGGTACAATACAAATTGGTACTATGAGGTCGATAAAAAGAGCGCTTGGCAGGGTGATTTAACCGCTCGCTTGAAGGCCATTGAAGGTGTCTTTGAGGGTCAACTGGGCGTTTATGTACAAAACCTCGCCAGTGGCGAAGCGTTTTCATGGCGTGCACATGACCCTTGGTATTTAGCCTCGCTGATTAAAATACCGGTGGCGGCACAGGTACTCGCAGAGCGTCAGGCGGGCACGCTAACACTGGATGATCGGTTAACGCTGGCGCGCAGTGACTTTGTCGATGGCGCGGGCCCTACTAATTGGCACGACCCCGGCACACCTATCTCGATTCGTTACTTGATGGAACAGATGATTACCGTCAGCGATAACACCGCCACCGATATGCTGATTGACCGTGTGGGGCTGGCGGACGTTAACGCGCGCGCCCGTACCATGATCGCCGCAAGCGGCGGTAACCCCGATGAGCTCGGCCCTATCTCAAAGTTGGTCAGCGTACGCCAAGGGGTCTACGGCGAACTCCATCCTGACGCACGAGAACTTGGCGGAATGGATTTTATCGCCCTGCGACAGCACTCGGTGAGCCAGCGCGGGCAGGCGTTAGCGCGCGTGTTAGGCGTTAGCACTGATACTTTCGCTCAGCCTGATTACGACCATGCGTTTGATGCTTACGAAGCCACCGGTGAAAACGTGGGCATCCTAAGCGCCTTTGGCGACCTGCTTGCCAGCCTGCACCCTGCTCGACAAGCAGGTGCCATGGAAGATTTAAATGACGAGCTGCGGCAAACACTGTTGGCGCTGATGCTGCGAACCCGTTCCGGCAAACAGCGTCTTCAGGCGGGTATGGGGAGCGGCATAAGCTTCGCCCACAAAACCGGCACGCAGCAGCGGCGTAGCTGCGATGCCGGTATAGCCGAGCGCACTAACGCGGATATGGCACCAGAAGGCCCTTGGGTGATTGTCACCTGTACTCGCGGGCCAGAGGCGGTAAGCGCTCACGAACGCGCCTTGGCCCGTGTGGGCGAAGCATTGCGTTATAGCGGAGCCCTGGGTAAGGCGTGGTAAACTACCGCCCCGAATGACCCCTTAGAACATCATTAGTTAGGAGTAACCTATGACACGCGCCAGCGCCCGCCACATTTTGGTCAGTAGTGAAGAGCAGTGCCTAGCACTCAAAGAAGAGATTCAAAATGGCCGCGACTTTGCCGAAGTCGCTAAAGAGCACTCCAGTTGCCCCTCCAGCCGTCAAGGTGGCGATCTCGGTAGTTTTGGCCCCGGTCAAATGGTGCCCGAGTTCGATAAAGTCGTCTTTAACGATGAAGTCGGTCAGGTACACGGCCCGGTGAAAACACAGTTTGGCTACCACCTGCTGGAAGTTACCGAACGCACTTAATTTCTCCTATCCAAACGCTCTTAATTGCGCCTAAAAGGCCGTCAAGCGTCGCGGTCATTTGACCGCGGCGTGAGGAGTACGCCTTGAACGATCCGATTATTACGATTAACGGCCTGAACAAAACCTACGAGGGTGGCTTTCAGGCGTTAACCCATATCGACTTAACCATCCAGCGCGGCGAGATATTTGCCCTGCTTGGCCCCAATGGGGCAGGCAAAACCACGCTGATTAGTGTGGTTTGCGGATTGGTTAATCCCACCGCTGGTCATGTGTTGGTAGACGGTTTCGATAATATTACCCACTACCGCCAAGCCCGCGAGCGCATTGGACTAGTGCCTCAAGAGCTGACCAACGAAGCGTTTGAAACCGTCTGGAACACCGTCAGTTTCAGCCGTGGCCTGTTTGGCAAAGCGCCCAATCCTGCACATATCGAAAAGGTGCTCAAGTCGCTGGCGCTTTGGGATAAGCGCAACAACCGGCTCATGACGCTCTCTGGCGGTATGAAACGCCGTGTGCTAATCGCCAAAGCGCTCTCCCACGAACCGCGCATACTGTTTCTGGATGAGCCCACCGCTGGGGTCGACGTTGAGCTGCGCCGGGATATGTGGGAAGTCGTGCGCCAGCTACGCGATAACGGCGTGACGATTATTTTGACTACCCACTACATCGAAGAAGCCGAAGAGATGGCCGACCGTATCGGCGTGATCAATCGCGGTGAGCTGGTGCTGGTGGAAGAGAAAGCCGCGTTAATGAGCAAGCTGGGCAGTAAACAGCTAACCCTGAACCTGCATAGCCCGCTGATAGGGGTACCTGCAAACCTGCAGCGCTTTGAGCTAAGCCTAGCTGCTGAAGGGTATGAGCTGATCTATACCTACGACGGTAGCCAGGAAGAGGATGGTCACGCCATTTCAGAGCTTTTGACTGCGCTTGAGCGAGAGGGCGTCACCTTTAAAGATCTGAACACTCGGCAAAGCTCGCTTGAAGATATTTTCGTTGATTTGGTTAAGGAGCGAGCATGAACCTGCATCCCGTTCGCGCTATTTATATGGCGGAAATGGCGCGTACGCGCCGCACGCTACTGCAAAGCATTGTCTCGCCGGTCATTTCAACGTCGCTTTACTTCGTCGTCTTTGGTGCCGCGATTGGCTCGCGAATCAGTGAGGTCAACGGGGTTAGCTACGGCGCCTTTATTGTGCCGGGGCTGATTATGCTAATGCTGCTCACCCAGAGCGTCTCAAACGCCTCTTTCGGCATCTTCTTTCCAAAATTTTCCGGCAGTATTTACGAGCTGCTGTCGGCACCTATCTCGCATTTAGAGATTGTGATCGGCTACGTGGGGGCGGCGGCCTCGAAATCGATTCTGCTGGGGCTGATTATTTTGGCTACCTCGGGCTTTTTTGTACCGTTGGAAATCGCCCATCCATTCTGGATGCTAACGTTCCTAGTGCTAACCGCCGTCACCTTTAGCCTGCTGGGCTTCATCATCGGCATTTGGGCTGATGGCTTTGACCGGCTTCAGCTGGTGCCGTTGTTAGTGATTACACCGCTGACCTTTTTGGGCGGCAGCTTCTACTCCATCGATATGCTGCCGCCGTTCTGGCAAACCGTTACGCTGGCCAACCCCGTTGTGTACCTAGTGAGCGGCTTTCGCTGGAGTTTTTACGGTATCAGCGATGTAAGCCTTGCCGCCAGTGTGGGCATGATTGCCCTCTTTCTTGTAGCTTGCCTGGTCGCCATTGGTTGGATTTTCCGAACCGGTTATCGCCTTAAGCCCTGACTCTTTTTTAAACCCTGGAAGCTAGTAGACCTTTATGCCACTACTGCAAAGTATTGTGCACCGCCTCGATCCGACGCTTGACGGTGAGCGCCTAACCCTAACCGCTGCACCCCCATCAGAACAGGCTGCGCCCAGTGACGACTCGGTGATGGCGGGCCTGGTGGGCGCGCTCAATGACACCTACAACACCAAGCCGAAAGGCTGGGGGCGCTTTGCCCAAGAGGGCGAGCAGGCAGGGCCGCTTGCCATGTGGCTGCGCGACTATTTGGCGGGTGATAAAAGCTTTGCCGAGCTTTCTGTTGCGCTGGCCGAACGGCTGGCCAAGCAGCTTCAAGAGCAGCTGTCAGTGAGTGGTTACTTAGTGATCAGCCATCAGCGCCAGGGCGATACCGAAACGCTGCTGTTTGCCTTGGTGCACCAGCGCGAAGGGATTGGCATTAACGATGACCATCACGCCGTACCCGCTGCCCAGCTCAATACCAGCCAGCTTACTCTTGCGGCACGCATCAACCTTACCCAGTGGCAGAGCGATGCGCCAAATGCGCAATACGTTTCGTTCCTCAAAGATCGCGGCGGCAAAAAACTCGCCGAGGGCTTGGTTGCCTTGCTGGGTATGGAAGAGGGCGTCGATGCCCCGGCCGAAACCCGCACGCTGCTAAAAGCGTTTAGCGACTACGTTGAGAAAGAGGATTACGACGACGAGGTGAGTCGTGAAAAGACCGACACGCTGGTGGACTACGCCAACGAACAGCTGCGCCGCGGCGAGCCAATGACGCTGGAAGAGCTTTCGGGATTGGTGGACGAACAGCAGCCGAAAGCGTTTTACGACCATATACGCAACGCCGATTACGGGCTCTCGCCGGAGATCCCCCCTGATAAGCGCACCTTGAGCCAGTTCCGTCGCTTTACCGGCCGAGCGGGGGGCGTCTCGATTAGTTTTGATTCCCACCTGTTGGGCTCAAGCATTGAGTACGACGCCGCCCAGGATCGCTTGATTATCAAGCAGGTGCCCAAACAGTTAAAAGAGCAGCTTACCAAGAAGGATTGAGGTAAGAACGACGCTGCATCTACCTAGGAGTCCCCCATGCTGAATGCCATTAGTGATTTCTTCCAGCGCACCCTGGCGCAACCCGAGCAGCGCGAAAATCAAACGCTCACGTTGGAGCTGGCCACTGCCGCGCTGCTGTGTGAAATCGTTCGCGCCGACTACGAAAACACCGACGAAGAGCTTGCCGCGCTGCGCCTTATGCTTACCGAGCGCTATCGTCTAAGCGCAAGCGATGTGGACGAGTTAATGGCGCTGGCGCAAGCCGAAGTAGATGATGCCGTCGATCACTACCAGTTTGTTAGCTTGATCAAAGAGCACTATAACTACGACCAGCGCTGTGAGCTGGTCGCGCAGATGTGGCAACTGGCGTGGGCCGACGGCAACGTTGACCCATTAGAAGAACACCGTATTCGTCGTTTAGCGGACTTACTGCATGTTAGCCATAGCGATTTTATCCGTACCAAACTGCACGTAGAGGAGCGCAATAAGCCCGATGCATAACCGTAACGAAGACTCGAATTTAATGGATCTAATCAGCTCAATTGAGCATATGGAGCAGGATGCTTCACGGGTTAGCGTTGACGATGTTGTTCATGCTGTGGGACGGCGCTCGTTTGGGCCGCTGCTACTGGTTGCCGGGCTGATTACGCTCACCCCGATTGTTGGTGATATACCCGGCATGCCGACCTTAATGGCCGCATTGGTGCTGCTGGTTTCCGTACAGCTGCTGGCGGGGAGTGAAGCGTTTTGGTTGCCAGGCTGGCTGCTAAAGCGTTCGATTTCCCAGCAAAAGTTCGATAAAGGCATTCAACTGATGAAAAAGCCGGCCCGCTGGATAGATGGGCTATTGCGGGTACGGCTACCTTGGCTGACGGGCTACATCGGCATTCGTGTGACCGCCTTGGTGTGTTTATTGATCGCCCTGGCGATGCCGCCAATGGAGTTTATTCCTTTTTCGGCCAACGGGGCGGGGCTTGCGCTTACGCTGCTAGGGTTAGGTTTGGTTGCCCGTGATGGTATTGCGCTGCTGCTGGGGTTCGCGCTGTTCGGCGCCACTTGCGCCTTCATCACGATGAGCCTGATATAACAAAACCTGATATAAAAAAGGAGTATCGCCATGACTGATCCGGTTTCAACGCCGCCTAAGCCCCCAGAAAGCCAGAATCACTGGGAGCGGCGCATTGAAACGGCGCTTTGGAATTCGCGCTTTCTGGTTATGCTGGCGGTTGTGCCCAGCTTATTGGGTTCCTTGATGCTGTTTATCGTCGGCACCGTGGATATTTTTAAGGTAGTCGCCGATGTGATGGGATATTACCTACTGGGCGGCACTCAGGATATTCATGAAAGTCTGGTGCCCGATATCATTATTGCGGTGGATATCTATTTGATTGCCATCGTACTGCTGATTTTCGGCTTAGGTGTTTATCGGCTGTTTGTCTCCCGCATTGATCAAGCCGAAGCGAGTAATCTACGCCACCCCTTTAATGTCGCCTCATTAGACCAACTGAAAGATAAAATCGCCCGGGTGGTGATTTTGGCGGTGATTATCGAGTTTTTCCGCGCCGTGGTGGATATCCGTTTTGCTACGCCCCTGGAAGCTATCTACTTAGCGCTTTCAGTCCTGGCACTGGCAGCTGCGCTTTACCTGATGAGCCTAGGCCACAAAGGCGAGTAAGCGCACCCGTGACTTGTCTGTGCTACGCATCATTTTCAACTAACAAGCCTTCTACCAGCCTGTTCAACTGTTGCTGGAACTGCCCACCTGGCGAGGGTGGGGTGGGGTCTGAGGTGATCACTATGGTCATCTCCCTCTCTGGAATAACGAACAGCGCCTGGCCGCCGTAGCCACGCCCATAGTAAACATCTTCGCCTGCCAACTGGGTAATAAACCAACCGTAGCCGTATCCATCACCTGTCCAGCGCGATGTGCCACGCGGCTGCCACGAATCCTCTACCCAGCCCTCGGGCAGAACCCGCTGCTCGTCTCCTGCTTCATTAACTGCGATGCCATCATTACGATACAGTTCGCCCACCTCAATCAATGCCCGTGGCGAAAGCTGCATATCATTGCCACCAAAATAGATGCCTTGCGGGTCGCGTAGCCAGGGGCGAATGGTGATATTGAGCGGATCACCTAATAAACGCTGGGCAAGGGCGTGAGTAGTCTCGCCGCTGGCGTGGGTGAGTGCAGCGGAAAGCAGGTGGCTGGTGCCGGTGGAGTAGAGCATTCGGCCTCCCGGCTCGTCCACGAAAGGGCGTGTCATCGCATCGTTCACCCAGTTGGCGCTGGCCACCCAGGCGCCGTAGTTGCTGCCCGAAGTGCGCTCTAGTCCCGCCTGCAGGGCGAGCAAATGGGCAACGGTAATATCCCCAACCTGCGGATCAATACCGCTAGGGAGATGCTCGCCAAACAGCTCCACCATGGGTTGATCAGGTGACTCAATAATGCCCGCCTCAATCGCCGCGCCGGTAATGGCAGACAGCACCGTTTTGGACAGCGACTTAATGTTCGCAGGTGAGGCCACTCCCGGCCCACCCTGGTGAAGTTCGTGGATAATCTCACCGTCGTAGGCCACCACCACGCTGTGTACGCGTTCAAGCTGGCCGGTTTGCTGGTCTAGCGTCTGGAGCGCGTTTCTAGAAGGCTCATTAGCGGCTGCATAGGTGGTGGCTAACAACGAAGTAACAACAAATGAAACAAGCAAAGTAGTCGTACGCATCGCAACACCTTCGGTATAAGTGGCAAAGGTTCGAGGTTTAGAGGCCAAAGAGGTTCCACAACACAAGCCTAGTCACTTTCTATCAGGGAAATGCAACGACATTACGCAAAAGCAGAAAAAGCCTGCTAGGATGGGGGTGTTGGCTCATGGGTAAGCAAGCCTTTGATTTCCCTAAAACGCAATAAGCAAGGAGTGCCCTATGCGTAATATTATCTACATTATTGGTCTTATCGTGGTTGTGCTGTTCATTCTATCAATGCTCGGTCTGCGCTAAGCGACACAAAATTAGGTCTAATTGAGCTAGGCATGAAAAAATCAGTCTAAACAAATAAACCTAAGCAAAAAAAACCGCCCGAAGCTTTCGCTTGCGGGCGGTTTTTTTTGAGCCACTTTTATAAGCTCTTCTGATCAGCAATACTTGGCAGTAACAGATGTTAAGCGCAGTCAGCGGCGCCTTGGCCAAACATATCAAACATTATTTCACGGCCAAGGCGAGTCAAAACGAAGCGACCATGCTCATTGAAGGTTGCTGCTTCACTGGCTTCCATCACCTGTTGGCAGGTTGCCCAGGTGGGCGCTGCAGAACTAAGCGCTGATATCTCACGGTGGGCTAGACCGCGCTGGGGAAGGGTAATGGTTTCTAACACATGACCGTGATCGTAGAGCAGCTCAGCGGCA
Organism: Halomonas alkaliantarctica; assembly: GCF_029854215.1. Taxonomy (NCBI): domain Bacteria; kingdom Pseudomonadati; phylum Pseudomonadota; class Gammaproteobacteria; order Oceanospirillales; family Halomonadaceae; genus Vreelandella; species Vreelandella neptunia. Next base: position 3,584,207 of record NZ_CP122961.1, on the reverse strand, counting down.
ATTGATAAACACTGGCGAAGGCTACGTTGAACGTTCGCAGTGGTCGAAGGCCCATGGGGCGTTTTTAAAGGGCGTTCTGTTGTCAGCTCGGGAGGCATCGTATGTTCTCCTGCGGTCAGCACCAAATCGGGCTTGTTGCAGCGCATTATAAACCAAGGAGAGCATTAGACCAAGGTCTATAGTTGAGTGTGTGCCTCCCACTTTCGAACTCATCAACGCTAAGCCAATGTGCTACGCTCCCCGTCACGTATTTTAGCGAGTCAATAAGTCATGCAGATCAGTGTATTCGGAACCGGTTATGTCGGTCTTGTCGCAGGCGCTTGTTTAGCCGATGTTGGCCATCAAGTAACCTGTATGGATGTTAACGCAGAGCGCATTGATCAGCTTAATGGCGGAGAAGTGCCGATTTTTGAGCCTGGGCTAAGCACCATTGTGGCCCATAACGTAGCGGCAGGGCGTTTACGTTTTACCACCGATGCTGCGCAAGCGATAGCAGATGGCGAACTGCTGTTTATCGCCGTGGGAACTCCGCCCGATGAAGATGGCAGTGCCGACCTACGCTATGTGTTAGAGGTGGCGCGCACTATCGGCCAGCATATGGATAGCTACAAGCTGGTGATTGATAAGTCGACCGTGCCGGTGGGCACCGCCGAAAAAGTCCACGCCGCTATCAGCGATGTGCTCGAAAAGCGCGGTGTATCTCTCGCGTTCGACGTGTGTTCGAACCCAGAGTTTATGAAGGAAGGGGCGGCGATTGAAGACTTTACCCGTGGCGCGCGCATAATCGTCGGCACGGAAAGCGAACGTGTAAAAGCGCATATGCAAGAGTGCTACGCCCCCTACAATCGCAACCACGAAAAACTGATGTTTATGAGCGTGCGTGCTGCCGAGTTAACCAAATACGCCGCCAACGCCATGCTCGCTACCAAAATAAGCTTCATGAATGAGATCGCCAATCTTGCCGAACGACTCGATGTGGACATTGAAGATGTTCGCCGGGGAATTGGCAGCGACCCACGCATTGGCTACCACTTTATCTACCCTGGCTGTGGCTATGGCGGCTCGTGCTTCCCCAAAGACGTCCAAGCGTTGGAGCGTGCGGCTCGCCAGTTAGGCTATACGCCGGAACTGCTTAGCGCCGTCGAAGCGGTTAATTTGCGCCAAAAGCAGACCCTGTTCACAAAACTGCAAGATAGTTTAGGCAATCTAAGCGGTAAAACCATTGCCGTATGGGGCTTAGCCTTTAAACCCAGCACGGACGATATGCGCGAAGCGCCAAGCCGCACTTTAATGGAAGCACTCTGGCAAGCGGGGGCTAAGGTGCAAGCCTTTGATCCCGAAGCCATGGCGGAGTGTCGTCGCATTTATGGCGAGCGGGATGAACTAATGCTGGCGGGCGACCGAATTCAGGCTGTGAAAGGCGCCGATGCTCTGGTTATCTGTACCGAGTGGAAGGAGTTCCGCAGTGTCGATTTCACTTGGTTAGCTGACCAACTGGCTGAAAAAGTAGTTATCGATGGGCGTAATTTATACACGCCCAGTGCCGCTGAAGAGGCCGGATTGCGTTACATAGGGGTGGGACGAAAAAGTAATTAGAACGTAGCTTTACTGACAATACCTTATTAACGCTTTATACATGTATTACGGACAGTTACTTGCAATTACGTCTTAATACGAAAAAAACAGCTAAATATTCAAGTTATAGTTCACTTAGTCGTTATATTGAGGTAATTGTATTAGAAATAGTGTTACGCATCGCTCCATGAATAAGCAGTAATAGAAAGCATCAGGCGTAGCCAACACGTATTTAAAAAGGCATTGGTTTTATGGCTTCCATTTCATCACTTGGTATTGGTTCTGGTCTAGACCTCAACGGATTGTTGGATCAGTTGAAAGACGCTGAGAGCGCTAAACTTGAGCCGATTGCACAACAGATCCAGTCCGAAAATGCGCAAATATCTGCCTACGGTCAGTTGCAAAGCGCGCTTTCCCAATTTCAGAGTTCTGCTGAAGCTCTCAACAAAACATCTTCATTTGAGAGCCTGACAACCAACGTCGAGGGCAGAGCTGTTGGCGCTGTAAGTAGCAATGAAGCCCAGCCAGGCCAGTATGAAGTTCAGGTTGACCGTTTAGCTACAGCAAGTAGTTTGGTGACTGAGCGCCTGGAAACAGCAGTGGAAAGTATAGTGTCGGGCGAACAGTCTTTGGATTTTACTATCGCTGATGGAAACCTGACGACTATTACTGTCCCTGATGGCAGCTCTCTTGAAGACATGCGAGACGCCATCAATGAGCAGAGTGATGGTCGTCTTAATGCCTCAATTATCAATGACGGTGAAGGCTATCGTCTTGCTGTAAATGCTACCGATACGGGTGCAGACGCGAGTATCGAAAGCACCAATTTTTCAAACATTCTAGCGGGTGATGTACAAACCTCCGACATACAGGTAGTTCAAGCGGGCCAGGACGCTGAATTTAACGTCAATGGAATCGATATCGTTAGCCCCACCAACCAAGTTGAGGGCGCTATTCAAGGCGTTACTTTAAATTTAACTGAAGCTGGTGCGACGAGCACTGTGAGTGTTGAACAGGATAACGAGGCTATGCGTGAGAAGGTCACTGCATTTGTTGACGACTTCAACACCCTCAAAGATACTATTACCAGTTTAACGGCCTACGACCCAGAGACGGGGCAGGCGGGTGGGTTGAACGCTGATGCGACGACTCGGGCTGTTGAAAGGGAACTGCGTCAAACCATCAGCAGTGTTGTCGGTGCGGATGGCTTTAATGTTTTATCTGATATAGGTATCTCGCTTCAAGTGGATGGCAAGCTAGCCATTGATGAAGATAAGTTAGATAGCATTGTTGCTAATCAGCCAGATAAAATCGCGGGTTTTTTTGCAGGGAATAGCGAAGAGGGCGGCATGGCCGGTCAAATTAACGCGTCACTTGAGAGCCTTGTCGGGTCAGGTGGTCGTCTTGAAAGCGCTATTAGCTCATCTGAAAGGCGCGTAGATTCGTTAGAAGACCGTTTCATTACGACTGAAAGCCGTATTGAACAAACCGTAGAGCGTTATCGAACGCAGTTTCAAGCAATGGACGGTATGGTGGCACAAATGAATCAAACCAGCGCCTACTTAACCCAGCAGTTTGCAACGCTGGGGCAACAAAATCAAAGTTAAATAGATAAAAGACTAAATTAGTTGCATATGAAACGCCTGGCCCAATGTGCTGGGCATTTTTTTGTAACAGCCTAAAAAGGCATAGCCGCTAAAGTTTTCCCCTCCGCAGCCGATAATTCTCATAGATACCTTTATCTACTACTTATAAGGAACTGAGTCATGGCTTCGATAACTGCACTTGGTGTGGGCTCTGGTCTGGATCTCTCGGGCTTGGTGGATCAGCTTAAAGCGGCCGAACGCCAAAAGCTTGTACCTATTCTAGAGCAGCAAAGTGCTCAGAAAACCAAAATATCTGCTTATGGGCGCCTAGAATCAGCGATGGATAGGGTGCAAGCCTCTATTGCTGCGCTGAATGAGGCCTCTACGTTTAAGCAGCAAAAAAGCACCGTGACGGGCGATGGCGTATTGGCGACCGCAGGCGAAACCGCGAATGCCGGGCGCTATGAAGTGACCGTTACCCAATTGGCACGCGCAGGCAGCGCTGCTTCTAATAGCGTGGCGCTAGACCAAGAACTAACAGCAGCCGATGCAACGCTGACGCTTAACTTCGGTGCTGGCGCTACGCAAACAAGCTACGACGTTGCTATTTCAGCAGGTAGCACACTGGCTGATGTTCGTGACCAAATCAACGCGGATAAAGAGGCTGGTGTCACTGCTTCTATCGTAAATGATGGCACCGGGTACCGCTTAGCGCTGAGCTCAAAAGAGACGGGCCAAGATGCTTCACTGGAGAGTTTCTCAGGCTTGGCATCGCTGACCATGGATGCAGCCACCCAACGTTCAGGTCAAGACGCCGAGCTGAATGTCAATGGCATTGCTATCACCAGTAAAACCAACCGCGTTGAAGAGGCCATCCAAGGCGTAACGCTTGACCTCACGGCGGTGTCTGGTGATCCCGTTACGCTGTTGATTGAGCGTGATGAAGGGGCGCTGAGAGAGGCGATTGATAATTTTGTAAGCAACTACAACGAAATGAAATCCACCGTTGATCGAATGACGGCATACAACGGTGAAGGCGAAACATCAGGCGAATTAGTGGGCGACCGAACTGTTCGTACGATTGAAGACCGCCTGCGCCGGGATATAACAGACACCCTCGGCACCGGCGATCTTTCACGTCTTTCACAACTGGGCATCGCCATTGATGAAAAGGGGCGATTAAAGGTCGATGAGGATAAGTTGGACGATGCAGTCGCCAACAACCCCGAGGGGCTATCTGCCTTCTTTGCGGGCGAAACCGAAGAAGGTGGCTTTGCAGGGCGCTTAAACGCCACGCTTGAAGCCATCACTGCAGAAGATGGCATTATTCAAAGCTCGGTGAATAGTGCGGAGCAGCGAGTTGACAGCCTGGATGTGCGTAAGCTGCGTATGGAAGCAAGTATTGAGCGAAGCACTGAGCGTTACCGCAAGCAGTTTGGGCAACTGGATGGCTTGATCGCGCAAATGAACTCTATGAGTAGCTACCTCTCCCAGCAGTTCAGCGTGCTGAGTAATATGCAGAATAATAATTAAAATGCTTTACAGTAATTTACATAAAAAAGAGTAATTTTTTCTAAAGAAATCGGTGGGCCTGCCGTTAATTATAATAACGGCGACGCAAGCGCCGCTAAGCAGGCCACATGGCCAGTTAAATTTCGAGGAGCACTCACATGTCTGTAATCAACACTAACATTACTGCCCTGATTGGCCAGAACAACCTGTCCAACTCACAGGCCATGCTAGCTAAAGCGCAAGAGCGTCTATCATCTGGCCTGCGCATTAACAGCGCGTCAGACGATGCTGCTGGCCAAGCCATTGCCAACAAAATGACTGCCCAGATCAAAGGCATGGATCAAGCTAGTCGTAACGCTAGCGACGGTATCTCTTTGGTTCAGACCATGGAAGGTGGTCTTGATCAAATCAACGACAACCTGCAGCGTATTCGTGAGCTAGCGGTTCAGGGCGCAAACGACACCAACACTGCAGAAGACCGCGCAGCCATTACTACCGAAATCAACGAGCGTATCGAAGAAATCGACCGTGTGGCTAACAGCACAAACTTTAATGGTACTAGCCTGCTCGCCAGCGGCGGCGGTGCCGATTTAAATATCCAGGTCGGCGCCAATACTACAGCCAATGATACTATTGCTGTCAGTGTTTTTGATGCGACTTCCGCCAACCTTGCTGTAAGTGGTGCAGCTGCCGCCGTATCGGGTGCAGGCGGTACTAACGCCAACTTCAAAGCTTTGATTACCGCGGTTGATACTGCAACTGAAACGTTGGATACACAACGCGCGACACTGGGTGCTACCCTTAACCGTTTTGATTCGGTAATCGATAACTTAGCGACGACATCAACTAACCTTTCTGAAGCCCGTTCGCGTATCGAAGATGCCGATTACGCGGTGGAAGTATCTAATATGACGCGTGCCAATATTCTCCAGCAGGCCGGTACTTCCATGCTGGCACAGGCTAATCAGACGCCACAGTCTGTACTGTCTCTGTTGGGCTAATAGCTTAGCCGCTAAGCTTCACATGAAAGTAACGACGGGGCCAACTGGCCCCGTTTTTTCGTTAAGTGTTTCGTTAAGTGTTTCGTTAAAAATCAGTTTCTTAAGCATGTTCCAGCCTCTTGTCGTGCCTGATTGCGAGAACACCTACTTAAATACCTGCGCATTCGCGCCTTTGATTGTCGCACAAGCACAGTAAGCTAGGAATATTGCCATTTTTCCCTGCGAGCCGCTTCATGGTTAAGAACACCTCCTCATCTGCTACTCAAAAGCGCAAACCCCGTTTGCTTTGGGCCAATCCTTTTTGCCTATTGGATACCTCTAGCGGTGCCAGCATGACCGTGCGGCAAATGTTACTGCAACTAGTATCTCGTGGTTATGAGGTTCAAGTGCTAGGGGCGACGGTATTTGATAACCCTAAGGGGATGGGGCGACTCAAGGAACAATTCCCAGACCTGAACGCTCACCGGCATCAATTGATTGAAGCCGAAGACGGCCCGCTAACCCACCAATTGGTAGTTAGCTACAGCCACAACCGTAATCATTTTACGACGCATGAAGAGGGGCTTTGGTACAACCAGTATCTCTATATGCTGGATTCGTTTAAGCCGGATGTGGTGTGGTTCTACGGAGGTCAAACGCTTGACTTGCTAATTGCCAATGAGGCACGTGACCGCGGTATTCCTGTTGCCTTCTATTTGGCGAACGGCAACTATAAAGCATCAAACTGGTGCCGTGATGTGGATTTGATACTCACTGACAGCCAGGCCACTGCGGATATGTACCGTAAGGAGGTGGGCTTTTTCTCAAAGCCTGTGGGCAAGTTCATCGCCCCGGAAAGCTTTGTCGCGGAGCACCATGAGCGTAAGCACCTGTTGTTTGTGAATCCTAGTTGGCAAAAAGGGGCTAGTGTTTTTGTCCAACTGGCAGAAAAGCTGGAACGAGAAAGGCCCGATATTAAACTTGAAGTGGTGGAGGCACGAGCCGACTGGCCAGCCGTGCTGCGGGAAACCACCCGAAAAATGGGGGAACTGCGCGGTGCTTTAAGCAATGTTGTAGTGACACCCAATACCAACGATATGCGCGGCCCTTACAGTCGGGCCCGCTTGGTGGTGGCGCCTAGCCTATGGTGGGAAAGTTCCGGGCGCATGCTGGCTGAGGCTATGCTAAACGGTATTCCGGCGCTGATTACTAACCGTGGCGGCATGCCAGAAATGGTCGGCAATGCCGGTATGACCTTCGAATTCCCCGACGCCTGCTATGTAGAGCCCTACCAGCAGTTACTCAGCGAAGATGAGCTTCAGCCACTAGTGGATGCTGTTATCAGCTTGTTTGATGACGAAGCGCTTTATCAAAGCTACGTAGATCGCGCTTGGCAGGTAGGCAAAGAGAAGCACCATCTTGACCGTGCCACTGAACGGCTACTTACTGCATTGACGCCTTTAGTACGCCAACACGCAGGCAACAAAGATTTTGCCATTATCCAAAAGAAACACCACCGCCAGAGTTTAGCCTGCAAGTTAAGCAACAAACCTGAGTTCAAGGTCGATAACTCTCTACAGCAGTTGATCAGCGCTAAATCAGGAGCTAAGCAGGGCAACGAGCCACAATCTAACCGTTTGTGGCTTACCGATGATTTTACCTGGCACATTAAAGGTAAAATCATGGTGCTCGACAACCGAGCCAGCCTTATCAAAAGCGGCCTGGCAGATCAGATGGCTGCTACCAAAGCCTTTGGCATTGTTGCGTTTGACCCTGCCAGCGAAATAAAAGACACCAAGCAGTACGAAGGCAGCGACTATATTCAGTTATTCCAGCATGCCCTGCTCGGCGATGGTAAGGCGGCAACGCTGCACGCCTGTGTCGCTCCGGAAATGACCAGCACATTGACACCCCTATCGGCCGAAAAACTTCCTAAACGCCACCATCTGGGTGCAAAGCCTTTGGCAGAAATACCCATTAATACCGTGGCGCTGGACAGTATTGATGGTTTGGGGAATCTGGACTGGTTGATTCTCGACGAGCTAAGCGATGCGATGGCTGTGCTGGAACATGGTAAAAAGTCGCTTACAGACACGCTGCTGATTCAGGCACGTGTTGCCTTCCAGCTTACTCATGAAAAACAGCCCAACTTGGCAGAGCTACAGCATTGGGCCAGTCGCAATGGTTTCCGCTTCTACCGCTTCCATAACATTAGTCATTATAGCCATTTGCCAGAAAAGCTAAGCGCCCAAACAGCCTGTGCCACCGAGCAGGAAAGCGGCGATGTGCTCTTCCTTCCTAGTCACGAGCGCATGGCTATTCTGAGTGAGCAAGAAAGGACGAAGTTAGCCTTTATTCTTAGTGCAGGCTTTGCAGCCCATGATATGGCGTTTGATCTAATGGCTGATGTTAATCAGGAAAAAGCACTAGAATTTCTTGAAGGCCAGGGGTTATTGCCAAAGGCTCCAACCCCGCTAGTAACGCAAAATAGGGGGGGTAAAGATTTTCAAGCGGCTCATTTCAAGCAAACAGATGTATCAGTAACGTCTACTTTTATACATGCAGCCGAGAACACTCCACCGCTTGAGTCAAAACAACATATTGATCTAGAACTTTTGAAAAAACAGCTTTCGGATGTATTAAATCATTTAGCTGTTTTTGATTTGACTCAAGATTACGCCGTTGAAGTAGTCGAGCTTGCGAAAAAATTACGTTGGGTTAATGATGACGCTTTTTTACAGAAGGCAATAGTTAGAGTAAATGGAGAGTTTTCGAAAAAGAAAGATAGTATACCTCTTTTTTACTTGCTAACTAATGTCTTGCTGAATAGCCATGCTGAAATTACTGATAGTAAAGACTTGCATTTGTTAGAAAAAAAGCTTGAATATATTAATTGGGTGGATAAAGCCGCTTTGTATTCATTTTGGTTGGAAAGTATTCAAGATGAAAGATTGCCTTCAAGCAATAAAAAAATAACAGTAGTGATTATATGTAATAAGTATAAAAAAGAAACGTATGAAAATATTGTTGAGTTGAGGCACCAGTGTGGCCTGGACGGAGAAATTGTTTTCGTTAATAACGGGGATAAGGGGAATGATGCTCGCAGCCTGGCTGCACTTGTTGATGTATATGTTGAGCTTAAAGGTAATTCAGGCGCGTACCTAGCTCGCAATGTTGGATCTGTTTTTGCACATGGAGATATTTTAATTTTTGTAGATGATGATGGCTTGCCGGAGAAGGGAATGCTTTCCGCTCATGCTGACATACACAAGCAGTATACGCTGGATTCGGTCAGAGGAAGTTATTTACCAAAAAATCCAAATGAAACACCCCCAAGTCATTATCACTTAGGTGATAAGCCTTTAGTTGCACTCAATTGCCTTGAAGGTAACTGCTCTTATAGGCGGGATTTGTTCTTCAAGATGCAAGGGTGGGGGGATTATATTTTATTTGGGCATGGAGGAGCAGAGTTATACGTACGATTGATTTCAAATGGGAGTGATCAGTCCAAGCATATTTATATTCCGGGCTGCATTTTACGTCACGATTATTATCGTGGCGAAAAACATGCTAGAAATAAAAGAAAAAAACAGGCTGAATCCGCTTATGTTTTATCAGCTCATAATTGTTCTATAAATCCCATGGTTTCTGCATTTTTAAGCCAAACAAAAGAGCGTAGTGAAAAGCTTAAAGTGGAATATAAAAAGAAACTCTGTGTTGGCGTGCCTGTATATAATGAGGCGAATTATATAAGAAAGACCATTCAGTCTTTGAAAAAACAAGACTATCAAGACGTCATTTTTATGATTTCAGATAATGCTTCATCAGATGGCAGCTTTGATATTATAAAAAAAGAAGTGAATGGGGATGCTCGATTCGTGCTTGTGCAACACAATAAAAACATTGGAGCTTCTTCAAATTTTGAATATCTTTATAGGAACAGCAACTCTGATTATTTTATGTGGTTAGGTGGTCACGACTATTTGAGTGATGGTTATATAAGGAATGCTGTAAAATTTTTGGATGAAAACATTGATTTTTCAATGGTTTTTGGGATGCCGTATGGTGTGTTGGAGAATTCTAATGAATGTGTGTTGTTAAGAGAAGGTGTTTATAGTTTTTCAGAAAGTCTTTCAGAAAAAAGATATTTGTCATCAATAGGTGTCCTTTCAAATTGTACTATTGCTCATTCAATGTTTAGAAGGGAGTGCCTAAATGATTTTGAGTTTAGGAAAACTATTTCCCCTGATCAAGTTATGATCAGTAGGCTTCTATGGTGCGGTAAGTTGCATTATATGAACGATGAAAAATATTTCAGAAGATATTTTAATAATAGGGCAGAAAGTCAATCTGAACGAATTCTTGGTCAGCAAGGTACTTTGGAGAGGAAAGATTTTTTCAAGTATTATGTTGACGACTTAATGGCCCTGTATGTAAATGAGGGTAAAGAGCTTTCTTTTTCATATAAAGATATGAAAAATATAGTTTTAGATAAGCTTTGTAAAAAATATGGGAGTCATGGTTTTTTATGAAATGTGTCATATTAGCTGGCGGGCTGGGTACCCGGATTTCAGAAGAAACCCATTTAAAGCCAAAGCCGATGCTTGAAATCGGAGGCAAGCCGATACTCTGGCATATAATGAAGATTTATTCTTTTTATGGGGTAAATGATTTTATTATTTGTTGTGGATACAAAGGTTATGTTATTAAAGAATACTTTGCCAATTACTTTTTGCATATGTCTGATGTGACATTTGATATGTCAAGCAATACGATGCAGGTGCATGAAAAGCATGCGGAGCCATGGCGGGTCACATTAGTTGATACGGGGGAGGAGACTCTGACCGGTGGGCGTCTCAAAAGGGTCGCCAAATATGTACGCGATGAGCCATCTTTTTGTTTTACCTACGGTGATGGAGTGGCCGATATAGATATCGGCGCGCAACTTGCTTTTCATCAGCAGCATGGAAAGCTCGCTACTGTATCTGCAGTACAACCTCCAGGTCGTTATGGGGCACTGCTTCGTGACGGAACTGCTGTAAGTGGTTTCCAGGAAAAGCCCCCTGGCGATGGTGCGTGGATTAATGGTGGCTTTTTTGTCCTAAACCCGCAAGTTCTGAACTTTATTAATGGAGACCAAAGCTCATGGGAGGGACAGCCATTGGAGACCATAGCCAATAATGGACAGTTAGAAGCTTTTGAGCATCTTGGATTCTGGCAACCAATGGATACTCTTCGAGAAAAAAACTATCTAGAGCATCTTTGGGATACAGGCAAAGCTCCCTGGAAGTGTTGGGAATGAAGCAGTTTGATGATATGTACCGTGGCAAGCGTGTTTTGATAACTGGGCATACCGGCTTCAAGGGGAGCTGGCTTACCCTCTGGCTGCATGAGTTGGGAGCCGAAGTTATTGGACTAGCCCTCTCCCCTGAGAATCAGCCCAATCACTGGGATCTACTACAGTTGTCTATCGATGATCATCGTGCCGACATACGTGATCGGGATGCAATTCGTCGGGTGATTCGTGACTCTCAGCCAGAGATGATTTTCCACTTGGCTGCTCAGCCGCTGGTCAGGCGCTCCTACTGCGACCCGCTAGAGACATGGTCCACTAATGTCATGGGCACCGCTAACCTCTTAGAGGCTTGTCGAGAGCAAACCAGTGTGCGCGCCATTGTCTCCGTCACCACAGACAAGTGCTATGAGAACAAGGAGTGGCCTTGGGGGTATCGAGAGATCGACTCTTTGGGTGGCCACGACCCCTACAGTGCTTCCAAGGCAGGCTCAGAGTTGGTGGCTGCAAGCTATCGAAGCGCATTCTTTACATCCGATTCGGCTCCCCTTCTGGCAACCGCAAGAGCAGGCAATGTTATTGGTGGTGGCGATTGGTCGGAAGATCGCCTCATACCTGACCTGATTAGAGCACTCCAAGAAGGGAAATCGCTGGAAATACGCTCACCAGCAGCCACTCGTCCATGGCAGCATGTGCTGGAGTCATTGAGTGGTTATCTGATGCTTGGTCAGAGGCTTTTCTCTGGTGATACCCGTTTTGCTGAAGCTTGGAATTTCGGCCCTGAGCCAGAAGGTAACCGCTCGGTTTCAGAAGTGCTCGAAAGGCTATCCCTGGTTTGGAACAATATAGTTTGGCATAAAACTGAACAGCCTCAGCCTCACGAAGCCAACTTGCTTTATCTCGATAGCGCTAAGGCTCGACAAAAGCTGCACTGGCAGTCGGTTTGGAATCTTGAGGCCACCCTTGCACAAACGGCTACTTGGTATCGTGCCTGGTTGGAAGCAGGGGAAACCATTAGCCGCCAACAACTGCGTGATTATGTTGAGGATGCTGCTAAAGCTAATCACGAGTGGGTTAGCTGATGAATATATGCCCCTCTCCCATCGCTGGTTTGTTGGTGGTTGAAACCATACCCTATGCTGACGTACGTGGTGTGTTCTCGCGCTTATTCTGTGATAAGGAGTTGGCTCCTTTGATCAGCTCACGCCAAATCGTACAGGTCAACCACTCACGCACAGCAACTGTGGGCGCCATCCGTGGGCTGCACTTTCAGCATCCGCCCCATGCCGAAATGAAGCTAGTACGATGTCTGAAAGGGCGAGTGTGGGATGTTGCTGTGGATTTACGGCAACACTCACCTACTTTCCTACATTGGCATGCTGAAGAGCTGACACCGGAAAATGCTCTGATGATGGCCATCCCTGAAGGATTTGGGCATGGTTTTCAGGTCTTGGAGCCTGATAGCGAGCTGCTCTATCTACACACGGCCCACTACACACCTGAAGCGGAAGAGGGACTTAGGTACGATGACCCGCATCTCGGGATAAAGTGGCCCCACACAGTGACCGAACTTTCTGAACGTGATGCCAAACACTCACTGATTGACGCTAACTTTCAGGGAATCTCCCTATGAACTGCCGCCATTGTGGAGCACTGCTGACCCACACTTTTGTTGATCTGGGTTTTGCGCCACCTTCCAATGCTTATCTTACTGCCGCCGACCTTACGAAGCCGGAGAAATACTACCCATTAAAGGTCAAGGTTTGCGACCACTGCTGGCTGGTGCAGACAGAGGATTATGCTCAAGCAGATGAACTATTCAGCCCTGATTATGCCTACTTTTCCAGTACTTCTAGCGGCTGGTTGGCCCACGCTGAGCAGTATGTTGAACAGGTGTCCAGTGAGCTGAAACTTAATCCTGACAGCTTGGTTATCGAAGTAGCTTCTAATGATGGGTATTTGCTAAAAAACTTTGTTGCGATGGGAATCCCATGCCTTGGTATTGAGCCAACCGATAGCACCGCTATGGAAGCGGAAACGAAAGGCATTCCCGTTATACGTGAGTTCTTTGGTGAGGCCTTGGGAAAGAAGCTAGCTCGTGAAGACAGAAAAGCAGATCTAATTGTCGGTAACAATGTTTACGCCCACGTGCCGGATATTAACGACTTTACTCGTGGTCTCAAGGAGGTACTTAAGTCAGATGGCACGATTACTCTAGAGTTTCCCCACCTGATGCGCTTGCTTGAGAATTGCCAGTTCGACACTATCTACCATGAACACTTTTCTTATTTATCGCTCTCCGCTGTGCTTCGTATTTTTCAGTCTGTAGGCCTGCGTATTTGGCAAGTTGAAGAACTCAATACACATGGAGGAAGTTTGCGTATATATGGCTGTCATAATGAGGATGGTAGGACAGATCATGCGTCAGTTGCGACAATGCTGCAGGTGGAGCTAAACCATGGCTTGCAACAGCTGGATACTTATCTCGCCTTTCAGTCTCGCGCAAATAAAATAAAGGATGACTTGTTATATTTTCTTATCCAGAAAAAGCGTGCAGGAAAAAAAGTTGCTGCTTATGGAGCAGCCGCTAAAGGTAATACTTTGCTTAACTACGCTGGTGTAAAGCCAGACTTACTTCCCTTCGTTTGTGACGCTTCGGCAGCCAAGCAAGGCAAGTTTATGCCAGGTAGCCATATACCTATCTTGTCGCCAGATCAACTTGCGAATAAACAGTTAGACTATTTGCTGATCTTGCCCTGGAATATTGCAGAGGAAGTGTGGCAGCAAAATAGCGCTATTCAAGAAAAAGGGACGGAATTTGTTATTCCCGTTCCAGAACTTCGTATATTTGAGAAGATAAATGAAAAATAAAATCGAACCACAAATACCGGTTTTCAAACCCCTTATTGAACAGAGCGAAATCGCCGCTGCGGTTGAATCTTTGGAGTTAGGTTGGCTTGGCATGGGGAGTTATGTAAAAGATTTCGAAGCTGCCTTAACTCGAGTCTGTGATTTTGCCCCAGATGAAGATCGTCATGTTGTTGCTGTCAGTACTGGACATGCAGCACTTCATCTGTCTTTGTTGATGATAGGGGTGGGAGCTGATGATGAAGTCATTACACCGTCATTTAATAATGCAGCTGATTTTCAGGCAATTCGGGCCTGCGGAGCAGAGCCAGTTTTTGTTGACATAAAAGAAGATACACTTTGTATCGATGTTGACAAGGTGGAGAGCCTGATAACAGATAAAACTAAATGTATTATCTGTATGGATTATGATATTTTTCTTTGCGATCATGATGCATTGCGAATAATATCAAAAAAACACAACATACCAATTCTTCATGATGCGGCACACTCTTTTGGCTCATATTATAAGGGGCGACCAACGGGAAATCAGCATGAATATACTATGTTCAGTTTTGATCCTGTTAAGACAGTAACTTGCATTGATGGTGGTGCTATCGTAGTTGAAGGAACAGAAAATATAAAGCGACTACAAGCAATGCGTTTGATTGGGATGACTCAGCCTGCTGAGCAAATGTATAAAAATTCAAGAGCATGGACATATGATATTGAAGAGCTAGGTTTCAGGTACCATATGGCTAACCTTCATGCTGCAATAGGACTTTCGCAAATCTCGAAGCTTGATAAAATCCGAAGTACTCGACAGGTAGCATGTGAAAAATATTATAATAAACTCTCTTCAATTACGTGGCTAGAAGCTCCTAAAGGCGACTTTGAGGAAGTTAGTCCTTTTCTTTATTATATTAGAGTGCTTAATGGAAGACGTGATGAGCTTCGAGAACATATGAGATCACAGGGAGTTGATACGGGTATTCACTGGCAGGCAGGTCATAACTTCACATATTTTAATAATTGCCGCAGAGGAGATTTGTATGTAACTGAAAAAATTGTCGATCAAGTTTTGTCGCTGCCCCTCCATAGCTACATGAGCGATGAGGATCAGAGTCGAATTATACAATCTATAGAATCTTTTCAAGGTTGATAATGGAATATCGAGATATCTTTCAAGCGCTTAAAGGGGTTGGTGATATGAACTTGTCTTCCCTGGCGTTACCTGTAGCTGAAACAGGCTTCGCGTTATATCCCATCAACTGCAATCCTGCTCACGTTGACAAAATTGTCGTTAATATGCTTACGGAGGCTCGAAACAGGAGTCGTGATTCATTTCTTACGTATTTTGAAGCTACTTCTGAACGGACATTTCAGTGGATTACAAGTAATGTTGCCAACGACAGTACAAGAATCTTGTTTGCATTAAGAGAGATTGGAAAAAGAGAGCTTTATGGCTATATGGGACTAGCCTATGGTGATGCTAGCGGAGCCCGTATCGAAGGAGATGCGATTGTTCGTTTTAGCGATACCAATCGACCTGGCTTGATGCGTAAGGCATTTCTTAGTTTGGTTGAATGGGTAATAACCGATATAGGTATCAAGGAGGTA
Organism: Halomonas alkaliantarctica; assembly: GCF_029854215.1. NCBI lineage: Bacteria > Pseudomonadati > Pseudomonadota > Gammaproteobacteria > Oceanospirillales > Halomonadaceae > Vreelandella > Vreelandella neptunia. Next base: position 3,568,794 of record NZ_CP122961.1, on the reverse strand, counting down.
TGGGTTAGAGTTAGATCAAGCAATCCGGCGGTTAACTTTTATAATCAGTGTGGGTTTTCAGTAGAGTTTGAAATGCCATTGTATGAAATAAACGGGTCTATGGGTGTACTTGAAGAGCTTAGTGAAGTTCCTCTGAAAGACGATGCCGTTATGTCAGCCGATTCACTTTTTCATATGAAGTATCAGCGTTAATTTTGAGATGGAAATTTTTTGGAGCTAATTTTCTGGAAGATTTATAATTAATTTTACACTGGGCTTTCTTGAATTGCTTTGCCATTAAAGTTTGAGTTAAACTTTTGTTATAATTTATGGAGATGAATATGGAAAATCGTGATGATAACCCATTTGCACAGTTTTTAAGAGAAAGTCATGATTCAGTAAGCAGCTACTCTTCTGAAGCTGAGTGGAATCGCCAATCAAACCAATGGCTAGCGAAGGCTTTTGACAAGCGATACATGTACAACTTTCAATGGATGGGTCGGCCGATTATTCAAACGCCAGTTGACATTGTCGCTATTCAGGAACTGATCTGGCAAATAAAGCCGGATTTGATTATTGAAACAGGCATCGCCCATGGAGGTTCGCTGATGCTAAGTGCATCGCTGCTAGCGATGTTGGATATGAGCGAAGCTATCGAAACAGGTGCAACGATTGATCCCAAGCAGTCTAAACGCAAAGTGCTGGGAATCGATATCGATATTCGCGCGCACAATAGGGAGGCTATTGAAGCCCACCCCATGGCATCACGTATTGAAATGATTCAAGGCTCCAGTATTGCACCTGACGTGGTTGAGAAGGTCCAACAAATAGCCAAAGAATATGAGTGCGTGTTGGTTTGTCTGGACTCTAATCACACTCACGAGCATGTGCTAGCCGAGTTGGAGGCTTATGCACCCCTGACCAGTGTTGGAAGCTACTGTGTAGTATTCGACACTGTCGTAGAAGATATGCCAGCTGATATGTTTCCTGATCGCCCCTGGGGGCCTGGTGACAACCCCAAAACGGCTGTTTGGGAATACGTAAAAAAGCATAGTGAATTTGAAATTGACAAGCATATTCAAGATAAGCTTTTAATAACAGTTGCTCCAGATGGATATCTAAAGAGAAATAGTTAAAGAGTTTTTATTATAAAGCACTTGCTTTTGTTCTGCCCGTTTTATATCACGGCCTATGCTTTCCATAGCGTAGATCCCGTTTTGGGCATTTTTTACCTTTTTTAGCAATAAAAAGGGGCAGCAAAAGCAGTGCCGAGGGAGTGAGTTACAAAGATGAAAGAGATATATGGCAGTTCCTGCTCATAGGTTTTATAGGCTTCTTGCTTAGTCAGTTAATAGCTTAATTGATTTAAGGTATTGACATGTGCGCCTCTTTAATTGAGTCGTGGTGTCTGTGCAAAATAATATATGCTTTTTTATTGATTAGCGGCGAACACAACATGAGCGCTATAAATCAGGAAAGCATCTATAAAGTCAATAGTTGATTAATGTTGCTGTAACGAACTTTTCATCCTGATCTATACAAATCAAGGTCATGTAGAAACATCAACAATCGTTTCGAACCTGCCATTACACCTCGAGCCAGGAGCAAGCGACCTGGGAGTCGCTGTACCACGATTTCTTCATGTCGCTCTCCGTTTGCCTCATTGTAGGCCGGAGAACTCTAATGACGCATACACCGATTTTAGGGGATGTTTACAGTTACGCAGAATACTCATAACCGTCGTGAGTGCTCACTTCGCACGTTCCTCATTGGATAGGAAGCCAATCCATGGATTCGTATAAACTGGCGATAACTTTAGCCATCGCTGCGGGTTGGTTGAGTTTTAACGGCCTTGTCGTTTGCATGTATTTCCTACTAAGCGGCAGAGGCGTGCTGGAAGGGGGGATGTGGCGAGGCGGAGAGTGGCTAAGGATAGGGCAGCAATTAGTGCCAGCCGATGAGAGAGCCGAATTGCCAACTCAGCCTTCTACTATTGTAAAGCAGGTGAGCACCCCCTCTACGTTACCCGAGCAGAACGATAGCGTAGAGGAGGTGGCACCTGCAGCGGCTGAAGAGAGTGCTCATGTACTGTTTGTGATGTTTGAACAGCCCGACACCGCGCTCAATAAGAAGCTTCAAGTGAGTCTACAAAAATGGGATGCCCACTACGATGCTACGCTTCAGGTTTACAGCGTGCCAGGCGTTACTCCTCAAAATCCATTGTGTGTCGCCAATGCCTACCCGCCTGGAGTGATGCCCTCCCCGGATACCTTCCAACAAGCAGAGCATTTGATCGGTGGTGTAAGTATCATTTTCAAAAAGCCTCAGCGCAGGCGAGGGTTTGATAAGGTGCAGTTGGAAAAGCTTGTTACGTTTTCTCAAGAGCTGGCAGCGCTAGGCGGCAGCGTACTAGATGCAAAGCGCCAAATAGCCACCCCCAAAACGTTCCAAACTATCAGACAAATGTAGCCACACAACAGAGCGCAAAATATATTCTTTAATGGAATAAAAAATGTCTTTAATATTCTTTTATATGCTTTTGCCTTGCAGGTAAAATAGCAGCCATCAATGCCACATAAATTTTTTGCGGCTATTCGGATCGTCGGGATATCGACTAACGAGGAAACAGAATTATGCCACTACCACGCAAGCTTAATATCACCCTGGCCGCGCTTTCACTAAGCGTAGCAAGCGGGTTGTTCGCCGCGACCGCCCAAGCCGATACCCTCCGAGTGGGTATGTCCGGTGGTTACTTCCCCTTTACCTTCGTTGAACAGGATGAGCTAAAGGGCTTTGAAGTCGATGTGATGAATGCCGTGGGTGAGATCACCGGTGATGAGATCGAATTCATTACCGCGAGCTTCTCTGGCCTGGCGGGGATGCTGGAGTCTGGGCGTATCGATACCATTGCTAACCAGATTACGATTACCCCTGAGCGCGAAGCCAAGTATGCCTTCACCGAGCCTTACGTGTATGACGGCGCGCAAGTCGTGGTGCGGGCAGGCAATGACACCATTGAAGGCGTTGAAGATTTATCTGGCAAAAGCGTGGCGGTGAACCTGGGCTCCAACTACGAACAGCTGCTGCGTGAACAACCGAACGCCGATGAAATCGATATTCGCACCTATGAATCCAACATTGAGCAGGATGTGGCACTGGGCCGGGTAGAAGCCTTTGTGATGGATCGTGTAAGCGCGACGCAAGTCATTAAAGAGAAAGGCCTGCCGTTAGAGCTAGCCGGTCAGCCGTTCTCTACCATTGAGAACGCGCTACCGTTTCGTGATGACGAGGCGGGTCGTGAGCAGCGTGATCGCGTTGGTGCAGCCCTTGCCGAGCTGCGTGAAAATGGCGATTTACGTGAGATATCGGAAAAGTGGTTCAATACTGATATCACCCAGCCGTAACGTTTAGGCTACCCTGATTTAACGCGGCCGTGGCATTGCCACGGCCGTTTGCTTATAAGCGGTCTAACCTATGTTTAATTATTATGCTTAATCTCGAATATATGTGGGATTTGTTGCCGGTTCTGCTGCGATATCTGCCCCTCACGCTTCAAATGGCGACGATCGCCATGTTCTTTGCGCTGATACTGGCGTGTCTGCTGGCGGTGGTTCGTGTATCAAAAGTGCCGGTATTAAATGGCTTTTCACTACTTTTTATCTCGTTTTTCCGCGGCACGCCGCTGCTGGTTCAGCTGTTTCTTTTTTATTACGGCCTGCCACAGTTAATAAACTCTTTGATCGCTATTACTGGCGTCACTGCCGCAGTGATGGGGCTGACGTTACACTTTTCTGCCTATATGGCCGAGTCCATTCGCGCTGCCATTGTGGGGATTGACCGCAGCCAGAGCGAAGCCGGACTCTCCATTGGTATGACCCAGTCGCAGTTAATGCGACGTATCATATTGCCCCAGGCAACCCGCGTGGCAACGCCTACTCTGATGAATTACTTCATTGATATGATTAAAGCGACCTCGTTGGCCTTTACGCTGGGGGTCACCGAGCTAATGGGGGCCACGCAAAAAGAGGCCGCGGGAAGCTTCCTTTATTTGGAGGCATTCTTGTTGGTAGCGCTTATTTATTGGGCGGTGGTGGAGGTGCTCTCCTGGGGGCAGCGTCGGTTAGAAATTTACCTGAATAAGGCCTACCAACGATGATTTCGCTGCAAGGCATTACCAAGCGTTTTGGAGCCCATACGGTATTTCGAGATATTGATTTGAGTCTTTCTCAAGGCGAGATCATTGTCATCATTGGGCCCTCCGGTACGGGTAAGTCCACGCTGTTGCGCTGTATTAACTTTCTTGAAAAGCCAGATGCCGGGCGCTTACAGGTGGGCGACCTGAGTGTGGATACCCAGCGGGCCAGCCGGGCAGATATTCTGGCGCTGCGTCGGCGTACTGCGTTTGTGTTTCAGAATTACGGCCTGTTCGCCAATAAAACCGCGCTGGAGAATATCAGCGAAGGTATGATCGTGGTGGATAAACTACCGAAAGCTAAGGCCCATGCACGGGCAAGGGAAATACTCGAGCGCATCGGTCTGGCAGATAAAGCGGATGCTTACCCGGCTTCGCTCTCCGGCGGCCAGCAGCAGCGGGTGGGTATTGGCCGCGCGATGGCAGCCAATGCCGATGTAATTCTATTTGATGAGCCCACTTCATCCCTTGACCCACAGTGGGTGGAAGAGGTCTTGAGCCTGATGAAGCAATTGGCGGTAGAGCGCCAGACGATGATCGTCGTCACCCACGAGATGCAGTTCGCCCGGGAAGTCGCGGATCGAGTGGTATTTATGGACGAAGGCGGTATCGTCGAGCAAGCTCCTCCGGAGGAGCTGTTCACCGCGCCCAAAGACGAGCGAACGCGCCACTTCTTGCGCAAAATTCTCGCGCCCACTGGGCAGGCTGTGCCTTAAGGGCTAACGCCTGAATATCTGAGGTTAATATGCCCACCATTACCAAGGCATTACTAAAAAGTGTTGAGCAGTTAGCCTGGGAGGCGGGCGAGGCGATCATGCAGATATATCGTCGAGGCTTCTCCGTTGAATTTAAAGCCGATAAAAGCCCGCTTACTGAGGCCGATAAAGCAGCCCATGAGGTGATTGCCGATGGCTTGCAGATGTTTACCCCTGATGTGCCGATACTCTCCGAAGAGGATACCCAGAGCTTTAAAGGCGCCAATGCGCATGGCTTTTATTGGCTGGTCGACCCGCTGGATGGAACCAAGGAGTTCATCAAGCGTAATGATGAGTTCACCGTCAATATTGCTCTGATTGAAAAGGGCCGGCCGGTGCTCGGTGTGGTGGTGGCGCCTGCCTTGAAGCTTACCTATCTTGCCGCCAAGCGTTTAGGCGCTTTCAAAGTCGATGGTGATGGGCAGTGGCAGCCGATCATGGCGTCATTGCCTCCGGTAGCAGGGCAGCCGTGGCGCGTGCTGGGAAGCCGCTCCCACGCGAATTTGCGTTTGTCGGCATGGCTTGGTGAATTGGGCAAGCATGAGATTCGGCCGATGGGCAGTTCGCTTAAAGCGTGTTTTATCGCAGAAGGGAATGCCGATGTATACCCGCGGTTTGGGCCAACCAGTTTGTGGGACACAGGTGCTGCACAGGTCGTTGTAGAGCAGGCTGGCGGTCGCATCGTGACGTTGGACAATCACCCGCTTAGTTACGCAACCCCCGAGCAAGTACTCAATCCCGATTTTGTGGTGTGGGGCAGGTCGCCTAGCCCGCGTTAACGACTACCTGGTTACGGCCGTTTTCTTTAGCCTGGTATAAGCCTATGTCGGCGCGTTTTAGGGCAGCCTTTAGCGTCTTTTCGTTGCTTAAAATAGCCGTTACTCCGAGTGATGCGGTCAGCCACAGCACTTTTTCTGAGTGGTCTTCTGATACGTTAATAGAAGTAGCCGCCGCCGTGCTCCGTATCCGCTCGGCTACCTGTTCAGCGTGTGAAAGCGAGGTGTTGGGAAGCAAAAGAGCGAACTCTTCTCCACCTACTCTACATAGCAAGTCTTCCTGGCGAAGTAAATCAGCCACTATTTTCGTGAAGCTTGTTAGTACGTCATCACCCACGTCATGGCCATATATATCGTTAATCTGCTTAAAGTGATCAATATCAATGGCGATGAGCGCGATGGGGTGATTCTGCCTGCGCGCCCGTGATATCTCGGCAGTCGCTTGGGTCTGTAAATAACGCCGGTTGAATACCCCGGTTAATGGATCGGTCATTGCTTGGGCGCGCAGCTTCTCTTCAAGCTGTTTGCGCTCGGTAAGATCAAACACGGTAGCTCGCGAATGCACAAATTGGCCATTGCGATAGAAGGCAGATGCCTGAATCATGACATGGCGCTGCTCGCCGTTTCGCGTTAATAGGCTGCACTCTGCGCTACCGGATTGATTGTTTTTCACTTTTTGAAAAGCTTTTTCAAACTGATCGCGCGTTTCTGGCGTGATCAGCTCTCTATAATCAAGTTGTCCGATAATTTCCTGGGCAGAGTAGCCCAGCCAAGCAAGCTCGGTGCGGTTCATTTTGATCACCCGCCCTGTGGTATCCAGAGAGTGGTAGCCGCAAGGGGCGTTTTCGTACAGGTCACTTACTTCATAGGCATGGCGTTGAGCTGCCTTACGTAACTGGCGTTGACGCTGGCTACTGAACGCCCAAAATATGCCAAAGGCGACAGCGACTCCGTAGGTTAATAACAGAAACCAGAGCACGGTCGTCTCTTCTTCAATTAGCGAGCGCCAAGTAGGGAGTGGTAGTGTCACACCCAGTTTCCAGGGATGGTAGCTGTTTTCACTGAAAATACTCCCCGCCAAGCTGCGGTAGCGCTGGGTGCGTATATCTTCAGTTTGAAAACGTAATAGATGGTTATCTACCGTGGTGTGGCCGGCATTGCGCTGCTGCAGAGCTTGCCAATAGAGGGGTGAAAGCGAGCTGAAATCGCTACCAAAGCTTGTCGTATTTAGGGGCGGGATGCCTTCATCTAGCAGCCACCGGCCTTGGGCGTCGATTAAAAGCGTATTGGCACTTTGGTCAAGCAGCATCGCTTGGCGTAGAGCGATTATGAGGTAGTCCCAATTAAGGCTTAAAAGTACGACGCCACGGCGTTCGCCCGCCGCATCAAAAACGGGTGTGGAAACATTGACCACCGGGATAATGTCTTTACCCAATAGCTCGAACTGTAAGTTACGACCCGGTGGCGAGATATACAGGTCACGCGGTAGCAGTGAGGATGCTTCTTCGAAATAGTCGGTAAAGGCATGATGATTGCCCCCCACGCGAGGCCCTGTTTCACTACTTTTGGGTGCGCGTAGTACTTCTCTTCCTTGGTTATCAATCAGGACTAACTTGGTGTAGCGCGGGTTGTGGCTGATCAGCGTGTTTAAAAAATTTGAAAGTTGCGATAGGTCGCTCAGTGAATAGGCCTGATCCGCTCGTGGTGGCCTGTCTTGCGCTGCCAGGTACCACCGTAATGCGGGCATCTCAGCAATCGCTAGCGCGTAGTTTAGGCTCTCATTAATATCGCGGGTTAGCGTCTCTTGACCGGCTTTTAACAAAGCGTCGGCTTCGTCCCGCAGGCTGTCTAGCCTCGATTCCATATGTACATGAAGCACAGGCAACAGCGTTGTCGATACTAAGATTAATGGTATGCAAACGGCTAATAGTAGGCGAGTGTGTAAACGTCGCAGTGACACTGAAATGTTTCCTCTCCAGAGGTTGGCTGCTTCGCAAAGATAGCCTGTTATTGTTTTATGGAAATAAGGCAAATCACAGTGGCCATACTGGGTGTTATGCCCATTTTTGATGGATGGTGTGAGATTTTGTGGTAAGTGCTTCAATACTGCAAATGGCACCGGCTTCGAGAGCAAGAAACCTTGCCACAGATCTCATTAACAGACTGTCCACAACTGCTAGCAAGCACGCCTAGCGCGTGATAGACTACGCCATCCTCTCAGACAAGACCCGTGGGCGGGCAGCTTAATTCAACTGTCCGTTACATGTTTTGGTAGGGGAATTACCTGCCAAATCAACTGGTTGTTATAGGCCAGTGGTTATAGAAGTGTCATGTTGCGGAAGCGTCGCGCTGTGACAGCGCAGCCGACGAACACATATTTAATTTCGTTGCCGTTTTATCGGCAACCTTTATTCTCCAAGGAGATACCCTGTGGCGAACAGCAAGCAAGCTCGCAAGCGCGCCCGCCAGGCCGAGAACCGTCGCGTCCTGAAATCCAGCCAGCGTAGCATGGTCCGCACCTACATCAAGCGTGTAGTGAAAGCGATCAGCACCGGCGACCACGCCAAGGCAATGGAAGAGTTCAAGGCAATGCAGCCGGTCGTTGACCGTATTGCAGACAAAGACGTGCTGTCTAAGAAGAAAGCAGCTCGCCTGAAGAGCCGTTTGAACAAGCGTATTAAAGCACTGGCGGCGTAAGCCGGCAGGCGCCATAAAAAACCGGCTGCGGCCGGTTTTTTTGTGTCTGGATGATTTTTCTAGATGCTTTTTTCTGGATAGTTTTTCTGGATAGTTTTTCTAGACGGTTTTCTGGATAACTTATGACGGCGAAGAAAGCACCCAACACTTCTCTAAACACCGCATTCGTCCGCCGCGGGCTAATGCGCTCGGGTCTTGTGGTCAGTGCCATGACGATGCTGTCGAGGGTAATGGGGCTGGCGCGCGATGTGGTTATCGCTACCTTGTTGGGGGCAGGGGATGGCGCCGATGCGTTTTTCGTGGCCTTTAAGATCCCTAATTTTCTGCGCCGTCTGTTTGCTGAAGGGGCTTTCAATCAAGCCTTTGTGCCGGTGCTTTCAGAGTACTCTACCCAGCGTAGCCGGGAGGAGATACGCGCGCTGCTGAATGCCACTGCCGGTAGCTTAACGGCGGTGTTGGCGCTGATTACCGCCGTGGCCATGCTCTGCGCGCCGTGGTTGATTTGGGTGTTTGCCCCCGGTTTTGGCAGTGATCCGGAAAAGCTCTCGCTGACCGCGGATATGCTGCGCTTAACGTTCCCCTATTTATTGCTGATCTCGCTCACCGCGTTTTCCGGTAGCGTACTGAATACCTGGGACCGCTTTGCGGTACCTGCATTTACCCCGGTGCTCCTTAACCTTTCGCTGATCGGGGCGGCGCTATTTTTAATGCCGCTTATGGAAGAGCCCGCCATGGCGCTGGCCTGGGGAGTGCTAATCGCCGGGGCGGCACAGTTGGTTTTTCAGGTGCCGTTCTTGCTGCGGTTGGGGCTGATGCCTACCCCCTGGCCTAATTTTGCCCACGAGGGCGTTCGACGCATACTGAAACTCATGGGGCCTGCGCTGTTTGGGGTGTCGGTATCGCAAATTAACCTGCTGTTGGATACCGTTTTGGCGTCATTGCTGGCGGCGGGGAGCGTGTCGTGGCTCTATTACTCGGACCGTTTGGTGGAACTGCCGCTGGGTGTGTTTGGGGTGGCCATTGGGACGGTGATTTTACCGGCGCTGTCTAAACGCCATGCTGATCAGTCCAAGGAGCACTTTGCGGCGATGCTTGATTGGGCTATCCGCATTGTATTGCTGTTAGGCTTACCTGCGGCGTTGGCGCTGGCAGTGCTGGCCGAGCCGCTGTTGATCACGCTGTTCCATTACGGTGCGATGACTGACAACGATATTCAGATGGCGGCGATGAGCCTACGTGCTTACGCCTTTGGCTTGGTGGCCTTTATGCTGATCAAGGTATTAGCACCGGGCTTTTTTGCCCGTCAGGACACCAAAACACCGGTGAAGGTAGGCATTATCGCCATGGTCGCTAATATGGTGTTTAACTTACTGCTGATTTGGCCGCTGGCTCATGCCGGATTGGCATTAGCCACAGCGCTTTCTGCTTTCTTAAACGCGGGCCTGCTGGGCTACTTACTGCATAAGCAGGGCGTGCTGGTCTTTCAGCCGGGTTGGAAGCGCTATTCGGTGCAGCTACTCGGTGGCAGCGGACTAATGTGCGCGGCCCTCTATTTTATGGCCCCCGACTGGCAGGCTTGGCTCACGTTTGGCCTTTGGCAACGGATAAGCTGGGTCACTGGCTTAGTGGTACTGGGCGGCTCGCTGTACTTCGCGTGGCTGGCTGCACTGGGTTTGCGCGTTCGCCATTTTAAAATGCACTCATAACACTGCATCCTAGGGTGTGGGTTCGTTATAATCATAGGCTTTATATCCTCCAACGGCTGAGGTGCCATGCGCGTCATTCGAGGTCTGCACAACTTGAGAGCGGCTCATCGTGGCTGCGTTGCCACCATCGGTAATTTCGATGGGGTGCATCGTGGCCATCAAGCCATTCTGCAGCAATGCCGCGAGCATGCGGCGCGCTGGAATGTGCCGCTAACAGTGGTGGTGTTCGAACCCCAGCCGCGTGAATTTTTTGCCGGTGATCAAGCGCCGCCACGGTTAACGCGCCTGCGTGAGAAAGTGCGGTTGCTGCGTGATTTTGGAGCGGAACAAGTGCTGGTGCTGCCGTTTAACGATACGCTGCGCAGTCTTACCGGGCGTGAGTTTATTGATCAGGTGCTGATTGATGGGCTGGGCGTTAAGCACCTTGTCGTGGGCGATGACTTCCGCTTCGGCTGCGACCGCCGCGGCGATTTCGCGCTGCTGGCGGAAGTCGGGCGTGAACAGGGGTTTGGCGTCGAGCACACTCGCACCTTTACCGTGGATGACGAGCGGGTTTCCAGTTCGCGGGTGCGCACGCTGCTGGCTAGCGGTAATTTCTCCGCCGCCGCGAGTTTGCTGGGCCGAGCCTATTCGTTACATGGCCGCGTGGTACGCGACCAGCAGTTAGGGCGCACCATTGGTGTACCGACTGCCAACTTGCCGCTGATGCCCCAGCCATTAACGCTGCGCGGAGTTTATGCGGTGGTGGCTGAACTGGAAAATGGCAAGCGCTATCCAGCCGTGGCGAATGTGGGCTTCCGCCCTACGGTAGGTTCGAAACGGCCAACGCTTGAGGTGCACCTGCTGGATTTTAAAGGTGATCTCTATGGCCAACGTATGACGGTGTTTCCCTGTGCCCGTCTGCGGGGCGAGGTGAAGTTTGACGACCTTGAGGCACTTAAAGCGCAAATTGAACGTGACCAGGCCCGCGCTCGCCACTATTTAACGGAGGCTGTTGGTGGGCAAAGCAGCGCTGACCAGGAGCACTCGGAACAGGACTATTCTCTTCCGCTGGCCTCGGCCCCGCTTGGGCGGGAGGCCGTGTCTTCAAGTGCCATGTCTTCAAGTGCGGTGTCTTCAAATACGATTTCTTCTGATTCATATTCGGCGGATGATGCCGCCGATGCTAACAACGGCTGACCAGACCATGGATTATAAGCACACGCTGAATTTGCCTGAAACTGATTTCCCCATGCGCGGCATGCTGCCTAAGCAGGAGCCAGGGCGAGTTTCTCAGTGGCAGGATATGAATATTTACCAGCGCCTGCGGGAAGCGCGTGCGGGCGCGCCGCTGTTTGTGCTGCACGATGGCCCTCCCTACGCTAACGGCAGTATTCATATTGGTCACGCCGTTAATAAAATCCTGAAAGATATTATCGTTAAATCGAAGAATTTAGCCGGTTTTGATGCGCCTTATGTGCCCGGCTGGGACTGCCACGGCTTGCCCATTGAGCACAAAGTAGAAACCACTCACGGTAAGCACCTGGCGCCGGAACACGCCCGTGAGCTTTGCCGTGAATACGCGGGTGCCCAGGTTGAAACACAGCTGGCCGACTTTGTGCGCTTGGGTATTATCGGTGATTGGGATCACCCGTACCGCACTATGGATTTCGCCAATGAAGCGGGCGAAATCCGCGCTTTGGCCGAGATGGTCGATGCGGGTTACGTGTTTAAAGGTTTGAAACCGGTCAACTGGTGCTTTGACTGTGGTTCAGCCCTGGCGGAAGCCGAAGTCGAGTACGCAGATAAAAAGTCTGACGCTATCGATGTCGCCTTCCCGGTAGAAGATGCCGACAAGCTCGCCGCCGCCTTTGGCTTACCCGAGCTGGCCAAGCCAGCGGCAGTGGTTATCTGGACGACCACGCCGTGGACCATTCCGGCTAACCAAGCGCTTAACGTTCACCCAGAGTTCACCTATGCACTGGTCGATACTGGCGAGCGTTTGCTGCTGCTGGCGGAAGAGTTGGTGGAGAGCTGCCTAGAGCGCTTTGGCCTGCAAGGTAAAGTGATTGCTACCACTCAAGGCAAGAATCTTGATCTGATCAATTTCCGTCACCCGTTCTATGATCGTCTCTCTCCTGTCTATCTGGCAGAGTACGTCGAGTCTGAAGTGGGCAGCACCGGTATCGTTCACTCCGCACCCTCTTACGGCATGGATGACTTTATCACCTGCCGCGAGCATGGCATGGAGTTTGACGACATGCTCAACCCGGTGCAGGGCAACGGCGTTTACGTTGACGACCTGCCGTTCTTCGGCGGCCAGATGATTTGGAAGGCTAACCCCCAGATCGTCGAAAAGCTGCGCGAAGTGGGTGCGCTGATGGCGCATATTCCGATCAAACATAGCTACATGCACTGCTGGCGCCATAAAACGCCGGTGATCTACCGTGCCACGGCGCAGTGGTTTGTGGGCATGGATATTCAAGGCAAAGACGGCAAAACGCTGCGTGAACGTGCCCTTGAAGGTATCGAAGCCACGGCGTTTACGCCTGCCTGGGGGCAGGCGCGTCTGCACAGCATGATCGCCAACCGCCCGGATTGGTGTATCTCCCGCCAGCGTAACTGGGGCGTACCGATCCCGTTTTTCTTACACAAGCAAACCGGCGACCTGCACCCGCGTACCGTTGAACTGATGGAAGAGGCTGCCAAGCGCGTTGAGCAGGAAGGCATCGACGCCTGGTTCAAACTCGACCCCGCGGAACTATTGGGTGCTGAAGCGGCGGATTATGACAAGGTCACCGATACACTCGATGTTTGGTTCGATTCCGGCACCACACATCGCCATGTACTGCGCGGCTCCCATCCGCACGGCCATGAAAGCGGCCCGCGGGCTGACTTGTACTTGGAAGGCTCTGACCAGCACCGTGGCTGGTTCCACTCGTCGCTGCTCACCGGTTCTGCCATTGATGGCCATCCGCCGTATCGTCAGTTGTTGACCCACGGTTTTACCGTCGACTCCCAGGGCCGCAAGCAGTCCAAGTCGCTAGGCAATGTGGTCGCGCCCCAGGAAGTGATGGACAAGCTGGGCGGCGATATCCTGCGCCTATGGGTCGCTTCCACCGACTACTCCGGTGAAATGGCGGTGTCAGACGAGATTTTGAAGCGCACTTCCGATGTGTATCGTCGGATCCGGAATACGGCTCGCTTCCTGCTTTCGAACCTTAACGGCTTCGATCCAGAGAAAAACCAAGTAGCGTTTGGCGATATGCTGGCACTGGATCAGTGGGTGGTGGATCGTGCTCACCAATTGCAGGCGCGGATCGAAAAAGCCTACGAAGAGTACCGTTTCCTGGATGTTTACCAACAGGTACATGGTTTCTGCGCCCGTGAGCTTGGCGGCTTCTATCTGGATGTGATTAAAGACCGCCAGTACACCACGCAAACCGACTCGCTGGCACGCCGCAGTGCACAAACCGCGCTGTATCACGTGGTGGAAGCCTTGAGCCGCTGGGTCGCGCCGATTCTCTCCTTCACTGCCGAAGAAATTCACGAGAACATCCCCGGCAAGCGCGGCGACAGTGTGCTGCTGGAGACTTACTACTCTGAACTTGGCAGCCTGGAAGAGAGCGCTGAGCTGGGTCGTGCTTTCTGGGAGCAAGTGCTGGAGGTTAAGCACTCAGTCAACAAGTGTCTGGAAGATGCCCGCAATGCCAAAGTCATTAAAGGCAGCCTGGCAGCTGAAGTCACGCTGTATGTCAGCGATGACCTGCAGACGACGCTGGCTAAACTGGGTGATGAACTGCGCTTTGTGATGCTGACAAGCGAAGTCACGCTGAAACCCCTGGCTGATGTGAGTGAGACTGATGCAAGCGATGTAGAAGCCACAGAGCTTGAGGGTCTTAAAGTCGCCGTCAAAGCCAGCGACAACACCAAGTGCGAGCGCTGCTGGCATCATCGCCCGGATGTGGGTACTCATGCTGATCATCCGGATCTATGTGGTCGCTGTATCAGTAACCTCCCCGAAGGCAGCGGTGAGATTCGTTACTATGCCTAGTCAAACTGATACGCCTGATACAAACGCGCGGCCAACGATGCACCGGCCGCTGCGCTGGCTATGGCTGGCAGCGGCGGTGATCGTGCTTGATTTGGCCACCAAATACGTGGCCAGCAGTCAGTTGGGCTATGCCCAGCCGGTAGAAGTGCTGCCTTTCTTTAATCTGACGCTGCTACACAATACTGGCGCGGCGTTCAGCTTTTTAGCCACGCATCCTGGCTGGCAGCGCTGGTTGTTCGCGTTGATTGCGATTGGCGCTAGCGTGGGCTTAACGATCTGGCTTACACGCATCAAACATGATGAAAAACTATTGGCGATAGCGCTGCCGCTGATTATTGGTGGGGCGCTAGGCAATCTTTATGACCGCCTGGTGCATGGCTATGTGGTCGACTTTTTATCGTTTCACGTCGCCGGGTGGTACTACCCGGCGTTTAATGTGGCGGATATAGCGATTACCCTGGGGGCGGTCGTTTTAATCTGGGAATCCATTATGGGCGAGCGTAGGCGCAAAAAAGCGGCCAACGCTTCCCATTAATCGAACGTTGAGAACTGCGATGAGCGACTACCTGATCGATGAAGGCATGGAAGTGACGCTACACTTCACCTTAAAGCTGGAGGATGGCACGTTGGTGGATTCCACCAAAGACAAAGCTCCCGCCACGTTTGAGTTTGGTGACGGCAATTTGCCACCGGGTTTTGAACACCCTATTAAAGGGTTGGCCGCGGGGCAGGAAGGCACCTTTCAGATAACCCCCGAGCATGCTTTCGGTCAGCACAACCCGCAAAATATTCAGACCCTCAAACGGGTAGATTTTGGCGATGAAGCCCCGGAAATTGGTATGGTGATGTCGTTTGCCGATAAAGCGGGAACGGAATTGCCAGGTGTGGTCAAAACCATTGACGGTGATCGTATCGAGGTCGACTTCAATCACCCGTTAGCAGGCCGCACGCTCACCTTTGAGGTCGAAGTGCTCGACGTCAAGCCGGTGACAACGCATTAATTCACTAAGCGATGCCGCTTACGCATCAAGGCGCTATTATGCAATCGACGCAAGCACAGCCCATTCAGATTAAATTGGCCAATCCGCGTGGTTTTTGCGCTGGTGTGGATCGCGCCATCGATATCGTCAACCGCGCACTGGATGTGTTTGGGCCGCCCATTTATGTGCGCCACGAGGTCGTCCATAACCGTTTTGTGGTCGAAACGCTGCGCGCCCGCGGGGCCGTGTTTGTTGAAGAACTGGATGAAGTGCCGGACGACGTTATTGTTATTTTCTCCGCCCACGGTGTTTCCCGTGCAGTGCAGGCCGATGCCGAACGGCGGGGTTTGAAGGTGTTCGATGCCACCTGTCCGCTGGTCACTAAAGTGCACCTGGAAGTTTTGCGCTATGCCAAGCGTGGCCAGGAGTGCATTCTCATCGGCCATGAAGGCCACCCGGAAGTCGAAGGCACCATGGGGCGTTATGACACCTCCCACGGTGGGCGTATCTATTTGGTAGAGGATGAAAAAGACGTTGCTAAGCTGGAGGTGAATGATCCCTCAAAGCTGGCCTTCGTGACCCAAACGACGCTGTCGATGGATGATACCGCCAAGGTGATCGACGCGCTGCGCGAGAAGTTTGCCGAAATTCAGGGGCCGCGCAATGACGATATCTGCTATGCCACGCAGAACCGTCAAGACGCGGTGCGTGAACTAGCGAGCCAGAGCGATCTATTGTTGGTAGTGGGCAGCCCGAATAGCTCAAACTCTAACCGTTTGCGCGAGCTTTCAGAGCGCATGGGCACACCCGCCTACTTGATCGATAACGCTGATCAAATCGACCCCAATTGGCTTGAGAATGTAGCGCGTGTCGGGGTAACTGCTGGTGCCAGTGCCCCTGAAGTATTGGTGAAAGGTGTGATCGCCAAGCTGCAAACCATGGGTGCTGCATTACCTGAAGAGCTACAGGGCCGCGAAGAGACCATTACCTTCTCTATGCCGAAAGAGTTGCGTGAAAAGGTGATCGCCAGCAGCTGATCACACGCTTGGTAATGCAATGCGTATTGGTTTGCGACATACTGAAACAGTTTGAGCCAACTAATACGGGAGCGAAGCCGCGTGTCTTATGTCTCTAATCTTTCTAATGGCCGTTCTTTACTGAATGGCCAGCGCGGCTTCACCCTCATTGAATTAATGATTGTGCTGGTGATTATCGGCATCGTCGCCTCCATTGCCTACCCCAGCTATACCCGCTACGTGCAAAAATCAGTGCGAACCGACGCTCATGCGGGCCTTATGCAAGCCGCTTCGGAGCTAGAGCGCTGTTATACGCGCTCTTATACTTATAGCAATTGCACCATTAGTGAGTCTTCCCCCGAAAACAACTATGAGATTAAGGAGAGTATTACCGGTAGCGGTTATCTACTGACAGCAAGTACCACTCAGAATGATGGTTGCGAAGAAGATATAACTTTAAGTTCGAGCGGCGAAAGGTTACCCAATGCCTGCTGGTGAATTGAATAAACAGCGCGGCTTTACTCTGATTGAGCTGTTGGTAACGCTGATGATCGCAGCGATTATCGCTGTTATGGCGGTTCCCGCGTTTGCTGGTTTCCTTGCCCGCCAGCGACTGGCGAGCGATGTAAACGAACTGATCTCTGTGCTGAGCTTTGCCCGTAGCGAAGCGATAAAGCAGCGCCAACCGGTCTTAGTAGCGTTTTTACCCCCTGATGATTGTGACGATGTTGAAGGAGTAGACGAGGGTAACGATCGTCAACAGTGGTGTTACCGCGTACAACGTGAAGATGATGATGAGATCATGCGAGTAGGGCAGTCAGCCAATATCACTACGCCGGACCAAGCTTTCTCACTCATCTTTCAAAGTTTAGGCGATGCCGATATTGATGGCTGTGGCGCTTCTACTTGTAACGTCACGCTCACTCCACAGCGTGACAATATTGATCCTGTGACGCTTGTTATTAATACGACTGGCAGTATTCGACGGGGGGAACCATGAAGCAACAGCGTGGTTTTAGCCTGATAGAGGCTTTAATTGCTTTAGTGGTTCTTTCTATTGGCCTAATCGGCGTAGCAGCCATGCAGCTTAAAGCGCTGCAGAGTGCGAATGCGGGTTATCAGCGTTCGGTAGCCAGCGTCGCTGCAGTAGATGCCCAGGAGCGGCTCTGGGCACACTTGGCAACCCTGGATGCTGGCCAAACCTGTGAAGATATCGTGGCTGCCGCTGTTCAAACTGCATGGAAGGAGCATTGGTTTAATAACAGCGGTGAAGGGACCCCGCTGCGTGGCGCTTCCCCAGGCAACAGTGCTATTGAGAGTAGCAATAGTAATGCTAGCTGCCGGTTCCGTGTCATCGTGGCTTTAAGTGATGATGTGAATGACCAGTTTGATTATACCTTTAGCCTCCCACGTATTGAGAGTTCGCCATGAGTCAACGCCAACATGGCTTTACGTTGGTTGAGTTGATGGTGGCAATGGCTATTGGCACGGTCATCATTTTAGGTGCTGGTCAGCTGTTTTTAACGACCTTTAAAACATTTAAAACCGTCGACCAGGTAAGCCGTAAGCAAGAGGCATTAATCTTCGCGGTCAGTACTCTGACTGAAGCCGGTCGTAAAGGAAATATTGGTAACTACGCTATCGTTCCAGATGAGAGAAACTCTGAAGGTATTGCTCGCCATTATTGTGTTCTGCAAGACCTCTCACAAGGTCAGCCTATAGTAGATCTTGCCCAGGTTGATCAAGCAACAGATTGTCCAATGCTATCTGAATTTAATGAAGATGACACATCTCACTTAGTAACGTTGGCAGTTGGTGATTGCCGAGAAGAAAAGAGGGCGATGTGTGACGTGATCACAATTTTCGTCACAGAGCGAAATAAAGTAATCGCATCACAAGAGACAACACTATGAAACAGCAGCAAGGTGCAGCTTTAGTGATTGTGATGGCATTACTATCAGGCGCCCTGATGTTAGGCATGTCAGGGATGCAGAGCGCGTTGATTGATGAGCGCTTGGCAGGCAACTATCGTGCGTCCGTTCAATCACAAATGAGTGGTGAGGGTTTTGTAGCTGGTGCTGTCAGTGATGAAAACAATGACAACTTAACCGAGTTTTTAAAAAATAGCTTGGCTGATCTAGATGATGGAGAGAGCAAAACACTTAGCGAAGATGAATTAATAGCTCTTTCAGGCAATCATCTGAGTGAAGCTGATAGCAACCTGATAGTGAATGTGTCTCGCAGCGGCGACCAAGTGACGTTAGAAGCATGGGGAGCGCAGGCTGGCGCTAAAGCACCTACAGTGATTACTTTCAATGCATCAGGAACTGCGCAGAATTTTCGTTCGCCCTTCTTGGCATGTCGGCAAATACTGCTCAATGGAAGCTCGTTGGCTGCAAGCTATCGCTCTAATGAAGATCCAGCAGAATTTATTTCGGCTGATTCACAAACCTACAATCTTCTTTATAATTTAGGCAGTGAGCAAGGTGATAACATTACGTTAGACGTAGATGCTGACGTATACGGTAATGTGCGATCTCAACGGGATATTTTATTGACTGGCTCTTCAAGCATTAGAGGTGATGCATATGCTCAAGGCGCTATTATCCATGGGGGAGAGACCCGAGTTTGGGGAGAAGAATTGATAACAGAAAGCTCGCCCCAACGTTGCGATCTTTATCTAGATTCTCAAGGCTTGAGTGTTGAAGTTGAAAATCTTAAACAGCGATATGGTGATAGCGTTGGCAATATAAAAATGGGTACTGATAAAAGAAGGCAATGGGCATTAACGCCTGAAGGACTATTTTTTTATGATGAAGAGACTCGGTCGTCCGGGCCGCCGGTATTTAGCCAATGTGGTTTTTTAGATTTTCGGTGCATTGTGAATTTTTTCGTAAACTTTTTCCGGAATTTGTTGGGTTTTAATATTTGCAATAATAACTATGTTTCATGTGACAGCAGTCAGGCTGGCTGGACTAAGCACTCTCAAATTATTGACAACACTATTGTTGTCAATAATTTAATGTTAACGGGTAACCCTACCTTCATTATCTCGGGACTTGAAAGCGATACCCAAGTAAATCCTGCTCAGCTTCGAATGGTGGTAGAAGGTGAGTTTAGTGTTAGCGGTGATGGAAGAAATGGCTTAGTGGTCGAAGACAATGCTCAGCTTGAGCTTTTTGTGAAAGGGAAAACGGAGCTAGGGTCTAATTGCCAATTAGGTGATACAAAACCAACGCGAGCTGGCACGCCGCCGCTAACGATCAACTCTAGTTACTCAGGGGCGGGCGATGCAGTCGCCGTCAACAGCGGCAGTCACTTGGTAGGTAATATCTATGCACCGGCCGGGAAGGTGTCAGTCAATTCAAGTCGTGTAACAGGTAGTATTTGGGCGCAGGAAATCAATGTCCTTAATAACAGCTACATCATTTATAACGAAGTAAATGTGGTCGCAGATAGCCAAGCCATTGAAACAGAGACGGCCGGTGAGAGCGGCAATGGTTTTAATTGGCAATGGAGGTGATCGAGAATATATGTCGATTAGCACCTATGGTATGTTAGGTCTTTTTACACCCTGAAGGATCTGCATATCATATGCAAGCGTCTAACAAAACCCGCGTTCTTACCGGTATTACTACCACCGGCACACCTCACCTAGGTAACTATGTAGGGGCGATCAAGCCTGCTATTGAGGCCAGTCAAGACCCTAATGTTCAGTCGTTCTACTTTTTGGCCGATTACCACGCGCTGATCAAATGCCCAGACCCAAAGCGTGTTCAGGAGTCGCGACTTGAAATTGCTGCTACTTGGCTGGCGCTGGGGCTGGATACCGACAACGCGATTTTCTATCGCCAGTCTGATATTCCAGAAATCCCAGAGCTCACTTGGATGCTCTCCTGTGTATGTGCCAAAGGCCTTATGAACCGCGCCCATGCCTACAAGGCGGCGGTTGCTGAGAATGAAGAGGCGGAAAACCAAGATCCGGATAAAGGCATTACCATGGGGCTTTTCGGTTACCCCGTGCTGATGGCAGCGGATATTTTAATGTTCAACGCCAATAAAGTACCGGTAGGGCGTGATCAGATTCAGCATATCGAAATGGCCCGTGATATCGCCGGGCGTTTCAACCATCTCTATAAAGGTCAGCACTTTGTCCTCCCGGAAGCCGTCGTTGACGATAAGGTACAGCTGTTGAATGGCTTGGATGGGCGCAAAATGTCCAAAAGCTACAACAATACCATTCCGCTTTTTGTTGCTGAGAAGAAGCTCCAAAAGCTGGTGCGCAAGATTAAAACCAACTCGTTGGAGCCCGGTGAGCCGAAAGATCCGGATAGCTGCACGCTGTTCCAGATTTACTCAGCCTTTGCCACAGCGGAAGAGACTGCAAGCCTGCGTGAGCAGTATATGAACGGTATTGGCTGGGGCGAGGCTAAGGATCAAGTGTTTGAATACTTGAATGCCCACTTAAGCGCCCCGCGTGAGCGCTATAACGCCCTGATGGAAGACCCCGCCCACATTGAAGCGGTTTTGCAGAAAGGTGCGGAACGAGCGCGGGAAGAAGCCGCAGTCACGATGGATCGTTTACGAGCTGCTGTAGGCCTGGGTCGGTTTGTGTAATCCCCGAGCCTTGCCGCAGCACCAGTAGCGATACGTCAATAACGCCGAAGCCCCTTCCAACTGGAAGGGGCTTCGCTTTTTTAAGGCCTAGTGTCTAGGTCTCGTTTAGGCTTTTCACAGCTTAGCCTTCAATCGGTGCGCGCCAGTCGTCGGAGCCAGAAGTGCCGGCAACAGTGTGCTCCCAATCAATCTTGCGGTAAGCCAATGATACGTCCATCAACTGAGTGAATTCAGACTTGTTGATGTCTTGGGCATGCGGCATGCGCAGATTGATGTCTACGATAGTGGCGTCGGTCAATGTGGTGGTGAAGAAGTGTTCCTGTTTACCTTCAACAGAAGTGCGGTACCACTTAAGTGCTACGTTAGGCAGCATTTCACCAGAAGCCAGTGCGTTATACATCAGCGGCACTGATTTGTTGAGTGCAACAGTAAAGATAAAGGGTTTATGTGCGCGCTGGCCAGAAGGCTGACCAGACTGTGGATCCGTCGGTACAGTAACGACATGCTTGAACTCTTGAACCAGCATCTCATCTTCGTGGCCTTCAACATAAATGTTGCCGACAGAATCAGGAGTAAAGGCTCCTGCAGTGATATTGCCCTGAGTTTGGCCTTCAATGCTGATATAGCATGGTGTTGGCATGGTCATCTCCTTGAGTGAAATAGTAAAAGAATATCGCGTGTACTATGTGGTTAGAGCAAACAGCATGCCACTATTATTTTTCACTTATTTTTCAATAATTTATATATTTTTTATTATTTTATTATTTATAATTAGGCAATTTATTGCCTGATATAAGCAACTCATTGCCTAACAAGCCATGAGTTGCTTGCTCTCATCGTATTGATAATTTAAAAAGCCTTGAGCAGTAATTTTGCATATGTTTTAAGTTTTATTTGGTAACCAATATCTGCTAAATGTTATTTTTTAAATCGCCCATTCACCTATAAATGCCTTTTCTTTTTGATATCGACTCGTTTTAACAACGACCTTTGTGCGTTATCTCTGTCAAAAACCTTAAGTGATTGACGATAGAATTTGTAAGAGATATCTTACAAATTTTAATTAGATAATTTTTTGATGTCATAAGTGCCGCTATTTTCTTGAAATTTCGCCAAAAAATACAAAAAAACATGAAAGCAGGGCATGTGATTTTTGTTCGCTAAACCAACAGCTGTTTTTGCTAGATAAAGTTGGATTTGGCATTACTTTTTATAATAGTTACGCTCCCACGAATTGAGAACTATTCACAGTTACATTGATACATCTCTCTTCAGGGCTAAATATCATGGCTAAACAAGGAACCGTTGCGCCCAAAGAGCGCATCAACATCAAGTATGTGCCAGCCACTGGCGATCAGCAGGCTGAGACAGAGCTACCGCTGAAGTTATTGGTGGTGGGTGACTTTAAAGGTGGTGAGGAAGAGGCGCCCATAGAAGAGCGTCAGTCCGTTTCTGTCGATAAAAACAACTTTCAGTCCGTTATGCGCGAAGCTGGACTGAGCTTGCAAACGGCAGTACCTAATCGCCTTGATGAAAGTGACGAGCCTACAGATATTGCTGTCAATCTTGACTTCAAATCCTTGGAGGATTTTTCCCCTGATGCTGTTGCTAAGCAAGTGCCCGAATTGCGCAAGCTAGTTGAATTGCGTGAGGCGCTGGTTGCGCTAAAGGGCCCGTTGGGCAATGTGCCGGCTTTCCGTGATCGGCTGCAGAAGCTCCTGGAAAACGATGAGGCCCGCCAGCAGTTATTGAATGAGCTGGCTTTGCTGGAAACGGATAAAGATCAATAACTCCTCAGCATTAGCAACGTTTTTTTATTGCAGATCACCGGATTCGAGGCACAGCAATGAGTAAGACAGCAAAGCAGCAGAATGCAGCGGTAGAAACGGAAGCGGATGTTTCGTTGCTTGACCAAGTGATGGCGCAAACGCGCATGGCGCCAGCAGATGAAGGTTATGACGTTGCCAAGCAAGGGGTAGCTGCCTTCATTGCGGAACTGCTGAATGGCGATGAGGCGGCTCCAAAGGTCAACAAAGCACTTGTTGATAATATGATTGTTGAGCTAGATCGTAAAATCAGTCATCAGGTGGATGAAGTCCTGCATGATACGAGTTTTCAGCAGTTGGAGTCGGCTTGGCGCGGCTTGAAACTGTTGGTTGATCGCACTGATTTCCGTGAAAACATTAAGCTCGATGTGCTGCACGCCACCAAGCAAGAGCTGCTGGAAGATTTTGAGTTTGCCCCTGAAATTAGTCAGAGCGGTCTCTATCAGCACGTGTATAACGCGGGCTATGGTCAGTTTGGCGGAGAGCCTGTGGCAGGCATCATTGGCCACTATGACTTTTCTCCCTCCACGCCGGATATGAAGCTGCTACAGCACACGGCAGCGGTTGGCGCCATGGCGCATGCGCCCTTTATGTCTTCAGTTGATCCCTCTTTCTTCGGTGTTGAGAGCTTTGAAGAGCTTCCCAACATCAAAGACTTCAAAGCCATTTTTGAAGGGCCTAAATATGCCCGTTGGCGCAGTCTTCGAGAGTCTGAAGACGCACGCTACTTGGGGCTAACAGCGCCGCGTTTCTTACTGCGTACTCCCTATGACCCGGTAGAAAATCCGATCAAAACATTTAACTACCGCGAAGACGTTAGTGAAAATCACGAGCACTATTTATGGGGCAATACCGCTTATTTGTTGGCGGAGCGCCTTACGGATAGCTTCGCCAAGTACCGTTGGTGTCCCAATATCATTGGTCCACAAAGTGGTGGTGCAGTCGAAAACCTACCTGTTCATACCTACGAAGCATTTGGCCAGTTGCAGGCCAAAATTCCTACAGAGGTGTTAATTACTGACCGGCGCGAGTTTGAAATGGCCGAAGAGGGCTTTATTTCATTAACCATGCGCAAAGGCAGTGATAATGCCGCCTTCTTCTCGGCCAACTCTGTTCAAAAACCTAAGGTCTTTCCGAACACAGCTGAAGGTAAAGCTGCAGAGACCAACTTCAAACTGGGCACGCAGCTTCCCTACATGTTCATCATTAATCGCTTGGCGCACTACGTAAAAGTGCTTCAGCGCGAGCAAATTGGTTCATGGAAAGAGCGCCAGGATCTTGAGCGTGAGCTAAATACTTGGATTCGCCAGTACGTGGCCGATCAAGAGAACCCCCCTGCCGATGTACGTAGCCGCCGCCCGCTGCGCGCCGCCTCAATCCAGGTGTCGGATGTCGAGGGTGATCCAGGCTGGTATCAGGTATCCATGGCGGTGCGCCCGCACTTTAAGTACATGGGTGCCAACTTCGAGCTTTCGCTTGTTGGTCGTCTCGATAAGGAATAATGGGGCGCCTAATGGCAACTGATGGCAGTGGATTGTTGAGTAGGGCGTCGCTAGGGAGCCGGTTATTTGAACGGCTTGCGGCCCCCTCTCATCCCGTACTTAGGCAAGAAGCAGACGAGTTGGTAGCGGTTGTCGAATCAATTAAGCGCCATTTGGTTGATTTGCTTAATAGCCATCCGGGGAATAGTGCCTGTGCACCTGAGCTTGGCCTGCTCGACTTTAACGATGCCACGATCGGAGTATTGGATCTGGAACGCAATATTCAGCAGGCCATTTGTCAGTGCATTGAGCGCTATGAGCCCCGTGTCAAACGCGTAGATGTCGAGTCTTTGCCTAATCATGGTGACCCGTTGCAGTTACGTTTTCAGGTGCATGCCACCGTCGCTTTAGGTAAGGAAAATACGCAAGCGACTATCGATTTGTTGCTTAACAACAAGCGTTATCAGTGTCTCAACTGATAGGCCTGAGAGGCACGAATGCTGAATCGCTATTATCGAGATGAACTCAATTTTTTAAAGCGACAGGGGCGGGAGTTCGCCGATGCGAACCCCGGCTTGAGTCGCTTCTTATCCGAGCGCAGCACTGACCCTGATGTAGAACGGTTGTTAGAAGGGTTCGCCTTTCTAACTGGCCGAATGCGCGAAAAAGTGGAGGATGAGTTTCCCGAGCTGACTCACTCGTTAATCAGCATGCTATGGCCGAACTACCTGCGGCCGGTACCTAGTATGACAGTGGTGCAGTTTACCCCGAGCTGGTACGCCTTGAGTCAGCAACAACGGGTCGAGCGAGGAACGCAACTGGCCAGTGAGCCCGTAGAGGGTACGCCATGCTTGTTTAGAACTTGCCATGATGTCGCACTCTATCCATTGGCGCAGATAGGCGTCGATGCAAGACATACGCGAGAGTCCTCTATCGTCGAATTAGCAATGGAAGTGCGCAGCGACCAGCCGATGAATGCGATGGGCATCGACTCGCTGCGTTTGCATCTCGGCGGCGATGGCTACACAGCCCGTACGCTGTATTTATGGATGAGCCATTACCTGACACGGCTGGAGCTAGAGATTGATGGGCAGACGCAGCGCTTACCTGCTAATGCGCTTAAAGCCGTCGGGTTTGAGCGTGACCAAGCACTGCTGCCTTACCCGCAGAATGTTCATCAAGGGTATCGCATTTTGCAGGAGTACCTCTGCTTTCCAGAGGCTTTCCATTTTTTCGATGTCGTAGGGCTTGCCCAATATCTGCCTGCTGACACGGCCAGCAATGTCACCCTGCGCTTTGTTTTTGCCCGTACTCTTCCCACCGATGCACGGGTGCGGAATGAGCATTTGGCGCTTTACTGCACGCCGGCGATTAACCTTTTCGAGCACGACGCTGAACCCATTGATCTAAGTGGCGAGCGCAGTGAGTACCGTATACGGCCCAACAGTCGGGCACCCTCTCACTATGAGGTTTTTAGTGTTGATGACGTGCTAGGCACGCTAGAAGGTGAGCGCACGGGGTGGCAAGACAAGCCGCGCAGCTATGTACCGTTTGAAAGTTTTCAGCATCAAATTGAGCGTGATCGAGGGCGTGAAGCACTGTATTACCGTGTGCGAGTACGTGACAGTCTGCGTAGTGATGGCTTTGACCACGACATCGCCTTTGTACGCGGAGATGAACGTGCGTCCCTTGGCCGCCGTGAGACGATTTCCCTGCAGTTAACGTGCAGCAATCGTGAACTGCCCGAGCAACTGACTATCGGCGATCTGTGCGTGGCGACGGAAGAGAGTCCTGCTTACGCCACGTTTCGCAATATCACCCGGCCAACGCCCGTGCTCCGCCCTGCGCTCGATGATGGGTTGCTGTGGATATTAATCTCAAATTTGTCGCTCAACTACCTCTCCTTGCTAGAGCGCGATGCGCTTTGCTCGGTACTACGTGCCTACGACTTTAGGGCCCTGGTAGACAGGCAAGCAGAAAGGGTCGCGCAAAAAAGGCTGGCCGGCATTCTTGATATCGATACCCAGTCCGTTGATCGCCTGCGCAAGGGGCTGCCTGTGCGTGGGCTGCGTTCAGTGATGACGTTAGATCAAGAGGCCTTTGGCGATGAGGGCAGCCTCTATTTGTTCGGCAGTGTGTTGGCGCGCTTCTTTTCGTTGTACGCAAGCATCAACTCATTTCACGAGTTGCATGTCATTAACCGCCATAACCAAGAGCGCTATCAATGGACCTTACAGGAGGGGCAGCAGCCCCTGATGTAGCGCTGGCGCCGGTTATTCGGGGAGCGCGACGTTACGAGTTTTATCAACTAGTAGAGCTTCTGCACCGTCATCACGGCGATGATTTAGAGCAGCGGCATGGCGGTAGCGTGCCCTCATTTGAGCGCGTGCGCTTCACTGCGTCGGCTTCACTGGGTTTTCCAGGTAGCGATGTGCTTGCTCTTAGCGCTAGCCAAGCCGGTCAGTATGCGATGGAAGTCAGTTTCCTGGGGTTACAAGGTGCGCAGTCGCCACTGCCAGGTTACTACTTGGAAACCCTGGCGCACAACGCGGCTCACCGGGAGGGGGCGGCTGGGGATTTCCTGGACTTCTTTAACCATCGGTTAATAACGCTGCTGCACCGAAGCTGGCGCAAATACCGCCATTACGTTCGCTATCAAAACGATGCGAAGGATGGTTTTTCTGCCGCTATCTTTGCGCTGGTAGGGCTTGCTGACAGTGATTTGCGCGGTGAAACGCCAATCAACTGGAGCAAAATGCTCGCTTATGCGGGCTTATTGGCTGGGCGTTCGCGTTCACCTGATGTGGTCAGCGGCATTGTTGGGCACTGTTTCGACTTAGCCAGGGTAGAAATAGAGGAGTGGGTGCAGCGGTGGGTGGAGATCCCTCTGGACCAGCGCAGTTGTATGGGCACTTCAGGGATGACGCTTGGCAGTGACATGGTCGCAGGCGAACGTGTTGCGGATGTGAATGGCAAGTTTGCGCTGTGTCTGCGCGGTTTAAGTCTGGCCCGTTTTAGAGATTTTCTACCTGATGGTGAAGAGCATAGCCCCCTCAAAACGTTGGTGAGTTTTGTGTTGCGTGAGCCTTTGGCCTACGACCTTGAGCTTGAATTGTTAGAGAGCGAAGTAAAGCCCATGTGTTTGGGTGATGCCGGGTCGTGCCAGCTTGGCTGGACCACCTTCGTAGATCCCGAGAGTGACGACCGTTCCACGCGCCGTCGCGTACGTATTCAGATGACGAGTTAACCCATGCAACCCAATCAACTAGACGCCATTACGTTGGTCGTTACCAACAGTGAGCTGCTTGAAGGGCGATCAACCAGCAGCTTCGTCTTCTACGAAGAGGGGGGGACGCTAGGCAGCAGTCTCCACGATGACTGGCTACTGCAAGATCATGGCGGCCGCATCAGACCCAGTCATGCTGAAATCACCAAGATCGATGGCAAGTTCTGCTTAGTAGATCTTAGTGGCCATACCTACATCAATCGCACCACGATGCCGATTGGGCGCCAACGAAAGGTCGCTTTACGCGATGGCGATGAGCTGTTGATTGGTGAGTATCACCTGAAGGTACATCTCGGGGATCGCCATGCGTGGCAGCCAGGCGTGAATTCGCTTGCCACTCTCATTGACGAAGAGCATGACGAAGTAACCACCCACGGCTCTGTTTGGTCAGTTGGGAAAGGGGAGGTCTTTGATCATTCAGAAGAAAAAGGCGATCCCATGGAGGCCTTGGGCGGTGCAATGCCCGGCTCTATTCAGCATGACCCGATGGTTGCATTAGATCACGATGAACGGTCTGCGGAGGCCATGGAACCGATAGAAGCGATGGGGCTCTCGAATCGCGACTACATACATCAAAACGCTGCGCATCAAAGTGGGCAGCAGTGGCAGTACCAAGAGCGCCATGATGAAGCATTAAGCCTTCCCGGTATCAGAACACCTAATGGCACAACAACGCAGAGGAGTAGTGGCATGGATGAGCGGCAGATAAACGACTTGGAGCGCTCTGTTGGGGAGCAATTGGAAGATCGCTGGCAAAAACCGGCATCGCCTTCGCTTGGCCATATTGGCGCAGATCCTTTGTTAAGAGGCTTAGGGCTGGATCTACCTTTTCGTGATAGCGAAGAGCAGCAAGCGTTCTTAGAAGAAGCGGGGCAAACGCTTCGCGCTACTATTGATGGTCTGCGTCTACTGCAGCAGTCCCAAAACGATAGTAAGTACCCGCTTCGGGACCGTCGCTTACAGCCAATTGAAGATAATCCCCTGCGTCTTGGTCAATCCTATGAGGAGACGGCTGAAACCCTATTTTCTGCCCAGCGTAGCCCCGTACACCTATCAGCACCAGAGGCGGTAGCAGAGTGCTTACGTCACCAGGGCCAGCATCAAGCCGCTGTAGAAGAAGCCATTGGTCACGCCCTGGGTGCCATACTCGATGCGTTCTCACCTGACGCTCTGCTCAAGCGTTTTCATGCTTACCGTGGTGCTGGTAATCGCATTGAAGACGAAGGGGGCTGGGCGTGGGAGATGTACCACCACTACTACCGCGAGCTTAACTCAGGTCGCCAGCAAGGCTTTCAAAAACTGTTTTGGGAAGTTTTTGAGCAAGCCTATGACCAATCGGTGCGTCGCCAGCAGCGGGAGGAGGCATGAACGCGCAGAGCATGAGCTTGCAGAATGTGGCACGACTTGTCTGGTTACTTTGCATCATTTTGCTGTTAACAGGCTGTGCCTCAACGCGTGAAGCCACAGGCAAAGCGTGGCAGGTAATGCGCGATCCATCGATTCCTGTCGGTTATCCCGAAGACCGACCTACAACGGTGGATCTCAGCATGATTGCTGAGCCAAACGTCAATCCCAACCTGGAAGGCGAAGGAACGCCGCTGCGCTTTCAGGTGCTGCAGTTAAAAGATGACTCCATGTTGATGGCCGCCGACTTAGGTCAACTAAGTCGTGATTTGGAGGAGGCATTAGGTACCAATTACCTCACCCACGATGACTTTACTCTGCTACCGGGGCAGTGGAAGTTTTATGAACCTTTCGACGTCGATGAAGAAACGCGCTACATCGGGATAATTGCTTTCTACGCCACCCCCAACGAAGCCGAGTGGAAGAAGGTCGTTAAGGTCAAAAGCCGTGGCGAGCATTACCACTTGCTGGTTCATCTCCGGGATAGCGAAGTAGAACTAAGGAAGGAGGAGTAATGGCTAGCCGAAATCGTGTGGTATGGAGCGAGGGGCTATTCATTAAGCCCCAGCATTTCCAGCAACAGCAGCGCAGTTTAGAAGGGCTGATAGATGCTCGTCTAAAAGCTATTAGTCACTATCTATATGGCTTTCATACGCTGGAGTTGAACAGTGAGTTCCTCAGCTTCGGGCGTATTGCCATTAGCCGTGCCAGCGGGGTTATGCCCGATGGCGTCGCTTTTCAGCTGCCGGACGATGATATCGAGCCTAGCCCGTTAGAAATTAGCGATGCCAGTATTACCAATCAGGTGGTCTACCTGGGGCTGCCATTGGCAACCGATGGTGTCGGCGAAGTGCGCTGGCCGGGAGATGAGCTACCGGCACGCTATCGCCTCTCGTCACGCAGCGTACGTGACCTGCATTCCCGCGATGGTTCTACAGCAGAGCTCGAGGTGGCGCGCGTTTCTCCACGCTTGCTACTCGAAAGCGATGATCGCAGTGGTTACGCCTGCCTATCGGTAGCGCGCATTATCGAGCGTCGCCCGGATGGCAGCTTAGTCCTCGATGAGCAATTTCTGCCCACTCTACTTAACGTCCAGGCAGCGCCTGGTTTGCAGCGCTTTGTGGGGGAGATGGCCGGTTTAATGCGAGAGCGAGCGCGCAATATTGCCCAGCGACTTTCTACACCGCATCAAGCAGGGGTCGCCGACGTCTCTGACTTTATGCTGCTGCAATTGCTGAACCGTGCTCAGCCGCGTTTTCAACACCTGGCCCGGCTTGGTCAGCTCCACCCAGAGCGACTTTACGACACCATGCACGAAGTGGCCTGTGAGCTGGTGACCTTTACCGATGAGTCGCGGTTACCGCCGGAGTGTCCGGCCTATGATCATGACCACCCTGAACGCGCGTTTCGGCCGCTGATGAAGATGCTACGCCAGGCGCTTTCCACCGTGCTTGAGCCACGCGCTGTCGCCATTCAAATTCAGACCCGCCGCTTTGGCTTGCTGGTGGCGCCGTTGTCGGACGTTAGCCTCATTGAGTCGGCAGAGTTCATTTTGGCGGTTCGGGCTGACATGCCCAACGAGCGCTTGCGCAAGCTGTTCTTGCAACAAACCAAAGTGGCCAGCGTCGAGCGTATTCGTGACCTCATCAGCCTACAGCTACCCGGTGTACCACTTGAACCGTTACCGGTCGCGCCCCGCGAGCTGCCCTATCACGCTGGCTATACCTACTTCCAACTGGATCGCCAGAGTGAAGCGTGGGGAATGCTCAACGGGGCCAGCGGATTTGCCTTCCACGTCGCCGGTGAATTTCCAGGACTGGAAATGCAGTTCTGGGCCATCAGGAGTTAAGCCATGCAACATCTCGCAACCGATGATCAACGCTTTGTACGACCGCGTGGCGATCACGACAAAGTGCGCCATGAAGATCTGATTAATGAGCGTGGCTTGGAGCATCTGATACATAGCCACGCAGAGCAGCTTGATGCCGATGAGGACTACTGGTTTCGTCTGCGCGGCCATAATCTAAACCCTCTAGTGGATGCCGCCAGCAGCCTACTTGGCATGGTGGTGCGCGTTCGCCAGCTCGACAGTGCGGGCGATGTGGAGCGCCTCTACCGCCAAGTGGTAGATGAAATTGCCGCCATTGAAATTGAGCTGACTGAGCAAGGCTATGACCGTGCCACGCTGCTCGCTTACCGTTACGTGCTCTGCTCCTTCATTGACGAAGCAGTCATGGGTATGCCCTGGGGCCGGCAAAGCAAATGGGCTGAGCACTCGCTGTTAACACGTTTTCATAATGAAACCTGGGGCGGCGAAAAAGTATTTTCTATTCTCTCGCGCCTACAGCAAGAGCCTCAGCGTTACCGCGATATGTTGGCGTTTATTTATTTGTGCCTGTGTCTCGGCTTTGAAGGCCGTTATCGCGTGATGTCTCACGGACGCGATGAGTACGAGCAAATTGTGCGTGCCCTGGGTGACCAATTGGCCACGCTTGATCAGCCACCTGAGGAAGCGCTGACACAGCCGTTGCGCAATGTAGTGAAAGGCCAACAAAACCTGCGCAGCGGGTTTCCTGTATGGGGCATCTTTACCCTGTTTGGGATAGCCATGGTGGCGGTGTATTTGGGCCTGTCTTGGTCGCTTGACCAACAAGCCGAACAGATTACCTCGCTTCTTAACCAAATTTACCGTTAGGAGAACCCATGCTCAGGGTAGAGCTTCCAGCGCTTATTAGCCGTTTAAATGTGATCGCTCGCCAAGGACTCGAACAAGCCGCCGTGCTGTGCGCGCAGCAGCAGGCGCCCGAAGTCACTGCCGCTCATCTATTACAAGCGTTGCTTGATCAGCCACTGTGCGATGTGCGCTGTTTATGTGAAAAATTCGATATTGATGTTGCACAGCTGCGTGCTCAACTCGCAGAAGAGACGCGTCCACCGAGGGATTTAGACGTAACGACCCCCAGCTTTTCACCTCTGTTGGTGGAGTTGCTACAAGATGCCTGGCTGCTGGCCACCACTGAGTATCAGCATAGCGAACTGCGCAGTGGGGCGGTGTTAACCGCTTTGCTTCATAACGCTGACCGTTACCTTGGGGCAGGCTCCGCTCGTCTATTAGCGGACATTAATCGTGAAAATTTACGTCGCCACTTTAAGAGCTTAACAGCCGATTCAGCCGAAGCGCCTCAGCAGAGTGCTGACACGCGCCAAGGCCAGCCTGCCCACCGTGCGGGTGATGATAGTGCGCTGGCTCGCTTTGCGACCTCGCTGACCGAACAAGCACGTCAAGGTGAGCTTGACCCCGTTCTGGGGCGTGACCCGGAAATCGACCAAATGCTCGATATCCTGGGACGTCGGCGAAAGAACAACCCCATTGTGATTGGCGATGCCGGGGTGGGAAAAAGTGCCGTGGTAGAAGGCTTGGCAGCCCGCATTGTGGCAGGGCAAGTGCCCGCCGCGCTGGCAGATGTTGAGCTGCTGACCCTTGATCTAGGTGCACTGCAAGCCGGCGCCGCGGTGAAAGGTGAGTTTGAAAAGCGCCTGAAAGCGGTGATCGACGAAGTCAAAAACGCCCCGCGTCCCACGCTACTGTTTATTGATGAAGCGCATACGCTAATTGGTGCTGGCAATCAGGAAGGCGGTGGTGACGCGGCCAACTTGCTCAAACCTGCCCTGGCGCGGGGCGAGCTGCGTACCATCGCCGCCACTACTTGGCGTGAGTACAAAAAGTACTTTGAAAAAGACCCAGCTTTATCGCGGCGCTTTCAGCCGATTGCGATTTCCGAGCCAAGTGTCGAACAGGCGCTGGTCATCCTGCGCGGTTTGCGGGATGTGTATGAGCGCGCACATGGTGTATTGATTGGCGATAGCGGTCTGCGTGCTGCCGCTGCGCTTTCGGCCCGTTACCTGGCCGGTCGGCAACTGCCTGACAAAGCCATTGACGTGCTGGATACCGCCTGTACTCGGCTGGCGCAGGCTCTGGATACCCCGCCCCGCAAGCTAAGCCACTT
The DNA here is from genome assembly GCF_029854215.1 of Halomonas alkaliantarctica. Lineage (NCBI taxonomy): Bacteria > Pseudomonadati > Pseudomonadota > Gammaproteobacteria > Oceanospirillales > Halomonadaceae > Vreelandella > Vreelandella neptunia. The sequence goes on along the minus strand of NZ_CP122961.1, from coordinate 3,536,039 downwards.
GCAGAGTGAGCATATCGCTGCGCTACGTGAGCGCGATCAGGTCGAGCGTGAACGTCTGCTGGGGCGCGAACCCGATAGCGAGCGCCACCACGACTTATCCGAACGCTTAGCCAAGCTGGAAGAGGAGTTGGCAAGCCTGGAAGCCGCCTGGCAAGCGCAGCGCGAGTGTGTGGATGCCATTGTGGCGCTACATCGCCAGTTGCTAGAGGCCACCGATGGCGATGCCGTTGATCAACTTCCCGAAGGCGTTCATCAAGAACTCGCCGAACGGGAGCAGCAGTTGGCCCAGCTTCAAGAAACGTTTGCACTGGTCAATCCCAGCGTAGAAGAAGCCCAGATCGCCCAGGTGATTGGCGACTGGACCGGTGTACCGGTCGAGCGCATGACCAGCGATGAGCTAACGCGGCTCACCGAACTGCCGACGCATCTGGAGGCATTAATTCAGGGACAAAGCAGTGCGATTGAACGTATTCACCGCCACTTGCTAACCGCGCGTGCGGACCTGCGCCGCCCGGGACGGCCCTTGGGCGCGTTCCTGCTAGTAGGCCCCAGTGGCGTTGGTAAAACCGAAACCGTGGTGCAAATTGCCGACCAGCTATATGGCGGCCGTCAGTTTCTTACCACGATCAACATGTCGGAATACCAGGAAAAGCATACCGTTTCACGTCTGATTGGTTCGCCGCCGGGGTATGTCGGGTTTGGCGAGGGCGGGCTACTCACCGAAGCGATCCGTCAGCGTCCTTATTCGGTGGTGCTGCTGGACGAAGTCGAAAAAGCCCATCCAGATGTGCTTAACCTCTTCTACCAAGCGTTCGATAAAGGCGAATTGGCGGACGGGGAAGGGCGCGTTATCGATTGTAAAAATGTGCTGTTCTTCCTGACCTCCAACCTGGGCTACGAAGCCATCGTTAGCTATGGCGATGACCCAGTAGCGCTGGATGCCGCGCTCTATCCGGTGCTGGCTGGGTTCTTCAAGCCGGCACTATTAGCGCGTATGGAAGTGGTGCCTTACTTGCCGCTGGACGTCGATACTCTGCGCGACATCGTCAAAGCCAAGCTGGATACCTTGGCTGCTCGCATCCGCGAGCGCCATCGCCATGCCGAGGTGGTGCTTGATGAAAGCCTAGCCGAGGCGATCTGCAAACGCGCAACGCGCAGCGAAAACGGCGCGCGGATGCTGGAGTCGGTGATTGATGGTGAACTGCTGCCACCGCTTTCCCGTGCACTGCTAGAGCGTATGGCACGACGCGAGCAAGTGAGCCGGGTAGCGTTGGGTGTGGACGCTGAACACGGCACCTTTACTGCGGAGGTCGCGTGACACCATGACGCTTCAAGCCATTGATACCTTCGCTGCTACTCGAGAGAGCTCATCTTCACCGCTAGCCGCCATGCCTATTGCGGTAACACTGGTGGAGAGCGTTAGCGCAGAAGCATTGCGCAAACGCGCAGCTCAAGTGCTGCGCGAGGTAGTAGGGCTGGATTGCGCTGAGTGTCTCTATGTAGAGGGCAGTGGACGTTGGCTTGGGCGCGACGGTGATGAGGTGCAGTTTGATTGCAGCGATTTTAGCCACCCTTACGCCCACGTGATACGCAGTGGTAAAGCGCTCACATTAAGCGTTGGTGATGCGCGTACGCGTTTGGATCATGCCGGCTTTCAAGCTCAGGTCGTTCACCTGGGAGCCAAAAAACGCCTGCAAGTAAGACCACTTCGCGCCAAAGATGGTGAGCAAGAGTGGCTGGGGGCGCTGTTAATGGTGGGCGAGGGCAGTACCTTTAGCGCCCTAGACGATGATCCAGGTATGGCGGCGTTTGAAGAATTGTTATGCCAGCTATGGGCGCGACTCTCTCGCGAGCAGGGTGAGCGCCACCGTTCGCGGGCACTGCGTGATTCGTTAGTCAAGCTTAACGACGGGGCGCGCCGACAAGCGTTGGCCGACCAGTTGTCGGAAGACCTGTTGGGGCAGTCAACCGCCATGCAAACACTACGCCGCCAAGTGGTGAGGGCGGCAGAAACCAACCTGGCTGTGTTGCTGCAGGGAGAAACAGGCACGGGGAAAGATCGGGTGGCGCGTGCCCTTCATCAACTCTCTGGGCGTGCGAAAGGCCCTTTCATGGCCATTAACTGTGCCGCTATACCCGAAGCGCTGCTCGAATCGGAGCTTTTTGGCCATGCCAAAGGCGCGTTTTCAGGGGCTGACCACGCCCAGCAGGGGTTAATCAGCCAAGCCGATGGCGGTACGCTATTTCTTGATGAGATTGGCGATATGCCCCTGGCACTGCAAGCCAAGTTATTGCGAGTGCTAGAAAGTGGCCGCTATCGCCCGCTCGGCGCTAGCGAAGAGCGTTGTGCCGATTTACGTCTTGTGGCCGCTACACATCAACCGCTTCGCGAGCATATCCGTGCGCAGCATTTTCGTGCCGACCTTTACTACCGGCTGGGCCAGTTCCCCCTTTCCTTGCCGCCCCTCGCAGAGCGGCGCGATGACATTGCCCAGTTAGCGCAATCCTTCATTAGCGATTTCTGCGCGCGTGAACAGCGAGACGATATGGGTATCACCCCGTCAGCGCTGCGCTTATTACAGCGACGCGAATACCCCGGCAATGTCCGTGAGCTGAAGAACCTGATTGATTACGCCTGCGCTATGACACCGCAAGGGGCGGATATTGATGCCTATGTCTTGCCGGGCGAGCAAGAGAGCGACGCTCAAGCGTCACCGAATTCGCAGGTAAACGGCACGGCGTACTCTTTGCCGAACGATATCGATGACTTGCGCCAAACGCTTCGCGACGTTGAGTCCGCCATTATTCGCCAGAGGTTAATGCATTTTGGCGGCAATCGTGCCCAAGCCGCTGCAAGTCTCGGCTTACCCAAGCGAACACTGGCACATAAATGCCAACTGCTAGAACTGGATACCAAATGAAAGTGACGCTACCAATCCGCCAGTGGTCACGCTGGGGAATGCTTATCATCGCTGTTTTGGGGAGCTCGGCTGCGTTAGCAGAAGAGCACCAGGCAATGTTGGAAAGCGCCTTGGCATGTGCTGATGAGACTTCGCGCTTAGAACGTCTGAGTTGCTATGACGATGTGTTCAAAACAGCGACCGTATCGACCCAGGATAGAGAGTTGCCTGATTTGTGGTACGCGATTGACCGGCAAGAGAGCGAGCGTGATAGCGATGATCTTAGTTTGCTGGTTGGGCACACCGGCGACGATGTATTGATGAGTGTTCCTGCGCTGGGTACCACTCCGCCACGGCCCATTATGGTGATGGCCTGTGAAAAGCAGATCACTCGTTTCCAACTACACATGCCAGAGCCAATCGATAACGCCCGCGTTGATCTGCAGCTACACGCGAATGGCACCACTATTCGACAGCAGTGGCGAGTCCGTGATGGTGGGCATGTCATCAATGGTGGCCGTGGGTTGCCGGCCATCGAAACGCTTCGCCAACTGCTAAGTGCCAACAACGTCACGATTAACAGCGATTTGGCGAGCTTAGACGGGCTGCGTTTTGATATTACCGATCTCCGCCAACTCATTCAGCCGTTACGCGAAGCGTGTCGTTGGTAAGGGAGCAAGAGCTATGCGTATTACTGCTGAAACTCATCTTGAACCTTTATTGGCACCGCTAGCGGCCAATGATCAAGGGCAGCCAGTGGGGGAGCCGCTTGAAGAGTCGAGCGATTATTTGGCGCTTGATGCTGAAATGATGAAAGTCGGTTCGTTGCAGCACGCTAGTGTCGCTTGGGAAACCGCTGAAACACTTGCTATTCAAATGCTTAGCCAGCGTGGCAAAGACTTGAAAGTGTTAGGCCATTTACTGCACTGCCTGCAGCACGATGGTAACGGTGTGCGCTTTGTTCTTTCGCTGCGCTTGCTAACGCGCGCGCTTGAGCAACCCTGGTGGGAACATGCCTACCCGTTTAATGGCCAGCGTGGTGCGAAGCTGCGTCCGCGGCTGTTTCAACAGTTTACTCAGCGCAGCGTAAAACTCGCTGGGGGGCTCGACTTTCACAACGCCGAAGATGAATTCGAGGCCTGCCAAACCGCGCTCACCGAACTAAAGGCGCAGGTAGAGCAACTCTCGTTACCTGGGGATTCGCTGGGCGAATTAAGTCGTCAGTTAATGACGCAGCGCCCGGCCCAGTCGTCCTCTACAGAGAAGAGTAGTAACGCTTCCCAGCAGGCAGAGAGTAGCGACAAAACGAATAGCCCTAATGCTGATCACGCTGACTCTGCGCATGCGGCAGCCCAAGCCCCTGCGAAAGCGCCAGAGCTGCGTTTAGAAGCGGGCAATGAACGCTCTAATCGTCAGGCTCTGCTCAAAATGGCGGATTTTTTGAGCGAGCAGTCGCCAGGTGAACCGCTCGCTTATCGCCTTCGCCGCTACGCCATATGGAGCGCAATACAAGCGCTGCCAGCAGCTAAGGCGGAAGGGAAAACTGAGTTAGCTCCGGTCTCGGCAGACCGTATTGCCGATTATCGCGAAGCTCTCGCGCGGGGTGGCGACAGCGGTCTTTGGCAGCGAATCGAAAATAGCCTGGCGGTAAGCCCCTACTGGCTGGAAGGCCACCGGCTTAGCGCTGGGCTTGCCAAGCAGCTCGGACATCCCCGTTGTGCTGAAGCGATTCGTGATGAAGCACAACGATTTGTAGCGCGGCTTCCGGGCATCGAAACCCTGACATTCAACAACGGCGCGGGGTTTGTCGACGATGAAACGCAACGTTGGCTATATAGCAGCGCATCAGGTGGCAGCGGATCCAGCGGTAATGGCAGTGATGCATGGCAGATGGGCCTCGAGGAAGCTCGCGATGCCGTGGAGAGTGGCGATATTGGCGCGGCATTAAAAGTGCTCGACCAAGGCTTAAGTGCCGCCCGATCACCTCGCGAGAACGCCTATTGGCGCTTGGCAAGTGCGGACCTATTGCACGAAACCGGGCTAGAAAGCCTCGCGCAGCAGCACTACCACACCTTGCGTCAGCGTGTAGCCGAGCTGGCGCTAGAGCAGTGGGAACCAGCGCTGGTATCACGCCTTAAAGCAGCGGTTAAAGAGACGCACTAATAATGTTCATCATTAAAGGGACGAGGGATAAAGGCTAATGTGGTCAACATTAAAATCGAAGCTAAGCCGCTGGGTGCCAGGTATGTCGAAGGCACAGTCAGCGCACAACCGGGCCCAGGCACATGGTAATAAAGCCAAAGGCCTACTGCGGATCTCAACGCTGCTGTGGGCAGTCCTGCTGATTGTGTTACTGGTCGCGATCTGGTGGCTAGGGCCTAGCTGGGAAGTGCGAGGTGTCATGCCCCTCGCGCCCTTAACGAATCGTCTATTGGCCACGTTGGTAGTGGTCACCGTGATTGCCGTGGTATGGGGAGTCCGCTTGGCGCGTCGTTTACGGGCGTTGGATGAAGAGCGTCAACAGGAAGACGCCCGCCAACAAGACCCGATTATGTCGCAAGTCGAGCGTCAGGAAGCGTCTCTTAACAGCGTGTTAAGCGAGATTACCAATAGTTTGGGAGGTGGTCATAGCAGCCGCTACCATCTGCCCTGGTACTTGGTAATGGGGGTCGAAAACGCGGGCAAAACCAGCCTTATCAATCGCTCCGGCCAGAATTTTGCACTCACCCACGTCATGAAGGCATCCGGCCAAAGCAGCAAGCAAGGGCAGCTTGGCTTTGACTGGTGGATTGGCGATAAAGCCGTATTGATAGACCCTGACGGAGAGCTGTTGACCCAAGGTGCCATGGAAGGGGGCGAGCCGCAGGCATTGCAGAGCAGGCTGTGGGATCACTTTGTTGATTGGTTAGAGCGCAATCGCGCCCAGCGGCCGCTGGATGGTGTGGTGCTGGTGCTGGATCTTGCCCGGTTGAGCCACGCTCAAGTGGCAGTGCGCAAGGCCTATGCCGCGCTGCTACGCAGCCGTCTGCGAGAGCTGATGGAGCGTCACGGCACTCGTCTGCCGGTTTACGTCACGTTCAGCAAAATGGATTTGCTACACGGCTTTGATGACTTCTTTCGCCACTACTCTCGCGAGGCCCGACGTGCGCCGCTTGGATTTACCTTTACCCCGGCGTCCATGGAAACGCCAGGTAAGTGGGAGTCAGAGTTTGAGACCGACTACGATGCCATGCTGGCGCGTTTGAATCAGCTGTTACCGTCCATGTTGTCGGAGTGCCGAGACCGCGAAGAGCGCGAATCAGTATTCCGTTTTGTACGCCAGTTGGCGGGTCTGCGCGATGTGTTGTTCGGCTTCTTGACCGAGGCGCTATCAAGCGACCGCTTTTCGACTGCCGCCATGGTTCGCGGTACTTATTTTACTTCCGTGTATCAGCAAGGCGTTCCCGAAGACCCCTTTGTGGATGCGGCTGCCCGGCGTTACGGCATGGATGACAATGTTCAGCCCGCCCACCGCGCTACGCGCAGCGCACTCTACTTTACCGAGGAGCTGTTCGATAAAGTTATCTACCCCGAAGCAGGGTTGGCCGGGGATAACGCTAGGGTCACCCAGCGGCGGCGGCGCACACGCAATATCAGTCTCGTCGCCTGCTTGGTGATGGGGATGGGGCTTATCGGTGGCTGGGCGCACTTCTACCAGAAGAACAGCGTGTCTCTCGCGGCCGTCGAAGAGCGGGCAGAAACATTTTTAGCGACTCAGCCGGAGGCGTTTCAAAGCGATGACCCCAGTGGTTATGAGTTTCTAGCGCCATTAGACAGGCTGCGTTATGCGTTAGAGACCTTCTCCGAATACCGCACGCACACGCCTTACCTGGCGGATATGGGTCTGTATCAAGGGCATATCATTGGTGCCCAAATTGAGCGGGCTTATCTAGCCATGCTTGAAAATCAATTTCTGCCTGCACTGATGATTGGCATCATGGATGACATGAACCGCGCCGAAGAGGGCAGTAATGTCAAATTAGCGCTGCTGCGCGTGCTGCGCATGATGTCGGATGCCAGCGGCCGTCAACCGGAACGGGTAGAGCGCTTTATGGCCCAGCGCTGGCAGGGCTATTTTCCCCAGCGGGGCGAGATTCAAGAGCGGCTGTTAACCCACCTGGACTATGCCTTGGAGCATAGCGATTTAGTGGGCCATATTGCTGAAGGTCAGCAGCTTCCCGCCCAAGCGATGGCGCCGCTTCAGGGCAGTATTGCAGCGGCCCAAGATGAGTTAGCGCGTCAGCCGATCGACGAACGTGTTTACGCCGCACTCAAAGCCGCAGGTAGCCGCCAAGGCGAGCCGCTGGATCTACGGCGCAGTGTGGGCACGTTGTTCGATACGGTATTTATGGCGCGTAGCGATAACCCCGAACATGTGCGCTTACCGTATCTGGTCACCCGGGATGGGTTTGAAAATTATTTCTTACAAGAACTTGAGCGGGCCACAGAACTGGCACTGATCGATGTGTGGGTGCTTGGGCAGCGCGACAACATCAACTTTAGTGATGCTGATAAGCAACAACTGCAAACGGCGTTACGCGAGCATTACGTCAGCGATTACCATGTTAGCTGGCGCGATGCCCTGCGCGATACGCAACTGGTCCCCCTGCCGGACATTCATCAAGCCATCGTGGTAGCTGATGCTCTGGTTGGGGCACAGCGTCCGCTTGATCGGCTGTTGGCAGCGGTTGAGCGCAATACCAGCCTCTACCCTGAACTACCCGTTGATGATGAACAGGCGCGCAAAGCGCTGCAACAGTCCCAGCGTTACCAGCTTGCACTCGCGATTGAGCAGCCCTTTACGCCTATTAATCAGTTGAGCCAGGAACGTAACGATAATCCGTCATCGCTGGAGGAGATTAAAACCGCGGTAACAGAGCTGCGTGACTATTTACTTGAAATTGAAGAATCGGGTGATGCCGGGCGTACTGCTTTTATCAATGTGCGAGACCGGCTCTCGCTTCGCGGTAACGACCCGATTAATAACTTACAGCGTATTGCAGACAACACGCCCCAGCCAGTGGGTGACATGCTGCATAACTTAGCCGATCAGAGCTGGCAACTGATGATGGCGAGTGCCACGCGCCACTTGGAGCACCTCTGGCTTGATGACGTCGTTGCGCCTTACCAAGAGCGTCTGGCTGGCCGCTACCCTCTCGCTCCCGGCGCCAGCCGTGAAGTGGCGCTAAGCGACTTTGAAGAGTTTTTTGCCCCCGACGGCATCTTGGATGCGTTTTATGAAGAGAGCTTAAAACCCTTTATTGAAGGCGCCCCAGAGTACTTAGTAGATGCCGAAGGCAACTCACTGCTTCGCGATAGCCTGCATACGGCCATTCAACAGGCCGAACAGATTCGCCGCGCCTACTTTAGCCGTGACGGTGTTTTAGACGTGGAGTTTGCCCTTGAGCCCGTCAGCCTAAGTCCCGATAAGCGACGCAGTGTGATCAGCGTGGATGGCCAGTTGATTGAATATGCCCACAGCGCCAGCCAGCGTGTTTCGATGATTTGGCCGAACACACTGCGCGGCGGTACAGAAAGCCGCGTCACCATGGTGCCCAGTGAGGTTAATCGCTCACCCCGCAGCGTGAGCCAGGACGGCGCCTGGGCGTGGTTCCGGTTATTGGAGCAGGCCGATATCACCAGTATTAGTGAGCGTGAATTGGAGCTGCGCTTCAATGTTGACGGCGGCACGATGCGATACCGTCTATTTGCCAATGGTGCGCCTAATCCCTTTACGCGGCCGCTAGCAGCGGGCTTTCAACTGCCGGCAGCGCTCTACGCGGAGCGAGGTAGCAATGCTGACCAAACTTAAGCGGCTGTTTACCCCAGGCTCGCCCCAACCCACTGCCCGCCAGAAGCGTCAGGGGAGAAAACGCTCCCCTCCATTAGAAGACGCGTGCGGAGAGGATATCGATAATTTTATCCAGGCGGTCTACCAAGCCGATGCCAAGGGGCATTCGCCGTGGGTGTTGCGAGATAAAAGCGTGCTGGAGACGCTGCGCCGGGCGCTGGAGTTTACTGTTCATCGCGGCTTGTGGCTGCAGCGGGAAGAGGGCCAGGTAGCCCACTGGCAGGGGCGGTTGCTAGCCCTTCGCCACGGTGAAGGGCCACCGCTCGGCATGGTGCTCGCCTGTCGGCCAGATGATGAAGCCGCTTGGCAACTGCGCTTTTTCTACATCAGCCAAGAGTGGAAAGGCAGTGGTCATGGCACCCGACTGCTTATGGCCGTACGGCGCAGTTTAAGTGGTGTGCCACTGCAAACACGCCTGCCACTGACCTGTCACTCGGCCATCGACAGTCTTGAAGCCGCTGGCTTTACCCGTCAGTTCGTAGACGCTTTTGACGTTGCCCGCTACGAAGCGCCGGCAAAGTGGGATGAATAAGCGGAATCGGAATTAAGGAGCATCAGCAATGGGCCAGAAATTTGTACTAGTGGGTGATATAGGTACCGACCACGATGGTTTTCCGCCGACGCCGGTTACCGCAGGCAGCGGCACAGTGCTAATGGATGGCAAGCCGGTTGCTCGCTTAGGCGACCCGCTAGCGCCGCATGATAAACCCAAACATCCGCCGCACCCGCGAGCCATCGCTCAGGGCTCTAGCAGCATTTTAATTGACGGTAAGCCGGCAGCACTGACGGGCCACTCGGTGGATTGCGGCGGCGTGGTGATTGGCTCTGGCTCAGGGGAGGGAGGCGATATGACCGGTGCCAGTGGAGTGTCCGCGATGGGGTTTATGGCAGTTGCTGCGCCCGCAACTGAATCGACTAACAACGACGATGCCACTCTTTCTGATGCTACATCCCTAAGCTTAGAAGGACGGCAGTGGCTACAGAGCATTGAGAGACTACGCTTGATGCCTTATGACGATCAAACAGGGGAATATATTGAGCAGTGGATGCCCGGTGCCACTATCGGCTATGGACATCTTATCGCTCAACAGGAGTGGTCAACTTATCAAAACGGTATTACTTCAGAACAAGCTGATCAAATTTTTGAAGATGATCTTGCCCCATTCGTCAATACAGTAAATCGCGTTATCAACGTTCCACTTAAATCTCACCAATTTGATGCAGCCGTTATGCTGGCTTATAACTCTGGGGTTAGCGGATTTAGCTCATCTTCAGCAGCAAAACTAATCAATGATCCTAACGCAGAAACACCCTATTCCTCACTTGAAGATGCATGGAAGGCATGGAATATATCACAAGGTAAAGTAAATCAAGGTCTGATAAATCGACGTTCCGCAGAATGGGAAATGTTTTCAAAAGGGGTGTATGAAAGATGGTAAAAACATTGAAAGCACTCATATGTTTTGTTTTTCTAACGTCTTTTTCTTCAACTTATGCTGGCGGTGTTGAAGAAGGCGATCTATTGGAGAGCCTTTACGGTACTTATGAAGTGGCCAATACAGAGCGATATCGTGGAGGATTAACGAGTAGAGAAGAAGCTCTTAAGCAGCTAGATACGTTAGTGATAGTTAGAAAAAATGAGTTTTCATTTTGGAATGGGGTTTTTTATGAAAACCCCATTTATGAAATAAAAGATTATCCTGTATTGAACCTGGAAGGTGAGGTTCCTAGTGCAACTCAAAGGTTTGGGGATTTCTACGGCTATGGCCAAGAAAGAGAAAATATTAGAACGCTAAGTGTGTATAGCCAAGAGCCAAATGAGCCCCCTTATATATTTGAAGTGGTGGAGGGTAACCTTTGGATGTTTTTAGACGGGTGGTTTTACACGCTTGAGAGAGTTTCATCTGACGATAGCGTCCTTTCATTCAGCAAGAACGCTGGCCCCTGCTTAAGCACTGAAATCAAAGGATGATGCCATGACAGGTTTGCAATTTACCCTAACGCTACCCGGCGTTGATGACGTCGCGGTGATCGACTTCACCCACCGCGAGGCGCTCTCCCAGCCTTTCGAGCTGGTGCTGAACCTGGCGAGCCGGGACGGCAGTCTTGATGCCGCTGAACTGCTGGATCGCGAAGCCACCCTGACCATCTGGCAGGACGGCGAACCGCTGCGTCGGGTACACGGTATCGTTAGCGAATTTGGCCGGGGTGATCGCGGCCACCGTCGTACCTTCTACTCACTAGTGCTGCGCCCAGCACTATGGCGGCTCTCGCTGCGCCAGAACTCGCGTATTTTCCAAAAAGTCGACCCGCTCACGATCATTAATACCCTCTGCGACGAGCGGGGTATTACCGACGTCTCCTTTGCGGTCACCCGCGAGCCGGAGCAGCGTGAGTACTGTGTACAGTACCGCGAGACCGACCTCGCCTTTATTGAGCGTTTAGCCGCCGAAGAAGGCTTGTTCTACTTTCATGAATTTGAAGAGAGTGATGGCGGCACCCACCGCTTAATCTTTGCCGATGATCCAAAAGTACTCACCAGCTTGGGTGAGCGCACTTACCACAGCCGCGCTGGTGGAACAGCCCCCACACGCCATGTGCGCAAGCTTAGTCATACCGCCCGCGTGGCAGCGGCCACCGCCACCCTGAAAGACTACAGCTTTAAAAACCCGGCCTATGCGCAGTTGCATGAACACCTAGGCCGCGATGTTGAGCAGCACGGACAAAACGCTGACTACGAGCACTACGACTACCCCGGCCGCTACAAGCAAGACGCCTCCGGCAAGCCCTTTACGCGCATTCGTCTGGAACAGCTACGCCGCGAAGCGATTACCGCCAGCGCTGAAAGCGATTTACCCGAACTCGCTCCAGGCCTGCGTTTCACCCTGACCGATCACGATACCGACAACCTCAACCGCGATTGGCAGGCCATTGAAGTAAGCCACTTCGGCGAGCAACCCCAGGCGCTGGAAGAAGATGGCATGACTCAGGGTGATGCAAATGGTATGACCCGTTATTACAACCAGGTCACCCTCATCCCCGGCGATGCACCCTGGCGAGCAACCCCGAATCCCAAGCCCCGCGTCGATGGCCCTCAAGTGGCCTTTGTCGTCGGCCCCGAAGGCGAAGAAATTCACTGCGACGAACACGGCCGGGTCAAAGTACAGTTCCCCTGGGACCGCTACGCAGAGCCAAATGACACGGCGAGCTGCTGGGTACGCGTCGCCCAAGGCTGGGCAGGCGGTGGCTACGGCAGTATCGCCATCCCGCGTATCGGCCATGAAGTGATTATCTCGTTTCTGGAAGGTGATCCCGATCAACCGCTGGTCACCGGGCGTACCTACCACGCGGTGAATACCGCACCTTATCCGCTGCCGGAACACAAAACCCGCACGGTGCTGCGCACCCAAAGCCACAAGGCTGAAGGCTTCAACGAACTGCGCTTCGAAGACGAAGCAGGCGAAGAACAGATTTGGCTCCACGCCCAGAAAGACCTGGAGCTGTTAACGCTTAACGACCGCACCGAAGAGATCCGCAACGACAGCCACCTCAAGGTGCACAACGACCGCATCAGCGAGATCGACAACAACGATCACCACACGGTGCATAACAACCGCCACACCCAGGTAGACGGCGACGACCACCTGAAGGTCGACGGCACCCGCCATGAAAAAGTCGGCCAAGCGCAGCTGATGGAAGCAGGGCAAGAGATTCATCACAAAGCGGGCATGAAGGTGGTGATCGAAGCAGGCGCGGAAATCACCCTAAAAGCCGGCGGCAGCTTCCTGAAAATCGACCCCAGCGGCGTCACTATTGTTGGCCCGCAGGTCAAGATTAACTCTGGCGGTAGTCCTGGCAGTGGCAGTGGTCAGGCTGCGCAGGGGCCGCAGTTGCCAGGTCAAGCAACTGCAGAAACACATGAAGCAATACCGCACGTGACCCATGAGGCACTGCTGGAAGCCTCGGCAGTAGAGGCCAGTATCATCCAGTTATGCCAAAAGCAAACCGATGGCAGTTGCCCGCTGGCTGACTGTCCTTGCCGGGCTAGGGTTAGCTGATAATGCGCTACGCAGTAAAATTGCCGGAGCAAAGGAAGCAGCGTTATTGGTTGGTTGATACCGGAAGTCTTCCCGAGGGGGAGGTGTTACGTCGTTTCTATGCAGAGGCGACTCAACCCACGTTTCGCTGGCTTTACGACGATACGGCTTATAAAGGGGTCAGAAATAGCGGCCCTGTGTTACTTGATATCACTCAAAATAGCGACTTTTGGCAACAATGCTGCACCGATTGGGTGGGAACAGCCGCGTCGGTAGTGATTGACACAAACGAGACCCTAGATGAGCTGCAACAGCGTTTAGCAACGCATCTAACCATACACACCTTAGGGAATGGAAAGGGATTGCTGCGGTTTCACGAGCCAGCGGTCTTACATCTCTTGCTAGGCGAAGAGCAACTTTCTCCGGACGGTCGACTGATGCTGATGGGCAAAGACACGACATGGTATTGGGCGCTTTGTCTAAGCCAGGGAACGATCATTCATGAGCATTGTTCCTCAGTTAACAGCGAGGACATTACGCCCAACCAGGCATTAAGGTTAGACGACGTTACCCAACAGCGACTGACCAGCTTGAGGCAGTTTTCCCGATTAATGCCGTTAATGGGTGATGCTATTGATCGTTTCGATCTGTTGCAAAGTGAGGACGAGATCACATCCCTCTGGCGGGCGCTTGAGCAGTATTGGGGTGCCACTTGGCAAACCCATTTGCCACGCAAGCAAGCCGTTGAAAACGCGCGAAATATGCTGGTAAGCAGTAACGCACTCGAACAATTCATTGATGAGTTGGGCGCGTATGTGCAGAGCTCCTCTCTCGATGCGATGAGATGACAAAGGATACAGAAATGTCACAGAATCATGCGTGCAGCCCAAAGGCCATCTATCTAGAAATGACCGGCCAACATGACGATAACCACCAGAATGAATACTGGCTTTATCAGGGTGACAATGCAGTTGAACTCCTGGCAGAAGGAGATGCGTCGGAGGGGCGTTTCGGGCCCATCGTCGAGTCGCAGAAAGAGTTTTTTGAAGAAGAGCTGGCAGACTATCGACTGGTACAAAAGATAGGCGATATTGAAGTACCGCTACTGCAGGTGGAAGAGGTCTCACAATGTGGTCTGATTCCCAAACAGCGCGCATTCCAACATAACCTCATGGTGTCGACCGTACCCATGCTGTACCTCGATCATCAGGAGCTAGCGTCGGGGCCATGCCGCGGCGGTTTTATCTATGTGTTTCTCAACGGGCGTCTGATTCGTGAACTAGTGGTATCGGGTGAACCGAGCCAAGCGCCTCGCTTTATCGATAGTGATATCGCCACTTATAGGCAGCAGGGAGATGAGGTGCCTGCCGTTCGGGAGTTTACCGGCCCAGCCCTGTCCCATCTGCATTTGCCTCTCAAGCTCGATGGCGAGGCTGCCGATGTAAGCCTTGCCTTCTCGGATCACCCATGGCCCTGGGCTCACATCCAGCAGCTAGAAGCCAACCCAAGCCTGATTGAGAAACGCTGCCAGCCACTCGCCCTCAATGAATCGTCGGTGAGTGCCATGCTGCAGAGCGACATGCGCAACATGTACACCCATAGCGTGGAAGTCAACCGTGACGAGTGCGCTGGCAAGGCCTCCCTGGACTGGCTGCCGCCCATGCGCCCACGCGATGTGATGTACGAGCAAGCCTGGGGCAGCGCACGGGATTATCTGGAAGACACCTCTGCCGAGGGCTGGAACACGCTCGTCGAACAGCTACGCGCCGAGCGTGAGTTCTTCGAGTCCGATGATCAGCAGGCAACACCACCAGAAAGCGATATTCAGACGCGTCAGCGATATTTTTCACCTGCGCTGCGTAGCTGCCTGGTGCAGCAATGGAACAATGCCTGCCGTGCGGATGATGAGCGTGCGGATGATGCCTCGCTTGCCATGCTTCCCGCGCCGGAGGGAACCGACGATTGCCTGGCGGCGCTTCGCGCACAGCAGCTCTGTGCAGTTTTCTTGCGTGACCCCAAACAGGCGATTGACCACTTGATCGAAGATATCCAGGCGGGTCAGGAACTGCTTTGGGTACTCTCTGAAGGCATGAAATATCATCCCCACGGCAAGTCTGCTGAACTGATCCAGGCCAACTGTTTCATGCCGCACGGCCCAAGTGGTGAAGAAAACCCACTCTACCTCGACACTTGGTACGACACGCGTCTCGAACGCTCCCGGGAGAGCCTGTTCGCCCGCTTGATCAAGGAAGAAGAGCGCCGCCTAGCCCGCCTGCGGATCGACGAGCGGCTATCGGCGCTGGTGACGCTGTTCAATGACACATCGCCGGGGGCCTTTTGCCATACCCTGCGCGACGCCATGCTGTTTGATGATATCAACCACCTGGAGCCCTACACACTGCTGGCAAGGTGTATAGAGACCCTACAAATCGGCTTGAACTGCCTCGACTTCAAGGCAACACCCGACGAAGCCCAAACCCTCCAGGCGCCTGCACAGTGCCAGCAAGCTCTTGAAGCACTGTTCGCTTCCAATCAACAGCAGGCGGGCCATGCTTGCTCTCCCCTGCTGTTTGCCGAGGAGAGTTGCAGCACAAACCTCTGGGGCAGCCCTTATGCCAGGAACCTGGACGTGCTGCAGGTGGCCGCCAAAAACGTCATGGACCAGCAAGATAAGGTCGCTACCCCAACCGGAGAGCAACTGATTGCCTGGCAGCAGCGCCTGGATGAAGAAGTCGGTGATCTGGGGCCCGCCATGAGTAGTGCCCGCATGGCGCTCAACGGTACGGACGCCGTCGCCAGCAGCATCGTACCGACCTTGCTCAACGCGGTGGCGGGCCTGAAGCTGGGCGAGACCATGACCATCACCCTGGCCTCCGATATAGCCGACCTCAAAGGCGCTTTGATGGGAGGCCTCCCCATTGAGGTGGCCGATGTCGATGGCACAGTTCATTGGCTCTTGCCCAGCCAGTTCAAACCTTTGACCGAGGAGATGGCCCAAGGTGGCATCGCCCTCCAGGCCGCCTCCGCCCGCAATGTCTTGGGTGGCGAAGTCACCTCGTCTCCATCAGCCACGAGTCGAGCGCAGGTGACGGGGCAAGTGACCAGCGAGCAGGCCTTCCGGTGGACACAGACGGGGTATATCGGGTTGTGGTCGGGTTTGGTAGTGTTGGAGGCATTCAATCTGGTGTCGGCTATTGATGACGCTTTGGAGAAAGGAAGTATTGAAAACCTTCTAAAAGCTGCTAGTTCGACTATTGATGCCTCCCTGCTGACATTACAGGGCCTTAAGTTGTCCAATGTCCGCTGGGGTTGGGCTGTTCGTGCCAATGAGTTTCTTGATATACGCTTGATCAAAAATGCCGGGTGGCAAGAAGCTATGGGTGAGGCGGGTCAGGTGCGTGGCTTTATGACACTCAGTGCTGGGTTCTTTACCGCCTCGTTGGTGGCCATCGATGCCTATCAACTTTATCAGCAAGGTTTGAGGGACTCGGCTAAGTGGACAGCGGGCGCCAGTGGCGCTATCGGCGTAGGTAGTTATGTTGGTTCCGGCTATGGTCAGGGGATGGCGAACGCCGCCAGGATGAATCTGGTGCGCAATCGCTTTCTGAATGGCCTGTTGGGCTTGGTGGGCACTCCGCGTCCGGTACCGGTGATGCTGGTTAGTCTCGGGGTGGCGTTGGTATGTCAGTACATGGCTACCAACGCTCGCGATGATCGCCTCTCCCTTTGGGTACGCTATGGACCCTTCGGGAATCATCAGGATGAACTGGCAGGGAAGCTCCAGTCCCTGGCGGAGGAGGCCGAGGATGATGCTCGGCAGATGGACAAGCACGATTACCTCAAAGACCTTCAGTCAGCTTCTTCCGAAGGTGCATATTTCCAGTTATTGCAAGGACTTTTCCAGGTACGCTTCGCGCTGGTGGCGCCCCAAGGCTTGGTCGATATCGATCCGGATTTCCTTGACTGCGATATCGCTATTCGCATGACCTGCCCGGGGCTGCGTTATGGCGAGTTTCAATTGCCCATCACCCAAATCGAAGCCGCCTGTTCGGCACCGGTGCCAGATAGGCGCCACACCTATCAATATGCTCCCATGGATCGCCGCCGCTTACTGGTAGAGCTTTTGAGGCAAGATCCAGATGACCCTACGGTGCGTTATTTGGGTATTCGTATTCCTCGGGAGTGGCGTCGCCTGGGTGTTCCCACCACGGGGCTTGGCGATGTGCCCGCCAAATGGTTGGCGGCCAGCTATGATCAATTCCGCCATGAGCCAGATTATCAACGCGAATACCACCAGGGCAGTTACCTGGTGCGCATAGGCCTGGGTGATATCGAAGGCCAAGGGAGCGTGGAATACTGGGACCCAGTCGAAAGACAACACCGTAAGCTGGAAGATAGCGTTGCTTTTGCGGCGCAACCTTCGACGCTGACCTGGGTATGGAACAAACAAGGAGCCGGAGTATGAGTTCGACGGAACAGCCACAAGATCACTATGCCGAGACCGCGTTCCGGGCCGACGCCATTCCCCGCCAGACACCACCGCCAGAAAAAAGTGTTTGGGGGAAACTGGGAAGTAACTTTGACGTCGCCCGTCTACCTTGGGGTCACTATGTAGGCATTAATCCATCGGAATTTGAATATGAATATTCTGGAGGATGGTATCGTGACTACGAGTATATGGGCGAGCATGATTTCCATGACTTTAACCATATAAACGAGTTGCGTTGGTCAAAGTTCGTCGATGAAGACATCAGCCTAGTCTATCGTTTTTTTCGCTTTTGGTTTGTCGTTATTAGTCATGGATTTAGTTTTATCGCATCGGGTGGGGGTAAGGGGGGAGGGTGGTTTTTTTCGGCAATAGGTGTGTTTGTTTTACTGCTATTATTAACTTCTGCCTTTTGGGTAAACCCAGATGAGCCATTTCCATATGATGGGCTTTTGGTTCCGTTGTCATTTTTTTTAATCTGTGGTGTAGCGACTGTATTTAAAACCCTGTTTGAGAAACATAGTATTCGTTTCTACAAGAGTAACCAGAACTGGTCGGATGATGTTGCTTTCTGTCGTCGTTCGGGCCTGGTCAAGAGCTTTCAGGGCAATTTTCCTTTCTACGAGTTCGATGCCTTTATCGAGATGGCCGCAGACATGAAGGGCAATCAGCGTCACACCCTCAAGGTGCGTCATCGCTATCCCCAGTTTAGCAAGGACAAGCACAGTGGCTTGCCGATGGAGTTCACCTTCCCCACCGATACCGGCAGTATCGCCGAGCGCTATGCCATGTGGGACATGCTGGGCCGCTATATGGATGTCAGCCAGCCGCTGCCGGATATTCCTCGCTTAGAGCCGTTTCGGCATCTTGACCCCACCACCAAGGCCTTCGATGAGGCGGGTAAGCGCGGCCGCCCGGCGACCTACTGGCGCGATCTCTACGCCAAAGCCAGCGAGCAGGAACTGAAACAATGGCGCGAGGAGCACCGACAGGTTGTCGACGCCGCGCCTTGGGGTAGCCGCCCGGACCTGATGGCCCAATCCGTGCCCGGCTATGGCGACAGCTATACCGCAGAACCCGAAGACGTTAACGCCTACGGCCGCTTTCCCAGCAAGTCGGACCGTTTTGTCGAGCGCGCTGAAGCAAACGACGCTTTCCCGCAAAACAAACGCGATAGCGATTAACGACACCACAACAGCGTTATCAAGACTTGCTTCTGGAAGGCCGCTGGCGGCCTTCCCTAGCGGTAGTGTGGCTAAACGAGTATGGAACACATTAGGAGCCGGCATATGAGCCAAACAGAACAGCCACAAGATCACTATGCCGAGACCGCCTTTCGGGCCGCCGCCATTCCCCGCCAGGCGCCGCCGCCAGAAAAAAGCACCTGGAAAAAACTGGGCAGTAACTTGGACGTGGCCCGGCTACCCTGGGGGAATTATGTCGGTGTCAATCCAACCCTATATGAGTACGATAATGAGTGGTTTGAGGATTACCAGTACATGAAAGAAGATTATCTTGGCTATGCCATGATTAATGAAGTGCGCTGGTCGAAATTTGTCGATGAAGATATCAGCTTGCTTTATCGCTTCTTGCGTTTTTGGTTCGTGGTCATCTCTCACGGTTTTAGTTTTATCGGTGGGGGGGGGTACTTTATTCTCGCTCTAGCCGTCATAACTTCTATTGTTGGAGTAATTGCGCAATTCTTTTCTGAAACACCTGAATACCCACTTCTCCTTTTGAAACTTCCACTGGGAGTAGCAGCATTCTGTGGAATCGCTACCATACTGAGAAGGCTTTACGAGACATACAGCATTCGCTTTTACAAAAGTAATAAAAGCTGGTCAGACGATTTCGCTTTTTGTCGTCGCACGGGCATGGTGAAGACCTTCCGTGGGGAGTTCCCTTTTTATGAGTTCGATGCCTTTATCGAAATGCGCGCGGATATGAAGGGTAATCAGTTCCATAGCCTCAAGGTGCGTCATCGCTATCCACAGCACAGCAAAGACGAGCGCAACGGTCTACCGCTTGATTTCGATTTCCCGGCTGACGGTAATATTGCCCAGCTTTATGCCATGTGGGACATGCTGGGCCGCTATATGGACGTCAGCCAGCCGCTGCCGGACATTCCTCGCCTGGAGCCGTTCCGCCATCTCGACCCCACGACCAAGGCCTTCGATGAGGCGGGTAAGCGCGACCGCCCGGCGACCTACTGGCGCGATCTCTACGCCAAAGCCAGCGAGCAGGAACTGAAACAATGGCGCGAGGAGCACCGAAAGGTTGTCGACGCCGCGCCTTGGGGTAGCCGCCCGGACCTGATGGCCCACTCCGTGCCCGGCTATGGCGACAGCTATACCGCAGAACCCGAAGACATTAACGCCTACGGCCGCTTCCCCAACAAGGCGGACCGCTTTGTCGAGCGCGCTGAAGCCAAAGACTCAACTGCGCAGAACAAACGCGACAACCATTAACATCATCACAATAACTGTCATCAATACATTCTTTGGAAGGCCGTTGGTGGCCTTCCCTAGCGGTAGTGTGGCTAAACGGGTATGGAACAAACAATGAGCCGGAGTATGAGTTCGACGGAACAGCCACAAGATCACTATGCCGAGACCGCCTTTCGGGCCGACGCCATTCCCCGCCAAGCGCCGCCGCCAGAAAAAAGCACTTGGAAAAAACTGGGCAGTCATTTAGACGTAGCCCGGCTACCCTGGGGAAATTATATCGGGGTTAATCCAACTGATTTTGAATATGAACATACAGTAGGCTGGTTTCGAAGCTATCAACACATGGGAGACGACTATCGCAAGTACAACATGATCAATGAAACGCGCTGGTCACAAGTTGTCGATGAAGATATCAGCTTACTTTATCGCTTCTTGCGCTTTTGGTTTATGGTCATCTCTCACGGTTTTAGTTTTATAGGTGGGGGGGTATTTTATTGTTGGCCTTACTGTTGTGGCTTCATTGTTGATTGCAGTACCACAGCTTTTTTCTGAAACCCCTAAACTATCAGTTAACTTATTGATCATTCCAGCATGGACTATCGCTTTCTGCGGAGCAGCTACCATACTTCGAAGACTTTACGAGAAATACAGCATCCGCTTTTACAAAAGCAATAAGAACTGGTCAGACGATATCGCTTTTTGTCGGCGCACGGGTATGGTGAAGTCTTTCCAAGGTAACTTTCCATTCTATGAATTCGATGCCTTTATCGAAATGAGCGCCGATATGAAAGGTAACCAGCTCCATAGCCTTAAAGTGCGTCATCGCTACCCTCAGCACAGCAAAGACCCTCGAAACAATCTGCCGCTTGATTATAGTTTCCCGGCCGACGGGAGAATTGCCCAGCTGTATGCCATGTGGGACATGCTGGGCCGCTATATGGATGTCAGCCAGCCGCTGCCGGACATTCCTCGCCTGGAGCCGTTCCGCCATCTTGATCCCACGACCAAGGCCTTCGATGAGGCGGGTAAGCGCGGTCGCCCGGCCACTTACTGGCACGACCTCTACGCAAAGGCCAGCGAGAAAGAGCTTAAGCAGCTACACGGAGAGCACCGACAGGTTGTCGACGCCGCGCCTTGGGGTAGCCGCCCGGACCTGATGGCCCAATCCGTGCCCGGCTATGGCGACAGCTACACCGCAGAACCCGAAGACGTTAACGCCTACGGCCGCTTCCCCAACAAGGCGGACCGTTTTGTCGAGCGCGCTGAAGCAAAAGATGCATCCCAGCAGAACAAACCTGACAACCAGTAACGGCCAAGATAAGTCGTCATCAATCCATTCTTCTGGAAGGCCGCGGGTGGCCTTCCCTGGCGGTAGCGTGGCCTAAGCGGGTATGGAACAAGCAAGGAGCGGGAGTATGAACCAGACGGAACAGCAGCATGAACATTATGCCGAGACCGCCTTTCGGGCCGACGCCATTCCCCGCCAGGCACCACCGCCAGAAAAGAGTATATGGGGGAAGCTGGGCAGTAACTTCGATATTGCCCGCCTGCCTTGGGGAAACTATGTAGGCATTAATCCATCGGAATTTGAATATGAATATTCCGGAGGTTGGTATCGTGACTTCGAGTATATGGGAGAGCAGGATTTCCATGGCTTTAATCATATTAACGAATTGCGGTGGTCGAAGTTCGTCGATGAAGATATAAGCCTGATCTACCGCTTTTTTCGCTTCTGGTTTGTTTTCTGGACGCACCTTCTTAGCTTTATTGGCCCAGGCGGGGGGAAGGGAGGGGGGTGGTTTTTTACTAGTATAGTTGCAGTCTGTACGATTTTGTTTTTGTTTGCCGCAGATACTATCTTGGCTGCGCTAACTCCTCTAGCTATTACGGTAGGTTTGTGTGGGGTGGCGACTGTATTTAAAACTTTGTTTGAGAAACATAGTATTCGTTTCTACAAGAGTAACCAGAACTGGTCGGATGATGTTGCTTTCTGTCGTCGTTCGGGCCTGGTCAAGAGCTTTCAGGGCAATTTTCCTTTCTACGAGTTCGATGCCTTTATCGAGATGGCCGCAGACATGAAGGGCAATCAGCGTCACACCCTCAAGGTGCGTCATCGCTATCCCCAGTTTAGCAAGGACAAGCACAGTGGCTTGCCGATGGAGTTCACCTTCCCCACCGATACCGGCAGTATCGCCGAGCGCTATGCCATGTGGGACATGCTGGGCCGCTATATGGATGTCAGCCAGCCGCTGCCGGATATTCCTCGCTTAGAGCCGTTTCGGCATCTTGACCCCACCACCAAGGCCTTCGATGAGGCGGGTAAGCGCGGCCGCCCGGCGACCTACTGGCGCGATCTCTACGCCAAAGCCAGCGAGCAGGAACTGAAACAATGGCGCGAGGAGCACCGACAGGTTGTCGACGCCGCGCCTTGGGGTAGCCGCCCGGACCTGATGGCCCAATCCGTGCCCGGCTATGGCGACAGCTATACCGCAGAACCCGAAGACGTTAACGCCTACGGCCGCTTTCCCAGCAAGTCGGACCGTTTTGTCGAGCGCGCTGAAGCAAACGACGCTTTCCCGCAAAACAAACGCGATAGCGATTAACGACACCACAACAGCGTTATCAAGACTTGCTTCTGGAAGGCCGCTGATGGCCTTCCCTGGCGGTAGTGTGGCTAAACGGGCATGGA
This sequence comes from Halomonas alkaliantarctica, assembly GCF_029854215.1. Classification (NCBI taxonomy): domain Bacteria; kingdom Pseudomonadati; phylum Pseudomonadota; class Gammaproteobacteria; order Oceanospirillales; family Halomonadaceae; genus Vreelandella; species Vreelandella neptunia. The sequence goes on along the minus strand of NZ_CP122961.1, from coordinate 3,513,590 downwards.
ACAAACAAGGAGCCGTAGTATGAGTTCGACGGAACAGCCACAAGATCACTATGCCGAGACCGCCTTTCGGGCCGACGCCATTCCCCGCCAAGCGCCACCGCCTGAAAAAAGCGTTTGGGGGAAATTGGGCAGTAACTTTGACGTCGCCCGTCTACCTTGGGGTCACTATGTAGGCATTAATCCATCGGAATTTGAATATGAATATTCTGGAGGATGGTATCGTGACTACGAGTATATGGGCGAGCATGATTTCCATGACTTTAATCATATAAACGAGTTGCGTTGGTCAAAGTTCGTCGATGAAGACATCAGCCTAGTCTATCGTTTTTTTCGCTTTTGGTTTGTCGTTATTAGTCATGGATTTAGTTTTATTGCATCGGGTGGGGGTAAGGGGGGGGGTGGTTTTTCACTAGTATAGTTGCAGTCTGCACGATTTTGTTTTTGTTTGCCGCAGATACTATCTTGGCTGCGCTAACGCCTCTAGCTATTACGGTAGGTGTGTGTGGTGTGGCGACTGTATTTAAAACCCTGTTTGAGAAACATAGTATTCGTTTCTACAAGAGTAACCAGAACTGGTCGGATGATGTTGCTTTCTGTCGTCGTTCGGGTCTTGTCAAAAGCTTTCAGGGGGATTTTCCCTTCTACGAATTCGACGCTTTTATCGAGATGGCCGCGGATATGAAGGGCAGTCAACGTCACACCCTCAAGGTGCGTCATCGCTATCCCCAGTTTAGCAAGGACAAGCACAGTGGCTTGCCGATGGAGTTCACCTTCCCCACCGATACCGGCAGTATCGCCGAGCGCTATGCCATGTGGGACATGCTGGGCCGCTACATGGATGTCAGCCAGCCACTGCCTGATATCCCTCGGTTGGAGCCGTTCCGTCACCTCGACCCCACGACCAAGGCCTTCGATGAGGCGGGTAAGCGCGGCCTTTCAGCCACCTACTGGCGGGATCTCTACGCCAAGGCCAGCGAGAAGGAACTGAAACAATGGCGCGAGGAGCACCGAAAGGTTGTCGCCGCCGCGCCTTGGGGTAGCCGCCCGGACCTGATGGCCCAATCCGTGCCCGGCTATGGCGACAGCTACACCGCTGAGCCCGAAGACGTGAACGCCTACGGCCGCTTCCCCAATAAAACCGACCGCTTTGTCGAGCGCGCTGAAGCAAAAGCTGCATCCCAGCAGAACAAACCTGACAACCAGTAACGGCCAAGATAAGTCGTCATCAATCCATTCTTCTGGAAGGCCGCGGGTGGCCTTCCCTGGCGGTAGCGTGGCCTAAGCGGGTATGGAACAAGCAAGGAGCGGGAGTATGAACCAGACGGAACAGCAGCATGAACATTATGCCGAGACCGCCTTTCGAGCCGACGCCATTCCCGATCAGAGCTATGCACCCAAAAACGAAATGCTGCGCGGGTGCATCCTCGAAACCCGCTTGCCTTGGGGCAGTTATCTGGGGGTAAACCCCACTACTTATCAATACTCGGAAAGCTGGTTTCGGGATTATAAATATATCGGTGGCGACTATCATGACTACACCATGATCAATGAGAGGCGCTGGTCAAAGCGGGTTGATGAAAATATAGGCATTCTTTATCGCCTGTTACGCTTTATCTTTGTTATCTACTCCCATGGTTTTAGCTTTATTCGAACGGGTGGTGGTGTGTGGGGGGGGGTATGTTCACGGGAATAATGGCATTTTGCACAATACTTTTTATCTTTGCGGCCGATACTTTGTTACAAGCTTTTATTCCTCTTGCCATAGTATCGGCCTTTTGTGGAGGCGCGACTCTTCTTCTTAAGCTTTGGGAAAAGTATGAGTTAAAATTCTACAAAGGCAATCGCAATTGGTCAGATGATTATGCTTTTTGTCGACGCACTGGCATGGTCATGACCTCTCGAGGTGACTTCCCCTTCTATGAGTTCGATGCTTATATCGAAATGCGGGTAGGCACCCAAGGGTCACAGTTTCACTCGTTCAAAGTAATCCACCGCTACCCTCATCGTAGCCCTGACCCGCTTACTAATAACCCACTGGAATTTAGCTTTGCCGTGGATGGCAGTATCGCCCAGCTATACGCCGCCTGGGATATGCTGCAGCGCTATATGGATGTCTCTCAGCCACTGCCGGACGTACCCGAATTAGAACCCTTCCGTCACCTAGACCCGACCACCAAGGCTTACGACGAAGAGGGTAAACGCGGCCGCCTCGCGACTTACTGGCGCGATTTATATGCCAATAGCAGCGAGGAAAAGCTCAAGGTGCTGCGTGAGGCGCACCGCGCCGAGGTGGATGCTACCCACTGGGGCGGCCGCTCAGACCTGATGGAGCTCTCTGTGCCCAACTTCCGCGAAACCCGTAAGGGCGAACCCGAAAACGTCAATGCCTTTGGCCACTTTCCCTGGAAGGCCGGTAAATTCCTTGACCGGTCGGAAGCGACACCGTCAGTGGATTCAACGGATCAGCAGCAGAGCGACGATAACCCGCGCTAAGCGCTAATAAGACAAACATCCATTTATCCGCTTCGGAAGGCAGCGACTGCCTTTCAGAGCGCTGCTGCCCAATTAAATACTCACCAGCCTGGGTGAACACACCCACTACAGCTTCGCCAAGGGCTAACTAGAAGAAACGACACTTTCAGCTTGAAGTAATAGGCATGTCAGGCCGAGAGCATGCTCGACAGTAATGAATCAATAACCCAGCAGAGGAGAGCTAAAGCAGTGAATGAAAAAGAACCTATTGAAAAGCAAGATAAAGCATTAATTGAAAGTATTGATTTTGAATGCCCCGCATGTGGCTCTTGTTTTTGCGAGGAGTCGCAGTGGATTAATGGGCTTTTGAAAGCCGATACGGCCACTTGCCCGCATTGTGAAAGCGATCTATTGATCGAAACCGAAGACAAGGATCGTCTAACGATCACAATGAAGAAAAAAGAGCAATTCGGAAAGGCAATGTTTGTCTTTATGGTGCCCTACATCATCGTAGGACTTATCGTCTCCCTCTCATTCGGCGGAATCGGCTTTATGCTTTATATGCCCGTCGGGCTGTTGGCTTTTTCTTTACTAAAAATGCTATTCGATAATCAGCCGGATCTGACGATAAGTCTGAAATCAGCCACATAACTGAAAGCTATCTATTCAATCGACAGTTAGGTGCTCGGCACCATTTTAAGGGGCGTTTGCGTGTTTCCATTAAGTTTTAAGAAGTCTTTTGACATTGAGTTTATCCAATCGCTGTATGACCGGCTAGTGAGCCATGACGACTCTCTAAAGCTAATACTCAGAACAAAGAATGGACGAAAGACCGATGATCCCAGCAAGGCCGGTATTGGTGAAATTCGAAATGCCAGCAACAAGCAGCTGTTTGGGATGAGTGCGAAGGAAGGCATCGTCCACACGAAGCATGCGGGGGTGCTCCAAACCCCTTTGTTTGACTTTCTGAAGGAGCGGGGCATCCACCAACAGGAGGTCAGTCCGGATACCGGCGTAGCTTGTGTTCTTCTTTATGTTGTTTTGGTTGCCGGCGGTGGGTTGCTATATACCACTCACAATAATGTCGGATTTCTCTACCCCTATCTGCTGGGCTGTGTGGCCTCCGTCCTCTTAGGACTCGCATTGATATCTTATGCTTACAAGCCTGGCCAAAAGAAGTGGTCCATCCCCGCTATGGTACTCCTCGCTATCGGCGCCTTACCCACTGCCCCTTCGAGCCTGCTGGCATTGCCGATGATCAATTACCTGGGGCGAGCCAAGTTACATAGGGTATTTAACCAGGGTGGGGAAGACGCCGAGACAATCCATACCTAGCCCCATATATGCAGCACCCGATGTCGCCCTACCGGTGGCAGGGGCTCAAAGCATGATCATGTTAACGCGACAAGGATGTCAGTTATGAGCCAGAAGACACCAGACTCGCCGCGCCCGGATATCCTCTAGCCCCACCGGGCCGGTGATATCGAGCCCTTCCCAGGTGGCAAGGTTATTTACCTGTCGCCGACTCCCTTACCCACGGGAACAGCCCCCCTGGATTTTAACCAGGCGATTGGGGAAGTAAACGATGCTTATCTGGATTTTGGCGGCAGTCTCCCTTCACCCTTTACATGGCAAGTGGTACTAGGGGGGGCCTTTATTAGTTCTCTGTGGATTGTTGTGCTTACTCCTTTGGTACTCGGTTGGCTAACTTCTAACGGAGAACTCTCTTTTGCCAGTGAGTTTATGGCCTTCTTCGACATTACTCTCGGAATGGGGCTATGGGGGGGCGATATTCCTTACATTAGCCCTAGTAATCAAAGCCCACTACCACTTTAAGTTCCGTGAGGCTGTCCCCACTCGTTTCCACCGCCAGCGTCGTGAGGTGGCTTTTGCTCCAGGCGGAGGAAAGCCAGCCATCATTGTGCCCTGGGAAGATGTCGTCTCGGTATGCGGTTTTAATCCCAACTTGGGGCCTGGGGCAGTCACCGGCTTTGGCTACAACTTTGGACTGTTGCCGCCGGACCCTCAGCGACCTGGTTGCACGCTGCCGGGTGCTGGCATTATGGTCAGCGTAGGTGGCCTGCCAGGGGCGCTGGCCCAGTGGGCCAAGCCGTCGGCAGTTGTTAACGAACTCAGCGAACACCTGCGCGCCGCTTACCAACGTGGCGAAAAGTTTGTGGAGATGGGCGATATCGAAAAACGCTTTGGGGTAGCGGCCCCATCTGCCGAACAAGCTCCCTATCCGTCGTTTCCGTTCCGGGCAAAGGCGGAGCGGGCATAATCACCAATGGTCAACGACAAGGATGACGTTATGAACGACGTGACGAAAAAAAGAACGTTGGCCTTTTGATGCGCTGGCCATCGTGACCTGTGGCCAGTGTAGCCATTCATGGGCAACTAAGGGGAAGCAGGTCACCACGCTCAAAGAGGGGCATTCGTTTACTTGCCCACAATGCCACCATGAAGGCTCACACAATGAAGATCAGCAGGTCGATTTGGTCGCTCATCTTACACATGTCGATAAGGTGACAGGGAAAGGCAGCACTTGGGTCACTATCGCTGGATTAGCCGTTTTTTTGGTGGGGATCGGCAGTTTCTTGGGCCTAGTGCCTATTTGGGTTGTCGTGGCGGTCGTGATTCCAACGGTGTGAGCGATGGTGTCCTCTTCCTCCGAGGCGAACAAAATCAATCCTATCTGCTTAGCGCTCAAGTCACCTTAACGTTGTGAAGAAGCAGTTGAGACGTATTCTCGCGCCTAGCTGTTAGCCGAGGATAATGTCATAGGCGCTTCCACCATCCGGAACCCCATAATTAATCATTTAGATAGGCTCAAGAATGATAAAGATCATCAGATATCTTATGCTTTCTACAGTTATGCTGACTAGCTTTTCGGTAGCTGTGGCCGAAAATGAGGGCGAGAAAGACGAAGTGGTTGAGTTGTTTTTCGAATATCTGGAAGCGTATTCAAATTCAGACTTTCATAGGGCAGCTACGTTTGTCCACCCGAAACATTTGAATGACTACGAAGAATATACTCTCCCTGTACTTATTGAGGCAAAGAGCAATCCGCGTAGTGAACAGCACCCAATTGTGGAGGTGTTTTTTGAAGGTGTCCCAGACGACAAAGCTCATGAGTTAACGGGTATTGAGATATCTGCTCGCCTTGATAACGCTATGGTGAGCGTTTTACCGGTGCTGATTGAGTCAGCGCGTTTAGAAAATCTTGATATTAAGTCGGTCGTTTTTTTGGACGAAAGCCGTGCCAGAATAAACTACGATTATCTTACTGGAAATGGCGAGAAAGAAGCGCTTGAGGATAGTTTGGCTAAATATGAGGGGGAATGGCGCATTTTGCTACCCGAACCACCTAAACAATCTGCTGAGTATTTGGAAAGCCTTTATCAGTAAGCACGATTAGTTTTGTTGGGTGGGCGTTATGGACAAGCTGGACCTTGGTTATCTTGAGCGCCTCCTATTCGCTCTTTACTCTATTTGTCAAATATACAGACTTGGTGCAAAAACCTTAGGATTTGGCTTTATCGCAGTAGCAGGGGGAGTTATAGCCAATGGTCTGATAGCGATGAAGAGCGATCCGCTGAGCTACTCTCACTAAGGAGGTGCTGCTTGAGCCTTGCCCGCCTCGCTTCCACCGCTAGCGTCACGATATCGCCCTTGCGCCGGGCGACGGAAAGCCGCCTATCATCGTGCCCTTCGAGGGCGTGCATACCTTCCACAACACAAAATGCTGCAATGTGAAAGTTCCCTGCGAAGATTTTCATTTAGATCAAACCAATCGCAGCCTCGAAACTGGCTCGCTATCACAACTGATGTTCTATAGTGCCTCTCACAGGTCAAGCATCTTCCTCATTTTGACAATAGCTTGGCGGTATCAAGGCATCTACAAAGGGATATTGTATGCGATCAAGGTATCGGCATCAGACGTTTACGGAGTGTGCTTTGATTGCATTAACGCTGGCGGTCGTCGCGTTAATACTTTGGAAGCTGGTTGGCCTACTTATCTTGATTTTTGGCGCGGTGGTGGGCGCCTGTATATTGCAAACGTGTATGATGCCGCTTTTGCGGCTAGGGGCACCCAGTTGGCTTGCGCTGACGACGGTGATTATTACGCTAACCCTGGCGCTGGGCTTAATTAGCTGGGCATTTGGCGCGCAGGTGTCTTCTGAGCTGGAATCACTGATGGCTCTGTTACCTGACGCGTGGGAACAGCTACAGCAGCGGCTTGAAGGTACGCAGTTAGCACCATTGATTAATGATGCCGCTGATCGGGCAGGTGGCGTTTTAGAAAACGGTATTTCTCAGGTTGGCATGGTTGTGGTCTCGATGGGAGGCAGTGTTGTCAGCTTCTTCGCGCTCATTGTCGGCATGGTTTATTTTGCTGCCCAGCCCGGTGTTTATCGCCGTGGGTTATTACTACTTGCACCGATTAAAAGTCGGCCACGTTTGGCTGAGGCCCTCGATGAGAGCGGCAAGGCGCTGCGTTTTTGGCTTGGCGGGCAGTTGGTGGCTATGGTGATTACCGGTTTGTTAGTTGGGGTAAGCATGTGGTTGTTAGGGGTGCCAGCGCCAATTGCCTTGGGGCTAATTGCAGGGCTAATGGATTTTGTACCGTTAGTAGGGCCTCTTATCGCTGCTATCCCGGCGCTGTTGCTTGCCTTCACCGTGAGTCCTCAAACCACGTTGTTTGTACTGATTGCATATACGGTTATTCAACAAATAGAGGGCAATATTTTACAGCCGCTGGTACAGCAGCGTGCAGTCAGCCTACCCCCTGCGATGCTATTATTTTCGCTGTTTGCGGCAAGTACCCTATTTGGTGTAGCGGGTTTGCTATTGGCCGCACCGCTGACCGTCGTGGCATTTGTATTGATTAATCGTCTTTACGTCACCCGTGAGGAAGACGTGCCATAGCTAGATAAAAACGTAATATCAAACGGTTTATAAATAGTTTTACGCTCTATGAGAGCAGCGTTAAGCTTATAGCCATTAATCCATACTGTCTGAGAGCGTCTGTTTATTAGCAGGCGCTTTTAGCATTGAAAAAGGTGAGTGTATGTCTACAACGGCTGCTGCTGCGTCGCCGCAGAGCTACCGCGTGCCGATGATAGCCACAGCGGCGATTGTGCTGGGAGCATTGCTTATTGGGGTTGTCTTTGACGCCAACATTGGTCTGCTAATGATTGTCGGCGGGCTGTTTGGCATGGTGCTGTATCACGCCGCGTTTGGTTTTACCTCGGCTTGGCGCGTGTTTATTACTGAAAGGCGGGGACGTGGCTTGCGGGCACAAATGGTGATGCTGGCGATTGCCGTGGTGCTGTTTTTCCCGGCGCTGGGCGCAGGTAGCCTGTTTGGTACCGAGGTGCGCGGCTTCGTTGCTCCCATTGGTATCTCTGTGTTGGTAGGGGCGTTCCTGTTCGGGGTGGGCATGCAGTTGGGCGGCGGCTGTGCCTCTGGCACGCTTTTCACCGCGGGCGGTGGTAACGCACGCATGCTGATTACTCTGGTGTTCTTTATTGTCGGCTCGGTGATTGGCACCGCGCATTTTGCCTGGTGGCAGAGCTTACCGGCCTTTCAACCGGTATCGCTGGTTAACGTTGCCGGGGTTAGTGGTGGCATATCGATTAGTCTCGTGCTGTTTGCTGCAATTGCTGCTTTCACCTGGGTGATGGAGAAGCGCCGCCATGGTCAGTTAGAGCAGGCGCCCATGGTCGATAAGCATGGCTATGAGCGTTGGCTGACGGGGCCTTGGCCTTTGATTGCTGGTGCCGTCGCGCTAGCGCTGCTGAACTTTGCCACCTTGGCACTGGCAGGGCGCCCGTGGGGAATTACCTCTGCGTTTGCGCTGTGGGGGGCTAAAAGCTTTGAGCTGGTGGGCGGCGATGTCAGCCAGTGGGGTTATTGGCAGTCTCCTGGCAATACAGCGGCCCTTGAAGCCAGCGTTTGGAGTGATATCACTACCGTCATGAACGTGGGCATTATGCTCGGGGCACTGGCTGCCGCCAGCTTGGCGGGGCGCTTTGCGCCTAACTTTAGGATTCCGCTGAAGTCTATCTTGGCCGCGGTCATCGGTGGCATCTTGCTAGGTTATGGCGCTCGCTTAGCGTATGGCTGCAACATTGGCGCTTATTTCAGCGGTATTGCGTCTGGCAGCCTCCACGGTTGGGTATGGCTGGTAGCGGCGTTTGCGGGCAACATGGTCGGCGTTAAGCTACGGCCGTTTTTCTTCGCTGGCGTAGAGGGCCGCAAACCCACCGCTAAAACGTGCTAAGACATCATTAATAGCGTTGTTTGCGGAATAGCGAATAGCGTCATTACGCCTCGGTTTAGGACGACTAAACCGAGGCGTTTTTTTATCGACATGGTTGCGCGCTTCCACCTTTGTCGCAGGAGCATGTTACATTACGCTCAAACGCCGCGAACGCCCGATATTGCTGCATTGCAGCAGTGATTGATATAAAAAAGAGAGTGCTTATGACTACCCAGAGTAGACGCCCCCTATACCTTCCTTACGCCGGTCCTTCTTTGCTCGAAATGCCGCTATTGAACAAAGGCAGCGCGTTTACTCAGCAGGAGCGCTTGGCGTTTAACCTGATTGGTTTGCTGCCGCAAAAGGTGGAAACCATTGAAGATCAGCTAGAGCGTGCCTATCGCCAGTACCAGCAATGCCATAGCAGTCTTGAGAAGCATATACATCTTCGCGCCATTCAAGATGACAACGAAACGCTCTATTTCCGGCTCGTATCCCAGCACCTTGAAGAGATGCTGCCGATTATTTATACCCCAACGGTAGGGCAGGCGTGTCAGGAATTTTCCAATATTTACCGTAACCACCGCGGCCTGTTCATTAGCTATCCTGACCGCGAACATATGGATGACATTCTGCGCAGCGCCACCAAAGATAACGTCAAAGTGATCGTGGTGACGGATGGTGAGCGCATACTAGGCTTGGGTGACCAGGGGATCGGTGGCATGGGCATCCCGATTGGTAAACTGGCGCTGTATACCGCCTGTGGCGGCATTAGCCCCGCTTACACACTGCCGATCATGATTGATGTGGGCACTAACAACAAAGCGCTGCTGGATGACCCCATGTACATGGGGTGGCGCCATGAGCGGGTAGGGCAGGAAGAGTACGATGCTTTCATGGCGGAGTTTATTGCCGCTGTGAAGCGCCGCTGGCCGAACGTACTGCTGCAGTTTGAGGACTTTGCCCAGGCCAATGCGGTGCCGCTGCTAGAGCGCTACCGCAACGAGCTTTGCTGCTTCAATGACGATGTGCAGGGCACCGCCTCTGTGGTGGTCGGCACATTGATGGCCGCTTGTCAGGCCCGGGATGAAACCATTGCCCAGCAGCGTGTCGTGTTTGTCGGTGGCGGTTCGGCGGGCTGTGGGATTGCCGAGCAGGTGGTCGTTGCCATGGAAGCCGAAGGCTTGACCGAAAGTGAAGCTCGGGCGCGCATTTTCGTTGTTGATCGTGATGGCTTGATGACCAGCGATCAGGAGTGGCAGCGCGACTTCCAGCGACGTTTAGCCCACGACCCTTCGCTAGTCGCCGGGTGGAATGGTCAGGGTCTGGAAGAGACGATTGCGCAGATCAAACCGACGGTATTGATCGGCGTTTGCGGCCAGCGCGGTATCTTTACCGAGCAGGTAGTGCGCACCATGCATGCGGGCTGTGAACACCCGGTCATCATGCCGCTATCTAACCCTACTTCCCAGGCAGAGGCCGTACCAGAGGATGTTATTCGCTGGACCGATGGACAAGCCTTGGTAGCCACCGGCAGCCCCTTTGCGCCGGTGGTTTACAATGGCCGTACTTATCCGATTGCCCAGTGCAACAATGCTTATATCTTCCCAGGCATAGGTTTGGGCGTGATTGCTGCCAGTGCCAATCGAGTTACCGACGAGATGCTTATGAGCGCCTCGCGGGCGCTGGCTCGTGAAGCGCCGCTGGTTAAAGAGGGCAAAGGTGCTTTGCTGCCGCCGCTTTCGCGTATTCGCGATATCAGTAAGTCGATTGCCTTTGAAGTCGCTGCCCAGGCACAGCAGAACGGTGTAGCGTTAAAAACCAGTGGCACAACGCTGCGTGAGCTAATCGAACAAGCGTCCTGGACACCGGATTACCGCACGTATCGTCGCCGCGCTTTTTAAGCGTTTGGCTAAAAAAAAGCCCCCACCGAGGTGGGGGCATGCAAGCATTGGTAGGTTTTACCCTTTAGGCTGCGCCGATCATCTTGCGCAGCACGTAGTGAAGGATACCACCGTGACGGTAGTAAGCCAGCTCGTTTACCGTATCAATTCGGCACTTGGCATCAACGCTACGTTCCCCTTCGGCATTTTTGATCACGACTTTGACCGTACCACCCGGCGTCAGGTCGCTTAAACCGGCAATCGAAATCTCTTCATCCCCGGTTAATTCCAGCGTTTTACGGCTTTCGCCTTCGGCAAACTGCAGCGGTACAACGCCCATGCCGATCAGGTTAGAGCGGTGAATACGCTCGAAGGATTCGGCGATCACCGCGCGAACGCCCAGCAAACGGGTGCCTTTGGCCGCCCAATCCCTTGAAGAGCCGGTGCCGTACTCTTTACCGGCGATGACGACCAACGGTTTGCCTTCCTCTTTGTACTTCATGGCCGCATCGTAAATGGCCATCTGCTCACCGCTGGGTACGTGGCGCGTTTCACCGCCAACCACACCATCGAGCATCTCATTTTTGATCCGCACGTTGGCGAAGGTGCCGCGCATCATGACTTCATGGTTACCCCGGCGTGAGCCGTAGGAGTTGAAGTCGACCGGCTTGACGCCGTGTTCTTGCAGATAGTGACCGGCAGGGCTGTCAGGCTTGATGGCACCGGCAGGGGAGATATGGTCGGTGGTCACCGAATCACCCAGCATGGCAAGTACACGGGCACTGTGCACATCTTCAATGGCATCCGGCTCGCGGCCCATGCCTTCGAAGAAGGGCGGGTGCTGAATGTAGGTGGATTCAGGCCACTGGTAGACCTTGCTTTCTGAGACGTCGATGGCTTTCCAGACGTCGTCACCCTCAAACACCGCGCCGTACTCTTTACGGAACATGGCGGTGTTGACCTGCTCAACTGCGCTGGCAATCTCGGCCTGGCTGGGCCAGATATCTTTGAGGTAGACCGGGTCGCCGTTACTGTCTTTGCCAAGCGGCTCCTGGGTAAGGTCAAGCTGGACGTTACCCGCCAGGGCATAAGCCACCACCAGAGGCGGTGAAGCCAGCCAGTTGGTTTTGACCAACGGGTGTACGCGGCCTTCAAAGTTACGGTTACCGGAGAGCACCGACGCCACGGCGAGGTCGCCGCTGTTGATCGCTTTTTCGATCTCATCGGGCAGGGGGCCGGAGTTGCCGATACAGGTGGTGCAGCCGTAGCCGACCAGGTTGAAGCCGAGTGCATCCAAGTCGTCGTTTAATTCAGCGGCTTCCAGATAATCGGTGACCACTTTGGAACCCGGTGCTAGTGACGTTTTCACCCAGGGCTTCGTGGTTAATCCCTTTTCACGCGCTTTACGGGCCAGCAACCCGGCGGCCATCATCACGCTGGGGTTAGAGGTGTTGGTGCACGAGGTAATCGCCGCAATCACCACCGCGCCGGGATCGAGGCTGAAATCATGATCATCAAGCTTAACGGCTTGGCTGGTGTCATGCTCGAAGCTACGTTCCGCCCCTACAGCGGTTTGGCCACCTTCAGAGGAGAGTTTCCCTTTTGCACTGGCATCCGCGTTGACGTCTTCCTGCATGAACTTGTCAAAGGCCGCCGCCATGTCTTTCAGCGCCACGCGGTCTTGGGGACGTTTGGGGCCGGCCAGGCTGGCCTCTACCTCGGTCATGTCCAGTGCTAGGGCGTCGGTGAAAATCGGCTCGTCATTAGGTTCACGCCATAGCCCTTGGGCCTTGCTGTAAGCTTCCACTAGCGCGACTTGTTCATCCTCACGCCCCGTTAGGCGCATATAGTTCAGGGTTTCTTCATCCACCGGGAAGAAACCACAGGTAGCACCGTACTCAGGGGCCATATTGGCGATCGTGGCACGATCCGCCAGCGGCAGGTCTTTCAACCCATCGCCGTAGAACTCGACAAATTTACCCACTACGCCTTTTTTACGCAGCATTTCGGTAACGGTGAGTACCAAGTCAGTGGCAGTAATACCTTCGCGTAGCTTGCCGGTGAGTTTGAAACCAATCACTTCGGGGATTAGCATTGAAACCGGTTGGCCAAGCATGGCTGCTTCGGCTTCAATACCGCCCACGCCCCAGCCAAGTACGCCCAGGCCGTTGATCATGGTGGTATGGGAGTCGGTGCCGACGAGGGTGTCGGGGTAGGCAAAGGTTTTGCCGTCTTCGTCCTTGATCCATACCGTTCTGCCTAGGTACTCCAGGTTGACCTGGTGGCAGATACCGGTGCCAGGGGGCACGACGCTAAAGTTGTCAAACGCCTGCTGGCCCCAGCGTAGAAACTCATAGCGCTCGCGGTTGCGCTGCATTTCGATATCGACGTTCTCTTGGAACGCGGCAGGATTGCCGAATTTATCGACCATTACCGAGTGGTCAATAACGAGATCGACAGGTGATAGCGGATTGATCTTCGCCGGGTCTTCGCCCAGGCTTTCAACCGCGGCACGCATGGAGGCCAAATCCACCACGCCGGGCACGCCGGTAAAGTCCTGCATGAGTACCCGTGCCGGGCGATAGCCAATTTCTCGGCTGGATTTGCCCTCGGTCTGCCAGTCGACCAGGGCCTGCATATCTTCTTGATCAACGCTTTCGTCATCGGCGAAGCGCAGCTGGTTTTCGAGTAGAATCTTGAGCGTCTTGGGAAGGCGGTCAATGCTGCCCAGGGTGTCGGCCGCATGGGGCAGGCTGTAGTAGTGATACGTTTTACTGCCCACCTCTAGGGTGCTTAGCGTATCGGGTATCTTGCTCATATCTCTCTCCTCATGTTGCTGAGCGCTGCGCTCAGCGTGACGGTCACGATCTTTCTTTTATGGATTTCCCTAGTATGGCGTTGATTTAGTAATAACACATGGGTCTTTGCACAGGGGCTTTCAAGGTTTCTTCGCCTAATAGCGTAGACGAAACCTTGCAATAGCTTGTACTTGGCACCATTTCAGGCAGACTCTGTGGCTAATTTTTTATAAAGCTCTTAACACAGCTATCGGCAAAGCTATCAGTCAGATATTTACAAGGTGGTGTCATGGAAACTCGTCATGAGCGTTTGATTATTCTTGGATCCGGCCCTGCGGGCTATACGGCGGCTGTATATGCCGCACGGGCAAACCTGAAGCCGCTGCTGATTACCGGTATTCAGGCGGGTGGCCAATTGACCACCACAACCGATGTGGATAACTGGCCGGGTGACGCTCAAGGGGTTCAAGGCCCGGAGTTAATGGAGCGCATGAAGCAGCACGCTGAACGTTTCAATACCGAAGTGCTGTTTGATCATATCAATGAGGTCAGCCTAGGTGAAAAACCCTTCACCTTAAAGGGTGATAGCGGTGTTTATACCTGCGATGCACTAATTGTAGCGACGGGTGCTAGCGCACGTTACTTGGGGCTGCCTACCGAACAGCAGTTTATGGGGCAAGGGGTTTCGGCCTGTGCCACCTGCGACGGCTTTTTCTACCGCAATCAGGAAGTCATTGTGGTGGGCGGGGGTAATACCGCCGTGGAAGAGGCGCTCTATCTCTCTAACATCGCCTCCAAAGTGACCCTGGTACACCGTCGGGACACCCTGCGGGCGGAAAAAATTCTCCAAGATAAGCTGTTTGAGAAAGCCGAGGCAGGCAAGATCGCCCTTGAGTGGTTCCAGGAAGTCGAGGAAGTGCTCGGTGATAACTCCGGCGTTACGGGAGTGCGGGTTAAATCCACTAAAGATGGTTCAAGCAAAGAGATTCATGCGCCTGGTTTGTTTATCGCCATTGGCCATAGCCCCAACACCGGCATTTTTGAAGGTCAGTTGACCATGAACGGCGGCTACATCAAGGTGCATTCTGGCCTGGAAGGCAATGCAACCGCGACCAGCGTGCCGGGCGTGTTTGCTTGCGGCGATGTGATGGATCACATTTATCGTCAAGCGATTACCTCGGCGGGCAGTGGCTGCATGGCCGCGCTGGATGCAGAGCGCTATCTAGACGGTATTGCCGGGTAAAAGCTCAGTCGCGTGGAGCGCCTAGCAATCGATAGGCGCTTCAGCAATCCTAAGGCGGCCCAATTGGCTCAGTACCAGCTTCTTACCTTTGGCGCCGCTGCTTGAACAAATAGTAAAACTGCCGTTGTAACCGCTGGTATAGCCTAAAGGGCTGTAACGGATTCGCGACCAGCCACGGCTGTAGGCCACCTGCGTACCTTGTTGTGCGGGTACAATACGCAGAATGTCGTCTTCAGTGATGCTATCGGTTTTATCCCCCCGCACGATCATTAGCTCTCTACTCCAGTTATTAGCGCAGGCCTGGCGGTTTTCGGAGGCTGGGCAAAGCGTCAACTGGCGACGTTGGCTAATCGCCGTATTGCGCGCTAATGAAAACGCGCTCTGGAATCGATTGACCTCGCTAGTCTGCGCGGTACGCTCCCCCAATGCTTGAAAACTGGGCAGACCCCAGGCGGCGATGATGCCCACCAACAGCAGTGTGATCAGTAGCTCAAGCAGCGTGAATCCACTTTCAGGTGTGGTGTGCGTCTTGACGTGAGAACTACTCATCGCCTCTCCTCACTTGACCTGGTTACTGTCCGCGCTATGCTCGCTAGCCGACTTTTCGTACAAACCTTTGCAGCGAACACATCGCAATTAATAGGTCATACTAGGCGGCGCTACGCTTTTTTTATGTAAGCCAAAACGGACAATGTTGTGAGCGATTTCTTAATTATTGGCGGCGGCGTAATCGGAATGATGACGGCGCTGCAGCTAGCCGATGCCGGTCAGCGGGTCACACTGGTTGATCGTGGGGAGTGCGGTAAAGAGGCGTCATGGGCGGGGGGCGGTATCGTTTCGCCGCTCTACCCCTGGCGTTACGACGCCGCGGTGACACAACTCTCCCGCTGGTCGGAAGGCGTTTATCCTTCTTTGGCCCTGCGTTTGTTGGAAGAGACCGGCATTGACCCAGAGTATCGCCAAAAGGGGTTGCTCTACCTAAATGTAGATGACGCCGAAAAAGCACTGCAATGGGCACGCCAGTTGGGTAAGCCGCTAGAGCGGGTAGGGGCAGACTTTGTCCACGCTAAAGAGCCTGGTGTGGCGATGGCTGACGATAGCGCGCTATGGATGCCAACGCTGGGCAGCGTGCGCAATCCGCGTTTAGCCAAAGCGTTGAAAGCGCGGTTAGCCGCGATGCCCCAGGTAAAGCTGAAAGAGCATTGCGAAGTCAGTGGTTTTATCCAGCGCGGTAGCCAAGTGGAAGGGGTAGTGACGTCGCAAGGGCCGTTAACGGCTGAGCGCATTATTGTTTGCGGCGGGGCCTGGGCCGCACAGCTCTTGTCGCAGCTGAATGTGCAACTGCCGGTAAGGCCCGTTAAAGGGCAGATGATCGCTTACCAAGCACCCAGAGGGTTGGTGCAGCGCGTGGTGTTAAAGGATGGTCGCTATATTATTCCGCGTGCAGATGGCCTGCTGTTGGTCGGCTCTACGCTGGAAGAGGTGGGCTTTGATAAGAGCACCGATGAGGCGGCTTTGGCGTCGCTAAAGCAGAGCGCTGAAGCCATCCTGCCCGCTTTGGCAACGTGCCCAGTAGCGCACCAATGGGCCGGGCTGCGACCAGGATCTCCAGCGGGCATCCCCTTTATTGGCGCGCTGCCTGAATGGCCTAATGTCTACATCAATGCCGGGCACTATCGCAACGGCTTGGTGTTGGCGCCTGCCTCGACCCATTTACTAGCGGATCAGCTGTTGGGTCGCGAGCCACTGATTGACTCTGCGCCTTACCAGCCTACGCCAGCGCGATTAATCCCAGCTTAAGGTGTTCCGCCTTTATCCTGCTGCTCTTGCAGAAAACGGTCTCGATGGGCGCTAGAACAGAACCACTGTTCCTGGTCACGCAGTGCTTCGTCTTCAGGAACGTGTACTTCACACCAGCGGCAGCGCACCATTTTGCCACCCTCCTGGCGGTTGACTTTTTTATGCTGCGCTTCATGCTCAAGCTTACGTTGCCGGTAAATGCCGTAGAGTTTTAAACCGGCATAAAATATAACGGCGAAAATAATCAGCCGAATGATCAAGAGGTTCATCCTTTTGTGTCTCCCGAAGTGGGAATCTAGGCACAAGGCGTTAGGATAGACCCGCAGCCTTTGCCAGTTGGCGGCCCTTGCGGGACAATACGACTATGTCGGTGTAACCCTGTCGGTGTAACCCTATTTTAAGATTCTCAAGAGATTTTGACGCCCATGCAAGACTTAACGCTGGTGATGGCCCAACTCGATCCTCTGGTCGGGGATATTCCCGGCAATGCCGCACGCGCGATTGAAGCCGTGCGCGAAGCGCGGATTGAGCATGGGGCGGATATTGTTGTCTTTCCAGAGCTTTTTTTGTCGGGCTACCCGCCGGAAGATCTGCTGCTACGTCCCTCAATGGAAACCCGCTTGCGTGAAGCCCGCGCGCTAATGGCATCGAAGGTCGCTAGTGATGTGCTGGTGATTATTGGCTACCCCGGTGTGCGCGAAGGCCGCTGCTACAATTTGGCGGGTCTGCTTTACAACGGGCAGTGGGAGGCCGAGTACGCCAAGCAGGCGCTGCCTAACTACCAAGTGTTTGATGAGCAGCGCTACTTCACGCCCGGCACTGAAACGCTGGTGTATGAGCATAAAGGCGCCAAGCTGGGTATCTTGATTTGCGAAGACCTGTGGGATGGCGCACCGGTTAGAGCCGCAACCGAAGCAGGCGCTGAGATGCTGATCACCTTGAACGCCTCGCCCTATCATCAGGACAAGCCTAACGAGCGGCTGCGTCTAATGCAGATGCACGCCCAAGACGTTAACCGTCCAATAGTGTATGTGAACACTATTGGTGGTCAGGACGAGCTGGTGTTTGATGGTGGCTCTTGCTGCGTTAGCGCCAAGGGGCAGTTACAGGTGCTGGCGCCGTACTGGCAGGCGGGCCTGATGCCGATTCAGTTTTTGCAAACCAGCGCCACTATTTGGGAGCCCCAGCCCGGCGAGATTGACCCAGAGGTAGAACCTGAAGAGAGCCTTTATTGCGCGTTAGTCACCGGGCTGCGCGACTACGTCAACAAGAGCGGCTTTGAGGGTGTGGTGCTGGGGCTTTCTGGGGGAATCGATTCAGCGCTTTCGCTGGCCATTGCCGTTGATGCGCTGGGGCCCCAACGGGTGCAGGCGGTGATGATGCCCTACCACTACACTGCGGATATCTCTAAGCAGGACGCAGCCGAGCAGGCCAATATGCTCGGTGTGCACTACGAGATCATGCCGATTGAGCCCATGGTCGAGGCCTTTATGGGCACGCTGGCGGAGAGCTTCGCGGGAACAGAGCGAGATACTACCGAAGAGAATCTGCAGTCGCGCTGTCGCGGTGTGCTGCTGATGGCAATCTCCAATAAAAAAGGCTTGATGGTACTAACTACCGGTAATAAGAGCGAAATGGCGGTGGGCTACGCCACGCTGTATGGCGATATGGTGGGCGGTTTTAATGCGATTAAAGACGTCTATAAAACCTGGGTATATCGCCTGGCCCGCTGGCGCAATACGCAATCACCCGCTATCCCCGAGCGGGTGATTGAGCGCCCACCCAGTGCCGAGCTGGCGCCGGATCAGCAGGATAGCGACTCTTTGCCCGATTACGATATTCTCGACGCTATCTTATTAAGCTATATCGAAGGTGACATGAGCGCTGAAGCGATCATTGCCGCCGGTTTTGACGCTGAAGACGTCTATAAAGTAGTGAAGCTTGTCGACCGCTGCGAGTATAAGCGACGTCAGGCGCCCATTGGTGTTCGCGTTACTCCCCGTGGCTTTGGTCGCGATCGCCGCTATCCGATCGTCAACGGCTGGCAGCCCGGCGAGTAAGCCGAGCACTGTTTCATAACGGGCCCTACCTCTGTATTAGGTGAGCATGCGTGGTGGGGCCAAACTGCGCAGTACCATCTCGGTAGCCGATACCGGTTTGCAAAAGTAATACCCTTGGTAGGCATGACACTGGTGCTCGTTTAGGTAGCGCCAGTGTTCTAGGTTTTCTACACCTTCGGCAATAACCTGTAATCCGAGCGAATGCCCCATGGCAATAATGGTTTGCACGATGGCTTTATCGTCTGTGTCTCTATGGAGTTTGCATACGAACGACTGGTCGATTTTAATTTGATCTAAGGGGAGTCGTTTGAGGTACTGCAGCGACGAGTAGCCAGTACCGAAATCGTCTAACGAAAAGCTAACACCCAGCGCTTTGAGCTGATGCATGCGGGCAATGATGTTATCTACTTTGCCGATCATTGTGCTTTCGGTCAGCTCCAGCTTTAGGCGATGTGCCGAGGCACCGCTTTTGGTTAGCATGGCGCACACGGTGTCCACGAAATCGGGCTGTTGAAACTGTATGGCGCTGACGTTAACGGCTAATGTGAGGTGCTTCGTGTGCTCGTCGTTGGCCCAGGCGACCAACTGCTCGCAGGCCGCTTCTAATACCCAGTTGCCAATGGGGACGATTAGGCCCGTTTCCTCAGCCAAGGGGATAAAGGTACCCGGCGATACAAACCCGTTCCGAGGATGTTCCCAGCGAATCAATGCCTCAGCGCCAATAGTTCGTCCAAGGCTATCCACTTGTGATTGGTAAACTAATACAAACTCTTGTCGCTCGATGGCCAAGCGAAGGTCGTGCTCTAGTGAGGTTCTGGCTTCTAGTTCGGCTTGCACTGCCGGATCGTAAAAACGTAACCCGTTGGGGCTCGTTAGTTTGGCAAGATGAACGGCCGCGTTAGAATATTGAAAGAGGCTATCAACGCTCTCTTGAGCGCCATGAAACAGCGCGATTCCCAAACTCACACTGAGGAAGTGCTTCTTATTTTCCATACGATAGCAAGGGTTTAGCGCTTGCTGTAACTGTTCGGCAAATAGCTCAACTTCCTCGGCCGCTTTTAGCTGTTCGTTGGCTAAGCCATCGATGATCACCATGAACTCATCGCTGCCTAAGCGGCCAATGGTGGTGCCTTCTACCTTCAAGCCAGTAAGGCGCCCGGCAATCTGCTGGAGTAGGTTGTCGCCCATACGGTGGCCCCAGCTGTTGTTGATACGTTTAAAATCGTCAACGTCTATATAGATCAGCGCACCGTAGGTGTCTGTTTGGTGGCTTTTATCAAGCGAATGTTGAAGATGCTCTCTCATCAATTGCCAGTTGGGTAGCTTGGTCAGGGGGTCGTAATACAACAATCTGTGTACCTTACCCTCGGCTTCCCGGCGTTGCTTTTCTGCATCTTTAAACGTCATAAGTGCCATGGCGATGCGCTTTAAAGATCCGCGGCGCTGACGACTCATCTGCTCAATCGCCTGGAAAGTGGACAGTTTTTGCTGACTATCGGCGAGCGATAAAATAGCGTCTCCGATGATCATTAAACGCTTATTGCTATGCCAGACGAAAAAGAAAGCAGCTCCGATCAGCCCACCCATGACACCAATTACCAGCCACATTGTTGCAACCTGAGCGATAGTGTCTAACTTGTCGAGCGACTGCTTCACCCGCATTTCCATGGCAATCGTCATGAGTAACAGTGCGGGAAGCGCTACCATTAAGATCGGTAGCAAGAACATCTTAAATAGACTTTGAGTGGGCTTCATCGTTATCTCTGGGAGAGGGCTATTAAGAACGGCCCTAAAGGGTTAGGAGCCGTATCCCTCAAAACAGTTAATCGAAAAACCATTTTTAATTTAAAAACTTTCCCACTCCGGTGCTGCCTGCTGACGTTTTGCGGCGGGCAAAGCGTGCGTGTTGGTAGAATGACTACGCGCAGGTGCCAAGGCGGTATGCGATGGCTGTGCGTTTTGTAGTGTATTCGGCAATTTAAAGACTTCCATGGCATTCAGTAGCGAGTGAGCGTTTTGACGTAAATTGTTAGCTGCGGTAGCACTTTCGTGTACAAGGGCAGCGTTCTGTTGGGTGACCTGATCCATCTCGGTCACTGCTCGACCCACTTCTTGGACACCGGTGCTCTGCTCTGCGCTGGCGTGACTGATCTCCTGCATAATGCTAGTCACACGCTCGATAGCCGCAACGATCTGTTCAGTCGATTTGCTGGCTTCTTCTGCGCGCTCATTGCCGTGGTTAACACGCTCAAGATTGCTGGAAATCAGGGCATTTATTTCTCGCGCAGCGTCGGCGCTGCGCTGGGCTAATCGACGCACTTCCTCTGCGACTACTGCAAAACCACGGCCGTGCTCGCCAGCGCGGGCTGCTTCAACCGAAGCATTAAGCGCTAGAATATTGGTTTGGAAGGCAATTGCATCAATAGTAGAGATAATGCCGGCAATTTCCTGAGAGCTCTTATTAAGATCATTCATTGTGGCAACGACTTGATTGACCGCTTCGCCACCTTGCTTGGCGGTGCTTGATGCACTTGAAGCTTCCTGGCTGGCCTGCTCAGAATTTTCAGCGTTGAGTTTTACCGTGCTGTTGAGCTGCTCCATTGCAGAGGCCGTCTCCGCTAGCGCGCTGGCCTGCTGCTCAGTACGTGAAGAGAGGTCGTTATTGCCTTCAGCAATTTGTTCGCTATTGCTTGCAACCGCCTCTGCAGAAGCACGCACCTGGGTCACAATCGTTTGTAGCTGATGCGCCATCGCGACCTGAGACGCCATAATGCTGCGGGTGTCGCCTTTCTTTAGCTGCCTCTGGCTGGTTAACTCGCCACGACCAATGGCTTCAGCAAACGCTTTGACTTCGTGCGGTTCAGCACCCAGTTCGCGTAGTAGTTGGCGGGATAAGAACACCGCGATCAATCCACCTACCAGTAACGCAAACAGTGTCAGACCCAACATCTGCATTTGAAAGCCGGAAGCGGTATCGCGGGCTGTCGCTGTGGTGGCGTCGTTCAACTGCTGTTGGAGATTGATAAACTGGTTAATGCGATTAAGCCACTCGGCGTAAGCTGGGCCCGCTTGTTCCAGTAACAGCGTTTGGGCATTGGCATACTCACCTGCCTGGCGAGCTGCTATTACCTGCTCGGTCAGTCCTCGTGTTAGCTCTTCTTGTTCGGTAATGCTGTTAATGATGCTCTGCTCTTGAGCAGTGCCAGCGTGTTCGCTGGTCACTTGCTGCATACCTGTTGTAGCCGAGCGGTAAGCGTCACCTAGGCGTTCCATTTCTCCTTCAAGTGAGGGGAGATTGTTACTGCCTTCTGTGATGACAATATCGCGAAGAACGATAGCACGATCATGCACGCTGCCTCGCCAATCCACCGCAAAACGCTGTTTGGTTCCGTTGACGTCGTTGATCGTCGCTAGGTCTCGGTCAATTTGATTGACTTGGTAAATACCCACGACTGTTAAAATAATTAGCAAGCCCAAAAGAGTGGAAAAGCCGAGCGCTAAGCGTGTGCTTATTTTGGTGTTGCCGGAACGGGCGTTAAAAAAAGACATGGAGTGCTCCCTCAGGCGCCGTTTAGGCGCTTTATTATGTAACAGAGACTAATCATATATTGCTGTATAATATTTGTATAGAAAATAATAATTATTTGTACGCTGCTTGCCTTTGGCTTGTATCTTGGCCTTCAAAATCAGTTACTTGCGCTTTTTTTTGTATAAAAAAAACCACGCCGAAGCGTGGTTTAATAGGTAACTGTTGTACAGTTCTTAGCGACTGAGTACTCGCCTGTTAGTAATTTTGGCCTAAGTGCTTGGGAACAAAACGACTGCCCTGCAGCTGCTCATGGTTGGGTGCGTTCTCGCGCAGCACTGCGAGCACTTCATCGGCGCGATCATCCATGTCTAGGCCTTGATAGCCTTCTACCATGGTGGCCAGCGCATCCCGGGTGGCGCTGGATTCAGGGTAGTTCTCGATCACCCAACGACCACGCTCAACGGCCGCTAAATAGGCACCACGGCGCAGATAGTAGTCGGCAACGTGCAGCTCATGGCGGGCCATCAACTCGCGCAGGTAGACAATACGCTGCTGAGCATCGGCGGCATATTCACTCTGCGGGTAACGCTGAATCAGCTCGCGGAAGTCATTGTAGGCATCACGGGAAGCGCCTAGATCGCGCTTGGAAATATCGATTAGGCGCAGGCGCTCTAAGCTAAAGCGGCCCGCTTGCCATGCAGAGAGACCACTCAGATAGTAGGCGTAGTCCACTTGGGGGTGGTCGGGATGAAGGCGAATAAAGCGGCTGGCCGCTGCCCGAGCTTCTTCCCAATTGCTATTTTCATAGTAGGCATAGATTAGCTCAAGCTGGGCTTGCTCGGCATGAGCGCCGAACGGATAGCGCGTATCGAGTGCTTCCAAGCGCTCTATCGCAATCGGGTAGCGGTTATCGTCTAGAGCCGTGCGTGCCAATTCATAGAGCTCACGCTCCTGCACTCCAGCAAATTCATCTTCCTCTTCTTCGCTGGTATCGTTACTCGCACAGCCCGCTAAAAGGGCAAGGCTTAGGGCTATGGCACCAAAGCGGTTGGCAGCTGAAAAAACGCGCATCATCATCCTCGTTGCAAACAAGCCTCAATCACCAAAAAGCGGCGATGGCCATAAGTAGAAATGGTAGAATAGGTCGCAGTCCGCCCACTATAAAACACCTCGGCTCAAAACGCAGGCTTAGCGACGTTTCGTCGGGTGTCGTCAAAGCTTATTTTTCCATGTCGAGGCTGGTTTTTGCGCCTTGCTGGGGGGTTTGCGTCTTAAAGAGGTTTTTCATGTCTCGAATAGTTGAAGACACGCAGCGCGTGCCCGCTACGTTAGCCGGTGCGCGATTAGACCAAGCGGCGGCTGAGTTGTTCAGCGATTACTCCCGTGAGCGCTTAAAAGCGTGGATTAACGCCGGCGAATTGACGGTTGATGGCGCGCAAGCCAAGCCGAAAGCCAAGCTGCATGGCCATGAAGTGTTGACGCTTCAGGCGACCATCGAAGACGATACGCGCTTTGAAGCCCAAGACATCGCGCTGGATATCGTATATGAAGATGATACGGTGATGGTGATTAACAAAGCCGCTGGCATGGTGGTGCATCCTGCCGCAGGCAACCCGGATGGCACGCTATTAAATGCATTGCTTCACCATCATCCGGCACTGGCGGAAGTGCCGCGTGCGGGGATCGTTCACCGCCTAGATAAAGACACCACGGGATTGATGATGGTGGCGAAAACGCTGCCCGCCCAGACAGCGCTGGTGGACCAGCTACAGGCGCGCAGCGTGTCACGCCAATACGATGCCGTCGTGATTGGTAAGCCTGTATCGGGTAGTACCATTGATGCACCCATTGGTCGTCACCCTAAAGACCGCAAACGCCAGGCCGTGACGGCTTCGGGTAAACCTGCTATTACCCATTTTCGCGTGGTTGAACGCTTCCGTGCCCACACCCACGTGCGCTGTAAGCTGGAAACGGGGCGCACCCACCAAATTCGTGTGCATATGGCCCATGCTCGCTATCCCTTAATTGGTGACCCTATGTACGGCGGTCGCGCCAAGTTACCGCCGGGTGCTGCTGAGCCGCTGAAGGAGATCTTGCGCGAGTTCCCTCGTCAGGCTCTGCACGCGCGTAAGTTGATTTTCAAGCACCCGGTAAGTGGCGAAACATTAACGTTTCAGGCAGACCTCCCTGATGATTTGTTAATGTTGTTGGACTACCTGCGCGAAGATAATGAGACCATGAGATGAGCGATGCCATTAATTTACGGCCAACGCTTTTAGTGCCCGACTGGCCGGCCCCGACCAATGTGCGTGCCTTTGTGACGACCCGTGAATCGGGGCCTAGCCAGGGTGATTTCGCCGCCTTCAACTCCGCTTCCCATGTCGGCGATAATGCTGATCATGTGGCGTTGTGCCGTCGTTTGCTGCAAAAGGAAATTGGCGATGAGCGGCCTCTGCTGTGGCTGAATCAGACCCATGGCGCCCGTGTGCAGCAGTTTTATCAGCTTGAGGCTGCCGACGCAGATGCCTCCCTTGCAACCTCCAGCGAGTACGCATGCGTTGTGCTGACAGCAGACTGCCTGCCGGTGATGTTCTGTAATCGGGCGGGTACCCAGGTGGCGGTTGCCCATGCCGGTTGGCGCGGTTTGGCGGGCGGTGTGCTGGAAGCAACCATTGCTGCGATGAACACTGACCCAGATGATATTCTGGTGTGGTTAGGGCCTGCTATCTCCAACGCTCAATTTGAGGTTGGCCCAGAAGTTTACGGCGCCTTTGTTGCCGTTCACCCGGATACCGCTGACGCCTTTGACCATAGCCCTTATCGGTTGGGTCATTACATGGCTGATCTCTATCGACTTGCACGATTTCGCTTAGAGGCGCTGGGAGTCAATAACATTAGCGGAGGCCACTTCTGCACCGCCTGCGAGTCGCGCTTCTACTCCTATCGTCGTGATGGCGGCAACACTGGGCGAATGGCCAGCGTGATCTGGATCAATTAATGTGAATTAAGGCTTCCATAAGTCAGCGGTTTACACCGCCACCTCTTGAAAAGCATGGAACTGACGCCATTTAACTTGTCAAGCTAATAGTGATTTAGCATGTCTAATGACACGTTATCGGGTCACGCGGTGCGTCCAAACGCACGGCTACCCCAGGAGGAATTTCATGCGTTTTGATAAATTTACCGCCAAGCTTCAAAGTGCGATTGCCGAAGCGCAGTCGCTGGCCGTTGGCCGCGGTCATAATCAGCTAGACCCAGCGCACTTGCTGCTGGCCCTGCTTGACACCAAAGATACCGGTATTAAAGCCCTGATCGAAAAAGCTGAGGGCAACCCTTCGCGTCTGCGCGATGGGTTGGTACAACAGTTAGATAACCTGCCCAAGGTGGGGCAATTCGATGGTGAAGTGCAGCCGTCGCGAGACTTTATCAAGCTTTTCAACTTAACCGATCGCGAAGCCCAGAAGCGCGGCGATCAGTTTATTGCTAGTGAACTCGTTCTATTGGCAGCGCTGGAAATGAATTCAGCGATTACCAAGCTGCTTAAAGACGCGGGCATCAATCGTAAATCACTCGAAGCCGCCATTAACAGCCTGCGCGGCGGAGCGACTGTCGACGATGCTAACGCCGAAGATCAGCGCGAAGCGCTGAATAAATACACCATGGATCTTACCCAGCGCGCGCTGGACGGCAAGCTCGACCCGGTGATCGGCCGCGACGACGAAATTCGCCGTACCATTCAAGTACTGCAGCGGCGCACCAAGAACAATCCGGTGTTAATCGGCGAGCCGGGGGTGGGCAAAACGGCCATCGTCGAGGGGCTGGCCCAGCGTATCGTTAACGGCGAAGTGCCGGAAGGCCTCAAAGATAAGCGCGTGCTTTCGCTGGATATGGGCTCGCTGCTGGCGGGTGCTAAATTCCGTGGCGAGTTCGAAGAGCGCTTGAAAGCGGTACTCAAGGAGCTTTCCCAGGAAGAAGGCCGCGTGATCCTGTTTATTGACGAACTGCACACTATGGTCGGGGCAGGCAAAGCCGAAGGTGCCATGGATGCAGGTAATATGCTCAAGCCTGCCCTGGCTCGCGGTGAGCTGCACTGCGTGGGCGCGACCACCCTAGATGAGTATCGCAAGTATATCGAGAAAGACGCCGCTCTTGAGCGCCGCTTCCAGAAGGTACTGGTTGATGAGCCTTCCGAAGAGGACACCGTGGCGATTCTGCGCGGCCTGAAAGAGCGCTACGAAGTGCACCACGGCGTGGATATTACCGACTCGGCAATTATTGCCGCAGCCAAGCTTTCTACTCGCTATATTACCGATCGCCAACTGCCCGACAAAGCCATCGACCTAATTGATGAGGCCGCCTCGCGTATTCGCATGGAGCTGGACTCCAAGCCGGAAGCGATGGATCGCCTTGATCGTCGTCTAATTCAGCTCAAGATGGAGCGTGAGGCGCTCAAAAAAGAGACCGACGAGGCCACTAAAAAACGCCTGGAGGCACTCAATACCCAGATTCACGAGCTAGAGCGAGAATACGCTGACCTTGATGAAATCTGGAAAGCCGAGAAAGCCAGTATTCAAGGGGCTGCTCAGTTTAAAGCGGAATTGGAGCAGGCGCGCATTGACCTTGAACAGGCCCGTCGTCAGGGTGACTTGGGGCGGATGTCGGAAATTCAGTACGGCAAAATTCCAGAGCTAGAGAAGAAAATTGCCGAAAGCGGCGAAGGCGAGGCGGATACCTCAAGCCACCAGCTGCTGCGCTCTAACGTTACTGAAGAGGAGATCGCCGAGGTGGTCTCTCGCTGGACTGGCATTCCGGTTTCCAAAATGCTCGAAGGCGAGCGCGATAAACTGCTGCGTATGGAGGAGGCACTGCACCAGCGGGTAATCGGTCAGGAGGAAGCCGTCGAGGCAGTGGCTAATGCGGTACGCCGCTCTAGGGCCGGTCTTGCCGACCCCAACCGCCCTAACGGCTCATTCCTGTTCCTCGGCCCCACCGGGGTGGGTAAAACCGAGCTGTGTAAGTCGCTGGCGAACTTCCTATTCGACACCGAAGAGGCCATGGTGCGTATCGATATGTCCGAGTTTATGGAGAAGCACTCCGTGGCTCGCTTGATCGGTGCGCCTCCAGGTTACGTAGGCTATGAAGAGGGCGGCTATTTAACCGAAGCAGTGCGGCGCAAGCCATACTCGGTGCTGCTGCTGGATGAGGTGGAAAAAGCCCACCCGGATGTCTTCAACATCCTGCTGCAGGTATTGGAAGATGGCCGCTTAACCGACGGCCAGGGCCGCACGGTGGATTTCCGCAACACCGTGATCGTGATGACCTCGAACATGGGCTCTGACATTATCCAGCGTATGGGCGGTGATTCTAGTGGTGACGAAGATCAGGACTATGAGGTAATGAAAAACATGGTCATGGAGGTGGTGGGTAACCACTTCCGGCCTGAACTCATCAACCGCATCGATGAAGTGGTGGTGTTCCACGCCCTGGGCCAAGAGCAGATTCAGGCGATTGCCGGTATTCAGCTTGAGCGTTTGAAAGTGCGCCTTGCCGAACACGACCTGAAGCTTGAGGTTAGCCCAGAGGCCATGGCGCAACTGGCGGTCGTGGGCTTCGACCCCGTATACGGGGCGCGGCCACTCAAACGGGCAATTCAAAGCCGTATTGAGAACCCGCTGGCGCAAGACCTGCTGGGGGGCAAATTTGCCCCTGGAGATACCATTCATATCAACGCGGAAGAGGGCAAGCTGGTGTTTAGCTCATAATTGGTGCCGCCACTTTGCGCAATTGAGTAAGCAAAAAGCCCCGCTAGCGTTGCTGGCGGGGCTTTTTTAATGGCTTCTTGCGACCTTTGTTGCGTTTGGCCTGATCGGAGGTTGACAGGCTAAGGGCGCTAATGGAATCTTGTCGGTTCCTGATTTGCGGGCGCGGACTCAACGGGCAACCCCTAATCCCCGCGCGAAGGGTAGGCTAAGGCCTCTACCCGCCGAAGGACTTCCGGGCTTGGGCTAACCGCCCAACCTGGCCAACGCCCCGACACGGCGAACTGCCGTGATAAGAGTGCAGGCCCTAACCGGGCCATCTGCCAGGGTTTGGCATCAGGTGCCGGCAAGGGCCGGCAGCGGCATACCGCCGCACTCGACACCGCAGGATGTCCTGCGGATCGCACTCGAGACCTTCAGGGGAGAAATACAGTGGAACTGCTTTCCGGCGCAGATATGATCGCCCGCTTCTTGCAAGATGAGGGCATCGAATACATTTATGGTTACCCCGGCGGTGCAGCGCTGCATATTTACGATGCACTTTTCCGCCAGGACAAAGTGAAGCACATTCTGGTGCGTCACGAACAAGCGGCTACCCACGCCGCCGATGGCTATGCCCGCGCATCAGGCAAGCCCGGCTGCGTGCTGGTTACCTCTGGCCCCGGTGCCACCAATGCCGTCACTGGTATTGCCACCGCCTACATGGATTCAATTCCCATGGTGGTGCTGTGTGGCCAGGTGGCGAGCCATCTGATCGGTGAAGACGCCTTCCAGGAAACCGATATCGTCGGTGTGACACGCCCGATCGTGAAGCACAGCTTCTCGATTCGTCACCCGTCGGAAATACCGGAAGTACTTAAAAAGGCGTTCTATTTAGCCGCTACAGGCCGTCCGGGCCCGGTGGTAGTCGATATTCCTAAAGATATGACGGCGCCCACCGAACGCTATGAGTACATCTATCCGAAAAAGGTCAAGATGCGCTCGTATAACCCCGTCACGCGGGGCCACACGGGGCAGATTAAAAAAGCCGTTGAGATGATACTCAAAGCCAAGCGCCCGGTGTTCTATACCGGTGGCGGCGTGGTAACGGGTAAAGCCAGCGAAGGCCTGACCGATCTGGTCAAGCAACTGGGCTATCCGATCACCACCACCTTGATGGGTATCGGTGCGTATCCTCAAAGTGACCGGCAGTGCTTGGGCTGGCTGGGTATGCACGGCTCCTATGAATCCAATATGGCGATGCATCACGCAGACCTGATTATTGCCATTGGGGCGCGTTTTGATGATCGCGTGACCAATAGCACGTCTAAGTTCTGCCCGACGGCTAAAATCATCCATGTGGACGTCGACCCGAGCTCAATCTCTAAAACGGTGCGTGCCGATGTGCCGATCGTGGGCCCGGCCTCCAGCGTTATCAACGAGATGATCAGCTTGGTGCAAGGGCACAACATTGCCCATCCTGAAGCGCTAACCGAGTGGTGGCAGAAAATTGATGGCTGGCGCGCCGACCGTGAAGGCAAACTTTACGAGCCTTCCAAGCCGGGTGAAGTGCTTAAGCCCCAGGAAGTGGTTGAGGCGGTTTGCCGGGTTACCCGCGGCGAAGCCTTCGTGACGACCGATGTTGGCCAGCACCAGATGTTCGCGGCTCAGTACTACAAGTTTGATAAACCCAACCGGCTGATTACCTCGGGTGGCTTGGGCACCATGGGCTTTGGCTTCCCCGCTGCCATGGGTATCAAACAGAACTATCCGGATGATGACGTGGTGTGTATCACCGGTGAAGGCAGCTTCCAGATGATGATGCAGGAGCTCTCCACCTGTAAGCAGTACGGGGTGGGCGTTAAGATCGTCAATCTTAACAATGCGTCGCTAGGCATGGTGCGTCAGTGGCAGGACTTGAACTATAAGTCGCGTCACGCACACTCCTATATGGAGTCGCTGCCCGACTTTCATATGCTAATCGAGGCGTATGGGTTTACCGCGATTACCGTCAATACCCTTGACGAACTGGAGCCTGCGCTGGAGCGTGCCTTTGCTGATAAGCACGAGCTGGTATTCCTTGACGTGAAGGTCGATCCCCATGAGCACGTCTATCCGATGCAGGTACCGTTAGGTGCCATGCGCGACATGCTGCTGTCTAAAACGGAGCGTACCTGATGCGTCATATCATCTCGATTCTGTTAGAAAACGAGCCGGGTGCGCTGTCACGTGTGGTCGGGTTGTTCTCCCAGCGTAACTTCAACATCGAAACGCTTAACGTGGCACCTACTGAAGACCCGTCACTGTCGCGTTTAACGGTCACTACCGTGGGCGATGACCGCGTGATCGAGCAGATCACCAAGCACCTTAATAAGTTGATTGATGTGGTCAAACTGGTGGATCTCACCGAAGGCAACCACATCGAGCGCGAGCTGATGTTGGTTAAAGTGAAAGCGCTAGGCGCGGCACGCGATGAAGTGAAGCGCACGGTGGATATCTTCCGCGCGCAGATCGTCGACGTAACGCCAAGCCTGTATACAGTGCAGATCACCGGCGACGCAGGCAAGCTTGATGCTTTCCTTCAAGCCATGGCGCCGGTAGGCATTCTTGAGGTCGCCCGCACTGGGGTCTCGGGTATTGCCCGGGGCGATA
The DNA here is from genome assembly GCF_029854215.1 of Halomonas alkaliantarctica. Taxonomy (NCBI): domain Bacteria; kingdom Pseudomonadati; phylum Pseudomonadota; class Gammaproteobacteria; order Oceanospirillales; family Halomonadaceae; genus Vreelandella; species Vreelandella neptunia. The sequence continues at coordinate 3,483,150 of NZ_CP122961.1, read as the reverse complement.
AGGTTTTGTCGCTTTAATTTGTAAGTTGTTGATGTCGGTTAAGAGGGCCGCCCTTGGGGCGGCTTTTTTTGGCGTAAGTCTTGAGAAGCGCTGCTTCTATGAGAGGTACAAGGGGGGAGAAAGTCTCGTGCGCAACCAGTAAGTAGAAGTAATAGCTGACGGCAATCATGTTTCCCTAAAGGGAAAATATGAGGGCAGCCCGAGGCAAAACGCTGATCTGGTGAGTAGGCGTTGAATAAGAGACATCATAGCAAGGTGGGCTGCCTCATTTTCCTAATCTGCAAAGATTTTAACTCGTGTTTAATGTTCAAGTTCAGCCTATCTACATCGACTGTCAGTGTATGTTCCAGAAAGCCCAAGCAACTCAATTGTCCCACCCTAGTTGTTTCTTGCGGAAGACCAAAGTCTAGGGCACGTGGACTCCGCTACCTACACGTCGGGCATAAGCAGCGGCCACCTCGGCCGCCAGTGAACAGGTTAGTGCGTACATTGATGGCGCGGCGGCAGGTTCATAGACAGCGGCAAAGCCCATGGAGGGCAGCTCCACTCCTATGTCTAGTTCTTGTAGGTGCGCCTCATGTGCCATGCTGCGCGGCAGTGTGATAACGCCCAGCCCCCGTTCTGCCATGGTGCGCATGGTAAACAATGAGGTACAGCCCGAAACGGAGGGCATGGCAGCCAGCCGTAGTTGCGACAGGCGTTGTACCACATCAATATAGGGGCGTGACCCTTGTGGGAATGTGATGATGTTGGCCTCCGATAGCGCCTCAGGAGACATCTTGCGCGGGTGAGACGGGTCATTGCCTGGCTCGCAGGCACCGAAGAAGGCTACGTCCATAACGCAGAGCGGTACCTCCGCCAGCGCTCGATCATAGGAAGGGCCTAGGACCAGGGCGATATCCACATTGCCATGCTGCAGGTTATCGAGTAACTCAATCGTTGGGGCGGAGACTACCTCGAGTTTAATATTGGGATAACGCTGTTGGTGTAAGTCGAGGAAGTCGGTAAGCCAGGTGGAAATGATTGTGTCGACCGCGCCGAGCCGTATGGTGCCCTGCCATTTTTCCGGCTCGTTAAGGCGTTGCCCAGCCTCGTCGAAAGTGGCTATGATTCGCTGAAAATAGGGAAGAATGGCCTGACCTGCTGGGGTTAAGCGCATGAATGCGCCCGAGCGCTCGACAAGTTGGTGACCGAAGTGCTCTTCTAGCCCGCGGATCCGTTTCGAGATCGCGGGCTGGGAGATGTGCATGGCATCTGCAACCCGGCGATAGTTGCCGTATTGCGAGATATTTACCAGCGTTCTGAGCGCATCAATATTCATTACTCTAACAGGCGCTCTTCGACCATTTTGGAGGCGCCAGTGATCGTCCCTAGTGGCTCGCCTGCCTCCAGGCGTGCTATCAGATCCAGTTCCATTTTCTGCATGGCAAGCGCCTTGTCAGCGATGGTGTTCGCCTCTGTCGGGTCAAGAATGATTACTCCGCTTTCGTCAGCCAGTACTGCGTCGCCAGGTTTTACCGTTACTCCGCCGATGGAAATTGGGATGTTGAAAGCGCCCGACTGGGCGTAGAGTTTTGTAGTAACAGAGGAACGTCCGCGGCTCCACATTGGGAACTGATTGCGGCGTATCTCGTTAACATCGGTCACTGGCCCGTCGACGATGCCCGCCTTGAATCCGCAGATTGCGGCGGCGTTGGTTATCACACCGCCCCAGCAGGCGTGCTTAGTGTCGCCAGAGCGGTCAATAAGCAATATATCTGTCGGCCGGAGTGTTGATATCACGTCATGTAGCAAGGTGGAGTCGTTGGCGGCTAGACGTAATGTCACAGCGGTGCCGGCGACACGCTTTGTTGAATCAATAGCGGTAATGTCGCGATCCACGAAGACCGAGTGCAAAAAGTGGCCTACGGTTGCAGTCTCAACTTTTTCCAGCTTGTCTATCAGGGATTGGGGGATAGACTTGGGGAGTGGATTCTTGACGAAGTCTTTCATTTCTTCCTTCCTTTTCAATTCTTTAGACTTGAAATGATGGTGTTCAAGCCAATCGTGATCACTTGATGTTCGGCTGCAATAACACGTATTGAAACGCCGTTTTCGTGAGCAAAAGACTGTTCTTCGGGGCGCCAAGTCGGCATCCACCATACTTTGCCCGCGACTTTGGCTGCTGTGGCCAGCGTGGCAATGTCGGCACGGTCGGCATCGGTGAAAGCATAGGTGGGGCGGCCACGCGTTAGGGCGAGGTCGAAGGGGCCGACGAAGATTCCATCCACGCAGTCGTGGCCCAGGAGCGCGTCTACGTCTTCAAAGGCCTCGGCTGTCTCGATCATAGGTAGGCAAAGTATCTGGCGATTGCAGCGTTCAAAGTAATCCGCATCGGGAGCAGAGAACTTTGCCGAGCGGCCCGCGGCAAAGCTGCGGGTCCCCAATGGTGGGAACTTGGTGGTTTCTACAGCCGCCTTCACGTCCTCTAGTCGACCAGAATGTGGGATGATCACTCCGTCCACGTCTAGATCAAGGGCTCGCTGCACCCAAACAGGTTCTGGTGCCTCAATCTTGAAGAAGATTTTCATGCCAAGAGCCTTGGCTACTACCACCAGTGCTTCGCGGCGGTCTGGTGAATAGCCGTTGTGTTCCACGTCGCAGACCACCGAGGTGAAGCCAGCGTTATGCGCCATTTCGAGAAAGTCGAGATTGGGCGTACTCATCCAGATTGCGTAATTATCAAGCATATAATCAGGCCAAAACGTGATGTTTATTGGAAGGCAAAGAGGTACGGACGTTGTCCTGCAGCGCCATATCCATGTCGGCGATGGTCACCCCAGGTCTATTGGAGGCACGCGCGATCACGGTGCCCCAGGGGTCTATAAGCATAGAGTTGCCGTAACAGGCGCGTTCGCCCGCAGGTTCTTTATGTAGACCGACTTGGCCGGGGGCTATGACCCAGCACTGGTTCTCGATGGCGCGGGCTCGTAGGATAGGCTCCCAATGATCTTTGCCCGTTTCCATATTGAAGGCCGCTGGAACGGTCAGCACGTTGCAGCCGTCCTTCATCTGTTTCTGGAACAGCTCTGCAAAGCGCATGTCATAGCAGATCGCGCAGCCGATCTTCAGGTTGCCGGCTTCATAAGTCACTACCTCCTTTCCGGGATTAATAATGTCGCTTTCGCGAAAAATGTGGCCCTGCGGTGTTTCTACATCGAAGAGATGAATCTTGCGGTAGCGGGCTAGTTCGTTGCCTTTTGGGTCGAAAACCAAGGCGGTATTGTAATACCCGTCTTCCGCCGCCTCGATCATGGAGCCGACATGGAAGGTAACCCCGTACTCGATGGCGAGATCGCGCATGGCGTTGTAGCCTTCGCCTTCGGGAAAGGCTTCGCCTGCGGCCCATTGTTCATCCTTCGAGCCGCCGAGGAAGGTGGCATATTCTGGCGCGATCACTAGGTCGATGCCTTGACCTTTGACCCGAGTTTCAAACATCTCACGGATTGCGGAAATGTTTGCGGCCTTGTCGTGGCGAGAGTTCATTTGCAGCATTGCAACACGCATTGTATGTCCTTATCTATTGAGTGGAGGAGTGCTAGTCTTAGCGTCAAGGTGCGCCGTAGACTAGGTCGGGCAGAAAGAGGGAAATGCTGGGCACGAAGGTGATCAGCAGCACTGCGATTACAATTGGGATTAAGAAGGGTACCGTCGCCTTGGCTACTGCTTCGAAAGGCAGCTTTGCTACGTCCATCATGATGTAGAGGGCGATACCGATGGGGGGAGTCAGAATGCCTACCATTAGGGTCAGCACTGTGAATATTCCGAAATGTACTCGGTCGATCTCAAAGCCATCCACGATAGGTAGCATGATTGGCACGAGGATGATAAGCGCCGCGGTGGCATCGAAGACGCAGCCTATCAGCACTAGGAACATCAGATAAATCAGCAGAAACTGCCACTTGGCATCGATGGAACCAAGAATGAATTCGGCCAGCCGTTGCGGCACCATGTCGAATGCTAGGATCCAGCCTACGCAGGCGGAGAAGCCGATCATCAAGAGCGCGATCGTCGAAAGTATTGCGGTTTCACGGAAGGCAGTGATTAGCACTTTCATATTTAGTGTGCGATACCAGATACCAAGCGCCATTGCGTAGAGACAGGCCAGTACACCGGCTTCGGAGGCGGTGGTAAATCCCGTGAGCATTGCGCCTAGGATGATACCCGGTGCCAGCAGGGTAAGGAGACCATCCACGGCGGACAACAAGATTTCCTTTAAGGGTGGACGTGGATCCTTGGGGAAGTTGCGGCGTGCGGAGACGATGTGGACGTAAGTCATTAGTACTATAAGCAGCACTATCGCTGGCAAGACACCTGCTAGGAATAGTCGTCCGACGGAGGCATTAGCCACGAAAGCGAAAATCAGCAGCGGAATTGAGGGCGGGAAGATCGGTCCAATGATCGAGGAGGCTGCCGTCACACCGGCCGCAAAGTCTGCTGGGTAGCCGCGTTCGCGCATCGCCTTGACCTCGACTGTGCCGAGAGCTGCGCAGTCCGCTACAGCCGCGCCGGAGATTCCAGCGAAGAGCAGTGAGGCGAGAATGTTCACCTGTGCCAGCCCGCCGCGAATATGGCCCACTACATTGTTGGCAAAGCGAAATATCCGGTCAGTTAGTTGCAGGCCGTTTAGCAGGTTGCCCGCAAGAATGAAGAAGGGAACGGACAAAAGCGTAGGGGAATTGATCCCGTCCAGCATTTGTTGTGAGACAATCCCCAATTGATCGGTAAAGCCGAGCGCAACAACTCCAGTGGCGGCGGCTATGATGATGGCAGTTAGGATTGGCACTGACAGGAACGCCAGTATAATAAACACACCGAGTACGAGAATGCCTGTCATTTCGTAGCCTCCGTCACTTCGATCATGCCGAAGGGCACATAGGCCGCGCCCGACAGAATTCTAATGGCATCTAGCAGCGCACCGAGAAAGATGGGCAGCGCTGAGGCCAGAAGTGGCCAGATGAGAATTTTCCGCGGAAGACCTACCATCTCGATCGTACCTCGGAGGGAGGCTAGACGTTCCGGGAAGGTATAAATTAGTAGGCCCGAGGCGATCATGATCGACACTGCCACGAGGACGCCGAGAGCCCGCTGAGCAACCGACGGCAGGAATTGCAAAAGGATGTAGATTGAGACGTCTTTGCGCCGCTGGTAGAGCGGAAAGAAAGCCAACATTACCCAGGTGAGAAAGGCCACCATAGTCCAGGGCCAGACCCAGTTGAGGGAGGAGTCGAAGACACCGCGGGTGACAATGTTGAGCGCATTGATGACCAGCATCGCGATGAGGAGAATGACGCAGATACTTTCGTAAAGGTGGGCCAGACGGTCTAGACCGTTGCGACCCTTGTCGAGAACCCGGTGCATTTAGATCTCCTGGGTAGAGGAAGGCCCTTCCCATGTCGGGCGCAGGAAGGGCGATATTCAGGCGAAAAGATCAATTGCAGCTGGTACGCGCTTGATCGACGGCGTCGAGCAAACCCTCGGGCAGTCTGCCCTCGGTCTCGTAGCTTTCGTAGATTTTCGCCGCCGTCTCGACGAAGGGGACAGTGTTAAGTTCAGTGTAGGTCGCGCCTTGCGCCTCCATTTTCTCCAGTGACTCATCGAAGCTAGCCTGCAAGCCTTCCATCGCATCGGCAGAGACCTCGTGATATGCGCGGATCACTGCTTCCTGGTTCTCGCCCGAGATTTCGCTCCACGAGCCGAGATTGATCATGTAAGCGTTGGCCTGGTTGAATTCATCGGTTCGCGCGATATGCGGCGCGACCTCGTAGAACTTCATCGATTCAACAAGGATGGAGGGCGAAGTCACAGCCTCGACAATGCCAGTCTGCAAAGATTGGTAGACATCGGTCCATGCCATCACTAATGGGTCGGTACCGAGCGCGGTCCAGACGTCGACCATCATTTGGTTATCCCACAGACGTAGTTTGGTGCCCTGCACGTCATCGAAGGACTGCATTTCATCCTTGGTGACTAACACACGGAAGCCGCGGCCGAAGGGACCTACCTCGCCGATAACGCCGATATTGTCTTCTTCCTCAATCTTGCCCAGGATGTCGTGAAAATAATCGGACTTCATAAAACAGGTCCAGTGGTCGCGATCATCGAAGAGGAAAGGTGCCGATGTCCAAGTGATGTCTTCGTTGAAACGATTCAGATAGCTGACGTCATCCACGAAGATGTCAATAATGCCGGAGGAGACTTGCTCCAGCACAGTCTGCGCGTCGCCTAGCTGTTCGGAGGGATAAACGTTAATCTTCACGCCACCGTCGGTGTATTCATTCACTTTATCGGCAAATTCTTTATGCAGTCGGCCTTCAAAGCTGTCAGCGGGTACCTTTGTAGCCATACGCCAAGTTTCGGCGGCAACCTGGGTGGATGAGAGCGCTATGGCGGAACCAAGGAGCCCAATCAGTGTAGTGCGATAATATTTCCTCATGCTACAAATCTCCTGTTTTTGCTTTTGCTTTTGCTTTTTATCTTTTCCTCACTCTATGGCACATCATAAAAGAATTAAAAGTGATTATTTTTCACAGCAAATGATTACTTATGGTTATTGCCTGCATGTGGTGAATTTCTTGATGCGGCCTCTCTTTTCGGTGATATGAAGGTCGCTGTCGGTGTCTATATTTCAAAGTTATTGATATTGACACGATTCTTTAGTTTTGCATGTCAAAGGCAATGTCTCATGACTGCATGTTTCCCTACGACTGTGGCGATAATTAATATTCTTGACGGAGCTTGTAACCGGGACGTTAGCTTTAACGCTTTATTGTTTAATATTCTTTTTCGAAGTGTTGCGTGTTTATATTTGCCAAGAATGCCATGCTGTAACGTATACAAGATCGGCGTTTCTGATTAATTACATATCGCTACTCGCTTACAGCGCTTCAATCATGATTTTTTTAGCATCGGTTGAGCACACGGAGACCAACATCGTATTTGGAGAGCTTGGGTTTACGCTGATTACTTGCACACGCTCGGCGAGAGGGGATTATCCGCGCGATTTTGGGCTCCATGTCTACCTCAAAGCCTAGTCTGGCCATGTTCACAATCGCCTGTTACCTGGTCACAAATACGTGGAGTAGTGTCGAATGCTTTAAGTCACGTGCTGACGTATTCCTCGTAAAGACTTACTTCGGAAAATAATGGGCACTGTTTGCCGCTGCTGTGTGTTCTCGCTTTAAAGTGAGGTAGCCAATAGATGGGCTTATTCGGGACTATACATAAAGTGATAGTGTCCAGGTGGCACGCGCAGACGTTGGGCAATCGCCAATCATTCCTGCCTGCCGTACACGCTCCATCAATTCTGCCGGAGTTTATAGTGTGCGATTTTAACTCAAGGCTTGGATGGCGATGTACGAAAAACACTAGTGGCCATACACCAAAATGTTTATCAACGAAGGCAGTAGTGACTGCTCTTCAATGACGGCGCGGCCCGTTTCGATTGTGACTGTTGTGTTGAGGTGCTCGTAACGCTCTGTTTGCCTATGCCAAGGTGCAATTGGCTGGCCGAGTTGCACTCACCGTGTAGAATGAAAGCGACTACTGTTCCCGTGACTTCACTTTTAATGGATGAAACCTATGACACAGGACGCTCGCGATCAAGATCACTCAAGTTTTGATCAGTCAAACCCAGGCCAGCCAGGCGCGGCTCAGCCTGAAAAAACTGAACAGCCTGATAGTGCCGATCATTCAGAGGCGGGCGGCAATGAAGATTTGGCGGCTGCCTTCCTACGTGAAACTGAAGTGGTCGAAGAGGCCGTAGAAAACGGTAAAAAGATACGCCGCAAAGGCATCTATTTACTGCCCAACCTATTTACCACTTCGGCACTTTTTGCCGGTTTCTTTGCGGTGGTGGCTGGCATAAATGGTGAGTTTACCTCGGCGGCCGTTGCGATCTTTATTGCCATGGTGCTGGATGGATTGGATGGCCGTGTCGCACGCATGACCAATACACAAAGTGAGTTCGGTGCTGAGTACGATAGTCTGTCTGACATGATCTCCTTTGGTATGGCGCCTGCTTTGGTTGCCTTTACCTGGATTCTTCAGGATATAGGTAAAACAGGATGGGTAGTGGCCTTTCTCTACGTTGCCTGCGCGGCGCTTCGCCTTGCGCGCTTCAATGTGCAAATTGGGAGTGTCGATAAAAAATGGTTTATTGGCTTACCCAGCCCTTCTGCTGCGGCGCTAGTCGCAGCCAGCGTGTGGACTTTCCATAGTTTCGACGCCGACGCTTTCGGTTTCAAACTGCTGATGTTGGTCGTCGTGGCTGCAGCAGGTGTACTGATGGTGAGTAATATCCGTTACTACAGCTTTAAGGACCTCGATTTTAAAAAGCCAGTGCCTTTTGTTGTGCTGTTGGCCATCGTACTAGCCTTTGTGTTGATCTCGGTTGAGCCTTCAGTAATGCTGCTATTGCTATTTGGTACCTACGTGGCTTCAGGCCCTGTTTTAGCCGTTATGCGTAAAGCAAAACCCAAGAGCTAAACTTTTCAGTCTGTTTTTATACTTATTTTTGCATTAGCCCTTGCCAACCCGGCGGCGAATCCGTAAAGTACGCATCCGCTGCCGGGGACGCCTAGCGTTACCAGCGGTGAATGAGGTGTAAAAGCCTTGGTTTGTCAAACAGTTATCGCTTCTGCGATAGCTCGCGGTTTTGGATGTTAGCAACATCACATCGAAAACAACGCCCTTGACAAACACTAGGAAATGCGTAGAATACGCCTTCCTCGCTGCGGCAAGCCAAGTCAACGGCAAGCCGGTTACTTTCACAGTAACTATCCAGCGAAACAGCTCTTTAACAATTTGATCAGGTAATTCATGTGGGCGCTTGCTGACGTTGGTGACAAATCACCCAATATCAAGGCAAGCGACTCAAGCAATAAGGTTGTAAAGGATTCGTCCTTTGGAATCTGTTTTGAATGAATTCGTTTGAACCTTGAGCCAAGTTTGGTTCGCTTCTGTCGCTTTCGAGTGGCAGGTAAGAACCGCATAGATCTTAAACTGAAGAGTTTGATCATGGCTCAGATTGAACGCTGGCGGCAGGCCTAACACATGCAAGTCGAGCGGTAACAGATCTAGCTTGCTAGATGCTGACGAGCGGCGGACGGGTGAGTAATGCATAGGAATCTGCCCGGTAGTGGGGGATAACCTGGGGAAACCCAGGCTAATACCGCATACGTCCTACGGGAGAAAGGGGGCTCCGGCTCCCGCTATTGGATGAGCCTATGTCGGATTAGCTAGTTGGTGAGGTAAAGGCTCACCAAGGCAACGATCCGTAGCTGGTCTGAGAGGATGATCAGCCACATCGGGACTGAGACACGGCCCGAACTCCTACGGGAGGCAGCAGTGGGGAATATTGGACAATGGGGGCAACCCTGATCCAGCCATGCCGCGTGTGTGAAGAAGGCCCTCGGGTTGTAAAGCACTTTCAGCGAGGAAGAACGCCTGGTGGTTAATACCCGCCAGGAAAGACATCACTCGCAGAAGAAGCACCGGCTAACTCCGTGCCAGCAGCCGCGGTAATACGGAGGGTGCAAGCGTTAATCGGAATTACTGGGCGTAAAGCGCGCGTAGGTGGCTTGATAAGCCGGTTGTGAAAGCCCCGGGCTCAACCTGGGAACGGCATCCGGAACTGTCAGGCTAGAGTGCAGGAGAGGAAGGTAGAATTCCCGGTGTAGCGGTGAAATGCGTAGAGATCGGGAGGAATACCAGTGGCGAAGGCGGCCTTCTGGACTGACACTGACACTGAGGTGCGAAAGCGTGGGTAGCAAACAGGATTAGATACCCTGGTAGTCCACGCCGTAAACGATGTCGACCAGCCGTTGGGTGCCTAGAGCACTTTGTGGCGAAGTTAACGCGATAAGTCGACCGCCTGGGGAGTACGGCCGCAAGGTTAAAACTCAAATGAATTGACGGGGGCCCGCACAAGCGGTGGAGCATGTGGTTTAATTCGATGCAACGCGAAGAACCTTACCTACCCTTGACATCTACAGAAGCCGGAAGAGATTCTGGTGTGCCTTCGGGAACTGTAAGACAGGTGCTGCATGGCTGTCGTCAGCTCGTGTTGTGAAATGTTGGGTTAAGTCCCGTAACGAGCGCAACCCTTGTCCTTATTTGCCAGCGAGTAATGTCGGGAACTCTAAGGAGACTGCCGGTGACAAACCGGAGGAAGGTGGGGACGACGTCAAGTCATCATGGCCCTTACGGGTAGGGCTACACACGTGCTACAATGGCCGGTACAAAGGGCTGCGAGCTCGCGAGAGTCAGCGAATCCCTTAAAGCCGGTCTCAGTCCGGATCGGAGTCTGCAACTCGACTCCGTGAAGTCGGAATCGCTAGTAATCGTGAATCAGAATGTCACGGTGAATACGTTCCCGGGCCTTGTACACACCGCCCGTCACACCATGGGAGTGGACTGCACCAGAAGTGGTTAGCCTAACGCAAGAGGGCGATCACCACGGTGTGGTTCATGACTGGGGTGAAGTCGTAACAAGGTAGCCGTAGGGGAACCTGCGGCTGGATCACCTCCTTAAACGATGCGTCACAGTCAGTAAGCGTCCACAATGAATTACCTGATCAGATAGCTGTGATATGAGCAGTGATAAGCGAACGCTTTTCTAGCTTAGAAAAAGAAAAAGGTCTTCTTTTTTTAATGTGAAAAAAACGCTTATCACTGCTTATAGCAGTCGCTCTTTAACAATGTATATCATGCTGACAAGAACACTTCGCAAGAAGTGGTCTTAAATTGTGATACGCGTCAGCGTATCCGGCAAAATGAAACGTGATTATTGCGATATCCAGACTCCTTCGGGTTATAGGGTCAAGCAATTAAGCGCACACGGTGGATGCCTAGGCAGTCAGAGGCGATGAAAGACGTGGTAGCCTGCGATAAGGTTCGGTGAGGTGGCAACAACCTGTGACCCGGACATTTCTGAATGGGGAAACCCACTGACCATAAGGTCAGTATCTTACACTGAATACATAGGTGTAAGAGGCGAACCAGGGGAACTGAAACATCTAAGTACCCTGAGGAAAAGAAATCAACCGAGATTCCCCTAGTAGCGGCGAGCGAACGGGGACCAGCCCTTAAGCATGTGAATGATTAGGCGAACAGATTGGGAAGTCTGGCCGTAGCGGGTGATAGCCCCGTAGTCGAAAATCTGATCATGTGAAATCGAGTAGGTCGGGGCACGAGAAACCTTGACTGAAGACGGGGGGACCATCCTCCAAGGCTAAATACTCCTGACTGACCGATAGTGAACCAGTACCGTGAGGGAAAGGCGAAAAGAACCCCGGAGAGGGGAGTGAAATAGATCCTGAAACCGTGTGCGTACAAGCAGTAGGAGCAGACTTGTTCTGTGACTGCGTACCTTTTGTATAATGGGTCAGCGACTTATATTCAGTGGCGAGGTTAACCGTATAGGGGAGCCGTAGGGAAACCGAGTCTTAACTGGGCGACACAGTCGCTGGATATAGACCCGAAACCGAGCGATCTATCCATGAGCAGGGTGAAGGTTGAGTAACATCAACTGGAGGCCCGAACCAGGATCTGTTGAAAAAGATTTGGATGACTTGTGGATCGGAGTGAAAGGCTAATCAAGCTCGGAGATAGCTGGTTCTCCTCGAAAGCTATTTAGGTAGCGCCTCACGTAGTACCGCCGGGGGTAGAGCACTGTTTCGGCTAGGGGGTCATCCCGACTTACCAACCCGAGGCAAACTCCGAATACCGGTGAGTAACGCGTGGGAGACACACGGCGGGTGCTAACGTCCGTCGTGAAAAGGGAAACAACCCAGACCGTCAGCTAAGGTCCCGAAATCCTGGTTAAGTGGGAAACGATGTGGGAAGGCTTAGACAGCTAGGAGGTTGGCTTAGAAGCAGCCATCCTTTAAAGAAAGCGTAATAGCTCACTAGTCGAGTCGGCCTGCGCGGAAGATGTAACGGGGCTAAACCAGGTACCGAAGCTACGGGTTCATCCTTTTAGGATGAGCGGTAGAGGAGCGTCGTGTACGCCAATGAAGGTGGATTGAGAAGTCTGCTGGAGGTATCACGAGTGCGAATGCTGACATGAGTAACGATAAAGGGAGTGAAAAACTCCCTCGCCGGAAGACCAAGGGTTTCTGTTCGACGCTAATCGGAGCAGAGTGAGTCGGCCCCTAAGGCGAGGCCGAAAGGCGTAGTCGATGGGAAACGGGTCAATATTCCCGTACCGGACATGGTTGCGATGGGGGGACGAAGAAGGCTAGGTGAGCCAGGCGTTGGTAGTCCTGGTGAAAGTGAGTAGGCTGGGATCTTAGGTAAATCCGGGATCCTTTAAGGCCGAGACACGAAACGAACTGACCACGGTCAGGAAGTCACTGATGCCACGCTTCCAGGAAAAGCCTCTAAGCTTCAGATCATGTGCGACCGTACCCCAAACCGACACAGGTGGTCAGGGTGAGAATCCCAAGGCGCTTGAGAGAACTCGGGTGAAGGAACTAGGCAAAATGGTGCCGTAACTTCGGGAGAAGGCACGCCGGCGTAGGGTGATGAGACTTGCTCTCTAAGCCCGAACCGGTCGAAGATACCAGGTGGCTGCAACTGTTTATTAAAAACACAGCACTCTGCTAACGCGCAAGCGGACGTATAGGGTGTGACGCCTGCCCGGTGCCGGAAGGTTAAATGATGGTGTTAGCCGCAAGGCGAAGCTCTTGATTGAAGCCCCGGTAAACGGCGGCCGTAACTATAACGGTCCTAAGGTAGCGAAATTCCTTGTCGGGTAAGTTCCGACCTGCACGAATGGCGTAATGATGGCCACGCTGTCTCCACCCGAGACTCAGTGAAATTGAAATCGCCGTGAAGATGCGGTGTACCCGCGGCTAGACGGAAAGACCCCGTGAACCTTTACTATAGCTTCACACTGGACGCTGATGTTGCCTGTGTAGGATAGCTGGGAGGCTTTGAACTCTGGACGCCAGTTCGGAGGGAGCCAACCTTGAAATACCAGCCTGGCATCATTGGCGTTCTCACTCAGGTCCGTTATCCGGATCGAGGACAGTGTGTGGTGGGTAGTTTGACTGGGGCGGTCTCCTCCTAAAGAGTAACGGAGGAGCACGAAGGTACCCTCAGCACGGTCGGACATCGTGCATTGAGTGCAAGAGCATAAGGGTGCTTGACTGCGAGACAGACACGTCGAGCAGGTGCGAAAGCAGGTTCTAGTGATCCGGTGGTTCTGTATGGAAGGGCCATCGCTCAACGGATAAAAGGTACTCCGGGGATAACAGGCTGATACCGCCCAAGAGTTCACATCGACGGCGGTGTTTGGCACCTCGATGTCGGCTCATCACATCCTGGGGCTGAAGTCGGTCCCAAGGGTATGGCTGTTCGCCATTTAAAGTGGTACGCGAGCTGGGTTTAGAACGTCGTGAGACAGTTCGGTCCCTATCTGCCGTGGGCGTTGGATGTTTGAGAAGGGCTGCTCCTAGTACGAGAGGACCGGAGTGGACGACCCTCTGGTGTTCCGGTTGTCACGCCAGTGGCATTGCCGGGTAGCTATGGTCGGACGGGATAACCGCTGAAAGCATCTAAGCGGGAAGCCCCCTTCAAGATGAGACATCCCTGAGGCCTAGAGCCTCCTGAAGGGCCCAGCGAGACCAGCTGGTTGATAGGCACGGTGTGGAAGCGCTGCAAGGCGTTGAGCTAACGTGTACTAATGGCCCGTGAGGCTTGACCCTATAACACCCAAGGGGTCTGGTCGTGATGATGACGTTGATGAAGCCGGATACGCAGCGTGTGGCCCAGGCAACAGCCAGGGCGGCACCATAAGACGCACACAATTTAGTTAAAAACAGTCAGCATGATATATAGCCAGTTACGCCTGACGACCATAGCACGCGTGAACCACCTGATCCCTTGCCGAACTCAGAAGTGAAACCGCTTAGCGCCGATGGTAGTGTGGGGTCTCCCCATGCGAGAGTAGGTCATCGTCAGGCACCTATACCACAAAAAACCCAGCCAATCGGCTGGGTTTTTTGTGTGTGGAAGAAAAGTGTAATAAAAGCAGCCGATAAAAAAGGCGGCTTGCGCCGCCCAGATAAAACTTACACATGAAAGGTTAAGCGCAGATCGTCTCTAACGCTTCAATCAGGCTATTCATCTCATCATCGGTGCCGATGGTGATACGTAGGAAGTTGTTGAGGTCTGAGGTATTAAAATGACGCACCAGAATGCCTCGCTCGCGTAGGCCAGCAAATAGCTGCGCGCCTTCATAGTTAGGGTGTTGGGCAAGCACGAAGTTGGCTTTAGAGGGCAGTACCTCAAACCCTAACGCTTCAAGGCGTTGGCGAGTACGTTCGCGAGTAGTAATGACATGCTCGCGGCAAGCTTCGAAATGCTCGACATCTTTAAGAGCGGCGATACCTACTAAGCTTGCTAGGCTATCCACTGGGTAAGAGTTGAAAGAATCTTTTACCCGCAGCAGGCCATCAATCAATTCCTCAGAGCCCACCGCATAACCCAACCGCAAGCCTGCCAAGCTGCGGGACTTAGAAAACGTACCGGTGACAATCAGGTTCGGGTAGCGATCAACTAGCGTTACAGCACTCTCAGCGCCGAAATCGACATACGCCTCGTCTACCAGCACTACTCGATCAGTGACGCGCTTAAGCAGCGCCTCTATCGTTGTGAGCGAGTGAGCGTGTCCGGTAGGGGCATTCGGGTTAGCGAAAATAACACCGCTGCGGTCGGTTTCCGACGCCAGCGCATCAATATCGACTTCCCACTTCTTATTGAGCGGATGCTTACGCAGCTCAACGCCATAAAGATTGGCGTAAACAGGGTAAAAGCTATAGGTAATGGCAGGCACATCAAGCGGTGCCTGATGGCAAAAGAAGGCCTGAAAAGCGAATGCCAGTACTTCATCGGAACCGTTGCCGACAAACACTTGGCTACTCGCTACCTTAAACGTCTCCGCTAACGCTTCACGCAGCGCTTTGGAGGTAGGGTCAGGGTAGAGGCGCAGATGGTCGGTCGCGTAATTGCGTAGCGCCTCACCGACGCCAGGCGCAGGTGGGTAAGGGTTTTCATTGGTATTGAGCTTAACAAGCTGCTCGCGTGGCTGCTCGCCGGGCACGTAAGGCGTAAGTTCGCGAACGGCCGGACTCCAGTATTGGCTCATGTGGGTAACCTGATTATCCTAGCAAGGTGCACCATGGTCGCTTGAAGGCTAACTTAGCGCAAGCATTCGCATCACTAGGGGGTGTGCGTCGCACCTTGTAGCGGTTATGCTGTCATAAGTGCGCGTAAATAAATGTGATGTCCAACACGAGATTAAGGAGACACTCTATGCAACTTAAGAGTTTGCTGGCCGGTTCGGCTATGTTGGCACTACTGGCTGGCTGTGCGAGCAGCCCCATGGAACAGCAGCAAGAAGAGGCTGCCGCCGCGCAGGCAACTTACCAAGGTTCATTACCTTGCCGTAACTGCGATGGTATCGATCTGGATGTCACAATGGTGGGTGAAGATACGAGTGCCGCCGAGGAGCGCACCTTCACATTGAACGCCAGCTACCGTAACCACCCCCAAACCCCGCCGGATGAAAACTACGCGGGTAACTGGGAAGTGCTGACCGGTACACCCTCTGACCCAGATGCGACTGTTTACGAGCTGACGCCAGATGGCGATGGTCAGATCTATTACTTCATGCGTATTGATCAGAGCACGCTGGAGCTGATTGACCCAGAGCGTCGTCGTTTTGAAAACGGTGAAATGCTGCAGCTAAAGCGTCAATAAGGCGTTAGCCAGTAGTACAAAAGGCGGCCTCTGGCCGCCTTTTGTGTTTGCTGGCACTAATGAATACAGAGTACGCAACGGTCAAAAGTGCTTAACGACATTGAATGCTAGCGGCAGCCCAGCGAACGTTGCCACTTAGTGACAGCAACAGTAGGAGTGTAATGGCAGTGGCAAAAGCCAAAAGCGCCTTTGTATGCACCGAGTGCGGCGCCGAATACCGTAAATGGCAGGGACAGTGCAGCAGTTGCCAAGAGTGGAATACGCTTAGTGAAGTGCACTTGGCGAGCGCTCGCCCTGGTGGCGGCACAGCCCCTGGTCGATCTGGCTATACGGGTGATCTGTCCCGCGAAGTGATCGACCTGGGCAATGTGGATCTTAGTGAAGTGCCACGCATGAGTTCCACCTTCGCGGAGTTTGATCGCGTGCTAGGGGGTGGGCTTGTACCCGGTTCGGCGGTGCTGTTGGGTGGCAATCCTGGGGCGGGCAAATCGACCCTACTACTGCAGACGGCCTGCAAACTGGCCCAGCAGCGGCGTATCCTCTATGTGACCGGTGAGGAGTCGCTTTCCCAGGTAGCCATGCGTGCCCACCGCCTGCAGCTACCTACCAATGGCTTGAAAATGCTAGCCGAGACCAGCGTAGAAACCATTCTAGCGGTGTCTGAACGAGAGAAGCCAGAGATTCTGGTGATCGACTCCATCCAGACCATGCATCTGGAAGATATCAGTTCTGCGCCGGGCGGCGTTGCCCAGGTGCGCGAGTCAGCCGCGGCGTTAACGCGCTTTGCTAAGAAGACGAACACCGTTCTGCTATTGGTGGGGCACGTGACCAAGGACGGTTCGCTGGCAGGCCCTAAAGTACTTGAGCATATGATCGATGCTTCTCTGCTCTTGGAAGGCGGCGCAGACTCACGCTTTCGCACCCTGCGGGGGCAGAAAAACCGCTTTGGCGCCGTCAACGAGCTAGGTGTTTTCGCCATGCTTGAACAGGGCCTTAAAGAAGTTAAAAACCCCAGCGCAATCTTTCTTTCCCGTCAGGAGGAGCAAGCGCCGGGTAGTTTAGTCATGGTGGTCTGGGAAGGCACTCGACCGATTCTAGTCGAGGTGCAGGCGCTGGTAGATGAATCGGCGCTGGGCAATCCTCGCCGAGTCGCCGTCGGCGTGGATCAAAACCGTCTGGCCATGCTGCTTGCGGTGCTTAATCGCCACGGTGGGTTGTTTACCGGCGACCAGGATGTGTTCTTGAACGTCGTCGGCGGTGTCAAAGTGCTCGAAACCAGCGCCGACCTGGCGGTATTGCTAGCGGTGGTGTCGAGTCTGCAAAATCGCGCACTGCCCAAAGAGCTAGTGGTATTCGGTGAGGTTGGGCTATCGGGCGAGATACGCCCGGTGCCCAGCGGCCAAGAACGCATTGCCGAAGCGGCCAAGCACGGCTTTCTACGCGCCATTGTGCCGCGCGCTAACGCACCCAAGCAGGCGCCCAAGGGCATGGAGGTGATTGCCGTGGATAAGCTCAGCGATGCGCTGGATGCCCTGTAGCATATGTCATGCTGGGCTAAACTAAATATATATTTCCCCAAGTGCCAAGGAGAGACACGATGAGTTCGATTCGCCTGACCCAATATAGCCACGGCGCGGGCTGTGGCTGCAAAATCGCCCCGGACGTACTGGATGGCATTCTCGCCAAGGCGGGGCCAGTGGCGGGCCATAAGCGGCTTATCGTCGGCAATCAAGGGCGCGAGGATGCGGCTGTGTACGATCTGGGCGATGGCCGCGGCATGATTGCCACCACGGATTTCTTTATGCCTATTGTCGATGACCCCTTCGATTTTGGGCGTATCGCGGCGACCAATGCCATCAGCGATGTTTACGCCATGGGCGGCACGCCGGTCATGGCGTTAGGCATTCTTGGTTGGCCGCTGGATAAGCTTAGCGCTGAAGTCGCGGGGGACGTAATGGCCGGTGCCCAGGCGGTATGTCGTGAATTAGGCGTTGCCCTGGCGGGGGGGCACTCCATTGATGCGCCCGAGCCAATTTTCGGGCTCGCAGTAAACGGCTTGATTGATCTAGACAAACTCAAGCTAAACAGCACTGCCAAGCCCGGTGATCTACTGTTCTTAACCAAGCCGTTAGGCGTGGGTATGTTAACTACGGCAGAAAAGCGCGGTTTATTGGAAATGGGCCACCATGGGCTTGCCCGTGAAACCATGCTCAAGTCCAACAGCATTGGCGTGAAACTTGCCGATGTGAAAGGGGTGAACGCCATGACCGATGTCACCGGTTTTGGTCTGGCAGGCCACCTTACAGAGATGTGCCAAGCCAGTAACGTCATGGCGCAAATTGATTTCCGCCGCCTACCACGCTTAGCCGAGGCAGAATCCTATCGCCGCCAAGGCGCTGTGCCCGGCGGTACGCTGCGCAATCGTGATGCCCTGGGAGAAAGTCTGCCCGCTATGGATGACGCCCACTGGCAGTGGCTGTGCGATCCGCAAACCTCCGGCGGTTTGTTGCTAAGCGTTGACCCTGCCTGGGAAGATGACGTGGAACGTATTGGCCGTGAATTCGGGCTTTCATTGCGTTCATTTGGAGTAATGAAAGCGCGCCAAGGCAGCGCCTCCATTGAGGTGGTCGGGTGACCCTAGCCTCTATGTCAGCCACGACGCCAGCGGTATTGGGTTTGATCAAAGAAGGGCGGCCGCTGATTGATGTGCGCGCTCCGGTGGAATTTGCCCAGGGCGCGCTGCCCGGCGCCGTCAATCTGCCCTTAATGGTCGATGATGAGCGTCGTCAGGTGGGCATTGCCTATAAAAAGCACGGCCAAGCCGCGGCGATTGAGCTGGGCGAGCGTTTAGTCAGCGGCGAGGTCAAGCAGGCACGCATCGCCGCGTGGCAGGCGTATTTAGCCGAGTATCCCAACGCGCTGATTTACTGCTTTCGCGGCGGGCTGCGTTCGCAAATTGCTCAGCAGTGGTTAGAAGACGCTGGTATCTACAGGCCACGGCTTGAGGGCGGTTGGAAAGCCATGCGCCAAGCGCTTTGTGAGCGTATTGATACGGCAGCGCTTCAGCCGATGTTGGTGGTCGCAGGGCTCACCGGTTGCGCAAAAACAACGCTGATTAATCAGCTCGATAATGGCGTCGATCTAGAGGCTTATGCGCACCATAAAGGCTCTGCCTTTGGGCGCAGGCCCGAAGAGCCTGCTACCCAAATCAACTTTGAGCATGCGCTGGCCAAGCGGCTCATCGGGCTGACGGAAAGGCTGGTCATTGAAGATGAGTCCCGGCAGATTGGAAACGCCAATATTCCATTGAACTTCTGGCGAGCACAGCAGCAAGCCCCCCGGATACGTATCGAAATGCCGCTGGATTGGCGCCTTGCCCAGATTCAGCAGGATTATATTATTGACCTGGAGCAGGCCTATGCCGCTCGTCATGGGGCCTACCAGGGCTGGCAATTAATGCAGGCGCAGTTAAGTAATGCGCTTATCCGGCTAGGGAAGCGCTTGGGTAATGCGCGGCTTCAGCGTTTACAGCGGCTGCAGGTACTGGCATTCAAAGAGCATGCTCAAGGTAACCCCCAAGCCCATGAAGCCTGGCTCGCGCCGCTGCTCACCGAGTACTACGACCCGCTTTACCGCCACCACTTAGAGAAGCAGCGCGCCGCTGCGCCGCCAGAGATTCATGTGGGCGATTGGGGTAGCTGCTTAGAGGCCGCCAGACAGTGGAGCCGCTGACGGCCTGACAGCTTGCTGCTGTTACGCTACTTTAAGCCACTGGGTCATCAGTCGGTCAAGCTGAGGCGCGAGGTGAATAAAGCGGTTGGGGTCTTCCAATATCTGGTCCGCGTCCTGAATATAGCGGGTAGCGGAAGGCGTCGCACCGGGCCACTCGGCGGTGCCCAGCAGCTGTTTGACGCTAGCCGCGGTGGCTTCTAAGTGGCACAGCAGGCCGATAACGCGACCTCTATCCCAGGCAAACCCTTGCAGCGGTGCTGCTTCGCTACCGCCTAGGGGAAGCGCATCGTCGGGTAGGCTGAAAACGTAGCGATGCCACATAAAAGCGGTGAATGTTTCGGGTAAATCCAGCGAGCTTTCCGGCGCCAGGGTGACCGTATGCCAGCCGGTTTCAGTATAAGTACCCGGAGCCACCACCGAGCCCAGCGCCTGGGCTATCCAGTGAGCGCCCACGCCAATACCCAGCAGCGGTTTTTGCCCATCCAGGTAACGGTTGATCAGTTTATCTTCAGCTTTACACCACGCCGGTGGTTGGCGGAGTAGCTCCTCTGGGCCATCAAGGACGATCAGCGCATCCGCCTCGTTTGGGCGAGGCGTTAGCTCGCCTGCGTAGAGATGAAAAACGGTGTAACTATGGCCCATACTGGTTAGCCAGTCGGTTAATCGGGCGGGGCCATGGTCAGGGCCGTGCTGTAGCAGATGAATATGCATGGTAATCTCCTCGCCGGCCGTACAATCATCAAGGCGCTGGGGGATCGCCCCAAGCGTATAGAGACGATAACGTACCCGCTACTTTTCACCAATATCCCACGTCAAGCGATCCAGGAAATCAGTATGGTGTCGAACCCCCAGGGCTTTTACCAACGATTACAAGAACTCCCACTACCTGCCCAGCAGGCGTTTATGGCGGCGCTGTGCGAGCGTTTGCTGCCTAACTATGTGCTCTATGAGCAAACCACAGGCCAGGGCGATAGCCATACGCTGCGCACCGTACTGAGTTTGGTGTGGGAGCGACTTAATGTGCCCAATGCCAGTATCGACTTTGCACGCCAAGCGGAAAAATTAGCCGAGTGTGAGCCCCCGGAAGAGGATGACAGCTTTGGCGCTCGACGCGCTCTGGATGCGGTGGTGTCGGTCTCGGCGCTGCTGGACACCCTACAAGGCGACTCTCCAGAGGCCGTGCTCGATGTTAGCCGTACATCCCGAGCGGGCGTACGCGCCTTTATAGAACTCACCGAGGGCGAAGTTGACGCGCAGAAGCTAGCGCTGATTATTCGCGACCACCCGTTGATGGCCGACGAGAACGACTTTCAGGATGCCGTATTGGAAATGGTCAGCGAACCGCTGGATAAAGCGGCACTAAAAGAGATTCGAGAATTAGGGCGTAACGGTGGGATCAGTAATCTTGGCTTATCGCTTGAGGATACCGGGGCTTAACGCCCCGGCAGGCGGCAGGCTATAAGCGCATTTCGATGCCGCGTTCGGCCATATAGCGCTTAGCTTCAGGAATGGTGTACTCGCCAAAGTGGAAAATGCTGGCGGCCAGTACCGCATCGGCGCCACCTTTCAGTACGCCATCTACCAAGTGATCCAGGTTGCCCACACCGCCAGAGGCAATCACCGGCACGCTAACCGCTTCGGAAATCGCATGGGTCACGCCCAGGTCAAAGCCAATCTTTGTGCCGTCGCGATCCATGCTGGTGAGCAGTAGCTCGCCAGCGCCGAACTCCACCATCTTCTTCGCCCACTCAACTGCATCCAGGCCTGTGGGGCGGCGGCCACCGTGGGTGAAAATCTCCCAGCGAGGCGTTTCGCCCTCTTTCGATACGCGCTTGGCGTCAATCGCCACCACAATGCACTGGCTACCAAAACGCTCGGCGGCTTCGCGCACAAACTCAGGGTTGGTTACTGCAGCGGTATTGATCGAGACTTTGTCGGCCCCGGCGTTCAGCATGGTGCGAATGTCGTCGCAGCTGCGAATGCCACCGCCGACGGTCAGCGGAATAAACACTTCGCCAGCAATGCGTTCGACCATCTCTACCGTTGTGTCGCGGTCTTCGTGGCTAGCGGTAATGTCGAGAAAGGTGATTTCATCGGCGCCCTGCTGGTTATAGCGCTGGGCAATCTCCACCGGGTCGCCGGCATCGCGAATGCCAACAAAATTAACGCCTTTGACCACGCGCCCGGCGTCTACGTCCAGGCAGGGGATAATGCGTTTGGTAAGGCTCATGAACCGCCTCCGGTCAGTTGGTCGCTCAGTCGCTGAGCTTCGGCAACATCCAGGCTGCCTTCGTAAATTGCCCGACCGGTAATCGCGCCCAGAATACCGTTATCAGCAACCTCGCAGAGTGCTTTGATGTCGTCCAGGTTGGTCACACCTCCAGAGGCAATCACCGGCAAACCGCCTTCGCGGGCAAGCGCAGCGGTGGCTTCCACGTTGACGCCTTGCATCATGCCGTCACGGGCAATATCGGTGTAGACGATGCTGGAGACACCGTCGTTGGCGAAACGCTTGGCCAGTTCGGTGGCTTTAATCGTGGATACTTCGGCCCAGCCGTCGGTGGCGACATAGCCATCTTTGGCATCCAGCCCAACGATCACATGGCCGGGGAAGGCGCGGCACATCTCGCCGACAAAAGCGGGTTCTTTTACCGCTTTGGTGCCGATAATGACGTACGAAACACCGGCGCTTAAGTAGTGCTCGATAGTTTCCGCACTACGAATACCACCGCCAATTTGAATCGGCAGGTTGGGGTAGGCGCGGGCGATAGCCGTGACGGCGTCACCGTTCATCGGTTTGCCTTCAAAGGCGCCGTTCAAGTCCACCAAGTGCAGGCGGCGGGCGCCTGCCTCCACCCAGCGTGCCGCCATGGCCACTGGATCATCACCGTAGGAAGTTGCGTCTTCCATGCGGCCCTGCTTCAACCGGACACACTGGCCATCTTTGAGATCAATAGCGGGAATTACCAACATACAAAATCCTCTCAGGGCGTCCAGGTGACAAAGTTTTCAAGCAGGCGAAGGCCTGCACGGGAGCTCTTTTCGGGGTGGAACTGCACCGCGAAGGTCGCGTCACGGCCAATGGCCACGTGGGCGCTTACCTTGCCGTATTGGGTCGTACCAAATACCTGGGCATCGTCCGCGGCATTGACGTAGTAACTGTGCACGAAGTAGAAGTGTTCACGGTTATCAATGCCTGCCCAAAGTGGGTGCTCATGGTGCTGGTCAACTACGTTCCAGCCCATATGAGGTACTTTCAAGCGCTGCTCGTGGGCGTCGCGCATATCACCAGGAAAGCGATCCACGCTACCTTTAAAGAAACCCAGGCACTCCACGCCGCCGTTCTCTTCGCTGCGCTCAAGCAACATCTGTTGTCCCACGCAGATTCCCAGTAACGGCTTAGCCTGACGGGTTAAAATATCGTCTACCAGTCCGCGTAAATCGGTGCGTTCAAGTTCGCCAACGCAGTCACGAATGGCCCCTTGGCCAGGTAGCACTAAACGCGTTGCGCCAAGGATGCGGCGCGGGTCGCGGGTAATGACGACATTTTCATGGGTCACATGCTCCAGCGCTTTGGCGACAGAATGAAGATTGCCCATTCCATAGTCGATCACAGCAATGGTCATGAAGCGCTCCTTATGGAGGTAGACAAAATGTGGCTAGCGGCATAGCCGGTCATATAGACCGTGATATAGCCCAGCATTACAAGCTCCCTTTGGTGGAGGGCATTTGGCCTGCCATACGCGGGTCTTCCGCCACGGCCATGCGCAGGGCGCGTCCGAAAGCTTTAAAAATCGTTTCCGCCTGATGGTGGGCATTAAAGCCTTTAATGTTGTCGATATGCAGCGTCACCCGGGCGTGATTGACGAAACCCTGGAAAAACTCCCAGAACAGCTGGGTGTCCAGGCTACCGATGGTGTCGCGGGTGAACTCAACGTTCATGAACAGCCCCGGGCGACCGGAGAAATCGATCACCACGCGAGAGAGCGCTTCATCAAGAGGAACGTAGGCGTGACCATAGCGGTAAATGCCGCGCTTATCGCCAATGGCTTTAAAAAAAGCTTGGCCTAGCGTAATACCCAGGTCTTCTACGGTATGGTGGTCGTCAATATGCAGGTCGCCAGTGGCATTGATGTCGAGATCGATCATCCCGTGGCGGGCAACTTGATCAAGCATATGATCCAGAAACGGAACGCCGGTTTGGCAGCTAAGACGGCCTTCACCGTCGAGGTTGACGCTGACCTTGATCTGCGTTTCGTTGGTGTCACGGCTAACCGTGGCAATACGCGCTGACATGTTGCATCTCCTGCGCTGAAGCGCACTCTGAGGGGCGGCTGGTGGCTCTCATCAAGCTCTTATCAACTGACCACTGATTGATCAGCCTGTGGCGAAGCGACCATTATAGTGAATCAGCGCCCTCATCCGCTACAATGCGCAAAATGTAGCCGCAATCAATTGCGGCAGAAATAGCAGCCAGGCTGCTTTGGCGAAGAGGATTTCACCATGCCGGTGACACTGCACCACGTCGACCAGGCCCGTTGGGAAGCCGATGAACAGGTGCGCCTTGATCTAATGCGCATCTACCAGGATGCGCCCCAAGAGCGTATGCCCACCCCAACGGTTGAGCCATTTATTGAGCAACATTTTGCAGGTCAGCACTTTTTTGCCTGCGCACTCTTCAATGATCGGTTGCTGGGGGCCGTCGCCGTTCAGGAGGGTGAAGACCGGGCATGGTGGCTGTCTGAGCTCTGCGTGCGCAAAACCACCCGCCGCCGTGGCGTCGGTTCGCGCTTGATGGCGCTACTTGGCGAGCAAGCCAAACAGGAAGGCCGCGTCCTGCGCATTGAAACGTCCACTCTACCACTGGCTGACCGGGTGCTGCTCTCCAAGTTAGGTTACCGGCCAATGGCCAATCCAGAAACTCCGGTGGCGGGCATGCCCGCCACCAGCGATTTTGTTGAGTTAGACCCACAAGGGAAAGGGTAATGAAACAGCTATTACGTATTATGCTGGCAGCCGTTGGCATCCTCGCCATCGTGGCGGTCGCCGCCGTGGTCTACGTGACCACCTTCCTGGATCCAGAAGACTTCAAACCTCGTTTAACCGCCGTTGTGGAGGAGCAAACCGGGCTCAACTTGGCGCTCGAAGGCCCCATAAACTGGTCATTCTACCCACGTATAGGCGTTAGCGTAGAGAAAGCACGCGCCTGGTTGCCCGAGCAGGCTGAAGAAGCCGCCGCCTTCGCCGCGATTGACCGCGCAGAGGTGAGCGTGGCATTCGGCCCGTTACTGCGTGGGGAAATAGCCGTTGACGGCCTAACACTGGACGGTATGCGCCTCAACCTTGAGCGCGATGAGCAGGGTGAGGGCAATTGGGAGCCCTTGTTAGAACGTCTCTCAGAGCATAATGAGGGGACGGCTGAAACGGTGCTAGCGCCCGCCAGTGCTGGTCCTAATGCGGACGCCGGTAATTTAGCCGTGAAGTTGAGTATTGCTAGCGTTGAAGTGAAAAATGCCGATATTCGCTTCCGCGATGCGCAAACCCAAGCACTCTGGCGTATGCAACAACTGAATATCTCAGGTAGCAACGTCAACCCGCTGCGCGCCTTTCCGCTGAAGGCCATGTTCACCCTGACCAAGCATAACCGGCTCGATGCCGAAGTGTTGGAGCGTACTCCAGATTTAACCAGCGAGATCAATCTCGAAACCCGCGTACGGCTTGGTTTAGCGGATGAGCTTTTCGCCCTGGAAGATATGGCACTGATTACCCGGACGACGTCTGGCGCAGAGAGCGAGCCACAGCAGCTGAGCTTAAAGGCTGCCGAACTGGTTGCTCGGTTGGGCGAGCAGCAGCTCACCATTAACGAGGGGGTGCTTGAAACGGGTCTGCGCAATGCGGATAACTGGCAGGGCAGCTTGGCGCTGGTGCTCGCCTTTGGTCTGGAGAGCGATTGGCAGGCACAAACAGCCCAGCTCAAGAATCTGCAGCTCACCGGGCCGGATGGCCTAAGGGTCAGTGGGCACCTTAATATTGAGCAGCTGCGCGATGCCCCCCGCTATCGTGGCCAGCTAACCGCTGCTCCCTTTACGCTGCGCCCATGGCTTGCCCGCGCTGGCGTTACCCTCACCACGGCTGGCGAGGCTGCGCTCAGCGATGTAGCCCTGACCAGCCCTATTGAAGGTGATGCCGAGCAGCTCTCCCTGCCTAGCCTCTCGTTGGTAGTAGACGACAGCACCTTTACTGGCGACCTCACAGCCGCGCTGGATGGTTCACGCTTAGCGTTCGATTTAGCCGGTGATCAACTAGACCTTGATCGCTATCTACCCGGTGAAGCCACCGCTAAACAGGCTAGCCGGGGCTTTTTGCGTAAAGCCTTTGCCCAGGAAACCAACACATTAGTGCCGCAATCGTTACTCAGTGAGCTGGCGCTAGAGGGCGACCTGAGTGTCGATACGCTTATTTTTGCAGGCCTGACCTTCAACAACCCGCGCTTGCAACTGCGTGGCGACGACGGCGTCCATCGGCTAACGGCGTTTGAGTCAGGCTTCTACGAGGGTGAACTCAGCGCTACCGGTCAGGTTGATGCTACGGATTCCATCCTTGAGTGGGCGCTATCGCCGACCATTAATAATGTTCAGATGGCGCCGTTGATTGAAGCGATCAGCGAAAAAGAGGAGGCGTCACCGCTGCGCGGCCGCCTCAATTTAACTGGGGATGTCACCAGTCGGGGCAATACCCGTGAAGCACTTATCGGCAATCTCAATGGCGCGCTTGATGCTCGCCTTAACGAAGGCGCCATTTTGAATACCAACATTTCCAAGCAAATGTGCGAACTGGTGGCCCAGTTAGAGGGGCAGGGCACTTTGCGGGATTGGCACACCGATACTCGCTTTGAGCGTTTTGATGCTACCTTCCAAATCATCAACGGCTTAGTGGAAAGTGACGACTTGCTAATCACCCTGCCCGGCATAGATGTACGTGGCGAAGGCGAACTTAATCTCGCCAGCTTGAACTTTGATACCCGGGCCAATGCTCGCTTGGTCGATACCGCCGACGCGGCCTGTGAAGTTAATCCCCGCCTGGAGCAACTGCCGCTGCCCGTACGCTGTGAAGGTAATCTTGGCGATGAGCGCACCGAGTGGTGCCGATTCGACCGTGAAATGTTCCAGACCGCTGTGGTTGACCTGCTGCGCAACGAAGCGGGCGAGCGAGTTAATGAAGAGCTGGAAGAGCGTCTAGGCGACTCTTTAGATGAGCTAGATGAACGCCTTGGCGAAGGCGCTGCTCAAGAACTTCGCGATGGCCTACGTAACCTGTTTAACTGAGTATTGCGCAGGATGTGAAATGACGCATTAATCAAAACAGTCAGTGCTGCGCCGGCCCTCACGCCGGCGCTTTTTTATTGGCGCCTCTGTAGTCCTATTTCTATTTCATATCCCCATTTCTGTTTAAGGAGCGTGCATGGCAGATATGCCCACGCCGCGGCTGGCGGCAAGTGAATTCCAACAGCGCCTACTGGCCTGGTTCGACCGCTACGGCCGTCATGACTTGCCGTGGCAGTCACCGCGTAACGCCTACCGCGTGTGGGTGTCAGAAATCATGCTGCAGCAAACCCAAGTGACCACCGTTATAGGCTATTTTGAGCGTTTTATGGCCCGCTTTCCTACCCTGGAAAGCCTCGCCAAGGCGCCACAGGATGAAGTGCTACACCTCTGGACGGGCCTTGGTTACTATGCCCGTGCGCGCAACCTGCATAAAGCTGCACAGGTGGCGTTGGCGGAGCACAATGGCGAGCTGCCGACGGAGAGTATTGACGCGTTAGTGGCTTTGCCCGGTATTGGCCGCTCCACCGCTGGCGCTATCATTGCGCAAAGCACGGGGCAGCGTGCCGCTATTCTAGATGGCAATGTAAAACGCTCGCTCACTCGCCTGCATGCGCTGCCCGGCTGGCCGGGCAAGCCTATCGTGGAGCGAAAGCTATGGGCGCTGGCAGAGTACTACACTCCAGAAGAGCGCCTAGCGGATTACACCCAGGCGATGATGGATTTTGGCGCCACGCTATGTAAACGCAGCAAACCGGACTGCCTGAGCTGTCCGTTTAACGATGTCTGTTTGGCCTATGCCCAAGGCGAGCCAAAGCGCTACCCGGAATCCAAACCCAAAAAGGCGCTGCCCACACGACAAACGATCATGCTGATGCTGCGTGACCCGGAAGGGCGGATATGGCTGGAGAGGCGCCCTCCCAGTGGCCTGTGGGGCGGGTTATGGAGTTTGCCGCAGTTCGAGAAGCACAGCGAACTCAACGATTGGCTTGAAAACAACGCCGTTAACCCTAAGCGGGAGGCTACATCGCCCAGCTTTTACCACACCTTCAGCCATTTTCGCTTAGAGATTACCCCGCAGCCGGTGAGCTGCGATAGGCTGGGCGGTGTTCGCGAAAGCGGCGTATGGTACGACGTTAATCAGCCACCCGCGCTGGGCCTTGCTGCCCCCGTTAAAGCGCTGCTCAGCCAGTTAACGCCCTTTAGCCTCAATCCCACAGCAGGGCACGCTTAAGCGTTTGCTAGCTGATTGGATGAGATCCTTGAATGAAGTCGCAGAACCAGGAGCACGTTATGAGCAATACCGTTTTTTGCCGCAAGTACCAAAAAGAGTTGGAAGCACTGCCATTTCCTCCCTTGCCAGGTAAGCAGGGCCAGGAAATTCAGGCCACCGTTTCCAAACCCGCCTGGGAAGCCTGGCAGGCGCTGCAAACCCGTCTGATCAATGAGAAACACCTCAACATGCTCGACCCCGAATCCCGTGCGTACCTAATGGATCAGATGCAGCGCTTCCTGGACAATCAGGAAACCGACCAAGCCGAAGGCTATGTACCGCCCACGCAGGCATGAGCAGACATGAATAGCAGGCATAAAGAGAAAGTAGGCTCTTTCTAGTAGCGGGCGGTGGTCGAGCAACTGACTTGTCATCAGTGGCTTTAGGTATCGGTGTATCGAAGCCCGAGCCAGATATGGCGCAGGAAAAAAGACCTCTAAGCATCGGTATCGCAAGAAAGTTTCACAAAGGTGTTGACGAAAAGCGGGGTTTTTAGTTTAATACGCACCGTTGGCAGCGGCCAGATAGCTCAGTTGGTAGAGCAGGGGATTGAAAATCCCCGTGTCGGCGGTTCGATTCCGTCTCTGGCCACCACACTGCTGGGGTATCGCCAAGTGGTAAGGCACCGCTTTTTGGTAGCGGCATTCCCAGGTTCGAATCCTGGTACCCCAGCCATTGCCAACAAAATTTCTTGTTGATTGCGAAGCCTAACAGTAAAGCAATCATTTTCTCAAGAAAACGTGAAGCGCCGACATAGCTCAGTTGGTAGAGCAACTGACTTGTAATCAGTAGGTCCCGGGTTCGACTCCTGGTGTCGGCACCACTGAAATAGTGGTAAAAACAACACGTTAGAGAATTTGAATAAGCCGTCCGAAAGGGCGGCTTTTTCGTATATGTCTACAAAGTGTCTACAGCGTAGACATTGCCAATGGATTCAGCTTGGCTGCTTCCTCCAAGTGCTCAGGCGCGAAGTGAGCATAGCGCATTGTCATCGTGATCGACTGATGGCCAAGTATCTGTTGAAGCACCAAAATATTGCCCCCGTTCATCATGAAGTGACTCGCGAAGGTATGGCGTAATACGTGGGTTAACTGTCCTTCCGGTAATTCAATTCCTAGTTCGTTTATCACTCGCCTAAAGGCTTTATAACGGTTGCCAAATAGGCGGCCTATTCTTCGCCGCTGTCGCAGCTGTTTAGCCAAGTCGGGCGAGATGGGTACGGTGCGTGTCTTGCCTGATTTGGTACCTGAAAACACTATGCGATCAGTGCGGACGTTCTCACCTCTAAGTGATTGGGCTTCGCCCCACCGTGCGCCTGTTGATAAGCATATGACGGTGATGAAGTAGCAATCATCGGTTAACTGGTCGGTGAGATGCTCGAGCAGGCGTTTTATCTGATAGTCGTCAAGGTAGCCTTTTTCGGTTTCATCGGTGCGAACCTTGCGGACTTTCTGCATCGGGTTCCCGTGTGGCCATAGCGATAGCCGTTCCAGTTCTGAAAAGACCGCCTTTAAGTAGGTGTGTTCGTGATTAATGGTACTTGGTTTAACGTCCTTTAAGCGTTGGGCGCGATACTCGACCCATTGTTGAGCCGTGAATTTTTTAGCCTGTGGATTACCTAAAGCCGTGGCGAGGTTACGCAGTGAGCGTAGGCGATCCGGAGCGCTTTTAAGTGTTTGCCCGTGATGTTCATACCATTGATCAACTAGGTCGCTAAGGCGGCGTTTGTCGCTTAGTAGTCCGGTCATGTCTTCACCGGCTGCCCCTTGCCCCATTATTTTGGCTTCGAAGCGTTTAGCGGCTGATTGTTGTTTAAAAGTTCGACGTACCCTTGGGCCATAACGACCCGTTGGCCAGCAATCGACCAACCATCCATTATCGACTTTCTTAATGCTCATTACGCGGCTTTCCCTACCAATCGTCGCTCTATCAGCTTTTGTTCGACGATCTGTCGGAACTGGCCGGTGTTGACGCCTCGTCGTCGGTAGTACTGTTCAAGGTCTTCCCACATTCCTGAGCGCTTGAGATAGACAATAGCTTGGTCGGTGCGGATACCCTGGCGGGCATAGATGCTAATCAGGTTGCCAAACGCCAGGGTTACGTTCTTTTCGTTGCCGAGTCCAGGCGCTTTCCGCGCACGCTTGTACATAAAGCCTGGTTCGTGACAGTAGAAACGGGCGTCATCCTGCATGACTTGCCATGCGGGATCGATCAGGTTGCGTCGGGCGTCCAGGCGATAGGATTGCATGGCGGTACGCCATAGGCCGGTAAGGTGCGGAACCACATCTATGAAGCGGCTGAAGCCATGGTTATGATCGAGCACTTCACCGGTGTCGACGTTGCAGGGGATGCCTTGGGCGTACTCACGGAGTACGGACTGGTGGAAACGCAGCTCAATACGCCAGACGGTTTCTTCAGGGTTGTAGGTGCTGTTTAGGTCATCATCGACAGCGTTTTGCCAGATACCTTCCCAGAAGTGCATTTTGTCGCGGTGCTTGGCTTCCAGTGTTTTGTTGTAGATACAGCATTGGAGCGCGCCTGCTGTACCAAACATATAGGTTTCACCCCGGCCATAGGTGGTAGCAATGTTGCCGTGGTCAAATTCCAGGGTGTCGATGCCGTCGATCCGCATGATCTTCTTAGAGCGGGTCACGAAACGTTCCATGAAGTTTTTGGGAGGCTCCCAGCCCTGTACATCCAGGGCGAGGTGAATAGCTGCACCCACTGGCTCCACTTGGGTCAGCATTGAGGCGGCGATCATATCCATGAACTTTTGGCACTGCTGAGGGGAGCGCTCCTGGATGAAGTGGGGGCTTAGCTCAATCTTCAGATGGCTACCGGTATTCTCGGTTTTCACGTGCCGTGCCTGGAAGAAGACGATAGCGCCTAGCTCATTGTTTTGGAGGCGGTAGCGGAAGCCTGAACCTGCTGCGCCGGCACCCACAGACCACTCCTGGTCAAAAATGCGCATAGTGGCACCTTTGCCTTCGTTGTAGACGTTGATGATCTTATCGAATTGGGGAAGCTGCGGTTTGCCCTGGTAGAGCTGGCGTACTGTATCCACGCCCGCGTTTAACATGCGCAGATTGTGCATTTCTCGCTGTCCTAGCGAACTGATAAGCAGCTTTCCAAACTGGTCTTGTTCGCCTCGCTGGAGCGACGCAAGAGAGTACCGTTCCCAACGTTCCATAGCCTATAACCCTGTAATTTTGAAAATGTTG
Organism: Halomonas alkaliantarctica; assembly: GCF_029854215.1. Lineage (NCBI taxonomy): Bacteria > Pseudomonadati > Pseudomonadota > Gammaproteobacteria > Oceanospirillales > Halomonadaceae > Vreelandella > Vreelandella neptunia. The sequence continues at coordinate 3,451,795 of NZ_CP122961.1, read as the reverse complement.
AAACGTGCTGTAGTGAGCCATTAGCTCGATTGGGTTAATTACTCTGCGAGACGTGTTACAGGGAGGGTCTCGACCTCTTGCCGCCAGCTTGTTGCGATCAGCCCGGCTACCGTTTGGTTAGCATGGGAAGCTGTCGCGAGCTGGCTGGGGTCAAAGCGAGGAAGCACCGTCGCCTGTAACAGTACGTGCAGATTGGTACGTTGGCGGGAGTTGGATTCGTTCTGGAATAGACGACCGGCAACAGGGACGCTGGAAAGGCCTGGAACGCCGGAGACCTGGGAACGGTCATCCTGTGACGAAAGGCCACCTAACAGCAGTGTTTGGCCGGAACGTATCTGAACGGTGGTATTGATTTGCCGTTGATTCGTAATGATATCTGAGGCTAGCACAGAATCCGTGAGTGAGTCAGCCGATGTAGTGATATCCATGATTACGAGGCCCGACGCAGTGACCACCGGCAGCACGTTTAAACGGATGCCTATGTCCCGGCGTTCGATGGTCTGAAAGGGGCTGGTAACGTCTGCCGATTCGCCGGTGACGCGACCCGTGACGAACGGGACATTCTGACCGATGGAAATGGTGCCACGCTTACCGGAGAGCGTGAGAATTTGCGGTGTGGATAACACGTTAGAGCTTGAGTCGCGCTGTAAGGCATTGATGGCAAACGCGAGTACATCCCCATCGAAGATCCCGAAGGTGCCACCGGCGGAGGCTAAAGAGGTGCCGAGGTTGGCGGTGTTGAAGCCACCGGCAATAGTCGAACCCGACGCACGACCGAGCGAGACGCCGAGATCCAGCGTGTCGCCGTTGGTGGTTTCAAAGATGACCGCCTGAATGAGTAATTGCGGGTGGGCAACGTCCACCTGGGGAATGAAGTGTTGAAGCTGCTCAAGCTGCTTTTCTGGACCCTTGGCCAAGATGGCATTAGAGGCATGAAGCACCTGGACACGCGGCAAGGTGGTGCCTTCCTGGGCGTTCTGGGTCAGAAAGGTGGTGATCAGCGGGGCAATATCGTCAGCGCGGACGTTATCGAACGAAAACAGGTGGGTGGCCTGGGGTTCTGGCGGTGGTGTGAGCGTTGGGGCGTTGGCGATCGCAGCGGCGGGATCGAGTGGTTGTGTTGGTTGAGCAGAAACACCTGGTGTTTTTGTGGCGGCTGTTTGGCTGGCCGGTGCAACGGTCGGCGGGTTGCCAGGGAGAATAGTGTAGCCGTGTGAACTCAAGACACCTTGAAAGAATTCATCCAACTGGTGATCCGGCACATCGGGGGCGTAGACCGTGAGTGTGCCGGTGGCGGTCGGGTGAATGGCCAACGGGGTATCGGTTTGCTCGACGTACCAGCGCACGAAGTCCCTGATATCGGTGTCCTGCATCTGAATTGGGGTGGCCTGGGCGCTGGTGGCGATGACGGTGGCTAGGGCGAACGAAGCGGCGGTTTTAACAGCGAATTTCAGCATGGGTAACTCCATTTTCTATGCGGACGAGACAGGCGTTCACAGGGACGATGCGGAAGCCTTGGCGGGCGAGATCGTCGGTAGTGAGGGACTGGCGGTCGCTATCAATGAGGCGGTAAGTGGTGTGCTCGCCAAACTGGCTAAAGCTGGCGATGCGGGTGGTGCTAAGGTCGGGCAGTTCTAGCGGTGCAGCGGGGGTGTCGTCTTGTGATCGAGCGTTCACACGGTCGGCGACGAGTACCGAGAGGGTGATAAAGCAGCCCAGCACGAACGATGCCAGGGTGAGCAACGGGCGGTTGAAGCGTTTCCAGTAGATACGGGTCATTTTCATGTAGAACCTCGCGTCGTGAGGCACACGAAGCCTGCCGTGGGTGAGCCAGGGCGGCAGCACGGAGTAAGTGCCGTGGGGGTAGTGGTCAGAAAAGGCTTGTTTGGTGTCGTACGCGGGGTAGAGCGCGCGGCCGGTGTAGGTCCAGCGTTCAACGGTGAGGCTTTGCGGAGAGTCGCCGTATTTGACGATGCCTAGATGGACTTTTGGCATGGGCATCTTGGAGCCCATGAACATCGAGTAAAGCGCGCCCACGAACGGGACGGAGACGCGATCCAGGCGACGGCAATAGACCACGTGTTCAGCGAGAGCGACGCGGGCTTGCTTGTCCATGATCGACAAGTCTTGAATCAGAAAAATGATATCCCAGCCCAATTTACGAGCGTGGAGAAACCAGTTGATGACGTCCTGACGGCTTTTATCGTTCCAGGAGCGGGCGTTAAACCATGTGCCACATTCATCGAGTACCAGTAAGCCGTTTTTGTTTTCGTCGTAATCGTCGGTACCGGTACCGATGGACTCCAGGTCAGCCAGGACGGGTTTATCAGGGATGCGGTAGCAGCGGGTCAGCTTGGCGTGTTCGCCAATGAGCTTATCCAGGTTTAAGTCCAGGTTGGTGGCGACTTTGCACCCCTGGGTCAGCTTGTCCTTGATCTTGCCCACGGCAACCAGGGTTTTACCGGCACCTAGTTTGCCGGTGACGACGTAAACGGCCATTAGAGAACGGGCCTCCCTTGCTCCCAGTCGATCAACTGTTTTTTCTGCTGGAAGACCCACATGGCCACTTTGCTGCTGTAGATGGCTGCAATACAGGCTTCAAGGTTGTTAGGTTTCACGGCACCCATACCGTTAGCGAGATCGGAAGGGAGTGAGGCGCTAATACCGTTGATGATCATGGCAAAGGTCGAGGCGAGCGCCACCAGGAGCGTGATATAGAGCGTTGTCCATACCAGCATGCCCGCCAACCGGCTCGTAAAACGGGAGGCAATACGGGTAACAAACCATTCCACAATGCGCGTGAAAAAGCTGATGAGGGCGCCCATGCCGAGCAGTGCAGGAAGTGCCATTTATGCCGTCCTCTGTTCAGAGCGAAAGAAGGTGTCGACGATGCTGACGACCGTCCAGAAATAGATAATCCAGGTCAGCCAGAGCTTGATGGTGTTAAACGCTTGGCAGGAGATTTCCATGGGGCCGAACTGGAGGGGGACGCAGCCACCGGACGGTAGCGAGGGAAGGCGGGAGGTAATCTGATCGGCAATGCCGGAGGTGGCACCGTCGCCGATCTCATCCATGAGGGCATTTACTTCGCCGGTGTATTGCTGCTCTTGCTCGGTCACCCCGTCGAGGGTTTCATCCAGACCGGACGAGTCAAACAGGTCGTCACCGTCGCCAAGGTCTTCGGTAAAGCGGGAGGCGAGTTTATTGACCATGCGGTTGAGCAGTTTGGAAATGCCGCCTAACAGGCCATCGCCTTCACCGTCTTCACCTTCTCCCTCGCCATCACCTTCACCGTCGCCCGTATCGTCACCCACACTCCCGAGACCTAAGCCCTTGAGCGCCTCGGTGAAGGTGGTGCCCAGGGCATCAAGTGAATCGGTTAGGGTTCCCGTCTGGCCGTCAATGGCACTGGTAAGGTCGTCGGTCTGATCATCTAGCGAACTATTGATGGAATCGGTTTGTGCAGTAGTGGCGGTATTGAGGTCATCGGTCTGGTTACTGATGGCACCCGTTACATCGTTGGAGAGGGCGTTAATGGCGTTTCGGTTGGACTGGCCAGCGGAGCCAATCGCTTCAATGATGCCGGATTCATCAAACTCAAAATCCGGTACGGTGGAACCGCCACCAGAGCCACCGCCATTGTCGTTGTCATCATCGGAATCATCCCCGCCACCGCTACCGCCTGAATCACCACCATCGTCACCGCCTGGGTCAGTGGGGTCGGTGGGGTCTGTGGGGTCGGTAGGATCACCACCGCCATTGTCATCACCACCGCCATTGTCACCACCACCGCCGCCGCCACCGGAAGACGGTTTGGAATGGGTGGTTCCACTGGAGTCGACATAGGAGAAGTAATCAGGCGCGGAATCCCAATCGACTAAATAAGAGGTATCGCCAATGGTGACGCAGCTAGACGGGTCAGAGCAGCCGCCAGGGAGCTCGTTTAGATACTCGGGGGTATTAAAGTCAACAACAGAGAAAGTGCCACCATCGCCTAGCGACGCGATGTATTCACCCTCGACGTACTCGCCGTATTCACCTGTAGAGGAAGCTTGAATAGGAACAGAACAAGAAACATTGTCATCAGTACCGCCACAAGCAACAACACCACCGGTACCGGAAACAGAACAAGCACCGCCCGCAGTTTTAACTGCACCACCAGCAGCAAGATAATTAGCTGCTGATGCTGAACCTGAATAAGTACCGGAATTTTGAGTCTGGCACTCTTCATCTGACAGTTTGGGCATTAAATTAGGATTTTGCTTAACAGCTTCATTAAATTCATTATCTAAATTGCAGGAAGGTTTAGCAGAAGTACAAGTGCCGACATAACCTTGAGCGTAAACAGAGTCGTTAGTAATAAGCTCGCCTGCATAATCACCTTGATTAGCAGCATGTCTTACTGAACCTACACAGATAAACCTATCTGATCTATTAAACTTAACACCACTTCCGCTAGTTACAGTATCAGTGTCGTTTGGTTTGTTAGCAGCGCAAAAAGCTGTAGGTGAGCTATACCCCTGACTACCATCATAATAATAAGCGCCAGTTGCTTGAGCATAAGAAAAAATAGAAAACACCATTAAAAAAGGCGCTAAGAGCAGTGGTAAAACGGCTTTTTTAATCATGTTGCCCTCGCTATATAAAAAGGGGCGTTTCCGCCCCTTGGTTGTCCCTTGCTTAGCGGTATTAAGAGGCGCGGTTAGCAAACTTCTTAAACAGCTTGATGCCGATTAAGGCGGCGGTGATGGAAGCAACGACAGGCCATGCGTAACCCGCCATATCAGCCCCTTGAGATTGAACCTCGCTGAAAGCTGCTTCTGCACCGGCGGGGGCAGTTTGCGCAAGAGCGGTAGCAGAACTCATGACGAGAGCAGCACCGCCAGCGACTTTGCCGCGTGTGGTGGTAGCGGCTTGTTTTACGTGTTGTGCGATGGTTTTAAGTTTCATGAGACAGACTCCATAAAGCGTTTAAGGGTCAAGATGATGTGTCCAAACGCCCAACCGACGGCGTAGGACGTGAAAAGGGTGCCAACAACAAACGTAAGGCTCGGATCGTTCATCGTTGGCCCCCATTTATCGCGCCGATCCCGAAGGCGAGGACGAGGCCGACGCAATAAACCAGGAGCCACAGACCGCTAATTTCTGTTGTGTCCATGGCTCAAAATCCTATTTTTTGTCGCTGGCGGTAGCTTGTTGCTGGCTACCGGTAGCGTTGGGTTTGCGGGCGGCGATGACGTGAAGCACGGTTTTGCCACCGGCCGCAGCGGAGGAGGTGCGGAGTTCTATATCCAGTTCCATGGCACAGGGCATGTGCGGGGCAGCGGCGTGGAGCTGGTCGAAAATGTCATAGGGCGCTGTCATGACGCTGACCTGATTGCCGATAGCGTTTTCGTTCTCGGCAGAGGCAGCCTGCATGATGGAAATTTTGGCGCCCTGGACGCCGTTATCCATCTTGTAGCGAGAGGCACCGATAACGTGGGCTTGAATGGTGTTGATCATGGTGATGGTTCCTTTTCGTTAGCGTTGGGTTCTGGCGGCTTGGGTTAAGCAGTAGTCCGCGAGAATGGATAGCTCAGTGGTTTCAGGTGTCACGCCGTTTTGTACTAGTGCCAGGTATTCGGCCTGGGCGTAGTAGGTGGCGGCGCGTGCATAGTCCCTGCCGTGGAGGCACCGCTGGCCCCGCTCCCTCAGAGCTCGGGAATCGAGGCAGGGGGGTGCCCCAACCCGCCCTCCGTGGCCCTTCGGTCTTTCTGCACGGCAGCCCACCCCGTCACGGCTGTCAACCGCTCGTGCCTCGGGTATGACAGCCGCGCCGGGGCGGGCTAAGTACGCCGTGCGACCGAAGGGCGACGGATGACGGGCAGGGGGCACAGGATCAGGCCTCGTTGCTGTGGGGAGCGGGGGAGGCGGCACGGGAAAGGGCTTCCAGCGGTGCTTTGTCGCCGCTCTCCAGTTGCGCTAGGCCGTATTCAATCAGGCGTTCCGACAGGGCCGAGGAGGTCAGGCCGTTGGTGCCCGCCTGAATGAGGTGGCGGCTGTGGGTTTCCGGATCGAGAAAGACGCGGATTGGCTGTTTTTTACTCATGTGCATAACTCCGTTGGGGCTAAAGGCCGTTGTGGATAACGGTTGGCGCGTTAGCCGTGGGGGTGTGGATAGATGCGCCGGTACCACAATCACCGAGGAACAAGGGGAGGCGTCGGTAGATGTAGAGGCGCGGTCTGTGGCCTGGGCGAGACCGTAGTGCTTGGCGAGGTAGGCCAGGGCGTGGTGGTAATGCTTGAAAGAGATCCCGTAACGCTCGCAGTGGTCGGTGTCGGACAGGCGGATAATGGTGCTGTCATCCAGGTCTAGGGCGAGCATGTGAGCGGCGGGTACATCAATGAAGAAGAAGCCGCCAGCGGCAACAATGTGATGATGCAGGTAGACGCCACCAGGGGCGCTTTCATCATCGAATAAGAGCTTTTGGTACGCGATGGTGAGGTCATCGGACTCTAGCAGCGTGCAGGGAGCCGCGAGCGTGGCGATAGGAGCAAAAGCGGTCATTAGTGCCAGTCCTCCGATTGAAGGCACTCAGCGGTAAAGAGCGCGACATTAACGAGGCGACGACGACCCACTTTGATAAGCGGGAGATTCCCCTGGTTAAGCTGGCCCCGCACGGTGTCGGGGGTAAGGCCAGTTAGCTCGGAGAAACGCTCTATCGTCATAACGGGCACTTGAGGTGCGGGGACGTGGGGCGTGTTGCTCGTTTCCATGCTGTACCTGCTCGCTGTGGCATGTTGTGGTATCTTCAAATCAGCAGATGTTCAGATTGTATCTAGATTTGAATACAGTATCTATATCCGAATATAGGCAGAAATAAATATATGTCAAGCGAACTTGGCAAAAAAGTACGAGAAATTCGTGAAGCGGAGGGGATGGGACGCCAAGCCTTCTGCGACCTAATCGACGTGCCTAAGCAGACCCTGATCAATATTGAGATGGGGCGCAGCGGGCCGTCTGGGAAACTATTAGCTGAAGTGAGCAAGGCGTTTACCAAGTACACACTTTGGTTGATGACCGATCAGACAGATGAAGCGTGCGGACAAATAAGCCCCGACATAGAGAGGGCGCGCCGCGAATTGAAGCAAACAGGGACGGATACCAACTAGCACAACGGGTTGTGGATAGATGGTATCCAGGGGGAAGGCATTGTGGATAAAAAGCAGGGTATCAAATGAAAAAAGTAATAACTATTAGGTATTACAATGAAAATACACCTAATGATCACACTGTATTAGTAAGGCAACTAGTACCGTCTTTACAAAGCTTTCAGCGTAGCTTAGATAAATTATCAATATATACTCATGAAGGAAGAATCTTAAAAAATTCTAAACTTAGCCATGAAAGGCAGTTTGAAACAGACTTATATGTAAGTGCATTTGTCGAGGGATCTTTTGAAGTCCCCTTGTTAGGTGTTTTGGGCAGCAAGATAAAAAAAACGTACGTTGATTTTATGAAAGAACCTTATGAAAAAGCTGCAGCTGAATTTTCGGAGGAATTACATCTTACTCTTGGTGAAAGGGTTGCAGTGCTTAAGCAGCTGGAAGGTGAAGGTGGTTTAGATTTAATTTCTGAGGAGATGCTAGCAGATGGAACTCCTGGATTTAACAGAAGTGATGCTCAAGGTAAATTTTTAAGAGATATGAACAAGGCAGTTTATCCAGTTACTAGAGAAGATGGACAAGCTGTTGATATAGCAATTTATGACGGTGCAGAAACCTTTAAATATACGTTTGATAAAAGAATAGCTAAAAGATTTAACTCAATAGTTGAGAGAACAATGGTGGAAGAGCCAGTAATTTGCTATGGTTCCATTGATGGCTTGGGAAGAAAAAGCAATACTGGCCCATACAGATATTATGCCAAATATACCAGTGCTTCGACTGGGCAAGAAAGAAACCTTTATATACTTAACGATGAAGATGCAAATAAGTTAAAATCATTTAATTTAGAGAATGATTTTAGCTTTCTAGCCAGTCCAGTTTCTCGGAATGGGGCGTACGATACCATGAGGGGAGACCTAATATTCATTAGGCTTTATTAAATGTTACCTGAAGCTATAGTTCTAAGATTGTACGGTAGCCTTATAAAATTCATAAGGCTTAGCAGACTTGTGGTTTTTTCACTGCTAATTTTTGGAACATCAGAAAAGGTCTTTGATTTTCTACTTAGTGACTTTTTAAGCGCTTCCGTTAGTAAAGTGTATGATTTTATTAAAAGCGAGTTTTTAGAGGGCTCTTTTCTCATAGCTGCTATATCGTTTGTATTGGCTTTTTTTATAATACCGATGATTAATAAGGCTGTGCTTGAAAATTTCGCTAAAAGAGAACATAAATTTACTGACGCTTTAGTTGAGAAGGTTCAGCAAGCTATAGTAACTAAGTCAAGTGTTTTAGATCTGCATAAATGGAAAAAAAAATCCCAGGAAGGTTCAAAGAGCATAAAGCATATTTTCTTCTTTCAAGAGCTGTTTCTTGGGCTTTGTTTTTATTTGTTTTATTTTTTTATATTAAGAAGCTCAGCAGTCTCTTTACTTTTTTTTATATTGCTAATTTTTGTTTACTTAGTTTCAAGCTGGTTTTTTGTAAGAAAGATAATGATTATCTATATAACTAAAATATACTTCTTCAATGAAGTTGTTAAAGAAAGAAATAGATTAGGTGTTGATCAAATGAATAACGAAATTTAAACAGTTAAAAGCTAATTGGCTAGGCTAAATGAGCAGAAAAAATGTCTACAGAAGCATGACCTATTGAGCTAAAGCGGTATTTCTGGTTGTCGTAAGTCACTGTTTTTTGATATTGTATGCTCCAGCGGCTTTCTCAGACACGTTCTTGTAATCAGTAGGTCCCGGGTTCGACTCCTGGTGTCGGCACCACTATAAGTGGTTAAAAGTTAAGCGTTAGAGAATTAGACTAAGCCGCCCAAAAGGGCGGCTTTTTCGTGTCTACAGTACCTGTCCAGTATTGGCGTTATCCACAACCACTATTTATTTAGGGTTGTGGATAAAGCGCTATTCAGGAAGCTTGCTTTCACTTGTATATCCGTCGGTTAACCAGCGAAGCTTTATAACTTTAAACATAGCGTTGTCTGTGCGTATTACTAATAAAGATGCACCGCCTTAAAGGCTGCCAGTGGTTCATTATCCTCCCCAGAAAGGACAAGCGTCGCGCCATCCACGCTCCATGCTGTTACCTGCTTGAGTGCGGCTAGAAAGTCTCGCTCGGTTTTCATTTGGGGTGTTGGGCAGGCCATTTTAGTGCTGGCGATTTGCTCAAACGCTATGCGCTCGTTTTCCAACCAGTAGCTGCCCATTAAGGTATTGCAGCCGGTAGCGCCAGCTAGGCGGGAAGCCTCTTGATGAAGAACCAAATGCGCTTCACGGAAATTCTCTAGCGTGACGACCGGTATGTCATCAATCGTCACCAGCTTCCAGTAGGTGTTGATCAACGCTTCATCCGGGTGGTGCGTTGTCTCGAGAGTATCCATTGTTGCTGAAGAACACCCCGCGGTTATTAATAGAGCGCTGATCAACCCATAAATCGGTAGCCGTCTTTTCAAAGTATGATTTACCATTTAGTTAGATAAAAAATATGAGCAACATTAGCCGCAAACATTGTGGTTTGGAGTGAGCTTTTAGGTGATGTATTGCCTAAAAGCCACTTTTCAATTTTTTTCACGTAACCTACGTTATCAAACCAGAAATCATGCCTTGCGAGTGAATTTTAGTGGTCTAGGCTACTCCCTGCACGACGCTTGAACCGTGCTCTATTATTTATACGTGCAATATGTTCGATCTGAAACCTAATCATACAAGGAGTGGATTAGATGACAGTCAAAAGCACACCGCTAAATTCTGTAACCGCCCATAAGCAATATAGCGAAATGGCCGATACACCTAACGTTCGCAGCACTCAGGCTCGGCGCGCAGAGGTACAGGATAGCTATCCCTCGCGCTTAAGCACTGCCCCTGAGACAACCTGGCTGCCGCGCCAAGATGCAGTTGTCAAAGGCCGTCAGCTTTCCGGCCCGTTAAGCCAAGCGCAGCTTGATGAGTTTGAACACAAAGGGTTTCTGTTTATTCCCAACCTCATTGAAGGCGCAGAGCTTGATGAGCTGCGTCAGGAAATGAAGGCGTTGATGAGCAATGATGAGTATCTCAATAAAGACTTCAGCGTGACTGAGCCTGAGAGCCAGGAAATTCGTTCACTGTTTGCGGTGCACTTTCTCTCTGAACGCTTGGGCAAACTGGCCAGCGATCAGCGTGTAGCGGGCGCTGCGCGTCAAATCATTGGCGATGATCCATACGTTCATCAGTCGCGGATTAACTATAAGCCTGGGTTTGCCGGTAAAGGCTTTAACTGGCATTCCGATTTTGAGACATGGCACGCGGAAGATGGCATGCCAGCAATGCACGCAGTCAGTGCATCGCTGATCCTAACCGACAACCATGAGTTCAACGGCCCGTTAATGTTGATTCCTGGTTCGCACAAAAAGTTTGTGCCATGCCTGGGGGAAACACCAGAAGATAACCACAAAAGCTCGCTGAAAGCCCAAGAGGTGGGTGTGCCAAGCCCCGAGGCGCTTACCGAGCTCGTAGCTAAGCACGGGATTGAAGCACCAAAAGGCAAGGCGGGCGGTTTGCTGCTATTCGATTGCAATACGCTGCATGCTTCGAATGCAAACCTTTCGCCTGACCCGCGTAGCAACGTGTTCTTTGTATTTAACCGTCAGGATAATCGTTGCGAGGCGCCTTACGCTGCGGCTAAACAACGGCCTGATTTCTTGGCTCATAGCCCCGACCAACCGACGCAGCAATATCGCTAGCATGAAGTGGGGAAACAAATTCATAACCCAAGGGAGTGGAACCTTCGCATAGGTGGGGTAAACTGTTGCGCCTGTCGTTGCGAATGCGGCACGCATAATGAGAAGGAGAATACCCGCCATGCGTTTTGTTCCACAGTTCACCGATGGCCAGGAGTTTCCCCACCCGCTGGGCAAGGTTGTCTGCATCGGCCGTAATTATGCCGACCATGCGAAAGAGTTGGATAATCCGGTTCCCACGGAGCCGCTGCTGTTTATTAAACCCGCGACCAGTGTTGTGGATCTAACCAAGCCGTTGGATCCGCCGTTTTCACGCGGTGATGTGCATTATGAAGCCGAGCTTGCGCTGTTAGTGGGTGAAACGTTAACCCACGCCACCCTGGATGAGGCCGAGCGTGCGATTGTCGGTATCGGGTTGGCGATGGATTTAACGCTGCGTGATGTACAGACAAAGCTAAAAGAGAAGGGGCATCCCTGGGAAATCGCCAAAGCGTTTGATGGCGCTTGCCCGCTTTCGTCGTTTCTGCCGCTAAGCCGTGTTCCCAACTGGAACGCGCTGGCTTTCACGCTTGAGATTGATGGTGAAGAGCGCCAGCACGGTGAAGGCTCCGACATGATCTTCGCCATACCGACCTTGGTAGCCGAAATGAGCCGTCACTTCACTCTAGAGCCGGGCGATGTAATTTTGACCGGCACGCCATCAGGCGTTGGAGAGCTGGTTCGCGGTTCATCACTGCGATTAACCTTGACCGGTGGTTTGGAAGTCGAAACCAGCGTAGTCGAGTAGCGAAAAGAGCAGAGAGTTGCTGGACAGTGGTGGATGAAAGTACTGGATAGCGAAGAAACACCACCCCGCAATCAGGGTGGTGTTTCTTGTTTAGAGCGACTAAAACGTTCTCTTCAAGACCAAGCGTTCAGCCTCGTTACTCAAGATAGGTATAGCCTTCCAGCCCTTCGCTTAAGCTCGCCGCAAAGCGCGCTTGCTCGTCGGCAGTAAAGCCGCTGGCGGCTAGCTGGTCGGTAAGCTTCTGCTTGAGCACATTGGCATTGAAGTTGACGTAGGCAAGCACCTGGGCCACCGAGTCCCCGGCCAGCGGGTTAGACAGTGTCCACTCGCCGTCGGCATTGAGCGCAGCGTCCACGGAGTCGGTGTCGCCAAACAGGTTGTGTAGATCGCCAAGAATTTCCTGATAGGCGCCCACTAGAAAGAACCCTAGCCAGCGCTCGTCGTCGCATGACCACTCGGGCAGTGGCAGGGTGCTCTCGACCCCCTGGCCGTCGACGTAGCTGTCGATGCGGCCATCGGAGTCGCAAGTGATGTCCTGAATCACTGCCCGCCGGGTGGGGGCTTGGTCCAGCCCGCTAAGCGGCAGCACCGGGAATATCTGCTCGATACCCCAAACGTCAGGCACAGACTGGAACAGCGAGAAGTTGACGAACAGTTTATCGGCGAGCTTCTCCGCCAGCTCATCCATGATTTCGCGATGGGCACGGTTACGGGTATCCAATTGGTTGCGCAGCCGCGCGCAGGCGGCCATATACACACGCTCGCCTTCAGCGCGGGCGTTAATGTCGCTCAAGCCCATTACAAAGCGTTCCTGCAGCTCGCTAACCGCTTGAAGCAGATCATGCCACGCTTCTACCAGCATGCGTGGCTCTTGGGCGGTAGCGAGTTGCTCGAACACACGCCACAGTAACTCAACTTGAGTATCCTCTTGGACGTGTCGTTCCGGCGGGGTGTGATCAATACGCTCTTCGCCAATCACGTTGGTGATCAGTACCGCGTGGTGTGCGGTCAGCGCGCGACCTGATTCGCTGATGAGATGAGGCTGGGGTAGGTTTGCCTCTTGGCAGAGCTGGGCAAAGGCGCTGACCACGTTGCGAGCGTACTCACGCATCGAGTAGTTGGCCGAGCAGAAGCTGCGCGAGCGAGTGCCTTCATAGTCGATGCCCAGGCCGCCGCCTACGTCCACGGTGTCGATGGGCGCGCCCAGTTGCATCAGGTTCTGGTAGAAGCGTGCGCACTCGCGCAGGCCGCGCTGAATATCGCGAATATTGGCGATCTGGGAGCCCAGGTGGAAGTGCACCAGCTGCAGACTTTTCAGCGCGTCCTCACGGCGAAGGGTGTCTACCACCTCGAGAATCTGGCTGGCGGTGAGGCCAAACTTAGACTTCTCGCCGCCGGTATTCTGCCACTTGCCTTTACCCACCGAGGCAAGGCGGGCGCGCAGGCCAATTCGCGGGGTAACGTCCAGTTCGCGAGCCTCTTCCAAAATCATCTGCAGCTCGGAGAGTTTTTCGACCACCAAATAGACCTTATGGCCGAGTTTTTCACCCAGCAGTGCCAAGCGCACATACTCGCGGTCTTTATAGCCATTACAGACAATCAGCGAAGAGCCGCCGTCAGAAAGCGCCAACACTGCCAGCAGCTCCGGCTTGCTGCCCGCTTCCAGACCCACGCGGCCGTTGCCGCGCTCAGCGGTGGCCAGAATTTCTTCAACGACACGACGCTGCTGGTTCACTTTAATCGGGTAAACAGCGGTGTAGCCGCCCTGGTAGTCGCAGTCGCTCATCGCGGCATCAAAAGCGCCGCAAAGCTGCTCAACCCGGTCATGGAGAATATCGCTAAAGCGCACCAGCACCGGTAGACGCAGCCCGGCACTCTGCAGTTGGCGAACCAGTCCGCTAAGCGGTAGTGCCGGGCCTTCCGCATCATTACCGAGGGGCCGAACCAGGGCCTGGCCCTGGTCATCCACGTCGAAGTAGCCGCTACCCCATTGGTCGATATTCCAGGTGCGCCGTGCGCGAAGGGCAGGGCTAGTTGTCGCCATCACACTCATGCAGAAACCTCGGGTAGCGGCAGTGCCCCGTGGGCAATGCGCGCGTTTAAAATGGTTCGGAAACGTTCGGGGTCGTGGGGCGTCAAATCGTGGGCCGGGGGATCAACGTAGACCACCAGCAGGCGTGACAGCCAGTAGCGCAGCGCCGTCATGCGCAGCATGGTCGGCCAAAGTTCCCGCTCGTCCTCTGTTAACGGCCGGCGCGCCTGGTAGGCGCTCAACAGCGCGCTATAGCGTTCGGCATTGAGCGTGCCATCGTCGTTAGAGGCCCAGTCGTTAATGACAATCGCCAGGTCAAACAGTAGGTCGCCGGTGCAGCCATTATAAAAGTCGATAATACCGCCAAGCTGGTCACCCTCGAACAGGGTATTGTCGCGAAACAGATCACCGTGCAGGGCGCCCTGGGGCAACTCATCGTGCTGGCTGAAAGCGCTTTCGAAATCGTCGACTTCGTCCTTCATCAGCGTTTGATCGGCGGGACTTAGGTAGCTCAACACCTTGTGGTGCATCACGTGCAGCCAATTGAGATCCCGTGGGTTCGGGCGGTGGCCTGGAAAGCGCTTCGATACCACGTGCAGGCGGCCCAAAGTGTCGCCAAGGGCGTGGCACTGGGCTAAATTGGGCGCTTGCGGGTGACGGCCAGGCAAGCGCGGAAATAGCAGCGCCGGCTTGCCCTCCAGGCTATGCAGCGCGATACCTTCGCGGTCGTGAATCGTGCCGGGTACCGGCAGGCGGTGTTCGTCTAGATAGTCCAACAGCTCAACAAAGAACGGCAGCTCTGCGTGCTCACCCTGTTCGAACAGCGTTAACACCAGCTCGCGGCGGTCTGTAGTCACAAAAAATGTCGAATTTTCGGTGCCGTTCGCGACGCCCTTAAGGGAAACAAAACTGCCCACATCAAATTTTTCTAAAAACGCGGCGACCTGTGCGTCGCTAAGCGGGGTAAATACAGCCATGAGAGTCTCGCCCAGGTTGCTAAGCCCATTATTGTAGCGGCTTGATCGCTCAGTTGGCAGCGTTGTCGTGATAAGAGAGTCGAGTTTGGCTCTGCAGGCTGCCTGCGCAACGCGTATCATATGATCAACTCTTATTAGCCGTTATTTTTTAAGCAATCTTATTTAACAATGGAACTTGGTTATGGCTCGCGCTCCGATCGTCCTCGTCGATGGCTCTTCCTATCTTTACCGTGCCTTTCATGCGCTGCCGCCGCTGACGACCTCCAATGGTCAGCCGACGGGCGCGGTGAAAGGCGTCTTGAATATGCTCAAGCGGCTGATCAAGGATTACCCTGAAAGCCCTATGGCCGTGGTCTTCGATGCGCCGGGCAAAACCTTCCGCGATGAGATGTACAACGACTATAAAGCGCACCGCCCGCCGATGCCTGATGATCTGCGCAGCCAGATCGCGCCACTGCACGCCTGCGTAAAAGCGCTAGGCCTGCCGCTGCTGTGTATTGAAGGTGTCGAGGCGGACGATGTGATTGGCACCCTGGCACATCACGCCACCCAGGCGGGGCGCGATGCGGTGATCTCCACCGGCGATAAAGATATGGCGCAGTTGGTCAATGCCCATATCACGCTGGTGAACACCATGAAGGATGAAACCCTGGACGAGGCGGGCGTGGAAGAAAAATTCGGCCTGCCGCCCGCGCTAATTATCGATTTTCTTGCCCTGATGGGGGACAAGGTCGATAACATTCCCGGCGTGCCCGGTGTAGGTGAGAAAACCGCCATTGGCCTGCTGCAAGGCATGGGCGGTGGGCTGGAGACCATTTATGGCGATTTAGAGCGAGTAAAAACGCTCACTTTTCGGGGCGCCAAAACCCTGCCCAAGAAGCTTGAAGAGCATCGCGATCAGGCATTTCTCTCCTATCAGTTGGCCACCATCAAAGTCGATTGCGATCTGCCGGTAGGACTGGATGATTTGGATATTGCCCATCCAGATCGCGAAGCATTGGTTACCCTGTACAAAGAGATGGAGTTCCGCCAGTGGTTGGGCGAGCTGCTGGAAGGCAAAGACGAAGGCGTGGATGACGTTAAAGGCGGTGAGCCTGCGCCCGCCAGCGCTGATGAAGCGGGTAGCGAGTCCGTGGATAGCGGTTTCGGTCAAGCGTCTGTTCGTGAAGACCAGGTCATTCTCGAACAGGCAGACTTCGAGCGCTGGCTGGAGCGGCTACACAACGCCGAGCGCTTCTGCTTTGACTTGGAAACGACCAGTCTCAACTATATGGACGCGGAAATTGTTGGCATTGGCTTATCATTAGAAGCGGGGGAGGCGGCTTATATCCCCCTTGCCCATGACTACCTGGATGCACCTAAGCAGCTTGACCGCAAAACGGTGTTGGCGGCGCTAAAACCGCTGCTGGAAGACCCGGAAAAAGCCAAGATTGGCCAAAACCTCAAGTACGACATTTCCGTGCTGGCCAACTATGCGATTTCCGTGGCGGGCCCTTTTGCTGACACCATGCTGGCCTCCTATGTGCTCAACTCCACCGCCACGCGGCACGATATGGATTCGCTGGCGCTCAAGTATTTGGGCGAAAAAACCATTTCATTTGAAGAGATTGCCGGTAAGGGGGCGAAGCAGTTGACCTTCAACCAAATTGCCCTGGAGCAGGCGGTACCTTACGCCTGCGAAGATGTCGACATCACCCTGCGACTGCAGCAGGTGTTGCGTCCCCAGGTCGAAAGCGAAGGGCGCCTGGCAGAAGTGCTGGATCATATTGAGCTGCCGCTAATCAAAGTGCTCTCGCGGATTGAGCGCAACGGAGTGGCGGTGGATGCTGAGCTGCTGCACAAACAGAGCCAGCAGTTAGAAAAGCGCATTGGCGAACTAGAGCGCGAGGCGTTTGAGCTGGCCGGGCGTGAATTTAACCTCGGTTCGCCCAAGCAGCTAGGGCAAATTCTGTTTGAAGAGCAGAAAATCCCGGTGCTGAAGAAAACCCCTAAAGGCGCACCTTCCACTGCTGAAGGGGTGCTGGAAGAGCTGGCGCTGGATTACCCGCTGCCCAAGGTGATTATGCAGCACCGTGGCCTTGCCAAGCTGAAGTCCACCTACACCGATAAATTGCCGCGGCTGCTCAATAAAGCCACTGGCCGTGTACACACCAGCTACCACCAGGCGGTCACCGCCACCGGGCGGTTGTCATCGTCTGATCCGAACTTGCAGAACATCCCCATCCGCACCGAAGAGGGGCGCAAAATTCGTCAGGCATTTATTGCCCGCCCCGGCTACCGCATTGTCGCCGCCGACTACTCGCAAATTGAGCTGCGCATCATGGCGCACTTATCTGAAGATAAAGGCCTGCTTGAGGCATTTGCCGAAGGGCGTGATATCCACACGGCCACGGCGGCGGAAGTGTTTGGTACCTCCCTTGATAAGGTCTCTGGCGATCAGCGTCGTAGTGCCAAAGCAATCAACTTTGGTTTGATTTATGGCATGAGTGCTTGGGGCCTGTCACGTCAGCTGCGTATCGAACGTGGCCAAGCGCAGACCTATATTGACCGCTACTTTGACCGTTACCCAGGGGTTGCCCGCTACATGGAGCGTATCCGCTCCCAGGCAGCTGAAGATGGCTTTGTCGAAACCGTGCTGGGTCGGCGGCTCTACCTACCGGAAATTCAGTCACAGAATCGTAACCGCCGCCAAGGCGCCGAGCGCACTGCCATTAATGCGCCGATGCAGGGCACTGCTGCCGACATTATCAAGCAGGCGATGATCGACGTGGATGCGTGGCTGGCAGAAGGCGAGTTCGACGCGCTGATGGTCATGCAGGTGCACGACGAACTGGTGTTTGAGGTCGCTGAGAAGCAGGTCGAGGCGTTTATTGAGCAGGTGCAAAAACGCATGCAGGGCGCGGCGGAGCTGAAGGTGCCGCTGATTGTGGAAGCAGAGAGCGGTGCCAACTGGGATGAAGCGCACTAAAGGACGGGCATTTTGTCGCAACTACGCTGTGCACCGATAAGGAGTTGACCGGGATCAAATTCTTGACTCGGGTGGAGGCATAACCTTATACCCATCGCTTTACCTGGGTGAGCGCCAATAAGTGGCTTACCGGTGGGGCGAGGGGGTGTTTATGCTATCCATCGGGAGTCACTCATGGACATTGTTGAATTATCCAGGTTGCAGTTCGCCTTTACGGCGATGGTGCATTTCCTGTTTGTACCTTTAACGCTAGGACTGTCGATACTGCTGGCGATCATGGAGTCAGTCTATGTGATGACCGGCAGAACCATTTATCGTCAGATGACCAAGTTCTGGGGCAAGCTATTTGGTATTAACTTTGCGCTGGGGGTCACCACCGGCATCGCCATGGAGTTTCAGTTCGGCACCAACTGGTCGTACTACTCTCACTATGTCGGCGATATTTTCGGTGCGCCGCTGGCGATAGAAGCCTTGATGGCGTTCTTCCTTGAATCGACGCTGGTCGGGCTGTTCTTTTTCGGCTGGGATCGCCTGTCAAAACAGAAGCATCTGGCGGTTACCTGGCTGATGGCGCTGGCGACCAATATGTCGGCCCTATGGATTCTGGTTGCCAATGGCTGGATGCAACATCCGGTAGGGTCGGAGCTCAATCTTGCCACCATGCGTATGGAGTTGGTCAGCTTTGCTGAAGTGCTGCTCAACCCCGTTGCCCAAGTCAAATTCGTGCATACCGTGTCGGCGGGCTACGTCACCGGCGCGGTTTTCGTGCTGGCGATTTCAAGTTGGTACCTGCTCAAGGGCCGCGAGGTTGCCTTTGCCCGGCGCAGTTTCGCGATTGCGTCTGCCTTCGGGTTGGCCAGCGCACTATCGGTCATTGTGCTGGGCGATGAGTCCGGCTATGAGCTGGGGGACGTGCAGAAGGTCAAGCTGGCGGCCATCGAAGCAGAGTGGCAAACCCATCCCGCGCCGGCAGCCTTCACGCTGTTCGGGCTACCCAACGAGGCGCAACAGCATACCGACTTCGCCGTTCGCATACCGGGCGTGATGGGCTTGATCGCCACGCGCTCGCTGGATACCGAAGTGATGGGCATTCGCGAGCTTAAGGAGGAACACCGCGAACGTATCATCAATGGCCAGGAAGCCTATGCTCTCATGCAGCGGCTGCGCAGTGATGAAGGGAGCGAAGGAGACATGGCCCGGTTCGAGGACGTGCGCCGCGATCTTGGCTATGGGCTACTGCTTAGCGCCTATAGCGACGATGTGGCCAATGCCTCCGCCGCGGAAATTGATCAAGCCGTTGAAGCGTCGATCCCCAAAGTTTGGCCGCTTTTCTGGTCTTTTCGGGCCATGGTAGCCGCAGGGTTTAGCATGCTGTTGCTGTTTGCGCTGGCCTTCTGGCATAGCGTACGTCGTCAGCCAGAGAAGTCCCGCTGGCTACTTCGCTTCGCACTGTTTAGCCTGCCGCTGCCTTGGATTGCCTGTGAGGCGGGCTGGTTCGTGGCCGAGTATGGACGCCAGCCCTGGGCCATCGGCGAGATCCTACCGGTACATCTGGCCATTTCCAGTCTGACGGCTGAACAGGTGCTCACCACGCTGATTGCCATTGGTGTCCTCTACACCACTTTCGTCATCATCGAAATGTGGTTGATGCAGCACTTTGCTCGCAAGGGGCCTTCCGGCAGCGGTTACCTGGAGGATGACGCCGACGCTGACTATCCAATCCCAACCCCCACACGGGAGGCATGATGATGGACTACGAAACACTTAGGTTTGTCTGGTGGGTGCTGATCGGCGTGCTGTTGATTGGCTTCGCAGTCACCGATGGGTTTGATATGGGCGTTGCCACCTTGCTCAAAATAGTCGGGCGTGGCGATGAAGAGCGCCGGGTAATGATCAACTCCATGGCGCCTCACTGGGACGGCAATCAGGTCTGGCTGGTGACCGCCGGGGGAGCACTGTTTGCCGCCTGGCCACCGGTTTACGCAACGGCTTTCAACGGCTTCTATTTCGCCTTGATGCTAACGCTGTTTGCGCTGTTCCTGCGGCCCTTGGCGTTCGATTACCGCTCCAAGTTGGACAATCCCAACTGGCGCAGCCGCTGGGACTGGGGGCTGACGATCGGTTCGGCCGTTCCCGCGCTGATCTTTGGTGTTGCCTTTGGCAACCTTCTTCAGGGCGTTCCCTTTCTGTTCGATGATTACCTGCGCTTGGAGTATCAGGGTGGCTTGCTGGGGCTATTGAATCCGTTTGCGCTGTTAGCTGGGCTTTTAAGCCTGCTCATGTTCGTCACCCACGGAGCGGCCTGGCTGCAGCTCAAAACCGAGGGCGAACTGCGCCGTCGTAGTGCGGCCATCGGCAGCCTGACAGCACTGGTGTGCGCGGCACTGTTCGTGCTGGGTGGGATTTGGCTGCTATGGGGAATTGATGGCTACCAGGTAACCAGCGTGATCGATACCCAGGGGTACAACGATACCACCGGCAAAATCGTGGCGGTCAGTGCTGGCGGCTGGATGACCAACTACAACCGCTTCCCACTGTTGTGGCTACTGCCCGTACTGGGCGTAGTAGGGTTTGTGCTCTGTGCGCTGACCATGAAACTGGGACGCCATGCGCTGGCATTTACCAGCTCAGCGGTGGCTATGGCCATGGTGGTGGTCACCACGGGTGTGACGATGTTCCCCTTCGTGATGCCATCGTCGCTCAACCCTAACCATAGCCTGACCATGTGGGATGCCACGGCGAGCGAGCTAACGCTCAAGATTATGTTCGTGGTGGTGTGCATCTTCGTGCCGCTGATACTGCTCTATACCGCCTGGAGTTATTGGGTCATGCGCGGTCGTCTGAATGAGCAGTTCATTCGTGATAACGACAAAGCGCTTTATTGAGGAGGGGATCGTATGTGGTATTTCGCCTGGATTTTGGGTGTCACGCTGGCGGCCACCGTCAGCATTCTTAACGCCATGTGGCTTGAAGTGAATGGCTATGAAGGCGAATCCGAGCATGAGCGGAGCGACTGAAGCCAATGACGCGAGGCAGTTGCTAAACCGCTGCCTCGCCGCTCAACGCTGGCGGTTGCGTGGCGCCGCGCTGCTGGCGATGAGCGGCGTGGTGCTGCTGATTGCCCAGTGTTGGCTGCTGGCCAAACTTTTCCATCATTGGTTGCTGTTTTGGCAGGGTGGGGCGTCTCAGGCTCCCTCGCCGGTTTTGCTAGCAGGACTGGCCATTTGTATGGTGCTACGCCCTTTCCTACACGCTGGCCGTGAGCGGCTGTCTCGGCAGGCCAGCCTGCGTGCCCGAGATTCGTTACGCAGCCAGTTACTTGAGCAGCTTGGGCGATTGGGGCCAATTAGGCGCCAATTTGGCAGTGATGGTGCCTTGGCCACCCAAGTGCTGGAGCAGGTGGACGCCCTGGACGGCTACATTAGCCGCTATTGGGTACAGCGTCTGCTCGCGGTACTGGTGCCATGCCTGATAGCCGCGGTGGTAGCGCTACATAGTCCGTTGGCGGCTGGATTGATGCTAATGACCGCGCCGTTGGTGCCGCTGTTCATGATTCTTGTCGGGCGTGCTGCAGCGGGGGCTAGTCAACAGCAGTTCACGGCGTTAGCGCGTATGGGAGGCCGCTTCCTCGACCTGGTTCGGGGGATGGCCACGCTGCAACGCATGGGCGCAACGGACCAGGCAGAGACCCAGGTCGCCCAGGCGAGTGATGCTTACCGTGGGCGTACCATGCGGGTTCTAAGGCTTGCCTTTCTATCCAGCGCGGTATTGGAGTTTTTTGCCGCGCTGGCGATTGCCTTGGTGGCGCTTTATCTCGGCTTAGGGCTGCTTGGCCTGTTGCCCTGGGCGAAAGCAGAGGTGCCGGTACCCTACCAGGGGGCGCTGTTTATTTTACTGCTGGCGCCAGAATTCTATGCGCCGCTTCGCCAATTGGGTACCGACTACCATGCCCGGGCAGAGGCTGTGGGCGCCATGCAGGCATTGGCGCCGCTGCTCAAAGCCGACACCTGGCAGCCTCAAGGGGCATCGCTATATCCGGCCGCCGTCAGCGTCGGGTCGTTCGCGTTAGAGTGCCGCGCGCTGAGTGTCATGGGTGAGGGTGGTCGTTTACGGCTGGCACCGCTTAACCTGACGCTGGCAGCAGGCGAGCGACTGTTGGTGCAAGGGGAAAGCGGAGTGGGAAAGTCGAGCTTTTTGCAGGCATTGTTGGGTTTTATTGCCTATCAGGGCAGTCTGAAGGCTAAGGGATGCGAACTGAGTGAGTGGCCCCGAGACGCTTGGCAATGCCAGCTTGGCTACCTGAGTCAGCAACCGCCGATCCAGTCCGGCAGCATTGCAGAGAACTTGCGCTTGGCGGCCCCGGATAAAACGGACGAAGAGCTCATTGAGGTTCTGACTCTGGTCGGCCTGTGGTCGATTCTGCTTCGTGGCAATGGGCTTGCCACGTCGTTGGGCGAGCGCGGACAGGGTCTCTCCGGTGGCCAGCTACAACGTTTGGGGTTGGCGCAGTTGCTGCTTCGCGACGCAGCGCTATGGCTATTCGATGAGCCCACGGCCCATCTTGATCCGGAGGCCGCTTGGCAACTCAATGCATTGATCGGCAAGCTTAGCCGCGGGCGCAGCGTGATTATTGTCAGTCACGAGTCGGCGGGGTTGGAGTGGGTCGATCGGCAAATTGAGTTGTCATCGAAAGAGGCCGTCGCATGCTGCTAAACAAGACACCCTCTGCAGAACAACCTCCCACTGTCCGGCTGCGTGATTTGCTGTTGCTGCGTCGCGGCGGGTGGTCACTGGCGTTCTTGCTAGGCGCCGCCACGCTGCTAGCTGTCATTGGCTTGCTAGCTATCTCGGGTTGGTTTATTACCGCGGCGGCGGTTGCCGGCACGGTGACGGCGACCGCCTTCGGGTTCGACTATTTTCGCCCCGCAGCGCTGATTCGTCTGTGTGCCATTGTACGCACAGCCGGGCGCTACGGTGAGCGCTTGGCCTCCCATGATGCAGCGCTAGGATTGCTGAATGATCTGCGTTGCCGATTGTTCATGGCACTGGGGAAAAAACCGTTATTGCAGAACGCTTCCAGTCCTTCTCACCACGGTACGGCTAACGCTATGCATCGCCTTGTGACCGATATAGACCAGCTTGATCAGGTGGTCTTGCGGGCGTTGCTGCCCTGGGGCTGGGCCGGGCTAATGGTAGTGGTGGTTATGGCAGGACTCTACTGGCTGAGTGGCACGCTGATGTGGGCTGCTTTGCCGGGAGTGCTGTTAGCTTGGCTAGGGTTGCCGTTATTGGCGTTATGGCGTGGTATCGATCAGGCACGTCAGGGGGCCGACCTTGCTGAGCGTCGTCGGGTGGCGCTGATTGAGCCCTTGGCCGCTATTACCTCATTAGTGCTGTGGGGGCGATGGCAAGAGATGGCCCAGCGAGTAAAAAAACGGGACGCAGACTATCTGGCGCATCAGGAACGCCAGCAACTACTTGCGAGCCTGACCACCGCGTTACAGCAGGTGGCGCTGGGAGGTGCCATCGTTAGTGTGCTATGGCAGGCCGAAGCGCTGTTAGCGGCCAGCCATTTGACGGTGCCAATGCTGTTAGCCGCCGTCTTGTCGATCCTGGCATTAGGGGAAATGTTGTCACCACTGACGCATAGTTTTCTTGCCTTGGGCGCGAGCCTTGCCGCACGGAACCGCCTCAATGCCTTGGTGGAAGGGCTGCCAAGGGCGCAAACCACCATTGAGAAGGCTGAAGCCACACCGCTAACCTGGCATCTAAATGTCAGCCAATTAACCGCGCGCCTGCCCGGTGCACTGGTGGGGCCGCAGCGTATCAGCCTGGCGTTGAAAAGCGGGGAAATACTCTGTTTGCATGGCCCCTCGGGGTGTGGCAAATCGACTTTGTTGCAGGTACTAGCCGGTGAGTTGCTGCCGCTGTCCGGGCAGTGTTGTCTTAACGGCCATCCCATTGAGCAGTGGTCAATGCACAATGCCGTCGGCTACCTGCCCCAGCAGTGGGATTTGTTTGACATGAGTCTGGCGGAAAACCTACGTCTGGGTGATCGTTATGCCAGTGAGAGTGAGCTGTGGAGCGTTCTTGATGATTTGGCTCTGGGCGCTTGGGCTCAAGGGTTACCTCAAGGCCTACAGACGCCTTTGGGCGAGTATGGCACTGCCGTTTCCGGTGGGCAGGCGCGGCGTATTGCATTAGCGCGCGTGCTGCTGTCACGGCGGCCCATTCTGCTGCTTGACGAGCCGTTTGCCGGGTTGGACGCGATGACCCGGCGCCATGTGGTAGCCAGTCTTGTGCGCCGTGCCGGGGGCGGGATAGTGGTTATTGTAAGCCATGTGCCCCTGGAACTGCCTGCCAACCAAGTGCGTAGCCTTTATATGCAGGAAGATGGCCGTCTAAAGAGCTCCCCGCCTGTGCCAGCAACTGTAGCACTATAATAAAAAACACCCGCGGCCTGGCTGCGGGTGTTTTTAGCAATTGCTAAGTATTTTTCCTTAAAGCGGACTGGGGCTTAACGCCAGCCGACACGATCAAAAATGCGGATCGCTTCAGGGTTGTTCTCACCCAGCACGCTGATGTTCACTTCATCCGTTTTGAAGTTGCCCCAGGATTCCAGCACGGGGTCTTTCTTGATGCCCTCAACCACCGGGAACTCATTGTTGCCGGAGGCAAAGATTTCCTGGGCAGTGTCTGAGGCCAGGTATTCAAGGAAGCGTACGGCGTTGTCGCGGTTAGGTGCGCCTTCTACTACACCGGCGCCGCCAACGTTAACGTGGGTGCCGCGGTCATCCTGATTGGGAAAAATAATACCCACTTTACGGGCCGCTTCACGCTCGGCGTCGTCGTCGGATTTTAGCAGGCGAACATAGTAGTAGTGGTTAGCCACTGCGATGTCGCACTCGCCGCTGGCAACGCCGAGAATTTGGTCGGTGTCACCGCCTTCGGGGTCGCGCGCCATGTTATTGACCACGCCCTGGGCCCACTCTTCGGCACCCTCTTCACCGTGGTGCTCGATCATTGCGGCCAGCAGTGACTGGTTATAAATATTGTTGGAAGAGCGGATGCACACCTTGCCTTCAAACTGTGGATCGGCAAGATCTTCGTAGCTAGAGATCTGGCTTGGATCGAAGTTTTCGCGATTATAGAAAATAACCCGGGCGCGCTGACTAAAGCCGAACCACAGGCCGTCAGGGTGGCGCATGGCTTCAGGCAGGCGCTCGTTGAGAACGTCCGACTCGACGCTCTGGAAGATGCCTTCATCTTCGGCGCGCCATAGACGGCCTGCATCGACGGTCAGCATGATGTCTGCAGGGCTAGCCACGCCTTCACGCTGAATACGCTCAATCAGCTGGTCTGAGTCACCTTCAAGGATGTTAACTTCGATGCCGGTCTCTTCGGTGAACGCATCGTAAAGACGTTCGTCAGTGTCGTAGTGGCGTGCGGAGTAAAGGTTGAGCTCGTCTGCCACCACCTGACCGGCAAACGTAGCGCCCACCATCATCGCTGCCATCGGAGCAACAAAGCGTACGGTTTTCATCAAGTACATCCTTATTTATTGAATGATAATAAGTTACATTATTAACATTGTTATTGAAGCGTTTCGTATGCCTTGCGTCAAGAGTAATTGCCTACCCAAAAGGTGGTACGTGCATAACCGGCCAATAAAAAATAGAATGCAAACAACTTACAAATGTACTCAATCCGCGTTTAGGCTTTTAGAGGTGCGGTTTGCTCACCTGGAAAGTGCTATTCAGACACTACTAATCAGACAGTGCTAATTCATAGCGGTGATTTATGACAGCGACGCTAAAGGTAACTGAAAGAAGGGCTGCTGAGGTAGCGCCCGGCTCATCGGCGTTAACACTGCACAACGTACGGCATGCTTACGATGGCCATACGGTGGTAAAAGGTGTGGATTTAAGCGTTGCTCCAGGCGAGGTGGTTTGCCTGTTGGGCCCCTCTGGTTGTGGCAAAACAACGCTACTGCGTATCGCTGCGGGCCTTGAAGTGCTGCAAGAAGGCAGCGTTTCCTTAGAAGATATCTATATTGCAGGTCAGGGGCAGCGCCACGTGCCGCCGGAAAAGCGCAATGTTGGGCTGGCGTTTCAAGACTCGGCACTTTTCCCCCACTTAACCGTTTTGGAAAATGTCACCTTCGGTCTTAAACATTTAGCGTCTCGCGAGCGTCGGGAGCGTGCGGCCCAACTGCTTGAGCAGTTGGGTATGGCCGCGTATATCGATGTTTACCCGCACATGCTCTCAGGTGGGCAGCAGCAGCGTGTGGCCTTGGCACGGGCGCTGGCACCTTCGCCGCGCTTAATGTTGTTGGATGAACCGTTCTCAAGCCTGGATGCGCGTCTGCGTGATCGTATCCGCGACGATACGCTGCACGTGCTCAAAAAAGTCGGCGCGGCGACGCTGCTGGTGACCCACGACCCTGAAGAAGCCATGTTCATGGCGGATCGCATCGCGCTAATGCGGGATGGCCGGATCGTGCAAACGGGTACGCCGCGGGAGCTTTACTGCGCCCCTCAAGACCCCTTTGTCGTGACCTTTTTTGGTGATGTTAATGAGCTGCAGGGGAAAGTGCATAATGGCGCGGTGAACACGCCAGTGGGGCGGGTGCCTGCCGGTGGGCTAGCGGAAGGCAGCGACGCTCAGGTGATGATTCGCCCAGAGGCGCTGCGAATAGTTGAGCGTGATCTGCCTGCGGATGAGCATCGCCATAGCCATGTGGTAATGGCGAAGCTGCTGGGCCGCACCAGCCTTCTGCATCTGTGTGCCCATGGTGAAAACGGTCTTGAGGCCCACCTGCACGCCCGCGTACCTGGGGTGTTTTTACCCGCTGAGGGGCAGCCGGTGGATATTCACCTCGACCTTTCACAGGTATTTGTTTTCCCGCTTTCGTCCTAGGAGTTAGTCAGGACTTAGCGCCGGGGCGTGAGCGGCGCATGGCCATGCTAAGCAGAATCACCGGCAGGATGCCCACCACTACAATCGCTAGCGACGAGGTGGAGGCCTCGGCCAGCCGTTCATCAGAGGCTAGGTTATGCGCTCGGACGGCCAGGGTGTCGAAGTTGAAGGGGCGCAGAATAATCGTCGCAGGCAGCTCTTTCATCACATCAACGAAGACTAAAATTCCCGCCGCTAACAGGCTGCTACGCATCATCGGTGTATGAATGTGGCGCAGCGTGCCCCCCGCCGTTTGACCCAGGGTGCGCGAAGCGGCATCCATGCTCGGCGTCACTTTGCCTAAACTCGCCTCAACGGCATTGAACGAGACGGCTAGAAAACGCACGACGTAAGCGTATAGCAAGATAAACGCCGACCCACTGAAGACTAGGCCAACAATGTAGCCATAGTGATTATTCAGCCAGGTGTTGAGGGCGTTATCCAACCAGGCAAACGGAATCAGAATACCCACCGCGACTACTGAGCCCGGAATCGCGTAGCCCATGGAGGCAACCCGAGAAGCCACCCGCGCAAACGCCGTATCGTGCATACGTACGCCATAGCTCAGCACGACGGCCAAGCCCACGGCGATCAGGGCGGCCACTGTTGCCAGCCCCAGGCTGTTCCAGGCGTAGCCAATAAAGCGCGAGCCCCAGAGTGAATCGCCCCCTTGCAGGGCTAGATTGAGTAGAATACCGCTGGGCAGTAAAAAGCCCACCAGCACCGGGACCAAACAAGCCAGTGTCGCTGCCGCGGCTCGCCAGCCGTGCAGCGTGTATTCGGGCAACTGCTGGTAGCGATTGGTGGTATGAAAGTAGCGGCGCTTGCCCCGCGACCAGCGCTCTAGCAGCACTAATACAATCACGAAGGTGAGCAGGCACGCCGCTAATTGCGCTGCCGCCACCTGCTCACCCATGCCAAACCAGGTGCGGTAGATACCGGTGGTAAAGGTATCCACGCCGAAGAACTGTACCGCGCCAAACTCGTTAAGCGTCTCCATCAGAACCAACGATACCCCGCCTACCAGCGCCGGGCGTGCAAGCGGTACAGCGACGCTGGCAAACAGTTTCCAGGGGCCGCGGCCGAGGGTGCGGCCCACATCCAACACGCAAACCGACTGTTCTAAAAACGAGGCGCGGGCCAGCAGGTAGACGTAGGGATAGAGCACCAGGGTAATCACTATCGCGGCGCCACCAAGGGAGCGAATATTGGGAAAGTAGTAGTCGCCATACCCCCAGCCAAACGTCTCGCGCAGCAGGCTTTGTAACGGCCCGGCAAACTGCAGAAAATCAGTATAGGCGTAGGCAATGACGTAGGTGGGTACTGCCAGCGGCAGCAGTAGCGCCCACTCGAATAGCCGCTTGCCGGGAAATCGGCACATGACGACCAGCCATGCCGTCCCGGTGCCAATGATGAGGGTGCCGAGCCCTACGGTTAAGACAAGCCAAAAGGTGTTGTTCAAATAGCGACCCAGTACGGTGCTGGCCAAGTGCTGCCAAACGCCATCGGTAGGCATCGCGATATGGGCAAACACGACCAGTACTGGCAGGGCAACCACGAATGCCACCACGATCAAGGCTATCGACCAGGGGCTGGCACGACGGCCAAGCGAAGAGGCGGCGGCGGATAGCCCGCGATAGCTGTATCTGAACAAGCGAACACTCCTTGCATTGACGGAAAGCAGTAGAGGAAAGCCGGAAAGTAGCGCAGTAAACATCTAATGCGAATCACTGGCGGGCGTGAATAGTAGCATTGGCGCTGTCCTACTGCAGCTTTGCAGACCCGTCGTAAACGCAAAAAAAGCCCGCCGAAGCGGGCTCATAATGGTTGAACGTTACACTTTAAGGTGGCACGGCCTAGTAACCGCCTAACATCATTCTAGGCAGGCCTGTAATCAACCACGGGAAGAACGCCATCAGCGTACACGCGAGTAGGATCAACGCGACGAAGGGCACTACCGCTTTGTAAAGGTCGACGATTTCTACCCCAGGCGGTGCAACGCCTTTCAAGTAGAACAGCGCATAGCCAAAGGGCGGGGTCAAGAAGGATGTCTGCAGTACCACCGCTACCATCACCACGAACCACAGCATATCGACGCCCATGGTTTCGACGATAGGCAGCATGATCGGAAAGCTCAGCAGAACAATGCCGGTCCAGTCCAGGAACATACCAAGAACGAACACCAGGAATAGCATTAGGATTAGCGCACCCACCGTGCCGCCAGGCATGGCCAGTACCAAATCGCTGATCACTGTCATACCGCCGCCGCGCGAGAACACGCCAGTAAAGGCAGTGGCGCCGACCAGCACCAGCATGACCATGGTGGTGGTTTTACCCGCTTCTATCATCGTCCAGAAGCAGGTGCTTATTTTGCGATCACCGAAAATCAAAAACAAAATGAACGCGATAAACACGCCGATGGCGGAGGCTTCAGTGGCGGTGGCGATACCGGTAAACAGTGCACCTAGTACACCCAGAATCAACGACATGGGTGGAACCACGTATTTACCCAGCATTATCAATAGCTGTTTCGTGCTGACTTCGGCGCGTTCCTCCGCCGGCACTTTGGGGCCGTAGTGGGGCTTGAGGTAGCAGATGATCAATACGTAGAGCGCATACATGACCCCTAACAACAGGCCGGGAATCAATGCGCCCGCAAATAATGCGCCCACGGATACCGGCGAGTAGCTAGCCATCAGAATCAACATGATGCTGGGCGGAATCAAGATACCCAGGCAGCCGCTCGCCATAATAACCCCGGCGCTAAGCTCTTTGTTGTAGCCGTACTTGAGCATCGGTACCAGGGCAATCATGCCCATCACCGCAATGGAGGCGCCAACAATACCGGTAGTGGCGGCTAGCAGCACCGACACGATGACCACGGTAAGTGCGAGGCCGCCGCGCAGGTTCGCCAGTAGTAAGCGCATGGCGTCAAACATTTTCTCGGTAACGCCCGAATCGTTTAAGAACCTTGCCATCAAAATGAACAGCGGTATCGCCACCAGAACATAGTTGTCCATGGCGTTACCGAAAATATTGTTGATCAGGGTGCCGAGGATGCGCTCGCCCGGGCCAAGAAAGGCGCCGATAACCGCTACGCCGCCGAGCACAAACGCCAGCGGGTGACCCATAAACAACCCCACCATCAGGCCGCCAAACATCACCAGCGTGAGCATTTCAGGACTTAGATTCATGCTGATGTCTCCTCGCGAAGCTGCATGATGGCACGTAGCACAATGGCAACTGCCTGCAGCAGAATCAGGATAGCGGCGACCACAATCACGCCTTTAATCGGGTAGACCGGGATCGAGACCATGCCATAGGTGGTTTCACCTCGGCTCCAAGCGCGTTCAAAGAAGCTCCAGCCCAGGGTGATTAGCATCCAGATAAAGGGGACAAAGAAAACTAAGTAGCCGAGCACTTCAAGCGCAGCTTGCTTCCTGCGCGATAACAAGCGCTTTAGCACATCGACTTCCACGTGGGCGTGGTGTTTGAGCCCATAGGCCGCCATTAGCATGAAGTGAGCGCCAAACAGCATTTTGGTCACGTCAAAGGCCCAATCGCTGGGGCGTCCAAACAGAAAGCGTGACGCAATGTCGAAAAGAACAATCAGGGTGATGATGGCAATCAATGGGGCGATAATTCGCCCAAAGGCTTCATTGATGGCATCGATCGCCTTGGCAATCGCATTCATGGAAGATCTCCGCGGTCAGCACAAAAAAACCGCCCCGGTAAAACCGAGGCGGCACAGAAGCGCCTTACAGGCAGGCTTCGATCTCTTCCAGTGAGGGTAGGTTATCCATTACGCGACTCATATTGAAAGGAGCGGAAACGTCGCGCCAAGTCGCGTAGTGCTCAAGGTAGGCAATCATCGATTGGTAGACCTTGGCGTGGTCGGGGGCTTCAC
This sequence comes from Halomonas alkaliantarctica, assembly GCF_029854215.1. Lineage (NCBI taxonomy): Bacteria > Pseudomonadati > Pseudomonadota > Gammaproteobacteria > Oceanospirillales > Halomonadaceae > Vreelandella > Vreelandella neptunia. The sequence goes on along the minus strand of NZ_CP122961.1, from coordinate 3,421,299 downwards.
AAGCACCGCGCAGAATCACTTCGTTGGTGACTTCCTGAATGCGCGCCAAGTCCTCTTCAGAAAATTGGTTGATCGTGACACCCGCATCAATGAACTTCTGCGTGGCTTCGGTGGACTGGCGCTCAGACCAAGCGAGTGACCACGCCATGGTGGCATCAGCGGCAATACGCAGGGTCTCTTGGGTCTCTTCTGAGAGGGCGTCCCAGGCATCTTTATTGATCATGACCCCGAATACGCTGGCCGACTGGTGCCAACCTGGCGTTGCCCAGTAGTCAGCCACTTCGGCAAAACCGGCGTTAAAGTCAACGCCAGGGGTCGAGAACTCACCTGCATCGATAACGCCACGCTCAATGGCTTGGTAGACTTCACCGCCCGCCAGGGTGACCTGGGAGCCGCCCAGCTCTTCAAGCACACGGCCCTGGTCGCGACCTGAAAGACGCAGACGCTTGCCGTCTAGGTCAGCAATGCTTTCAATCGGGGTGCGGCCCATAAAGCCGGACTCGTTGTTGGTAATGCCGTAGGGGAGATAGACCATGTTGAACTGACCATAGATCTCTTCGTACAGCTCGCGGCCGCCCCACTGCTGAATCCAGTTGAGGTAGTCAACGCCATTAAACAGGCTTGTCGTGGTAGCTAGCGGCGAGAAGGCGGGGTTCAAGCCTGCCCAATAGCCGGGCCAGTCACCCGCGGCTTCAATGCTGCCTGTTTCAGTTGCGTCAAATACTTCGGTGCCGGGCATTAGTGTGCCGCCTGCGCGGAAATTGATTTGTAGCTCTTCGCCCGCCAGTTTATTGACCAGTTCTACCCAGTGCTGGTCAATCTTGATTAGATCAAGGTTTTCCGGCCAGGTAGTGGTCATAGTCCACTCTTCTTGTGCTTGTGCGGTGGTCGTTAAGGTAGCGAAGGCAATACCGGCAGCCAGGCCGGTGAGGGCGAATTTGGTCATTTTTTTCATGATGTATTTCCTGGTTGGGCGTGTGGCGTTATTAGTGTTGGTTACCTGAAGTCAGGAAAGTGCTGCGCTGCTAGCTTACGTTTACGTAAACAAGGATTTCAACGCTTCAGAGCTAAATTAGCACATCAACCCCGCTGCGGTGCAATATCAGTAATGTAAGAGTTTTCAGTCAGGGTTTTTATAGACATCCGGATAAGGTTAATAAAAACAAATTCTTATATAATTATTGAGCGTTAAGGTGAGGTGTGGAATAGCGCAAAAACGTTGAAAGCAGTTAAATTGTTCAACCAAAGTTGTAACCATCAGGCTCGCTATAAGACTTTCACCAGCACGCTGACACACTTAAAAGGGTAACGTGATGGTCAGTAGTCACGTTGGAATAGGAAATCATTTGTTAAATGCCCATGTACCAGAGAACAAACGGCAAACGCGAAGGGTGGCCGCGTTAGTCCATCATGCACAGCGTCTAGCCCGCCGCCGCTGGCGCCAGCTGGTGTGGCTAAGCGGTGATGCCGAGCAGTGCCAGTCCATTGCGCAGGCTTTGTGGCAAGCCCACGCCTGGAGTGCGCCGTTATGGGTGGGAGACGAACACCTTTCTCCGCGCAAGGCACGCACGCGCCTGGGCGCAGAGCACCAGCTGGTCGTGCTCGACACCCATGGCGCTGGGTTTGATCCCGAAGCGTTCGGGGCACTGGCAGGAACGATCACCGCCGGTGGCTTACTGGTACTGCTCACCCCACAGCCATGGGGAGAGACGCCGGATCCCGATTACGCTCGTTGTGCTGACCACCCCTGGCACTGGTCCGATCTGAGCTGCCACTTTTTGGCGCGCTTAGCGCGTCAGTTGCATGTGTCGCCTGAGGTAGTGCGCTGGCGCGCTGACCAGACGCTGCACCTGCCTCGCTTGCCTTTGCGCAAGGTAGACGATATTGGAAGTGGGGACAGCGATTGCCTCACCTCAGATCAAGCCTACGCGGTGAAGCAACTGGTTGGCCTAAAGCGACGTCGCCCACTGGTAATAACCGCCGATCGAGGGCGTGGCAAAAGCGCCGCGCTAGGTATTGCCTGCGCACGGCTGCTAACGGACAAAACTCAACGTGTAGTGCTCACCGCGCCGCGGCTGAGTGCGGTGGAGAGCGTGTTCGAACGGGTAGCGGCGCTCTGCCCGGATGGCCGACGGGTGGCCCCAGGCCAGTTTGTGCTGGCCCAGGGCAGCGAGCTGGTTTTTTTACCCCCAGATTGCTTAACCGAGCAGATCAATACTGGGCAGCAGGGCGGTGATGGCAGCTATTTAATGGTCGATGAGGCGGCGGCGATTTCCGCTGCACTGCTGGGCCAGTGGCTCGCCGCTTTTCCGCGTATTGCTTTCGCCACAACGGTGCACGGCTATGAGGGGTCCGGACGAGGGTTCGCCTTGCGCTTTCGCACGACCCTTGATCGGCTGACGCCCCAGTGGAAAGCGCTAACGCTTAACGCGCCCATTCGCTGGCGTAGCGGCGACCCACTGGAAGCGATGACCAATCAGCTGCTGTTGTTAAAAGCACCGCTTCCACTTGCTCAGCCTGATGGTGGCGCCGTGGCAACCAAAGTGCTTGATCGCGCTTGGCTTGCCCAGCAAGACGCTGCATTGGAGAAGCTGTTTGGTCTGCTGGTTCAGTCGCACTACCGCACTTCTCCCAACGACCTGCGCCAACTGCTTGACGGCCCAGGCACCCAGTTACGCATGATTGAGCAAGCTAGTGAGCCTCAAGCGGTGTTGGTCACCCGTGAAGAGGGCGGCTTTGAGGCAGTCCTTGCCGACCAGGTCGCCCGCGGTGAGCGTCGCCCCCAGGGGCATCTGTTGGCGCAGTCGCTGGCGACCCACGCCGGTAGCCGCGCGGCGCTGACTGCCCGCTGGCGGCGGGTGGTGCGTATCGCGACTCACCCCGAACGGCGTCGCCAAGGCTTGGCGAGAACGCTAGTGCAAGAGGATATGGTCGCCGCCAAGCAGCAGGGGATTGTGCTTTATGGTGCGACCTTCGGCGCCGAGGCATCACTGCTACGCTTTTGGCTGGCGCTGGGTTTTACGCCGGTACGCTTAGGGATTACCCGGGAGACATCCACCGGTGAGTTCGCTGTCATGGTGGCCAAAGCGCTGAATCCAGAAGGCGAGGCGCTGCTTGCTGATCTTAGTGAGCGCTTCCAGGCAGCACTCCCAGGCCTGCTAGCCTTTGAACTGAAGGCGCTGTCTGCCGCGGTGCTCGTATTGCTGCTCGGTCAAATGCCAAGCATTACGCTAAGCGTCCGCGAGCGGCAGGATATCGAGGATGTGGCCACGGCTCACCGCGATCCCGCTCTTGCCCGCCCGGCTCTGCAAGCCTTGGCCCGTAAAGCCAGCCTCCGCGCTTTATCAGTGCCGCAACAGCAGGCGCATCAACAGTTAGCCGCTTGGGCGTTTCAAAATATTGCTCTAGCGGATGCTCATAGTGACGCAGTGAAAGCCCTACGCCTCGCTGTCTATAGCCTCATTGAGGTAAAGTAGGTCGGTTACCGATAACGAAGAGTCTTTAATGAACGCACATCTTGACGCGCTTGAACCCGCCTTGGTTTGGCGCCACTTTCGAACGCTGTGTAATACGCCGCGCCCCTCTGGGCATGAGGCGGCCCTGGTTGCTATCATCGAAAGCTGGGCCGATGCCCAAGGGCTCGCCCATGACCGCGATGACTTCGGTAATTTACGCCTTCGTAAACCAGCTTCTCCCGGCTGCGAACAGGCACCCGGCGTGGTGCTCCAGGGCCATCTGGACATGGTGGCCCAGGCCAATAGCGATCACGCCCACGACTTTACCCGCGACCCGATCACTACCTATGTAGCCGACGGCTGGCTGCACGCCGATGGCACCACCTTGGGCGCTGACAACGGCTTGGGCGTGGCCGCGATTCTCGCCGTGCTGGAAGATGCCGACCTACGCCACGGGCCGTTGGAAGCACTATTCACCTTGGAAGAAGAGACCTCCATGGGTGGCGCGCTAAACCTGGCTGAGAACTGGCTCGAAGGCTCGCTGCTACTCAACCTGGACAGCGAAGATCGCGGGCAGGTCTATATTGGCTGCGCGGGCGGAGCCGACGTTGAAGTCGATGCCCAGCTGCCCAGTGCCGCCGCCGGAGACCACGAGCGGGTCATTGAGATCGCCTTAACCGGCTTGAAGGGCGGCCACTCCGGCATGGATATCCATAAGCCGCTGGGTAACGCTAACCGATTGTTGGTCAGAGTGCTGCGTTCTCTTGAGGCGTTTGATGCGCGCTTGATTAGCTACCACGGCGGCACCTTGCGCAATGCGATCCCCAGGGAAGCCTTTGCCCAAGTGGTGGTGCCCGCCGACGAAGTAGATGCCGCCTTGGTAGCTATCGCGGGGCTGGAAACGATTCTGTTAAGAGAATTAGGCAGTGGTGATAGCGGCCTTTGCATCAGCGCCCAGCGTTTGGCTGCGGCGCCCGAGGCGGAGCCATTAACTCTGGACGCCAGTGTGATGCTGCTGGCAGCGCTTCATGCGGCCCCTTGCGGCGTCGAGCGGATGAGCGCCGATGTGCCTGGCGTGGTGGAAACTTCCAATAACCTGGGCGTGCTAAGTCTGGAGAATGGGCGGCTGCACCTCTGCGCGCTGGTACGCTCACTGCACGATAGTGCGGTGGTCGCTATGGCGGATCGCTTTAAAGCGCTATTTGAGTTGATTGGCGCGCGGGTAAAAGTGGAGAACAGCTACCCAGGTTGGGCGCCCAATCCGAACGGCGAGCTTTTGGCGAGCTTCAAAGTTCGACATGCGGCGCTGCTGGGTCGCGAGCCGGAGGTGAAGGTGATTCATGCCGGGCTCGAGTGTGGCATTTTAGGCAGCAAGTACCCGCATTTGGATATGATCTCCTTTGGCCCGCTGATTCGCGGCGCCCACTCGCCGGATGAGCGGGTGGAGCTTGCATCGGTTGAGGAGTTTTGGGAGATGCTGCGGGCGCTGATCGAAGATCTTGCCGACCAGCACTCGTCCTTGAATCCTAGCTGACGCGCATAAAAAAACGGCACCTAAACGGTGCCGTTTTTACATCAAAAAATGACGCTTACTTGCTTAAATAAGCGTTGAGCATCCAGATGGTTTTTTCCTGCTCGCGAATGTAGTCACCGGCCTGCGCGGCGGTGCCTTCATCGTCGGCGTCAGAAGCGAGCGCCAGCAGTTCACGCTGAAGCTCAATGATCGTTTGGTACCCTTTAAGCACGCCTTTAACGCAGGTGGTGCCATCGTGAACGTCTTTATCTTCTTGAATACGTGACAGCGTTACATAGTCGCTGTAGGCGTGTACCGGCTTATGACCCAGGGTCAGGATGCGCTCGGCAACTTCGTCCACTTTGGTCAGCAGGTCGGTGTAAAACTCTTCAAACTTGGCGTGCAGTTCAAAAAAGTCGCTACCGCGTACATTCCAGTGGTAGCCGCGCACGTTCATGTAGAAAATTTGGTAATTGGCCAGCAGGTGGTTGAGCTTTTCGGCGAGTTGACTAGCGCTACCTTCGTGTAGGCCAATGCTGTTGGTGTCAGTCATATCCTGCTCCCTCTTTATGCCGCAATGGTTATGCCACAGTAGGCGGCGGTTAATGCGTTTTTCCAGAATAGAGTGTCTTCGGTGCAGTGCAAAACAAGTTTTTTGCATCGCTTCCATAGCGCTACGACATTGGATGCATGTCGTTACCCTTTGATTACAGTCTAAATGCTGGCGCTGAGGGCTCTTTTCAAGGCCCGTCAGCAAAACGCTGCTTAACCTGCCTCTGCTGCTGCCCAAAGCCGGAGCAGGTTTTCACAGCGTGCTTCCAGCAGTTCAGCGGTGCGCGGTAGCGCGTCGGTTAAGGTCATGGGTCCATCGGCTAATGCAAATGCCGCCGTGACGCCTTCGTCAAAACAGGCTTGCCAGCCATCGCCCAGGCTGCCTGCCAGCACAATGACAGGTTTGTGAAGACGCTTGGCGGCACGGGAGACGCCAATGGGTGTTTTACCCGCCAAGCTCTGCCCATCCAAACGGCCTTCGCCAGTAATGACTAGATCGGCGCGGGCTAAGAGCGTCGCCATGTCGGCCTGCTGCATTATCATTTCAATGCCGGGTTTCAGGGTGGCCTTTAAAAATGCCTTGGCTGCAAACCCCATGCCGCCTGCTGCCCCTGCGCCCGGCAGCGTTCGGTAATCATCGCCTAATGCCTGTGCGCTGATGTCAGCAAAGTGGCCAAGCGCACGATCCAACTGCTCGACTTCTTCCGGTGAGGCGCCTTTTTGCGGGCCAAATATTGCGCTGGCACCGCGCTCGCCGAGCAGGGGGTTATCCACATCAACGGCGGCTTCGAGGGTGAGCTTGGCTAACCGTGGGTCTAGCCCATCGAGTTCTAAACTAGCCAGTTGGCTCAGCGCCGCGCCGCCAGGGGGCAGCGATTCGTTGTTTTGGTCCAAAAAGCGTGCGCCCAGGGCCTGCAGCATGCCTGCCCCACCGTCATTGGTAGCGCTGCCACCCAGCAGCAAAAGCGCTTTTTCAGCGCCTTGCTCCAGCGCCGCTAGCAGTAGTTCACCCACCCCAAAGGTAGAGGTGTGCAGCGCATTGCGCTCATCGGCCTCGAGGTGCTGTAATCCGCTGGCTTCTGCCAGTTCAATAAACGCGGTACGCTGGTCGCTCAACCAGCCCCAGGCTGCTTGGCGGGGGCGCCCCAGGGCATCTTGAACATTTAGTTGGCGTCGTTCGGCGCCAGTGGCGGCGATGAGTGCATCTAAACTGCCTTCGCCACCGTCAGCTAAAGGGCATACCTGAACGTGTGCCTCTGGTGAGGCACGCAGCACTCCCCGCGCCATGGAGGCCGCGGCGTCTTGGGCGCTCAGCGCATCTTTGAAACTGTCGGGGCAAAGCAAAACATTCATTAGCACGATCTCCGCAAAACAGTGTCTTCACTACAGTGTCTTTACTACAGTGACAGTTAAGTATGGCCACCTTTGGCGAGCTTAGCGCGCTAGCCTGCGCCAAACCAGCGGCCTCGGCCGTTAGAGGATCTAACATGAAGTCGATACCCATAAGCTTAACCTGCCTGCTGGCGCTTGCTGGCTGCCAAGTGACCCCAGATCGTTTGCCCCAAGCAGAGCCAGCACCTTCCGCCGCGTGTTACTTTCCTTCAGCGGATGAACGAGCGCTTGAAACCAGCGTAGATATCCTGACCGAGTGGGGGTTTACCCTTACCTCTACCGATACCTCTTTGGGTTTAATTAGCGCCAGTCGTGAGCGTGAACTGCACGGCTATTATGACCCTTACGATAATGCCTATGGCTATGGGAGAGGAATGAGTATTTTTGGTGGCTTGGGCATTGGGGGTGGTTCGAGCATAGGATTTGGCGGGGTAGGTTTTGGTGGCGGAATAGGGCAGCAGCCGATAGAAGTGGAGCGCGTTTCGTTGTTTGTGAATGACGCTCATATACGCATATCCCGAGATATCCGGCGCTTCGATCATTTGGGTGACTTACGTGAATCGTACAGTGCCAGCAATGACGATTTTTGTCGGCGCTTTCAAGCCACTTTCGAGCAGAGCTTGCCCGCCGATGGGAGGTCACTATGAACCTTCGACACTGGCTATTGATGTCGCTGTTGGGCGGATTGGTCGGCTGTGCCACCACCACTCCTTTGGAACCTCGAGAATTGGTTTACGCAACGCCATACGAGGAGACGTTTCGAGAAGCGGTAGATTTAATGGTTGAGCAGGGCTATGTAGTGCGCCATGCGGATATTGCTCTGGGCCGCGCAGAAGCCTCTCTTGCCCGCTGGCCGGGATATCGGCTGCAATTGCAGGTAAGTGAAGAGGTTGGCGGTAGCCGCGTGCTCGTGTCGGCCTTGAGGGGTAATCAACCTCTGCCGCCCTATTTGCTCGACCCTTGGCTTGTCGCCTTGCAGAATAAGCTAGGTGTCGCACCATGAAGTGGGCGGGTACTGCAGTCGCTTTTTTCGTGGGCATGAGTAGCTTTGTGGCCAGCCCCGATGCGCGAGCCCACCCCCACGGCTGGATCGACCTGAGTGTGCGGGTCATCACCGACGATCAGGGCATGGTGAGCGGCCTCCATCAAACTTGGCGGATGGATCCTTTTTACAGCCTGGTCGTTTTTGAAGAGCTGCAGCAGGTTGAAAACGCCAGCCTTGAAGAAGGGCTTGATCAGCTAGGCAAAGAGATTCGCGATAATCTTGCCGCGCAGCACTACTTAACCGAAGTAAGTATTAACGGTGAGCGCCAGGCATTGGGCGAGGTAAGCGAATATACCGCCATGGAACGCGATGGTCGGCTTATCTTTATGTTTATCCTGCCGCTGGAAACGCCCCAGCCGCTGACAGATGCCATGCTTAGTTACCAAGTGTTTGATCCCACCTACTACATCGAAGTTGTGCATGAAGAGGAGGATGGCCAACCCCGGGATGATGCGCTGATACTCCACGGTGAGCCTGCCTGTGAGCTGTCTATTCTTCCCGCTGACCCCGATCCTGAGCTGGTGATGCAAGCGGCATTGCTCGATAAGGATGAAAGTGGTGAGCCAGGCTTGGGGCGCTATTTTTCCGAGACCGGTCAAGTTGACTGTCGCTAGGCGCTGTTCGAAACCAGGCAGTGCTGGTTTATTTTATGGCCATGTTACATTATAACCATTTTCGCAATGGAGCGGTTAGATGTACTTAACACGGCCCTTTAGACGCCAGTTAGGTTTAATGGTGGGTCTGCTGCTAGTCACAGCAGTGCTGATCATCGTTTGGCAGGGCGGGATTCAGAGCGTGAGCTATCAGCTACTTGGTTGGCAGCGTGATTTGCACCGTTCGCTAACGCTGGCGATTACCGAACTGTCGCGCACTCCCACCATGGCGACCTGGGTGAGCCTATTAGGCGTTAGCTTTGCCTATGGCGTCTTTCATGCTGCCGGTCCGGGGCACGGTAAAGCCGTGTTGGCGACCTACTTAGCCACTCACGGTGGTGCGGTAAAGCGCGCCTTGGGGCTCTCTTTTGCAGCCTCCTTACTGCAAGGCGTGACTGCCATTGCACTGGTCATCGTGCTGGTTTATGGCCTGGGCTGGATAACCCGACAGGCCATGGGCAGCGTTGCCTGGGTCGAGCAGGCAAGCTTTCTGCTGGTGGCGGCGTTAGGGGCTTGGCTATGCTGGCGAGCCGTCAAGCAACTGCGGCGAGCCTATCAGCCAGATCGAGCGGCCCATGCGCACAGCCCTGGCCATGAACACAATCCAAACCACGAACACAGCCATGAGCACAGCCACTGTTGCGGCGGTGCTCACCATATTGAGCCTCATCAGGCGTTAGATTGGCGAACGGCGATGATGACGGTCGGCGCCATTGGTATGCGCCCCTGTAGTGGAGCGGTATTAATGCTGGGGGCGGCCAGCTTGCTGGGTCAGTTCGAGGTGGGCGTGGCATCGGTAGTGGCCATGTCGATCGGCACAGGGATCACGGTGTCAGCGCTCGCCCTGGCGAGCATTTTTGCCCGTGGTTGGGCGCAGCGGCGCTTATCCAAACAGCAGTACAGCCAGCGCGGTGTACAAAAAGTTACCGGCTGGGTGGCTCTGGCTGGCGGTGCGCTGATTGTGGTGCTAGGGGTTTCTCTTAGCGTTGCGGGTGTCGCACAGCCTGCCAGTGGCCCGGTTCTCAATGAGCCACCTGCTCGGCAAGGCCACCCATTAACGGGGTAGAAGTAGTCTACACATCAAGCCCATCAATAAGTGCCAGCAGTTGATCCCGTAACTGCGCCTGACCATCTAGATCGTAAGGCTCGGGGCTGCCTTTGCCCCATACGGGTGCTGGCCACGTCGCATCGCTGTGACGTCTAAGCACAACATGCACATGCAGTTGGCTAACCACGTTGCCTAGCGAGGCAATATTGACTTTGTCCCCCTTAAGCGCTGTTTTCATTGCTTCACCTAGCTGAGTGGCTTCACGCCAAAGCTGCTGCTGGTCGTCGCCAGAAAGCTCAAACACTTCGCTGATAGCGGCCTGACGCGGTACTAAAATCACCCAGGGGTAGCGCGCGTCATTCATCAGCAGCGCACGGCTTAGCGGGAGGTCTGCGATGGGTAAGGTATCGGCGGCAAGGCGTTCATCTAGCTCGAAATTGATCAAAAGATAGGCTCCAGACAGCGCTTTAAATAATTGTTAGCATAGCAGCCGCGAAGTAAATTAGTGAAAGCGAGCGCGATTGCTCAAACGCTGTTACCCTGAAAAAACTCCCAAGTGGCAAATTAGGTTGCCAGTGGAGTTTCTCAATGTTGAATGACTCGTTAAGGAGAACGGAAAATGAAAAAATTATTGGCCATGAGCTTTATGCTGCTGATGACAGCGGGTGTTCTAACTGGTTGCAATACCATCGCTGGCGCAGGCCAGGATGTTGAAGAGGGCGGTCAAGCTGTCCAGGATGCGGCGAGTTAACCTTTCAGTAGAAAGATAGTGGTATCCCACGGGTCAGGCTAACGCCTGGCCCGTGAGGTTTTATAGCCTCTAACCATACTCTACTTTTTGGAGATTCAAGGATGAAAGCCTGTATCATGCTGGTTAAATTTGCCGCTGTTAGCGCTGGTGCGCTGCTGCTAACGGCCTGCGTTAGCTCCCAAATGCCGATTTCCCCGGCCAACGACGACGTAGACGCAGCGCCAACGCCGCCCACAGTAGCAACGAACGGCGCCAGTGAAGACCAGGCTGCTAGCTGTGATCTAGACGCTATCCAGTCCGCAATCGGAGAGCCTTTCGATGAGGCTAACGTTGCGCAGTTACAAAGTGATAGCGGTGCTCGACAGGTGCGCGTGCTGCGCCCAGGCGATATGGCTACCATGGATCACCGCCCGGATCGTTTGAATATTCATCTCGATGATCAAGATCGCATAGAAGCGCTTCGCTGCGGCTAACGTATTGTCATCCTAAAATTAGCACGACGCAGGCGGCGGTCAGCACCCCCATGGTGATGTTGAACGCCCGCCATGCAGCATCTGTTTTGATCCACTGTCCAATCGCACTACCAAAGGCGGCCCATAGCGCAATACAGGGTAACGCCACCATCTCCGCAAAGCCTGCAAGTAGCAATGCATTAAATACCGGTTGGCCACTTTCGGGTAGAAACCCCGCCATCAACGCCAGCCCCATTACCCACGCTTTAGGATTGGCGAACTGAAACGCCGCTGCCTGCCAAAACGTAAAGGGTACGCTATGAGCCTGTGCCTTAAGATTAGGCGGTGGGGCGCTGGCAATTTTCCAAGCCAAATAGAGCAAATACGCGCTGCCTACCCAGCGTAGTGCGGTTTGAATCGTCGGGTAGCGCTCAAACAGCACGCCCAAACCCAGCGCAATACCCGCAAATAGCAGAAAGCAGCCGCCTAAAATCCCCCACATATGCGGCAGCGTGCGCTTAAAGCCGAAGTTCGCACCAGAAGCGGTCAGCATAACGTTGTTAGGCCCTGGGGTAAGCGTCATCGACAGCATATAGAGCGCGGCCGGGCCGAGGATTAACCATTCGCTATTCATTTTATTGTATCCATACAATTATGGGGTGAAAGATTGTCTTATTGCCGCTTTTGCTAGCATAATGGGGATTAAATTGACGTCAAAGGTTTTATTGTCACCATGACAATTTGGGTGCCTCCGCTCGCTGAGTTTTCTGGTTCACGCTACCGCGCTATTGCCAGCGCCATTGAAGCCGCTATCCAGGCAGGGGTGCTACTGCCCGGGGAGCGATTGCCTCCCCAGCGCCGTTTGGCGGATGCGCTGGGTGTGACCATCGGCACGGTGACCCGAGGATACGCTGAGGCTGAACGCAATGGCTGGGTGTCGGCAAGGGTGGGTAGCGGCACCTATGTGAAGAATCAAACCCAAGACCATGCTTTTAGCCTGACGTTTCCCGCTGACGAAACGGCCGGAGTGATCGATTTAAGCCTTAGCCTGCCGCCGCCGCACCCGTTGCGGCAGACGCTGTTAAGCGAAGCGCTGCTCGCCTTAAGTCAATCCGCGGCAGCATTAGCGCGCGGTGTCACCTACCAACAGGCCCAGGGGCGTCGTGAACACCGTGAAGTACTCGCTCGCTGGTTAAATACCTTAGGCATGCCGCTGATGGCCGATGAGCTGCTTATCACCCAGGGAGGGCAGCACGGCATTAGTCTGGCGCTAAGTACTTTGCTACGGCCAGGCGAGCTGCTGGCCGCCGATGCCTTGACCTATCCCGGTGCTATCAGTGCAGCACAGCAGGGCCATCTAAAGTTGGTGGGGATTGGCCAAGACAGTGACGGAATGCGCATGGATCTGCTTGAGGCGCAGTGTGCCCGGCAGCCACCTAGAGCGATTTATCTAACGCCGGAGCAGAACAACCCCACCGGCGCGTGTTTAAGCGAATCGCGTCGCGAACGGCTGGTAGCCTTGGCGAGGCGCTACGATATATGGCTGATTGAAGATGGCGTTCAGTATCTGCCTGCAGAGCAGCGTGGCACACCTCTTTACAAGCTTGCACCAGAGCGCGCGCTGTTTGTATTTAGTACCGCTAAAGTGTTGGCGGGAGGGCTGCGAATCGGCGTACTGCGTGCGCCCAAGGGCTTGCACGAGCGGTTAGCGACTGGCTTGCGCGCCCAAAGTTGGATGGTCCCGCCGCTAATGGTCGATGTCGTCTGCCACTGGATTAATCAGGCCGCGGCTGAAAAGTTACTTAGCTGGCAAACCCAGGAGCTCGCGGAGCGCCAACAGTTGGCCGCCGAATGGCTAAAAGATTTTTCCCTAAGCGGGCGACCGCACAGCAGTAATGTTTGGCTTGCGCTGCCAGAGGGGAGCCGGGCCGAAGAGCTGTGTGATCGGCTACTTCAACGAGGCGTTAAGGTCAGCAGCGCGGAGCCCTTTTGTGTCGGGAGCACGCCAGCGCCCCAGGCAATTCGGCTATGTATTGGGGCCGCGGCGGATCGCAGCGAGCTGATTCAGGCATTGAGTATTGTCGCCGCCTGTTTAAGCGAGCGTCCGTTAGCCCCTGCCACTTTGTGAATTACTCGTAGCGGTCTTTCCAGCCCTGATGGCGCACCTGATCTTTAAGCATTTCGAGTACGTCGTAAAGCACCTGCTCGGTGACTCGGTTGCTGCCTTCGTCAACCGTCAGCCAGGTGTCGAAGCCGCTGTCGGCGGTGCGCTCCACTAACTGCCTAAACTCCTCCGAATGAATGCCTAGCAGCAGCTCGTCAACTAGCCGCTGGGCAACACCGCTAAGTGATGCTTCCATCGCGCTGGTGGCCTGCTGCCCCATAGGCAGACGGTTAAGGCGCTGAATCTCTGGGCTTTCTCGTAGCGTACGGCTAACTAAATCGCTAATCGCCACCATAATAGATTGGCGGTTGTGCTGATAAGCTTTGCCGATAGTGCTCTCCAACCGCTGAGCGATCTCACTAATCAGCTGAGACTTGCGCGGCATGATCACACGCTCAATGACCCGCTCGGTCAGTGAATCGCTGGCGCGGATCTGCTCCTGCACATTGCCCAACAGTCGCAAAGCGATACGGTCGGAAAGTTCCTCAAGCAGAATGTCGTAATACTTGGCAGCCGATTGATAGATGTACCAGTGGGTAACATCAACCAAACCGAGGCGATGCAGTCGGTTGATTAACGAGACGACGCGTAAAATACGCAGTAGGCGGAAGCCCGCCAAGGGTATACAGCCTAGGACGTCATACCAGTGCACGAAGGGGTAAAAGAACCAGCGGTGGTAGCGCCGCTCGGCAATCGCGATTGACCAGCCCAGCAGTACATCGGCGATAAAAAAGCTGACAAATACCAAGTCGATGGTGATGAAACGGCTATGAATCACGTCATCGTAGAAGGTGTGAAAACCGGGCGTGAGGTTGGCGATGCCCTGGTTAATAGGGCCGATTAGAAACAGCGAATCAAACAGCAGCAGCGCGAGGTTAATCACCACCAGCGTCAGAATAAAAAAATCCCAACCAATATGGGCGTATTCAACCGCTTTAGGCAGGTGCGGGTAGCGTTCCCTGGCTGGCATACGAACTCCTTGTCGCTGGGTCTTTTAATGGGCCTGGGACTGGTGATGCTGCTGGGTTAGCAGTTCTTCTCTTTCCGCCTGTTTGCGTAGCTTTTTGCGTAAAGCCGCCTTTTCAAAACGCAGTTTCTGCAGCGGCGTTGCTAAATTGAGTGGCGGTACGCTGGCGGGTTTACCATCAGCGTCCACCGCGACCATGGTGAGGTAGCAACTGTTGGTATGGCGGATCAGCTTATTGCGAATATCTTCAGCTACGACCTTAATGCCCACTTCCATCGACGAGCGGCCAACATGATTGACGCTGGCTAGAAAAGTGACCAGTTCGCCGACATGAATCGGCTGTTTAAACAACACCTGATCCACCGATAGTGTCACCACATAGTGGCCCGAATAGCGGCTAGCGCAAGCAAAAGCGACTTCGTCGAGCTTTTTAAGAATCGCGCCACCATGCACTTTGCCGCTGAAATTCGCCATATCGGGCGTCATCAATACGGTCATGGAGAGTTCATGCTGCCCAGGCAGGGCAGCGTTCGCGCTGATTTCGGCGTCTGTCATACGTTGCTCCTGCTGTTACTTGAGCCCAATAACGGCTGCCCGCTACCCATAGGCTGGGCAAACTGAGCGGCGGGCAGTCATTGGCGGTTTTTTAAAACTATATTCTCTTTAAAACCATACCAGACCGACGGAGATAATAATGCCGGTAATAAAAAGCTGAATCAGGCAGAAACCCATAATATCTTTTGCCTTCAGCCCGGCAATGGCGAGCACCGGTAGTGCCCAAAAGGGCTGCAGCAGGTTAGTCCAGGCATCGCCCCAGGCGACCGCCATGGCGACCCGTGAAATGTCAGCGCCTAGCGCCTGCGCAGCAGGTAGCATTACGGGGGCTTGCACGGCCCACTGGCCGCCGCCGGAGGGAACGAACAGATTGACAATCCCGGCACTGATAAATGACCAAAACGGCAGAGTATTGACGGTGGCAAAGGAGACCAACCATTCGGACATGCTCTCTGCTAGCCCAGACTGAACCATGATCGCCATGATGCCAGCGTAAAACGGGAACTGAATAACAATCCCTGCACCGCCTTTAATCGCCTCGTTCAGGCTATTAAGCAGGTTACGCGGCGTGCGGTGTAACACTATGGCTAGGAACAAAAACATAAAGTTAACGACGTTAAGGTTTAAGCCGCCACCCCGTAGCAAAAAGTGGTCAAGCAAAAACAGCAGCCCCGGCACACCAACCAGCATGGCTAGGGTGAAGCTGTTTTCCAGGCGCTCCGCAGGGCGGGTAATACGACCAACCGTCTCTGGCTCATCATTCAGCACGCTGGGATCGACGTAGACGCTATCCTTATCGTCCGGCAGCATCATGCGGTTTACCAGCGGGATGGCGATAAACAGGCAGACCACAATAGCGAGGTTGAAAAAGGCGAAAATCGTTGAGCCTGTACCAATCACCCCAATTTGGTCGGCGGAAAAATGCCCTTCGGTAGCGATGGTCAACGGGATCGAGCCTGCCAAACCGCCGTGCCACACCACAAAACCGGAGTAGGCACTGGCGACAAGCAGTCGGTAGTCAACGCGGATTAGCCGGGCCAGCTCTTTGGCAAAGAGTGCGCCGACCACCAGGCCAAACCCCCAGTTAATCCAGCTGGCCGCCAATGAGACTAGCGTCACCAGGATGATTGCGCCGCCGGGGGATTTAGCGGTGCCAGCAATTTTCTGCAGAATTCGTTTTACCGGCGGTGAGCTTGCCAGCATAAAACCGGTGACCAGCACCAGCAGCATCTGCATCGAGAACGTCAGCAGGCCCCAGAAGCCATCGCCCCAGAAGCGCAGAACCGCCAGCGGTGTTTGGCGCTCAATGGCAATCGCAGCGACCGAGGCAATTAACGTCAGCAGTAGAACGAAAATATACGGGTCGGGGAGATAGCGCTCCACCAGCTTTACCGCTGGTTTTGAGATCATTTTAAGCATGGGATGCTCTCTTTATTCATTATTAGGAAGTGCCTAGCAAGTGGCTAGGAAGTGCATGGCTAATATACGGGGGAGCGCACTGTTTTTCACGTGGAAGCTGCCCTCCTAATCTCACGTTAGCGCAGTTATCAAGAATTGCGCCTGTTTTAGCGCCAGTGGCTTAACCGGTATTGGCGATAATAGAAGACCAACACTGCCGAGCGAACCAGCGTAAACAGCATGAATGCCAGCCACAAACCATGATTGCCCAGCCCTTGGGTTAGCCACCAAGCGGGAAGGTAAACAGCCAGGCCAATAAAAATACTGTTGCGCATTTCACGTACCGCGGTGGTGCCAATAAACACCCCATCAAGCAGGTAGCTCCATACCGCGATCAGCGGCATAACGACCATCCAGGGTAAGTACTGTGCCGCGGTCGCACGTACCTCTGCAAGACCGGTGAGTAGCGCAATCAGCGCATTGCCGCCTAGTGCAAAAAGCAGGGCGGCAGCGCCCGCGGTCCAGAATGAAAAATGCGCGGCAGCGCGCACAGTGGCGGCAAAATCACGCCAATCTTTGCGACCATAGGCGCGCCCAATCAGAGATTCAGCCGCGTGGGCAAAGCCATCCAAGGCGTAGCTGGTGAGCATGATAAATTGCAGGAGTACGGCATTGGCGGCGAGCACCGTGTCACCCTGGCGGGCGCCCTGGGCGGTAAAGAACGCCATGGCGAACAGCAGGCCAAGGGTGCGCACAAACAGGTTGGCGTTGACGTTGAATAGGGCTGCATAGGCCGCTAGGGCAAGCAAGCGCTCGCGCAAAAAGAGGCCTTCTAGCCTAGCTAGCTGGCGCAGCACTAAGTAGCTGCCAAACGCCAGCGCACTGTAGTCGGCGATCACGCTGGCCCAGGCCACGCCGTTGCTGGTCATACCCAGACCCACTACAAACCATAAATCCAGCACGATATTAACGCTGTTGGTGAGCAGTAAAATCATCAGCGTGACGCGGGAGTTCTGCTGGCCCAAAAACCAGCCCAGAATGGCGTAGTTGGCGAGCACCGCTGGCGCTGACCAGAGGCGGATATGGGCGTACTCGCGGGCTAACTCGGTTGCTATTTCACTGCCATCCAATAGCCACAGGCCCAACGAAATCAGCGGCGAGGCAAACAGAATCAATAGGCTGCCAATCACCAGCGCCATGATTAGTGACTGCCCCAGCAGATTGCGCACGTCTGTGTCGCTCTCGCGCCCCATGGCTTGGGCGACTAGCCCCGTAGTGCCCATACGCAAGAAGCCAAAGCCCCAGTAGAGAAAGCTAAACAGCGTGGCACCCAGGGTGACGCCCGCTAAATAGCGAGAGTCGGGCAAGTGCCCGACCACAGCGGTATCCACCAACCCGAGCAGCGGGACGGTGATATTGGAGAGAATGATTGGCCAGGCAAGGGCCCAAATTCGCACTAGGTTTAGGCGGCAGTGATGATGCGGTACTTCTGCATCAGCTGTTCTTGGCTTTCGTGGCGCTCTGGGTCAAGCGGAATACAGTCTACCGGGCAAACCTGCTGGCACTGGGGTTCGTCATAGTGTCCGACGCACTCGGTGCATAGATTGGGATCGATGACGTAGATCTCCTCACCTGGGGAGATCGCATCATTGGGGCATTCGGGCTCGCAGACGTCGCAGTTAATGCACTCGTCGGTAATCATCAGGGCCATGGGCATACCTCGCGGATGGCATTCACACTCAGGCTATCTAATACCTGAGTGTTTTACTCAACAATGGCGTTGGCTAGCTAGTGTAGTGCTTACGCAGCGCCTCGGCGACCTGTGGATGCACTAGGGGAGAAATATCGCCGCCGAGCTTGGCAATTTCACGCACGATGGTCGAAGAAATATACGAATTTTCCACCGCCGGGGTTAAAAATACGCTT
This sequence comes from Halomonas alkaliantarctica, assembly GCF_029854215.1. NCBI lineage: Bacteria > Pseudomonadati > Pseudomonadota > Gammaproteobacteria > Oceanospirillales > Halomonadaceae > Vreelandella > Vreelandella neptunia. Next base: position 3,403,428 of record NZ_CP122961.1, on the reverse strand, counting down.
TCAAGCTCCGGGTTCTGCGCGCGGTTCATATTGGCCAACTGCAGCTCGTACTCAAAATCGGACACCGCACGCAAGCCGCGCAGAATGATCGTAGCGCCCTGTTCGTGCATCATGGTAGTGAGCAGGGTCGAGAAGCCGATCACCTCAACGTTGGGCAGCGACGCACAGACCGCTTTGACCAGCGCCATGCGGGTCTCTAGATCGAGATTAGGGCTTTTTCCAGGGCTGGCCGCCACCGCGATGACCACTTTGTCGAACATCCGCGCACCGCGCTCGATCAGGTCAAAATGGCCGTTGGTGATGGGGTCAAAGGTGCCCGGGTAGACGGCGATATTCAGTTTGCGCGTGGTCATTCCTCGCTCTCCTCGTCCAGACGGCCAAACGGGTTATCGCTGGTTAATGAGACGGCGTGGTCGTAACCGGGTATATGAATCCGGTCGGCGTGAATATCCAGCTCTGGGCCTTCGAGCACCGCTTCACCAAACTGATAGCGCGGGGCGTAGTGGCCATGATCTGCCTGGGCCAAGTAGGCCGCTGCCGTTTCGCGGGTGGTTTCGCGACGGGTTTTCCAGGCGTTCACCGCTGCCGCGCCGTGGCGCTGAGTCAGCAAGCGCTCGGTCACCGCAGGTGAAAGCACCACGCCTGTGGCGTTGTTGCCGCCGAAGCCCTTGGCGTTAATAAAAGCGGCGTCCGCGCGGAAAGTTTGTGCCGTTTGCGAAAAGCGCAGCCGATCAGCATAGACATCATCAGCCACTGCATCGAGCGTGGGAATGCCCGGCAGCAAGTCGTGAGCAAAGCTACCCAAGGCACTCGCCAACTGGTCGCCCGCCGCGGAGCCTTGTGAGTGACCAATAAAGGCTTTGATTGCCACTACGGGCCAGTTGCTAATGCCGTTGGCGCGGGCGATTTCGTCGAATACGTGGGATTCGGTAATGCGGTTTTTGGGCGTGCTTGTGCCGTGAGCGTGCAAAAAGCTGCGCTCTTTAAGGGCTTTTTCGCCCAGCATATCGCGCACCAGCGCAGTCGCTTTGCCGAGGGTGATGTAGTTGCCGATGCCCGGCGCCGAGATCGAGCGCTTGTAACCGTCGGCATTGACGAACACATCCGGCACTGCGCCGAGAATATCCGCGCCGACTTCCATTGCCAGTGCATCGTCCATCAGCAGCACAAACTGGCTGGCTTCCGCCATAGTAAAGCCACAGTTGCGCGCAAATGGGCGGCAGGCGCGCTGATAGTCGCTGTCGGTAAGCAGCTCAAGTGCATCCAGGGCTTTCAGACCGGCGTCGTCCGCCAGCGCACCCATGGCACGGAAGCCCTCAATGATTTCTGGGGTAATCGGCGCGTCTGCGGTACCCACCATCACCACACGACGGCGGCCAGCGCGAATGTCATCAATGCCCAGGCGCAGATTATAGAGAAAGCTGGCGCAGGCGCCTAATGCTGCGCCGGTGCCACCTACGCTGCCCAGCACATAGGCATTCAAAAAGTCGGCAGGCATCTGACCATAGCCCAGCGGCATCTGCTTGGACGTTGCGCGCTGGCCGCTCACCAGGCTTTTCAGTAAGCCACCCCAGCCCTGATCATCGAGTTGGCCGATGGAGTTACCGGCGTACACGGCAATATGATCCGGGTTCAATTGCTGGCGCAGCGTCTCCCAGGAGAGACCGCTGGCCCCCAGGCAGTCGCTGGCGCCAAACACCGCCAGCGATAGGCCGCGGGGGTGATGGACGCTGCGGTAGAGGCTTGCGGGGTCGAAGCCGCTGGGTAGCTGAGCCGCCGCGCGGACTTTGGGCAACTGCGCGTCGGGCAGCAGTACCTCCAGCACCCCTGCGGGCACGCTCACCTCTACCTCGCGGGCATCAATGTCGCGCACCTGCCAATCCGCTGGCAGGTGTTCGGGCAACTGGCGGCGGCGCAGAGTGAAACGTATTGGCTCGGCCAACTGCATACTGGCCTGCCGGTTAGATGGCATGCCAGGGTCAAGAAAGCGCGGGTCTTCATTGCGCCGGATCAGAGTGTGGTTGAGCACCCGATCGCGCAGCGACTTCTCAGGAGCCTCTACGGGCTGGCCTTGACTATCGTGCCACCCCTTTTCGGAGTGCTCTACTAGGCGCATAAGCGCCGCCAAGCCTTCCAGTGTCTGGCGTTGCTGGTCAGCAGGAAGGGCATCAAGCACGGTGCGGCGGAAGGCCTGATGGCCAGAGGTTCTGCCAGCGGGATTGATGCCGCCCATGCCGACAATCACCGGTAAGTGTGACAAGCCGGGTTCCTCGTGGTGCGGTGGTGGTAACAACAATTATTGGCAACAGTACTAGGCGTATAAAGCCCAATACTATGCGCTTAATGAGTACGCTAATAAGCACGTCAGGCATGATCATAGCACCGGCTGTGCAATGGCGTCATGCCGCAAGCGTTCGAGACTGATAGAATCACGTTTTTCAGCCGAGTGATGGCATGCAGCATAATTCGCGACCAGTGATTTCTAATCAGCCAGGCCCGCACCAGGATTTGGCGCGTCGGGTGAGCCGGGCGCTAGCACATCCGCTGCGTAAACCGATTGCCGAGCACACGCAGCGTAACTTTGCCCTGGCGGCGGAGTGGTTCGCGGAGCGCCAATCGCCGTTGATACTTGATTCAGGTTGCGGCGTAGGCATATCGACACGTCAACTGGCAGCGCAGTTCCCCGCCCATGCGGTGGTTGGCGTTGATCGTAGCGAGGATCGCTTGGGGCGCGATCATGGCAAGTTGCCAGAAAATGCACTGCTGGTGAGAGCCGATCTTGTGGATTTCTGGCGTTTGGCCTATCAAGCTGGCTGGGCGCCCGAGTATCACTTCCTGCTGTATCCAAACCCTTACCCCAAGGCGGCGCACTTAAAAATGCGCTGGCATGGCCATGCGGTTTTACCCACACTGTTGGGCCTTGGAGGGCACCTTGAGCTGCGCTCCAACTGGTCACTCTATGTTGAAGAGTTTGCCTTGGCGGTGGCCCAGGTTACTGGTAAGCAGGCAGCCGTGACTGAAATTGCGCCTAAAGGCGACTATTTAACCCCATTCGAGGCTAAGTATGCTCGAAGTGGCCAGACACTGTGGCGTTTATGCGTTGATCTGGAGCGAACATGACGTTTGTCTATTTAGTGCTGGCGATAGTGGCCGAGGTGATCGCCACGAGTGCCTTAAAAGCCTCCCTGGGATTTACTCGACCACTGCCTAGCTTAGTCGTCGTGGTGGGATACGGGTTGGCCTTTTATTTACTCAGCCTAGTGCTACGCACGCTGCCGGTAGGGGTTGCCTATGCGATTTGGGCGGGCCTAGGCATTGTGCTGGTCACCCTGGTCGGCATAGTGATATTCGGTGAAAAGCCCGATTTACCGGCAGTGGTCGGCATTAGCTTGATCGTGGCGGGCGTCGTCATGCTGCAAGTGTTTTCTAAAATGAATGTGCATTGAGGAACTGTAATGGGGTGTTTTTTTACTGTTAAGCGTAGGCAGCGCTGGTCGCTGGTGACAGGTATAGCCACGCTGGCACTATGTGCCAGTACCAGCCTGTTCGCCGATTTCAATCGCCTGGGCCAGCTGCAGAACAAAGGCTTTTCGATTAGTGCCGAAGCACGTCTTTTGGATGCTGACGCAGGCGCCAATGCATTATTGGGCAGTATTACCCCGGACCGCCAGCTGTCGCCCGCTTCGGTCACTAAAGCCTATTTATCGGCGGCGGCGCTGAACCGTTTTGGTCCCCAACACCGTTTTACCAGCCAACTGGTCAGCTCCGCTGACATCGAAAATGGCGTGCTACGCGGTGATCTGGTGTTTGAGGGCGGGGGAGACCCGGGTCTCACGACTGAAAACCTATGGCGCTTGGTGCAGCGTTTACACTTGGCCGGGGTGCGTGAGGTAGAGGGGGCGTTGGTGGTCAGCCAGTGGCGCTTTGGATCGGTGGACTGCATTACCACAGACCGCTGTGATGCCCTGACTCGGGTTGCCAATGCCTATAGCGCACCGCTCTCATCAGCGGGGGTCAACTTCGGCAGTTGGTGCGTTAATGTCGCGCCTGCCGCTACCGCAGGTGAATCCGCCCAGGTGGGGCTTTGCGATAGCCAGACGTCGCTGATCACCATTGACAACCAGGTAGTCACTCGCCCAGCCAATAGCGGTACCGAGATTAGCGCTGAGCGTATCACCGACGCGCGCGGCGACGTGATGCGTCTGACGGGCCAGATTTCGACCAACGCGACTGCCCGCGATGTCTATCGTGGCGCGGGTGATGCCGCTGAAACCACCGCGCAAGTGTTGATGGGCATGTTGAATCAGGCGGGTATTCAGGTGCGCGAACCGTGGCGCGTTAGCACGTCTCAGCCGCCCAGCAGCGCTCAGCGTCTGGCAGCGGTGGATAGTCAGCCACTGCAAGAGCTTTTGCTGCGTATCATGAACTACTCCAATAACTACATGGCCGATGTGCTGGCGCTCGATCTAGTCGATACGCCCCAGGCACAGCTACGTCAGGCAGGCCTGGCGATTGAAACGTACGCCCAGAATCTACCCGGGCACGGGCCGTTAACTCTGTATAGTGGCAGCGGGCTGACCACTGAAAACCGTACCTCGGCTCTGGGCATTAATGTGATGCTGGAAGACATGTTTCATCAAAGCAGCCTGTTTCCAAGCTTCGTGGCGTCCTTTCAGTCGCCAGCAAACGGGGTAATGCGCTTTATTCGGCGGGGGTCTTCCACCTTTCAAAATAATGTCATGATCAAAACTGGCACGCTTAACCAACCCTTTGCAGTCCGCGCATCGGCTGGCTATTTTCGCACTGCGCAAGGGCGTTGGGGAGTGTTTAGTGTCATGGTCAATGGTAACAGCAGTACGCCTTATTTAAGCTGGTCAGAGGTGCTGGATCCGTTGTCACTGGATCTAGAAGCAATGATATTAGCCAACTGAACAAACTCCACGCTCACAAGGTGAGGCGACCTGCATGAAACCTGGGCATACCGGTTTAACACATTTGGTTCACTCCACGCGGTATTCGTGGAAAGGTCTGAAAGCGGCGTTTAGAAACGAAGCGGCTTTCCGCCAAGAGGTCGGCATTACGCTGGTATTGCTGCCGTTTGCCTGGTGGATTGGCGAAGGTCCGATCAGTTGGCTATTGCTGGTAAGTAGCCTGTTTTTTGTACTGATCGTAGAGCTACTTAATAGTGCAATAGAAAACGTGGTTGACCGGATCGGCACCGAGCACCATGAGCTTTCAGGGCGGGCCAAGGATATCGGTTCGGCGGCGGTAATGCTGTCGCTGATCATGGCCGGTCTTACCTGGGGGCTATTGGGCTGGGAAAAATTCTTTGGCTAAGCCAGGGTTTGAGCTCAAAATTTGCAATAAGACGTTGAAATGAGGCTTTGCAAGCTAACGTTTAACGCGCTGTCAGCGAGGTGGTTATGCAAGTGAACGACGATTTTTTACCGTTGTCGACGCTGCCAGCGTCGTTACAAAAAGCCACTCAATCCGCTTGGCAGCGGCTAAGTGAGGCGCTTGCCCAAGCCGATAATGTTGCTGAGATGACCAAGCAAGAGCTGCCCTCCAGCAGCTGGCAGGGGCTTTCTGATCAGCGCCGCGAAGCCCTGGCTAGAGTGCTGGCCATTTCGACCTTTGCGCTGGACACACTGGTGCGCCACCCCCATTGGCTAGCTGAACTGGATATCGTCGGAGAGTTGGACGCAAACCCTGGGCGCGATGAGCTTGCCAATTGGCTGAATGAGTCGCTTGAAAGTGCCGAGGATGAAGCTGCCATGCAGCGGGCGATTCGCCGATTTCGCCGTAAGCGTATGCTGGGTATTGTTTGGCGTGACCTTAACCGTGCTTCCGGCCATAGCATGTGGGATACCGCCAAGGCGGTTTCAGAACTTGCAGAAATATGTTTAGAAGCTGCTTTAGCTTGGCTTGAGCAGTTTTATGCGCCGCGTTGGGGCTTGCCTGCCCCACGCAAAGACGGCACTCCCCAGCGTCTGGTGATTCTGGGTATGGGAAAGCTGGGCGCAGGGGAACTGAATCTATCTTCCGATATCGATCTGATTTTTGCCTTTCCCGAAAAGGGCGAAACCCAGGGAGGACGCAAGCCCTTAGAGCACCAGGAGTACTTTACCAAGCTGGGGCAAAAGCTGATTGCCGCCTTGGATGCCATGACGGCTGACGGCTTCGCCTTCCGGGTCGATATGCGCTTGCGGCCTTTGGGTGATGGCGGGCCGCTGGTGGGCAGTTTTGCCATGCTCTCCAGCTACTACCAGGATCAAGGCCGCGAGTGGGAGCGTTACGCGATGCTTAAAGCGCGTCCGGTCGCTGGGGATCTCGATGCCGGCGACGAGCTGCTGGCCGGGCTGCGCCCCTTTGTGTATCGCAAATATCTCGATTTTGGCGCCATTGAGTCGCTGCGTGAACTGAAGGCGATGATCAATCGCGAAGTGAAGCGCAAAGGCATGCAGAGCAATATCAAGCTTGGCCCCGGCGGTATTCGCGAAGTTGAGTTCGTGGTACAGGCGTTCCAACTGATTCGCGGCGGCCGCGATACGGAGCTGCAGGTCACAGCGCTGAAAACGGCGCTCAATCGCTTGCCCGAGCTAGGCCTGTTACCCCAAGAAGTGGTCGATGAACTGCTGCCCGATTACGCCTTTCTGCGCGATGTCGAGCATGCACTCCAAGCGTTGGAAGACCGCCAGACCCAAACCCTGCCCAGCGATGATAGTGATCGTGAGCGGGTCGCTTTCGCCATGGGCCATGAAGACTGGCCAGGGCTTGTCGCCCAGCTTGACGAAGTGCGCGAGCGGGTACGTCGACATTTCGACGCAGTGATTGCCGACCCCGAAGAAGATGTCGAAGAGGCCAACGATGATCGCCAGCTTGGCTTGGCCCAGTGGCGGCTTATCTGGCGCGGCGAGTTAGAGGTGCCGGAGGCTACCGCTCACCTTGCCGAGGCGGGCTTTAACGAGCCTGAAAAAGCCTTGAAGCGGCTGCAGCGTCTTTACCATTCCCGGCAAGTGCAAAGCATGCAGCGGATTGGCTTTGAGCGCCTGGATGCGCTGATGCCGCTACTGCTGGATGCCGTGGCGGACAATGAGGTACCGGATACCGCGTTTGAACGGGTGCAGCCGCTGATTGAAGCCGTGCTGCGGCGTACGGCTTACCTTGCGCTGCTGCGCGAAAACCCACAGGCGCTTGAACACTTGATGCGCCTATGTGCACCCAGCCCATGGATAGCCGAGCAGCTGTCACGCTACCCCATTCTGCTTGACGAGTTGCTGACGCCAGAAACGCTGTATACCCCCGCCGATAAAGCGCGCCTGGCCGATGAACTGCGCCAAACGCTGAATCGTCTGCCTGAGGATGATGAGGAGGCCCAGCTGGAGGCGCTGCGTGTTTTCAAACACGCGCAAACCCTGCACGTAGCGGCCTCGGATATCGTCGGTACTCGGCATCTTATGAAAGTAAGTGATTACTTAACCTTTATCGCCGAAGTCATTCTCGATGCCGTTTTGGCCATGGCGTGGAAGCATATTACCCGCAAGCATGGCGTTCCGGAGGGGCTGAATGCCCGCGAGGCTGAGTTTCTGATTATCGGCTACGGCAAGTTGGGGGGGATTGAGCTGGGCTACAGTTCAGATTTAGACTTGGTTTTCCTTCACGATAGCGATGGGCAAGGCACTACTGATGGTCCACGGCCCATTGATACACCGGTGTTTTTTACCCGTCTGGGTCAGCGCATTATTCACCTGCTCACTGCGGTAACGCCCACCGGCACGCTTTATGAAGTGGATATGCGCCTGCGACCTTCGGGTAATTCTGGGCTATTGGTCACATCGCTTAAAGCCTTTGCGGAGTATCAGCGTCAGAATGCCTGGACCTGGGAGCACCAGGCATTGGTGCGCGCCCGCGTGGTAGCGGGTAGCGATGAATTGGCCGAGAAGTTCAGTCAGCTGCGGGGCGATATTTTAGGCGGTGAGCGAGATAAAGCTGCGCTGCGCGAAGAGGTGGTCAAGATGCGTCACAAAATGCGCGACCATCTGGGCAGTAAAACCACCAGCAATACCTTCAACATTAAACACGATGCTGGGGGCATGGTGGATATCGAGTTTCTTTGCCAATACGCGGTGTTAGCGCTTGCTCACAAAACGCCTGCGTTACTCGCCTACAGCGATAATATCCGCATTCTAGAGAGTCTTGCCGAGAGTGGGCACTTACCTGCTGAAGAGGCGGAGCGCCTTCGTGAGGCCTACCTAGCATATCGTAGCGCTACGCACCGAGCGGCGCTCACTGGTGAAAAAGCGCTCAGCGATGGTGAAGAGTTTCGTGTCCATCGCGATATAGTCACCGCACTCTGGCAGCGCTTTCTTGAGCCTTCGGCCGCTAATAATAACTAGTCACATAAACAGGAAGAAACCTTGATGCCAGGGAGCAAGGCGGGACGGCCCGTATGATCGGACATATTCTGGCCACGCTACTACCGGTGTTTTTAATCGCTGGCAGTGGCGCCGTCTATGGGCGCTATCGTACGCCGGATATTCGTAGTCTCAACACGCTCAATATGGAGCTGTTCGTTCCACTACTGGTATTTGCCGTGCTGGCTGACCGACAAGCCCCGTTAGCCGAATACGCCTGGCTTGCTACAGCGGCGGTAGCGGTGGTGCTGGGGTCGGGGGTTGTGCTGTGGCCGCTGGCTAAATGGCTAAAGCTGGATAGTAAAATTTTCCTACCCCCGATGATGTTCAACAACGCGGGCAATATGGGCGTGCCGCTGCTGGTGTTGGCATTTGGTGCGGAGGCACTTCCCGCGGCGGTAGTGGTTTTTATCGTTGAAATGCTGCTGCACTTTTCGGTGGGGCTTTACATGCTTAATCCGCGCACTTCGCTATGGCGAATGCTGCGCATGCCGATTGTGGTGGCGAGTCTGACGGGCTTAGCGGTGAATATCAGTGGGCTACCGTTGCCAAGCTGGCTGCTGGAAGCGATGCATATGCTGGGCGGGGTGTGTATCCCACTAATGCTGTTTGCGTTAGGGGTGCGCCTCTTGGAGATCGACTTTAGCGATTGGCGTACGGGTATACTGGGCGCGGTGCTTTGTCCGCTTTCCGGATTGGTGATTGCGTTGCCGTTGATGTGGCTGTTGCCACTTAACGCGCTGCAGGCGGCGGTGCTGCTGGTATTTGCGGCGCTGCCACCCGCTGTGTTGAATTATTTAGTCGCCGAGCAGTACAAGCTAGCACCACAAAAAGTGGCATCGCTGGTGCTGATTGGGAACCTGGGTAGCTTAGTCGTTATGCCACTCATCTTGGCCGCGGCATTTACCTGGGTTTACGCGCCACTGTAATGCCACTGTAATAAAGTACCCAGCACTGTATGGCGCGAAAAGGTGACTAACTGGTTAACGATCACCTTTCACTTCATCGATCATCTTTAACTTCATAGCTACCTTCTAACGCGTCCTGGTGACCTGGACGGTTGTGCGCAGAAGCATGCCCGTGAGCATAGCCGCCGCCGATATCCTGCGCCTGCTGGGCACGCATCTGTTCCATACGCTTTTTCATTTTATGGCGCATAAACGGCATCATTGCCCAGCCAATGAGTAAGAAAAACAGGCCGAGTACCACGCCGACTATCATTAACGCGCCAAACGCCAGCCATGTGAACAGCAGTTTCAGGCTGCCCGCCAGACCAGTGGGTTGGGTTTGCGCAGCACGGGCGCGCCATTGGTTAGCCGCTTGCCATGCAGCGTTGCGTTGATCGCGATTCATCTGTGGCATGAGAGCCTCCATCGGTTATTCGCATCTATTGGAACACAGTTGCTCTAGCAAGTTCACTGCTTGGCGGTAACGGGCAGGAGTGTCGTTATTCTCCAAGCAAGAGTTCTTAAGTACAGTTCCTGCTAACAGTTTCTACTTACATGCGCTTAGGTTTTTCAACTGTTACCATTAAGCTGTACACGACAAGTTTAGTTGTACAAGCATACGTTCAATACGCTGTGCTTAACTAAACAGAGCTCATCTAACAGGACGTTTATATGGCTAATCATGGAGGCAAGTCGGTATTCATCGCATCGGTGGTGATTATTTTTGGCTTGGTAGTTGTTGGAGCATCCTTTCCTGAAGGATTTGCCAACGCTGCAGAGGGGGCGCTGACCACTGTTACCGGGCTATTCGGATGGTTTTATCTATTTTCGGTTTTTGGTTTTGTGATTTTTCTGTTCGGTCTCGCGCTGAGCAAGTACGGCAAGGTACGCTTGGGCCCCCAGGACAGTCGCCCCAACTATACGTTTTTTTCGTGGATCAGCATGCTGCTGGCCGCAGGCTTTGGTGTCGGGTTGGTCTTCTATGGCATGGCGGAACCCATGTTTCACTTCATCGAGCCGCCCTATGGAGACAGAACCGCTGAAACCGAAACGGCAGCCCGCTACGCTATTCAATACAGCTACTTTAACTGGGGTATTCACCAGTGGGCGGCCTTCTCAATCGTCGGTTTGATCATTGCCTATTTTCAGTTTCGCAAAGGGCAGGCCGGCTTGGTTTCTTCCGTACTGTCCTCGATAACGGCTAAGAATCCTAAAATTCGTCCCTATGCATCCTGGCTGGATGTCTTTGCGGTGGTTGCCACCGTAATGGGTGTCGCTACTTCGCTTGGGCTGGGCGTGCTGCAAATGAACGGCGGTTTAAACGCCGTGTTTGGCCTGCCTGAAAACGGTTTGTGGCAGTTTGTGATTCTCTTCGTTATGTTCTGCGCTTATATGGCATCGACTTGGTCGGGCTTGGATAAAGGCATTAAGCGTCTTTCTAATCTCAATATGATTTTATGTATCGGGTTGATGCTGTATGTGCTGTTCACTGGTCCGACTGTGGCAATATTAGAAACCATCACGGTAGGCATTGGTGACTATCTGCAGAACTTTATCGGTATGAGCCTACGCATTTCCCCTTATAGTGATAATGAGTGGGCGAGCAGTTGGACGATTTTCTACTGGGCTTGGGTGATAGCCTGGTCACCGTTTGTCGGTACCTTTATCGCGCGTGTATCCCGTGGCCGCACCATCAAAGAGTATGTGTTTGGGGTGCTGTTTGTACCGCCGCTGTTAGCCTGTTTATGGATCGGCGTATTCGGTGGCGCGGCGCTGCATATGGAGTTGAATGGCAGTGACGTCGGCCTTGCAGCCGCGACCCAGGATAATATAACGGTCGCGCTGTTTGAGATGTTTGAGCTGATGCCCTATACGGGCGTGCTGTCGGTTGTCGCAATGATGCTGATCTTTATTTTTCTGGTTACGTCGGCTGACTCAGCTTCGTATATCGTGGCGCAAATGACCGATAATGGTTCGATCAACCCACCGCTTTACAAACGTGTCATTTGGGGTGTGCTGATCGCCGCTATCTGCCTGACGCTAATTGCCTCGGGTGGTTTAACAGGACTGCAGTCGGCGTCGGTACTTTCGGCACTGCCGTTCACCTTTATCCTGTATATGATGGTGTTTGTATTAGTCCAGGAACTACGTGCGGACCGCAAAGCCATGCTTACCCAGCTTTATCGTCGCCATGGCGAAACGCCTGTGGGCGCCGATGCCTTTGAAGCAGAGTTGCTAGGTGAGGAAGAGCGCTTGCGCCGTGCACCGAGTGTGGTCAACCGGCGCATTAATAGTTAGCATCAGCCATCAGCATTAATAAAAAGTACCAAGCCTTTGTTACGGGGTAAGGTGACTCGGGAGCAGTAACACATGAAGCGAATATGCTAATGGTGCGGCAAGAGCGCCATGGAGCGACGCGAAGGCAGCCTAAGGGGCTCAAGGGGGTTGCTTTCGATCGCTGGCTTGATCGGGTGGTCACAGTGGCAGTGCTAACGGCGATGATCATTGGTCTGGCCGCTGTGGCCGCTCACTGGTTGCTCTAAAGCAGCTGCTCTCCGTATGTTTGCGCTTAACGCCTGGCTTTATGCCGGGCGTTTACGTGTCTCTACCCGGTTTCGGCCCAGTCGTTTGGCGTGGTAAAGGTGTTGGTCTGCGTGCTCAATCAGCGCTTCGGCGCTAATGAAAAAACCGGGCGACATGCTGGCAACACCCATGCTAACGGTGAGGTCTGAGTGGGTGCTTGAAAATGCGTGAGGAATGGCCAAAGACAGCACGGCTTCGCGCAAGCAGTTGGCAATATTGATCGCGTCGTCATGATCTTGGCCCGGCAGTACACAAACAAACTCTTCGCCGCCGTAGCGGGCGAATAAATCCCTGGCGGGATCAATACACTGATTGAGCGCTTTAGCCACGGCACGCAGCGTATCGTCACCCATGGTATGACCATAGTGATCGTTAAACTCTTTGAAGTTATCGATATCGATGAAAATCACCGATAGCGGCTGCTGCATTTGCTGCGCCAAGCGCCATTGGTGCTGATAAAATTCATCAAATTGGCGGCGGTTAGCCACGCCCGTTAAGCCATCTATATTGGAGAGATGATGGAGCTGGTCACGCTGCTCCAACCCTTGTTGGAACGCTTTTAATAGGTGGTCCAGACTATCCACCAGATGGCCCAGCTCATCATGCTGGTGGCCGCGCAACGCTGGCTTGGGCCACTGGCCGGGGCGATTTGGGTCTGTCTGAGTAATGGCAGCGTGGACTTTAAGCAGTGGGCGGGTAATAAACAGATGAAAAAAAGCCACCACCAGCATGCTTAAAATAAACGCCTCTAAAATACTTACCCCTACCACCGTATAAATACGCGCTAGAAACTGCTGGGTTAAATATCCTTCTGCCAGCGTTAGTTCAATTTCGCCGACGATCGCTTCCGGCATATCGCTGCCTATGTAATAGGCGAGGGCGGTTTGGTGGTGCAGTATATCGCCAAACAAATACTGGCTGAGCCAGGTCGAGTCAGCCCGTTCCGGGCTATCAAATTCAGCCAGTGAACGGCCAAAATCGTCACGAATAGATACCCAGGCAACCTCATTATCACTAAATAGCCCATAGGCTATTTGATGGGCGAGGTCGGGATTAAGCTGGAAAGCGGCTTCTGCTGCTGCGCCATTAACAACCGCCAACTGTTGAGTAATGCGTTGCTCGGTTTCCTGGCGCATGTTGGTGGCATGGCTGAGAAGCTCAATACTGCCTGCTACACCACTAATCAGCATGGCGAACAGCAGTGTGAGCAGCGCTTGCTTAGTGGTCAGACTGCCTTTTTTAGGTGCTTTGCCTGGGGCCGAGAGAGGAAACCGGGGGCGGGGGCTCTTCACTGGCTGCCCTCCTGCATTTCCTGATGTAGGGCATCTAGTTGCGTTTGCAATCGCGCCAGCAGTGCTTCAGAAACGCTTGGGTGGCAGGCGAGATAAAGCGGCGCAAGGTAAAAAGTAAACAAATGCGCTAAAGCGATGTCATGTTCTTGTGCCATAAATTCACCGGTTGCTTTGCCTGTCACAATGACATCAAGCAGGCCCGCCTCTAAACGCGCAATATTTTCTCGCTCCGTGGGAGCCAGTAGAACATCAGTGCCGCGAGAGGCAACGTAAGCGCCTACGGCATCTTCCCGAAAACTACCCACTCGCCAAGCGTCAAGACCTGAAAGTGAGTCAATACTGAGCCCGCGCTCGGCTAAACTAAACGCAGCCCACTCATTGACGACCAGTGGTCCCACCCAGTGAAATAGCGCTTCACGCTCATGGGTGCGGGTGGTGGAGTAGACGCAGTGGTTCTCTTTTAAGCGTGCTTCGGTGTAAGCGCGCGCCCAAGGCAGTAGCCGAAAATAAGCCTCAATGCCCGCTTGGCGTAGTGCATCACGTAGTAGTAGCGTCGCACTACCGATTATTTGTCCTTGGTCGTCCGAGTAGTTGAACGGTGGGTACTCTTCGGTATTGATCGTCAACGGCATCGCATGAAGTGACAGACTGCAACTGCCGATAGTGGTGATCAGAGCGACGCCCATACGGTACCGCCATCGGCGAGTTAAGCCGCTAGTCATCGTCAACTACCTCTCGACTCGTCCCGCTTGCACCCTTTCTAATGCCTGCTGCATCAACGTTACCAGACGTGGGTCCGTGTTTTTGTTGATGGCAAAGTATAGCGAAGATTCGCTGAGGGTGTGTATCGGAATTAAATTATCTTTTGGGTAGCCTTCGGATTCCGCTATCCAGCCGGCCACGTCCTGGCTGTAAGCCCAGAGATCAACTCGCCCGCGGGTGAGCATATTGAGAGCGCTGCGGTTATCCATAGCGGGTACGATCAAGGACTCTGGGTAGCCAGCCTCCAACAGCGCTTGGGCGCCAATGTCTTCCCGAATGACCGCCACGGTCAGGCCGCGATAAATCGCCTGTGACAAAGAGTCAATCATGATCGGTGCGTCACGGTGGGCAAGCAGCACTACCCGGTCTTGAGCAATCGGCCCCACCCAGTGAAAGTTAGTCTCCCTTGCTGATGTGCGAGTGGTGGAAAACAGCACCGTATTAGGTTGGCTTAGTGCCAGCTCATAGCCGCGAACCCAAGGGTAGGAGCGGACGTCGTGACGGCTTAGCGGTGTTTTTGTCTCCGCAAAAATAGCCTCCAACAAATCAATTGATACTCCGCTTAATCGCTGATTATCAATATAGTTGTAGGGTGGATACTCTTCAGTAATAAAGGTGAGTGGTGATAAACCGCTGGCTTCATCCGCCTGCACGCTTGAGACGACTGCCAGCCACAGGCATAGCACGGCCGCCCAACTGTTTAACAGTGGTTGGTATAATTGCCGTGGAGAGGGCAGGACTAATCCCATTGTAGTCAATCCGTATTGCCTATCAATCAATCAAACTTAGAGCAACGCTGGTCGGCTGTCACTTCTAATGTGCAAACGCAAGCCGTGGCGCCTAGGCGGTTCCATCTGCTAGCCTTACGGCTCCCCCTGTGAGAGAAAACTAATGCTGCCTGCTAATACTGCTAAGGTGACGGATGGCTACGCATCGCGACGCGAAATTTTTGGCTGGGCGATGTTTGATTTTGCCAACCAGGCCTACACGCTTTTGATTATTACCGTGGTATTTGGCGAGCTTTTTACCACCGTCATTGTTGGGGATCGCGGCGATAACTTCCGGCTGGCCAACTTTCTATGGAGCTTGGCCCTGGCGATTAGTTATTTATTGGTGGTGATTACGGGGCCGTTGTGCGGTGCCGTGATGGATTACCGGGCGGAAAAAAAACGCTTTTTGCTGATTAGCTATCTCGCCACAGTGGTCACTACGGGCATGCTCTACTTCGTTGAACCGGGCTACGTCGTTGTCGGTTTGTTATTGATCGTGCTGTCTAACTATGCCTACTCCATGGGTGAGTCATTTATCGCCTCCTTTTTACCCGAGCTTGGGCCGCCGCAATCCCTGGGCAAAATTTCCGGCTTTGGGTGGGCGCTCGGCTACATCGGCGGGCTGTTTGCGGCAGGCTTCACCCTGGTGGTGCTAGGCGAGGCCAGCGCTGACAACTTTGAACGCATACGCTGGGTGGGACCCTTTGCGGCGGGCTTTTTTCTGATTACCGCTATTCCTACGTTTTTATGGCTAAAAGAGCGGGGCACCCCCCAGCCACGCGGCGTCTCTTATCGGCATATTGCTCTCAATCGCGTTACTACTACTTTTCACGAGTTGCGTTATTTTAAAGACCTGACGGTGTTTTTGATTTCATTGCTGTTCTCGATGGCCGGTGTCTACATCATTATCGCCTTCGCCTTTATTTATGGCGCTCAAGTGATTGGCTGGGATGAGAGCGTACGCAATATCATGTTTATTATTGTCCAAATTACTGCGGCGGCGGGGGCGCTGGGGTTCGGCTGGATTCAGGATCAGCTAGGCGCTAAGCGCACTTACCAAATGACACTGGCGCTATGGGTGCTGGCGATTATTGCTATCTGGGCAACGCCTGAGGTGACGCAGTGGGTAAACGGACGATTTGACCTGCAGTGGCAGGCTCAGTACGTGTTTTTGGTGGTCGGCTGCCTGGCGGGACTTAGCCTGGGTTCAAGCCAATCAGCCAGCCGGGCTCTGGTCGGGCTGTTTTCACCCTTGGCGAAATCAGCCGAGTTCTTTGGCTTCTGGGGGCTGGCTAATAAGTTAGCGGGGGTGTTAGGCATCGTTATGCTGGGGGGGCTGCAAACGCTGGTTGGCTTACAAGCGTCTATTCTATTATGTGTTGCCCTGTTCGTTATCGCGATGCTGATTTGTGCCAGGGTCAACGAGGGTCGCGGCCGGGAGGCTGCGCTCTCCTGGGAAGCCAACAGTCATAGCAACAATAATAACGCTAACGAGGCATCCTTACCTCTGTGAGGTGGAGTATGGCAACGCATCTGGCAGGTCAAACAGCACAGCGTGGTGGCATTGTTATGATGCTGCTGTTTTGGATCCTGCTAATGGCGGTGGGCACTTGGTGGATTCACGGTGGCCTTGAAAACATGATGCGCCCCAACGCTAATATTGTGTATACACTACCTGCAGGTGAGCCGGTTACCTTAAAGCGTAACCGTGCCGGGCACTTTGAAGCGCCAGGGCGTATCAATGGCACGCCGGTGACCTTTTTGCTCGACACTGGCGCCACTTACGTGGCGATACCGGCCGATTTAGCCAACGAGATTGGTTTGAAACCTGGGCGCAGCGCTTGGTTCAATACCGCCAATGGCCGAGTCGAAGGTGCCTTAACCGAACTTGATGAGGTTTCGCTGGGCGGACTTAAAGTGCAGAATGTTCAGGGGTCAATCAGCCCCGGCATGGAGCGCGACACTGTGCTACTCGGCATGAGCTTTCTAAATTTATTGTCGATTGAAATGCAGTCGGGTGAAATGGTGTTGAGTCTTCCCGAGCAGTGAGTTCAGCTTGTGAATGTGCCATTGAAATGATTGTCTAAATTAATACGAGTGCCAACACGCTAAGGAGTTGCTATGGGCATTGAAGTAGGTGGTTTATTAGGGCTAATTTGGCTTATTATCGTAATTTGGGCCATTGTTAAGGTGGCCAAAAGCGGCGCAGGTGGTTTTGCTAAGCTGATATGGATACTGGTGCTGCTGTTTTTCCCGCTAGTCGGCTTAATCGCTTGGTTCCTGTTTGGACCCAAAGGCTAGCCGCTGAAAAGCACGCCCCGTGCAACCGCGTCAAAACGTGTAGTAAAAAAAAATTAGTTGTAAAAAAGTAGTTGTAAAAAAGTAGTTGAGAAAAAAAGGCAGACCACTGATGGTCTGCCTTTTTGATATGCTTTAGCGATAGCTACTCAATAATATATTACTCAATGGCGTCGTTTCCTTCCCCGGGTGGCGACTTATAATGCCCCGGGATTTTTAACTTCTCCCCATTGGGCAGGTCGCGCACTTGGGCTGGAACGTAAACACGTTTAATAACACTTTTCGTTTTGCTACTTCCCATGGCAGTCTCCTCCTGTCAAATTGTCGACAGTTAGCGCTTACACATTAGACCTTGCTTGAGGAAGAATCAAGTATCCGGCCATACCCACCAGCCGATACGTACAATTGTAACGACAGAGGCGGGTGTTTTGACGGTTTTGAGTTATCCTGAGTGCCAGTAATGGGGCGCCTGCGTTGTTGTCGGGTGAGCGGGTGAAAAATAAACAGCCTAAGCGGAGTGTATAAAGAGGATGGTAGATCATTTGGAACAGCAATTTCAGGCGCTTGAATCCCAAGAGTCTGTGATGCCTGACTACCCGGATCAAGACCATGTCTTGATCATCGAAGATGACCAGCGTCTGGCTGAGCTTACCCGTGATTACTTGGAAGCAAACGGCTTCCAAGTAACGCTGGAAGCCGACGGCGCTAAAGGTGTCGACCGCATTTTAACGCTGCAGCCTGATCTGGTGATTTTAGACTTAATGCTGCCAGGAGAGGACGGCCTAGCGATCTGTCGCCGCGTTAGACCCAATTTTGCAGGTCCGATTATGATGCTGACCGCACGCACCGACGATCTTGATCAGGTCTTGGGTCTCGAAATGGGTGCCGACGACTACGTGCCGAAGCCGGTACAGCCGCGGGTGCTGCTGGCGCGCATGCGCGCGCTCTTGCGTCGCGCCGACGGGCCAGCCCCTGACGGCGAGATGCGGCTGCGTTTCGAAAACCTGGAGATCGATAACGCGACTCGTGAAGCCTGGCTCTCGGGTGAGCGTATTGACTTAACCAGCGCCGAGTTCGACCTACTTTGGCTACTGGGTCGTAACGCAGGTCGAGTGCTCACCCGTGAAGAGATATTCAGCGACTTACGGGGCATTAAGTACGACGGCCAAGACCGCTCGATTGATGTGCGCGTGTCACGCATTCGTCCCAAAATTGGCGATGATCCTAATCAGCCTCATCGGATCAAAACCGTGCGCAGCAAAGGTTATCTCTTCGTCAAAGACAGTTGATTATTCAGAGGGACGGCATCATGCGGCGGGTGCTCAGTAACGGCTCGTTTTTACGCTTCTATGTGTTGCTGGGGATCGCGCTATTAGTGGTGTTTATCATCGCGTTAGTAGGGCGCTCTTTTATCGAACAGGTGCGTCGCGAAGATTACCGTGAGCAGTTGGCTGCGCTACCCATGTCGCTGATGACGCGACAGTTAGACGCCACGCCGGTAGTACAACGAAATGCCTTGCTCGAGCGTTTTTCAGAGCAGCTCGATTTGCAACTGACTCTGCGGCCCATCAGCGAGGCTGAGTTGGGCTATTTTGAGCGCTCTCGTCTTGAACAGGGCAAAATACTGGTCGCCGAAAGCCCCTGGTTATTGCAACAGCGCCTACCTAGCGACACGTGGCTGCTACAAGCGCGCCTTGATGATTGGAGCGAGCACCAGTGGCATGGCAGCATCAAGCTGCTCGGCGATTGGCTCGAGGCAGTGCCTGCGGAAGAACGAGATACCCGTATAGCCCAACTGCGCACAGGGAGTTGGCCGTTGCAGCTTTTGCCTGCGTTGCCTGTGGGGTTAACGGCTCAGCAGCAGGCCCAACTGGCCAGCGGTAACGTTATTACTCTGCTAGTCTCCGATAAGCTATCGATTACCCTGCTCTATCAGTTGCCAGGCGAGTCACAATGGCTGCAAGCGGGACCTATTTCCCGCGGCGACACTCTTCCGCTAAATTTACATCTACCTCTCCTGCTTGGGCTGATGATTGTTCTCAGCCTGATTATCTATTTGATTATGCGCAGCATTGAAGCCCGCATGGCGCGACTGGAGCTGGCCGCCACGCGGATTGCCAGCGGCCGCCTGGAGACCCGTGTGAAGGTAGAGAGCGGTGACTTTTTAGGCCGCTTGGGCATGGCGTTTAACGGTATGGCCAATCAAGTGCAGAGCCTGCTGCGTGGTCAGCAAGAGATGATTCGGGCAGTTTCCCACGAACTACGTACCCCCGTAGCGCGCATTCGCTTTGCCGTGCAGATGGTCGAGGATATGACCGACCAGCCCGCCATTCGCCGCCAGCTTCAGGGCATTGATGCGGACATTGCCGAGCTCGATGAATTAGTCGATGAAATTCTCACTTATGCACGGCTAGGTGGAGAAACGGTGAATGGCGCTGAGCTTGAAACGGCGCTGGTAGAGTGTCGGGCTATGGCGGAACGGGTGATTGATACGCTATCGCCGCTGCATAAGGGCTTAACGCTGTCGCTTGCGCCTGGCCCTGAAATTGAGTTGTTTGCAGAGCCGCGCTATCTTCAGCGTGCGGTACAGAATTTAGTCGGCAACGCCTGCCGCCATGCTAAGTCCCAGGTGCTGATTCACCTCTGGGATGAGCCCAACCTAGTGCGTATAGACGTTGAAGACGACGGCCCCGGCATTCCGCCGGAAGCGCGGGCGGATATTTTCAAGCCGTTTGCCCGGTTGGACGACAGCCGCGCTCGCAGCTCTGGCGGCTACGGGTTAGGGCTTTCGATTGTACAGAAAATCATGGCCGGGCACGGCGGCAGCGTGACTATCGATACCAGCCCCACTTTGGGCGGTGCCCGCTTTACGTTGCTGGTTCCGCGTCGCGGTCCGCCGGCTTAACCCCCGACAGCACTGCAAAGGAAGTCTCCCGCGCAGTGCGTAAAAAATCCTGCATCCACGGCGCTTCGCGGGTCTCTTCGCGAATCGCTGCATACAGCGTGCTCCATACCCCATGCTCGCCTAGCTTCACCGCGCTGACGTAATCGCGCTCTAAATACTCGGTGAGTGCCCAGTTGGGCAGCGAACAGACGCCGCGTCCGCTGGCCACCAGTTGCATCATCATAATCGTCAATTCGGCGGTGCGAATCTCCCGAGGGCGCACATTTGCCGGTTGCAGAAACTGAGTGAAAATATCCAGCCGCGACTGCTCAACGGGGTAGGTAATCAACGTTTCCTCGGCCAACGCCTGGGGCTCTATATACCCCCGGCCGGCAAAAGGATGCTGGCGCGCGACGGCCAATAGCCCCTCATAGCGAAACAGCGGCGCGTAGTGAATGCCCTCAAGGGGTTGGGGGTCGGCGGTGATCACCAGATCCAGCTGCTCACGGGCAAGCGCCGGAAGCGGGTCGAAGTGGTGACCGCTGGGAATATCGATTTCTACCGCTGGCCAATGGTCGCGAAAATAATCCACCGTCGGCATCAGCCACTGAAAACAGCTGTGGCACTCGATGGCCATATGCAAACGCCCCTGCTCGGTGCCTGCCAAACGTGCCAGATCCCGCTCCGCTTTGCGTACTTCAGGCAGTACCTGATCGGCCAGGGCGAGCAGCCGCAAGCCTGCGTGGGTAAATTCCACCGGGCGGGTTTTGCGCACAAAAAGCGCGCTGTCCACCCGGCTCTCAAGATCCTTGAGCTGGTGCGAAAGCGCCGATTGGGTCAAATGCACGCGATCGGCAGCATCGACCAGAGAGCCGGTTTCGCGCAGAGCCAGCAGCGTGCGTAGATGTCGTAGCTCAATCATGTCGTGGCTCAATCATTGTGAGTATTTTTCATCTTTGCTATTAGAAACTTTAGTTTGATTCACTAAGGTGCACTGCCCAGACTGTGTGAATTCATTCACGTTGGTAGGTTTCATCATGACAGTTTCTCATATTCTCGGCTATCCCCGCATTGGTGCTCAGCGCGAGCTAAAGAAAGCCACTGAGGCGTACTGGAAAGGCGAGTGTTCGCGTAGCGAGCTGGAAAGCACTGGCCGTGAGCTGCGTTTGCGCCACTGGCAGGCGCAGCAGGACGCGGGTCTGGATTTCGTTAGCGTGGGCGATTTCGCGTTTTACGATCAAGTGCTGAATGTTTCGGTGATGCTGGGGGCGGTACCTCTACGTTTTAACGCCCAGGCAGAGGTCGCTGGTGGCGATATCGACCTTGACACTACCTTTCGTATGGCCCGGGGTAGAGCGCCCAGCGGGGCGCCCACTGCGGCCTGTGAAATGACCAAGTATTTCGATACCAACTATCATTACCTCGTCCCCGAACTGCACGAAGGTCAAACGTTTACCCTGGCTTCCAACCGCCTGTTTGACGAAGTGGATGAAGCGTTACGCTCAGGTTTTACCCCGAAAATAACGCTGACGGGGCCACTAACCTGGCTATGGCTTGGCAAAACCAAGGGCCGTGATTTTGATCGCCTGACGCTGCTCGACAGCGTACTCAACGTGTATGGCGAAATATTAGCGCGGCTTGCTACCCAAGGCATCGAGTGGGTGCAACTGGACGAACCTGCGCTGGTGCAGGATCTGCCGCTGGCATGGCAGCAGGCCTATGAGCGGGCTTATCACCGCCTTCAGTCTGCGCCGCTAAAGTTATTGCTAGCCACTTACTTCGGCGGCTTGGGCGACAACCTTTCGCTGGCGACCCGCCTGCCCGTGGCGGGTTTGCACATTGATGCCGTGCGCGCACCGCAGCAAGTCGAGAGTGTGATTGACCGCCTTGGTCCCCATCAGGTGCTATCAGTCGGTTTTGTCGATGGCCGTAATATCTGGCGGACCGATTTGGCTGCCTTGCGGGAACGCCTGCTGCCATTAAAAGTGCGTCTGGGTCAGCGGCTTTGGTTAGCGCCGAGTTGCTCGCTGCTGCATGTGCCGGTGGATTTGGAGCAGGAGACGGCGCTGGGTGATGAGCTAATCAGTTGGCTGGCCTTCGCGCGGCAGAAGCTTGACGAGGTGGTCACTTTGGCGCGCTTGATCGATAACCGCGCCACCCGCGCCGACGAGCAGCGCCTGGATCAGGCCACTCGGGCGCTGGATGCCCGGCGTGAATCAACGCGTATTCACCAAGCAGTGGTCAGTGAGCGTTTGGCGGCGGTTCGCCCTGCTGATAGCCAGCGCCAGGCGCCCTACAACGCGCGAGCTGAAGCGCAACGGCGCGCCCTTAAGCTGCCGCTATTCCCCACGACGACGATTGGTTCTTTCCCACAAACCGATAAGATTCGTGCCGCCCGGCGTGCTTTTAAGGCCGGTGAGTTGGCGTTGGCCGACTATGAAGCCCGCATGCAGGCCGAGATCGCCTATGCAGTTGAGCGTCAGCATGCGCTGGATATCGATGTGCTCGTTCACGGCGAAGCCGAACGTAATGACATGGTGGAGTACTTTGGCGAGCAGCTTGAAGGCTTTGCCTTTACTCGGTTTGGCTGGGTGCAGAGCTACGGCTCACGCTGCGTAAAGCCACCGGTCATTTTTGGTGATGTATCGCGCCCGGCACCGATGACGGTGCGTTGGAGCGAATATGCTCAAACCCTGACCGACAAACCCATGAAGGGCATGCTGACCGGCCCGGTGACGATTCTGCAGTGGTCGTTTGTGCGCGATGATCAGCCGCGGGAAACCACCTGCCGCCAGATTGCTCTAGCGCTGCGCGATGAAGTGCTGGATCTGGAAAAAGCTGGGATCAACATTATTCAAATCGATGAGCCAGCGTTGCGCGAAGGATTACCGCTGCGCCAACATGAGTGGCAGGCATACCTTGATTGGGCGGTAGAGAGTTTCCAGCTTAGCGCCGCAGGCGTTGGCAATGCCACTCAGATTCATACCCATATGTGCTACTCGGAGTTCAACGACATCATTGGTGCGATTGCTGCACTGGATGCCGATGTGATCACCATTGAAACATCCCGCTCGGATATGCAACTGCTGGACGCCTTCCAGGACTTCGCTTATCCCAACGAAATCGGCCCAGGGGTTTACGATATCCATACCCCGAATATTCCCGAAGTGAGCTGGATGGTCGATTTGATCGAAAAAGCCCTGGAAAAAATCCCCGCCGAACGGCTGTGGGTAAACCCGGACTGTGGCCTAAAAACCCGCGGTTGGGCGGAAGTGGAGCCAGCGCTGGCCAATATGGTGGAAGCCGCTAAGGTGTTACGCCAACGCTATGCATAAACGGTGACAGTTCCGAATCAAACCCGCTGCCTTAAGCAGCGGGTTTTTAATAGGAGAGCTAATGCAGAAGACTAGCTTTTCGATGCATAGGCATAGAGCAGGGTTTCCTGGGCGCTGATGGCATCGCTGTCACCCGGATCCTGGAGCCGGTAGCTGCCGTCGGTCTGGAGCAGCCAGCTCTGGCAGTTATCCACCAGGTAGGTCTCTAGGTCTTTACGCACTCGGGTGGCGAGCTTCTTGTCCAGCAGCGGGAAGCAGGTCTCCACGCGGTGGAACATATTGCGCGACATAAAGTCGGCGCTAGAGCACCAGGTCTCCGACTTGCCATCGTTGTGGAAGTGGAATACCCGGGTATGCTCCAGCAAACGACCAATAATCGAGCGCACGCGAATATTGTCGGAAACCCCCGGTACGCCGGGCTTCAAGCAGCACATACCGCGAATAATCAAATCGCACTCTACGCCTGCCTGTGAGGCCCGGTAGAGCGCCTTGATAAGCTTGGGCTCGGTTAACGAGTTGCACTTAATGATGATATGCCCGCGCTTGCCCTTGCGCGCTATCTGCGCCTCGCGCTCAATCATTGCCACCAGCCGCTCGTGTAAGGTGAACGGCGCGTGCAATAGCGTGTCGATTTTGCGAGCCCGGCCCATCCCCGATAGCTGTTGAAACACTTTATGCACATCGGCACACAGCGCTTTGTTGGCAGTCAGCAGGCTGTAGTCGGTGTAAAGCTTGGCGGTTTTAGAGTGATAGTTACCGGTGCCCAGGTGCGCGTAGTAGCACAGCTCGCCCTTTTCACGCCGCACGATGTGCAGCATTTTGGCGTGAGTTTTGTACGCCATAATACCGTAGACAACGATTGCCCCGGCTTCCTGCAATCGAGAAGCCAGCTGTAGGTTATCAGCTTCATCAAAGCGCGCGCGCAGCTCAATGACCACCGTGACTTCTTTACCCTGGCTGGCTGCTTCAACCAACGCACTGACGATGGCCGAATCTGCGCCCGTTCGGTAAAGGGTCTGTTTCACCGCCAGTACATTGGGATCCCGGGCGGCCTCGCGCAGCAGGTCTTCAATCGGCGTAAACGACTGAAAGGGGTGATGGAGTAGAATGTCGTTCTTGGCGATGGCGTCAAACAAACTACCCGATTTAAGCGCTTTGGGAATGCTGGGGGTGAACGGCCGATAGAGCAGTTCGGGACGATCCACATCACCCAGCACCGACATCATACGGGTCAAGTTGACGGGCCCTTTGACGCGATACAAGTCGTCGCTCTCAAGCTCAAACTGGCGCAGCAAAAAGCTGGTCAAGTCATCCGGGCAGCTGTCGGCGACTTCCAGGCGCACCCCACTGCCGTAGCGGCGTGCCAGCAGCTCGCCGCGCAGCGCAGAGGCCAGGTCCGAAACCTCCTCTGGGTCAACGCTCATATCCGCGTTGCGAGTCAGCCGGAATTGGTAGCAGCCGCGCACACTCATGCCGGGAAATAGCTCCTCGGCGTGGGCATGAATCATAGATGAGAGGAAAACATACTCCGAGAAACCCTCTTCGCACAGCTCCTTGGGCAGTGCCATCAGGCGCGGCAGCGAGCGCGGTGCGGGAAGAATCGCCATGCCCCCAGCGCGACCAAAGGCATCTTTGCCTTCCAGCTCAACAATAAAGTTGAGGCTTTTATTCACCAGCCGCGGGAAGGGGTGCGAGGGGTCGAGGCCGATCGGGCTGATGACCGGCATGATTTCGTTATCGAAAAATGCCTTAACCCAGGCTTTCTGCTTACCGGTCCACTGATCGCGGCGACGAAAACGCAGCCCATGGGTTTCCAGCGCGGGTAACAAAGTGTCATTGAGTATCTGATATTGGCGGTCAATTTGCGCGTGTGCAAGCTGCGATATCTCGGCCAGCACCGCTTTGGGCAGGCGGCCATCGGCGGCGGTGGTGTCGTCGCCCAGGGCAATTTGATGCTTTAAGCCCGCCACGCGAATCTCGAAAAACTCGTCCATGTTGGAGGAGAAAATCAGCAGGAACATTAACCGGTTAAGCAGCGGGTGGGCGTCGTCTAACGCCTGCTCCAATACACGAATATTGAACTGCAGATGCGACAGCTCCCGGTTGAAGTAGAGCTGGGTATCGTCGAGGTCGGTTTCAGGCAGCGCTTCACGTGCTTGAACGCCGGTCGGGGTGCGGTTGATCCGTAGCGGCATATCACCGTCGCTGCTGGTGTGATCAGTAGACGATAATGGTAAGGAATCTGAAACTTGCTCGTCCATAGTGGATCTCCCCGCGTTGATAGCTCGAAGGTATCATAGCCTGATACTTGTTTATCAGTGCAGTATGCGGGGAGAAGATGACAAACAGGTGTCACCTGGTTGTCATATTAGCGGCGCTGAAGTAAACGCGCTGCGTCTAGGGCAAAGTAGGTCAGAATGCCATCCGCGCCTGCCCGTTTGAAACACATCAACGACTCCAGTATTACCGGCTCCGCTTCCAACCAGCCGTTATCGAAGGCCGCACGGTGCATAGCGTACTCGCCGCTGACTTGGTAAGCGAAGGTGGGTACCTGCAGTTCGCTCTTTACCCGCCGAACGATATCTAGGTAGGGCATGCCGGGCTTGACCATCACCATGTCGGCGCCCTCGGCGATATCCATGGCCACTTCGTGGAGCGCTTCATCGCTGTTAGCAGGATCCATTTGATAGGTGCGCTTGTCCGCTTTACCTAAGTTGGCAGCTGAACCGACCGCATCGCGAAAAGGCCCGTAGTAGTGCGACGCATACTTGGCGCTGTACGCCATAATACGCACGTTATGCAGGTTTTCCTGCTCCAATACCAGGCGAATAGCGCCAATCCGCCCATCCATCATGTCGGAAGGAGCGACCACGTCGGCACCGGCTTCGGCATGGGAGAGTGCCTGTTTGAGTAGCGTATCCACCGTGCGGTCATTCTGCACGTAGCCGTGTTCGTCAAGAATGCCGTCTTGGCCGTGGCTGGTATAAGGGTCAAGCGCGACATCAGTGATGATGCCTAATTCGGGCAGTGCTTGTTTGAGGGCGCGCACGCTGCGCTGAACTAGACCGCTTGCGCTGTAGGCCTCTTCGGCAAGCTCACTTTTGTGCTCAGGGCCAACTACCGGAAACAGTGCCAGCGCTGGAATACCCAGCTCATACGCCTCACGAGCTTGCTCGATCAGTAGATCGATAGACAACCTTTCAACACCGGGCATAGAGGCGACGGCTTCGCGCTGATTTTCGCCTTCCAGCACGAATACCGGCAGGATTAGGTCTGAGGGAGACAGGCTGTTTTCCTGCATCAACCTCCGCGAGAAATCATCTCGCCGCATGCGTCGCATGCGCGTGGCGGGAAAGTGACGGGCAGTAGGTGTATTCAAGGGGTCTCTCCATAGAAGTCGTAAAGATCAGCAATCGTGAACATTAAAGATCGAAAATAAATAGCCTGAAGGCCTTGAGTCAGTATATCAGTCATACCTTGCGGCGAAAGGCGTCTTGTGGCGACACGATAGACTGACTAAAGTGAGCGATTGCTTTGCTGTATTGCGTTCGGCAGACCCTGGGATAAGGAGATAAGCATGACCAAACAGGTGGCGGTGATTCTAGCCGGCTGTGGCGTTTACGATGGTTCAGAAATATACGAGACCACGCTAACGCTGCTGCGCTTGGATCAGTTGGGTATCGGTTACCGTTGTTTTGCCCCAGATATAGAGCAGCACCATGTGGTTAACCACCTCACTCAAGAGGTGGTAGAGGGCGAAAAGCGCAACGTCCTGCTGGAGTCTGCCCGCCTGGCGCGGGGAGAGGTCAGCCCGCTGGAGGAGTTAGACGCTGACAGCTTCGACGCAGTTATAGTGCCCGGCGGTTTTGGCGTCGCCAAGAACTTGTCGGACTTCGCCAGCGCCAGTGACAGTATGCAAGTTCTAGATACATTAAAAGCGACCTTGGTGGGGTTTCGTGAGGAGGCCAAGCCGATTGGTTTGATGTGTATTTCCCCCGTACTGGTGCCCCGCCTATTGGAGGAGGGCATTGCGGTGACGGTGGGCAATGATCCCGCGGTTTCCGGGGCCATTAGCGCCATGGGCGGCCTGCACCGTAGCTGCGGGGTAGAAGACATCGTGGTGGATCTTGAGCACCGCGTGGTCACTACGCCTGCCTATATGCTGGCAACGCGTATCAGCGAAGCTGCTACCGGTATTTTTAAGTTGGTAGACCGCATTGCAGAAATGATGGATTAAGCTCGACGCTGTGCTGCAGATAAAAAAACCACCGCCATTAAAGATGGCGGTGGTTTTTAAGTATTTGCACCCTGACCCCGTGTTTAGAGGTCTGCTTCTTGCTCTTCGGCGGCTTCTTTCTCCTCTTTGCGCTTGCGCACCAGCCGACCAAACAGCAGCCCGACTTCATAAAGCAGGTACATTGGTATCGCCAGCAGGCTCTGAGAAATCACGTCTGGCGGCGTTAGCAGCATGCCGACAACGAAGCAGCCTAGAAGAATATACGGGCGCTTTTTAGATAGGCTTTCTACCGACGTAGCGCCTGATAAGATAAGCAAAAAGGTCGCAATGGGGATTTCAAACGCTACGCCGAAGGCAAAAAACAGCTTAAGAACGAAGTTCAGATACTGGTTAATGTCGGTCATGACGGCGACGTTTTCCGGCCCGGTCTGGGTGAAAAACTCAAACAGCAGCGGAAAAACCACGTAATAGGCAAACGCCGCGCCGCCGTAGAAAAGCGCGATGCTCGAAACCAGAATCGGTATCGCCAGTGCTTTTTCATTGTCGTAAAGCCCCGGCGCGATAAACGCCCAGGCTTGGTGTAGCACAAAGGGAATAGCGATGAATACCGCAACCACCAGGGTGAGCTTGAACGGCGCTAAAAACGGCGAAGCGACTTCCGTGGCGATCATCTGCGAGCCTTCAGGCAGCAACGCCATTAACGGCTCGGCCACAAAGGTGTAGATATCATTGGCAAAGGAGTAGAGGCCCAAAAAGACCACCAGGATAACGATCACGGCGCGCATTAGCCGCGAGCGTAGCTCAATCAGGTGCTCAATCAGGGGGGCTTGGCTCTGCTCTTCCCGCGGCTCCTTTGAATCGCCAGACATACTCATTGGTGATTACGATCCTTATTAAGTGCAGCCGAGTCAGGGTTAGGCGTTTCAGGTTCGGCCGCGCGGGTGGGCGTAGTCGAGGCAGGTGTAGATGATGACGGAGGCGTTTCCTCACGCACCGTTTGCAGGGCGTCATCCAATCGAGAGCTGGCCTTGGCAACCCGCTGCTCAGTATCGCTTTGCGACGCTGGCGCTGCGTTTGAAGGGCTATCGGCAATACTCTCTACGTCCAGCTTGGCTTTCTTCAAGCTGTCATCGAGCTTCTTTTGCTGTTCGTTGAGTTTTTGACGCAGCTCTTCTGCTTCCAGTTGGGCGCTGATTTCACGCTGCATACCGGATACCGTGCGCTTGATTTTACCAATCCACATGCCCGCCGTTCGGGCGGCGCGGGGCAGCCGTTCCGGCCCAAGCACCAACAGCCCGACGACGCCAATCAGCATCAGTTCAAGAAAGCCGATATCCAGCATGGTTTATTTGCGCTCTTCGTTGCGGTCGTTGGCAGTCTGTTTCTCTTCGGCTTGAACGTCATAAGTGTTGCCCGGCTCTTCATGGCTCACTTTGGCATGGGGTTGGTCGGCGTCGTCCTTATCTGCCTCTTTATTTTTTTCTTCATCGTGCATGGCTTTCTTGAAGCCCTTGACCGCCCCGCCCAGGTCGGTACCCACGTTACGCAGTTTTTTGGTGCCGAAAACCAGGATGATGATGCCCAGTACAATCAGCAACTGCCAAATACTAATGCCACCTAACATATGTGTTTCCTCATGGGAGCAGGTTAACTTTCATTGTTGATGCAAACGTTGATGCAAGCGCTGATGTAAACATGGCTACTACCAGCGTTACCACTACATTACGCGTGTTACCACTATGCAACAGCCATATGTGGCAACTATGGCTGGCGGGCGGCTTTTTCCTCGTGTCCGGAAATACCGAAGCGCCGTGCCAGTTCGTCTAAAACGGCCTGATGATCCATTCCCAGGTGCGAAAGCATCACCAAGCTATGAAACCACAGGTCAGCGGTTTCAGAAATCAACGCTTGGCGTTCTGCCTCGCTACCATGCTCGGCATCTTTTGCCGCAAGCACTGTTTCTGTTGCTTCCTCGCCCACCTTTTCGAGTATCTTGTTCAAGCCCTTATGATGCAAGGAGGCAACATAAGATTCTTCTGCCGCTGCATGTCGCCGCTGTTTTAACACCTCATTGAGCGTATCCAGCACATTGGGATGGCTAGTCGAATTGTTAGGCGATAATGCGTTGCTGTCCATGGGAATCCTTGTAAACGTTTAGTGCGCCGCTGCGTCGTTATCTAACAATAGCTTATTGCCATACCAGCAGCAGTAGGCCAATGCCAGCGGCCGCGAGTATCGGCCACTCCTGAAGCGCAATCCAACCGCTTAATGGCTGCCAGGCCAGTGCAAGCGCCAGCAAAATCAAGCCGAGCCGAAGGCGGTAGAGGCGTTTGCCCTGGCGTGCCATCTGCACCCGCATGGCGTTGATCGAGTCGACCTGCTGGTGGCGCTGGCGATGCTCATGCTCCATACGGCTTAGCGCCTGGTGGGCCAGTACGGGCAGTTCGGGCAACTGGTGCGAAAGTTCCGGCGCCTGACGCTTTAGCGACTCCCATAAACCGCTCACCCCGGCACGCTCTTTCATCCACTGCTCTAAATAGGGCTTGGCGGTGCTCCACAGGTCTAGATCCGGGTAGAGTTGGCGCCCCAGGCCTTCAATATTGAGCAGCGTTTTCTGCAACAGTACCAGCTGCGGCTGCACTTCCATATTAAAGCGCCGCGCGGTTTGAAACAGCCCTAAAAGCACTTGGCCGAAGGAAATATCTTTCAAAGGCTTTTCTAAAATGGGCTCACAAACGGTGCGAATCGCCGCTGCGAATTCATTCGCACGGGTGTTCTCACCTACCCAGCCGGATTCAATGTGCAGTGCCGCGACTTCGTAATAATCCTGGTGGAAAAATGCCAGTAGGTTACGCGCCAAGTAGTCCTGGTCTTCCCGGGTCAGGCTGCCGACAATGCCGCAATCGATGGCAATGTACTGGGGATCTTCGGGGTTGTCACAGTTGACGAAGATATTGCCGGGGTGCATATCTGCGTGGAAGAAGTTGTCGCGGAATACCTGGGTAAAGAACAGCTCGACGCCGCGTTCGGCAAGCTTCTTCAAATTAGTGCCACGCGCAATCAGGGTATCTAAATCGGCGACCGGAATACCGCGAATGCGCTCTTGCACCATCACGTGGCGGCGGGTGAAGGGCCAGTAGATGGTGGGGACAAACAGTAGCGGTGAGTCTTTGAAGTTACGTTTGAGCTGCGAGGTGTTAGCAGCCTCTTTGTAAAGGTCCAACTCGTCAAACAGCGTGGCTTCGTAGTCGCGAATGACTTCCACCGGGCGCAGGCGGCGTGCCTCGGGGATTTTGGAGCATAATTTGGCGACTTGGTACATCAGCGCCATATCCTGGCGCATTACGCGATCAATGCCGGGGCGAATAATTTTCACCACCACGTCTTCACCGCCGTGCAGCCTTGCCGCATGCACCTGGGCAATCGACGCCGAGGCCAATGGCACTCGATCAAACTCTGCAAAGGCCTCTTCCAGCGACGTTTCCAGCGCTTTTTCGACGCGGTCCGCGGCTTGATCACCTGGAAAAGGCGGCACCTGATCCTGCAGGCGTTTAAGCTCATCGGCGATATCCGCTGGCAGCAGGTCGCGACGGGTCGAGAGCATTTGGCCGAATTTAATAAAAATCGGCCCCAGTGCTTCCAGCGACAGGCGCAGACGTTCGCCCCGTGAGCGCTTGCCAATGGGAATCAGGCGTAGCGGAGAAAACCACAGCAGTGCCCGGAGCCACCAGGGCAGCCGCTCTAACGGCAGCAACGTGTCCAGTCGGTGGCGGCTGATCACCCAACTTATCCGCAGCAGGCGCAGACTCATGGACGCGACTCCTGTGGCGCAGGCTGAAGCTGTTCTAGTCGTCGCTGTAAGCGGTTTAGGCGAGCTTCCAGGCGATCGGTCGCCACCTCTAACTCGGTCAGGTGCTCGCGGAGCAGGTTACGCTGCTGTGGCCCTGGCAGCAGGCGTGCCTCTTCAAAGACATATTCAGACACATCCTGCATCAGCTCGTCTTTGGCGCGCAGCCCCCAGCGGGCCGTGCGCCGCAGGCCTTCGGCCAGGGAGTGGGCGGGTATATCGCCCAGCCAGCGGGCCAGCTCGCTTTCCCAGTCGATGTCCAGGTCGAAGAGCAGGTCGCGAGTGGCTTCAAGCAGATGGATACGCCCGCGGACGGCCAGTTTGCCGTCAAACATAAGACGCTCAACCGAAGCGCCGCTGATCCACTCGGAAAACGTTTCCGGGGTGAGCTCGACCACTGCGTCAACGTCGGTTTCATCAACGTCATCGCCGCGCATCAGGTCGAGCCCGGCGTGATGGTAGTGAATGACCAGCGCTAAGTGAGGCTGCTCAAGGCGCACCAGTAGACGGCTGCCCGCCAGTGCCGCTAGCCGTGCGGGGGCCGCAGGGTCGCGGGCGAGTAGGGCGTTGAGCGTGCGTTCACAACCGGCCAGCAGCAGGGTCGGGGTTACCAGCATGCTGACCTCTTGGCAGGAGACATCAGGTTGCAAACCGTCATAGCTTAATGCCGCGGTGTAGAGCGACGATACCGCCGGTGAGATTGGTGTACTCAACCCGCTCAAGCCCTGCCTCTTCCATCATGGCTTTGAGCGTTTCCTGATCCGGGTGCATGCGAATCGACTCCGCCAGGTAGCGGTAGCTGTCGCCGTCCCCCGCCACGAGTTCGCCCATTTTGGGCAGCAGGCGGAAAGAGTACTCATCGTAGGCCTTGGAGAGCAGCGGATTGTTGGGTTTGGAGAACTCCAGCACCAGCAGGCGACCACCCGGCTTGAGCACCCGGGCCATGGAGCGCAGCGCGGCATCCTTATCGGTGACATTACGCAGACCAAAGGCAATGGTAATGCAGTCGAAGCTGTTATCGGGAAAAGGCAGGCTTTCGGCATTGGCTTGAACATACTCGACGTTGCCACCTACGCCGTTATCCATCAGCTTGTCGCGGCCCACTTTGAGCATTGAGGCATTAATATCAGCCAGTACGACTTTGCCCCGGGGGCCAACCAAGCGGGAAAACTTAAGCGTTAAATCGCCCGTGCCGCCCGCAATATCCAGCACGTGGTGACCGGGGCGCACGCCCGCGCGCTCAATGGTAAGACGCTTCCATATCCGGTGGATGCCCATGGACATGAGGTCGTTCATCACATCGTAGCGAGCAGCCACGGAGTGGAAAACATCAGCCACTCGCGAGGCTTTTTCATCAACAGGGACTTCCTGAAAACCAAAGTCTGTGGTGCGTTTTTCTGTGGGGCTCATTGGGCAGTAGCTCCCGAATTCGAGGCGGTGGCAAATCGGCCTTAGGTTTTTGACCTTAAGCCCGACGCGATTAAAAGTTAACGCCATTGTAGCCTTGTCCACCCAGCCTTGTCTGCCTGGCTTCTTGTATAGGGCTGAGTCAGGTAGTCACAGTTGCTTGAATTGGATGCTGGCGGGCTCCCGTGAGGCCCCGGCCTCTTTTAAGCGCTGCAAGTAGTTGTTCCAGTAAGCTTCCTGGTGGGTCGCTAGGTCATACAGATAGTTCCAGCTAAACAGCCCGCTATCATGCCCATCGTCAAAGTGCAGTTTCAGCGCGTAATTGCCCGCCTGGGTAATATTCTGTAGACCGACATCTTTTTTACCCACTTGCAGTACCGCCGTGTCACCACCGTGCCCGCGCACTTCGGCGGAGGGTGAATAGACGCGTAACAACTCAACCGGGAGGTGAAAATTCTCCCCATTGGCGTAGCCAAGTTCCAGTTCGCGGTTCTGCTTATGGTAGTGAACCCGAGTGGGGGTAGGGGCATTCATGACGAGACCTCATCGCTAAGTGTCCATGGCTTACAAACATAGCAGCAAGCCCGCAAAGTGCGGGCTTGCTGCTGACGATACCAGTGCTGATAATAACGGCAGACGTAGCTTATAGAATATACCGAGACAGGTCTTCGTCGACCGCCAGTTCACCAAGCTGAGCGTTGACATAATCGCCGTCAATCACCAGCGGGCTCTCCATATCGCCACCTCTGAATGAGGCCTCTTCTAGCAGCCGCTCCATCACCGTATGGAGGCGGCGGGCGCCGATATTTTCAGTGCCTTCATTGACCTGCCAGGAGATCTGCGCGATGCGCTCGATACCGTCGGGAGTAAACTCAACGTCGAGCCCTTCGGTGGCCAGCAGCGCTTGGTACTGCTTGGTCAGCGAGGCGGAGGGCTCGGTGAGGATGCGCTTAAAGTCGTTGGGCGTAAGCGCGTCGAGCTCAACGCGGATCGGCAGGCGGCCCTGAAGCTCTGGAATCAGATCCGACGGGCGCGACAGGTGGAAGGCACCGGAGGCGATAAACAGGATGTGATCGGTTTTAACCATGCCGTACTTGGTTGAGACGGTAGAACCTTCAATCAGTGGCAGCAGATCACGCTGGACGCCCTCACGGGAAACTTCGCCACCGCTGGACTGGCCGCTGCCCTTGGCGACTTTATCGATCTCATCCAGGAACACGATACCGTGTTGCTCGACCGAGTAGACCGCGCGGGATTTGATCTCTTCCTCGTTGACCAGCTTGCCCGCTTCTTCATCGCGTAGCAGTACCAGCGCCTCTTTGACCGTTACGCGGCGGTTTTCACGCTTCTGCTGGCCCATGTTGGAGAACATGCTCTGCAGCTGGCTGGTCATCTCTTCCATGCCTGGCGGCGTCATGATGTCGATGCCTTGGCCCTGGGAGGAGATTTCGATATCAATCTCTTTGTCGTTCAACTGCCCTTCGCGAAGCTTTTTGCGAAAGGTCTGGCGGGTGCCGCTGTCTTCACGGGGTTTATCTTCCTGACCTCGCGGCGGCGGCAGAAGGGCATCCAGTACGCGGTCTTCGGCAGCATCTTCGGCGCGGTGACTGACCTCCTCTTTGGCCTGTTCGCGCACCATCTTGATCGCTGCTTCCATTAAGTCGCGAATAATCGACTCAACATCACGGCCCACATAGCCAACTTCGGTAAACTTGGTCGCTTCGACTTTAATAAACGGCGCTTTAGCCAGTTTGGCTAGGCGGCGGGCAATCTCGGTTTTACCCACGCCCGTGGGGCCAATCATCAAAATGTTTTTAGGCGTGACTTCAGGGCGCAGGTCGTCATCGAGCTGCATACGACGCCAGCGGTTGCGAAGAGCGATTGCAACGGCACGTTTAGCATCCTGCTGGCCAATAATGTACTGGTCTAGGGCGTGAACAATTTCGCGGGGTGTCATCTGAGTCATATAAGTAACCTTAGTGTGCAGTGAGCGGCGTTTGAAGATCGCGTGAGTGAATTAGCGATCGTCAATCGACAGCTCTTCGAGGGTCACGTGGTGGTTGGTGAATACACAGATATCACCAGCGATCGAAAGCGACTTCTCGGTAATTTCACGCGCCGATAGCTCGGTGTTTTCCAGTAGCGCTCGAGCGCTGGCCTGGGCGAAGTTACCGCCAGAGCCAATGGCAATAATGCCGCGCTCGGGTTCGACCACATCGCCGTTGCCGGTAATGATCAGTGAGGCGCTGTGATCGGCGACGGCGAGCAGTGCTTCCAAGCGGCGCAGCGCCCGGTCGGTGCGCCAATCTTTGGCAAGCTCGACAGCAGCCTTGGTCAAATGGCCCTGGTACTTTTCCAGCTGTGCTTCAAAGCGCTCAAACAGGGTGAACGCATCCGCCGTGCCACCCGCAAACCCGGCCAGTACCTTGCCGCGGTAAAGGCGGCGAACTTTGCTGGCGTTACCCTTCATTACGGTATTGCCCAGCGATACTTGGCCGTCGCCAGCGAGGGCGACCTGGTTACCACGACGAACGGAGACAATAGTGGTCATGGAGATAACTCCTTGGGGGAGGCTCGCTCCCGATGACTGGCAGGCCACTCATCAAGCGGCCATTGTTTAAGCATTCACAACAAAATGCGGGCGGCTGATAAAAAATCAACCGCCCGCAGGGTATTCCAGGAGGGAATATTAGTTTTGCAGTTGAATAAGCAGGGGCTCGATACCTTGGGTATTCATTAAGTCCTGGGCGCGGTTCAGCTCCCGGGTGTCCTCGTAAGGCCCCACTTGTACCCGGTGCCAGGTATTGCCATCCGCCTGTACTTCGCTGATTTCCGCCAGCAGGCTTAAATTGCGCAGTCGGCCGCGCAACTGCTCGGCGTCGCTTGCCTCTCGAAATGAGGCCGCCTGAAGCATATAGCGCCCTGGGGTATTGGTAGCTGCCTCATTTTTCTGGGCCGCTGAGACCTGGTCTTCAGGCCGGGTATTGGCGGCGATGACTTGGGCAATGGGGTCATCGCCTGCGGCGTCCGTGGCTGCATCGCTATCGGCTGTTTGTTCAGGAGCCTCTGGGCGCACTACGCTTGACGGCAGCGTGACGCCGGGGGCAATGACCTCGGTTTCAGGCAGCAGGGTATAAAACTCAAACGTTGGCATGGACGGCTCGGCGGCTTCCTCGGTTTCCCGAGCGGCGGCGCGCTCTTCGCTACCCGAGGGTTTGGGCATCACAGTGGCTTGAGGCGCTTCGCTCTGCTCTTGCCAGGGGGCGGTGCCGTGCTGGTGCTGAGCCAGAAAGAAGCCAGCTGCCATGCCGGCAAGGCCCCACAGCCAACCGGGTAGGCGAAAGCCGCCGCCTGAGCTGCGGTTGGACTTGCGCTGCGAGGTGGCTCCGCGGCGGGGGGCGGGTTTTTTGCGCGGGCTAGCCATTGCTTACATCTCCTCTGGGGCGCTAACCCCCATTAAATCAAGCCCGTTGCGTAGCACTTGACGGGTGGCGAGGCCCAGCGCCAGACGCGTATTGCGCAGGGTGTCGTCATCGACCATCACTTTGACAGCGTTATAGCAGGTGTGGAAGTCGCCGGAAAGGTCGAGCAAATACTGGGCAACCTGCTGGGGCTCGCGGTTTCTGGCGGCGGTTTCCACGACTTCAGGGAAGCGCGCTAGCCGATTAAGTACGGCTTTCTCCTGGTCGCTGTCCAATAACGCCAGGTTGGCCAGTGCCAGGGCATGATCAAACGGCTGGTCGGCATCCTGGGCTTTACGCAGCATGCTGCAGACCCGGGCGTGGGCGTACTGGATGTAGTAGACCGGGTTGTCATTCGACTGGGAGCGGGCCAGGTCGATATCAAAAGTGAGCTGGGAGTCGGCGCGGCGGGCGGCGAGGAAGAAGCGCGTGGCGTCGCGGCCCACTTCGTCGATCAGGTCGCGCACGGTGACGTAGCTGCCCGCGCGTTTGGATAGTTTTACCTCGACGCCAGAACGGGTGACCATGACCATCTGGTGGAGCACATAGTCGGGCCAGCCTTTGGGAATGCCCACTTCCAGCGCCTGCAAACCGGCGCGCACGCGGGTGACGGTGGAGTGGTGGTCGGCGCCCTGTTCGTTGATCACGGTTTTGAAACCGCGTTGCCATTTGTCCAAGTGGTAGGCCACATCGGGCAGAAAGTAGGTGTAGCCACCGTCCTGTTTGCGCATCACGCGGTCTTTATCATCACCGAAGTCGGTGGTGCGTAGCCACATGGCGCCATCTTCTTCATAGGTGTGGCCCGCCTTCACCAGCTTCTCAACGGTGGCGTCCACTTTGCCATCTTCATAGAGTGAGGACTCTAGGAAATAGACGTCAAACTCCACACCGAAGGCTTTTAGATCCAGATCTTGTTCGCGACGCAGCCACGCCACGGCAAAATCTTGGATGGCGTCTAAATCATCTGGGTCTTTTTTGGCGGTGACTTCGCGGTCATCGGCACTGACCGTTTTGCCTGCCAGGTAGTCGTTGGCGACATCGACAATGTACTCGCCGCGATAGCCGTCTTCGGGCCAGCTATCATCGTCAGGGCCTAAGCCTTTTACCCGGGCTTGTACCGAGCGCGCCAGGTTGGCGATCTGGGCGCCAGCGTCGTTGTAGTAGAACTCGCGGGTGACATCAAAACCGGTGGCTTCGAGCAGGCGGCATAGGCAGTCGCCAATCGCTGCGCCACGACCATGACCTACGTGCAGCGGGCCGGTGGGGTTGGCGGAAACGAACTCGACCTGAACCTTCTCACCTTTGCCCACCATGCTGCGGCCAAAGGTGTCGCCGCAGTCGAGCACCTGGGCAACGATTTGCGCGGCGGCATCGGCGGCGGCGAAAAAGTTGATAAACCCGGGGCCCGCAATTTCGGTTTTTTGGATAGCGTCGCTTTCGGGTAGCGCTGCGACCAGCGCGTTGGCTAGTTCACGCGGATTTTTGCCTGCCGGTTTGGCCAACATCAGCGCCAAATTGGTGGCGTAATCGCCGTGGGCCTTGTCTTTGGTAGGATCCACTTTGATGGTGGGCTGAAGGTCGTTTGGCAGCACGCCTTGGTGCTTGAGCGCGGTGACCGCGCCTTCGAGCAGAGAAACTATCGTGTCTTTCATGTAGGTATCCGGTTACGTCTGTGGCGGCGTGTGCTAACGCGCAGCAGTAAAGGTGCGTCGGCAAAGCGGCTATTATCGGCAATTGAGCCGCAGTTTCAAAGGCGTGTTGCTAAACAAGTGCCAAGAGATAAGCGCTAAGCGAGGGTTTGCGGGTCGATATCAATCGACCAGCGTACCTTGCGTGCCTCGCGATTGGCTTCAAGCCACTGCACCAGCCAGCTAACGGCCGGGTGCAGTTGGCTGCGTTTATGTGCTGTCAGCATAACGTGTAAATGGTAGCGGTTCTGGCGTCTTTCCATTGGGGCGGGCACCGGCCCCAGGCAGCGGGTGGCTACATCGGTCTCTTTTAACCACTGGCGCAGAGCCTGGGCGGCCTGTTGCGCCATGGCCAAAGCGGCCTCCTCTTTTGGGCTTTCGATGCGTAGCAGCGCCATAAAACAGAACGGGGGCAGTTGGGAAATGCGCCTTTCTTCCAGCATATTGCGCGCCAGCGCCCCGTAGCCATGCTCAGCCAACTGGCCTAAGTGAGGGTCGTCGGGATGCAGGGTTTGCACCAGCACTCGGCCTGGGTGGGCGGCGCGACCGGCACGGCCCGCCACCTGCTCAAGTAGTTGGGCGCTGTGCTCCAGGGCGCGAAAGTCAGCGGCGTAGAGGCCGCCGTCGGCATTGACGACCACGACAAGTGTGACGTGGGGTAAATGGTGGCCCTTGGCGAGCATTTGGGTGCCGACCAATACACAGGGTTCACCCCGGTGTATCTCTTTGAGTACCTGTTCAAAGCTATCTTTACGCCGCGTGCTGTCGCGGTCGATGCGGTAGATGGTAGTTTTCGGGAACAGCGTTTGCAGCGTCTCTTCGGTACGTTCTGTACCACTACCCAGGGCGCGCAGGTCGCCGCTGCCGCACTCGGGGCAGGCATCGGGCAGGGCGCGGCGGCTATCGCAGTGGTGGCAAGCCAGTAAGGGAGGCTGGCGGTGTAGCGTCATGCGCGCGTCACACTGATTGCAATCGGCGATCCAGCCGCAGGCGTGGCAGGCAAGCGTTGGTGCAAAGCCGCGCCGGTTGATAAAAATCAGCACCTGCTTGCCAGCGCTCAAGGTGCTTTTGATAGCCTTGATGGCGCCAGGAAGCAGCCCTCCCTGGCGACGCTGGTGGCGCAGATCGATCAGCTCCAGCTTGGCTGGCGGGTGCTGGCTGGGGCGCTGAGTCAGACGGAGATGGCGGTATGCGCCGCTAAGCGCCTGATGCAGGCTCTCCAGGGAGGGGGTGGCACTGCCCATCAGCAGCGGGATTTTGTGGTAATGGGCTCGCACCACGGCTAAATCGCGGGCGTGGTAACGCAAACCGTCGTGCTGTTTGTAGGAGCCGTCGTGCTCTTCATCGACAATAATTGCGCCGGGGTTGGCCAGCGGGGTGAAAATCGCCGAGCGGGTGCCGATGATAATGAGCGCCCGGCCGCTGGCAGCGGCTTCCCACACATCCAGCCGTTCGGGGTCGGTGAGGCCTGAGTGCAGCGCTACCACGGGAACCCGAAAGCGGCTTCTAAAGCGGGCAAGCGTCTGGGGCGTTAAGCCAATTTCCGGTACCAGTACCAGCGACTGCTTGCCCTTGGCGGCGACGGCTTCAATAAGCTGCAGGTAGACTTCTGTTTTGCCGCTGCCGGTGACACCCTCGAGTAAGCAGGGGTGGTAGCCATCGAGCCTCTCATGCAGTGCGGCCAGCACCGTCGCCTGTTCACGGTTAAGCGGCAGGGCCGGTGTTGCCAGTAAGTTTCCGTTGGCGGGTGTAGGAGCAGTGAGGATGTGCTCCTGGCTGGATGCCAGGCCTTTCTTCTCCAGCGCTAGTAGCTGGTCGCGGGCAAAACCGTGGGCGCTAACCGCACGGCCAGGTAACCCATGAGGGTGCTGGCGCAGCAGTTCATACAGCTCGGCTTGCTTGGGCGCTCGGCTGAGTATGTCTTCTGCGCCTTCGCCTTGGACAAACCAGAGGGTTTGGGTGCGACCCGCCATGGGGTGCCCTTGGCGTAGCCGCGCGGGCATGGCGTGGTGCAGGGTATCGCCTAGGCTATGCTGATAGTAACGAGCGGCAAAGCGGCATATCCACAGCCAATCTTCCGGCAACGGAGCATCATCCAGCGCTTCACTGATGTTACGCAACTGGCTGCGCGGGAGGTCGCTGTGGTCGGCTATTTCGACGACCACGCCGACGACTTCGCGACGCCCAAAGGGCACCCGCACTCGTAGCCCCGGCTGCCAGCCGTAGGGGGGCACTTCCCTGGACGGCAAGTAGTCGAACAGACGGCGCAGCGGCGAGGGCAGGGCTACTTTAAGCACATGGTAGAGTGCTTGAGAGGGTCTTTGAGACTGTCTTTGAGAGTATGCCTGCGAAGAAAAAGAGTCAGCCAATTGGCCTCCGGCGTTAGTTTTGCTAGAATATGCGACCGCTCTGAATCCTAACGATCTTTATCGATCTATTTATAAAGACCTATCGTAACGACAGAGCGGCTAACCGGTTAGTCGTTTTTTCCAAACCCTTATGCGGTACCTGGCACGAGATCAGGTGGCGGCATATAGCTTCGTGAGGCTCGAAATGAGACAAGGTATTCACCCGAATTACAACACGGTCACCGCCAATTGCTCTTGCGGCGCCACCTTCCAAGTAGGTTCGACCTCTGGTCAGGACTTCTCTTTGGACGTGTGCTCCAACTGCCACCCGTTCTACACCGGCAAGCAGAAACAAGCGACCACTGGTGGCCGCGTAGAGCGCTTCAACAAGCGTTTCGGCGCTGCTGTTAAGCGCGGCTAATCCCAGTCGGATAGCCATATCGCCAGCAGGCCTGTTCACATCAGGCGACGCTCGCGCAAAACCCACGCCCCGGCGTGGGTTTTTTGTTAACGGATATGTTTGCTGGATGAACTGTATGTGGAAAATTTTTCCATAAATGCTGTGTTGCAGCAATAAGTAAAGCGTTATCGGGTGAGCTATGTTTGCATGATTTTCTACAAATGGTGGCTAAAAGTGACGAATGTGAAGGGAAAAATCAGTTAAACGGGCGTTTTGTTGTAAGTTGACAGCGTGCTTGAGGCGCTATGGTTTTTTGTATATTCTGAAACGACTTATCTACTTTATGTTGACTGGACTCTGACCATGACGGATGCAAATAAGCAGGCTGCTTTGGATTATCACGCGAAACCGATCCCCGGTAAGCTTTCGG
This sequence comes from Halomonas alkaliantarctica, assembly GCF_029854215.1. Lineage (NCBI taxonomy): Bacteria > Pseudomonadati > Pseudomonadota > Gammaproteobacteria > Oceanospirillales > Halomonadaceae > Vreelandella > Vreelandella neptunia. Next base: position 3,362,325 of record NZ_CP122961.1, on the reverse strand, counting down.
TGGAGTTGACCAAGCCCACCGCGACAGCACGGGATTTGGCGTTGGCGTATAGCCCTGGCGTGGCTGAGCCAGTACTTGAAATCGCCAGGGATGCGGAAAATGCTTACCGCTATACTGGCAAGGGGAATCTGGTCGCCGTCATTACCGATGGCAGCGCTATTCTGGGCCTGGGTAACCTTGGCCCACTGGCCAGCAAGCCCGTTATGGAAGGTAAAGGCGTACTGTTTAAGTGCTTTGCTGGCATTAACTCTGTGGATATCGAAGTGGATGCGGAGAGCCCGCAGGCGTTTATCGACACCGTTGCGCGCATTGCCGATACCTGGGGCGGCATCAATCTTGAAGACATCAAGGCACCGGAGTGTTTTGAAATTGAGAAAGCGCTGATTGAGCGCTGTAGTATCCCGGTCTTCCACGATGACCAGCACGGCACTGCGATTGTCACTGCGGCAGGCATGCTCAATGCCTTGGATATCACTGGCAAAAAAATTGAAAACGTTAAGATTGTTTGCATGGGCGCTGGTGCGGCGGCCATTGCCTGTATGCGCCTGCTGATCTCTTGTGGTGCTCGTAAAGAGAACTTAGTGATGCTGGATAGGCGTGGCGTTATTCACACCGATCGCGAAGGCATCAACGAGTATAAGGCCGAGTTCGCCCGCGATACTGAAATGCGCACCTTAGACGATGCCATTGACAACGCTGACGTCTTTATCGGCCTGTCAGGCCCAGGGCTGCTCTCCGCTGATCAGGTAAAGAAAATGGCGCCTGATCCGGTGATTTTTGCCTGCACCAACCCTGATCCGGAAATTCATCCTGACGTTGCCCGCGAAGTACGTCCGGATGTGATTATGGCGACTGGCCGTTCTGACTTCCCAAACCAGGTCAACAACGTGCTGGGCTTCCCGTTTATCTTCCGCGGCGCTTTGGATGTTCGTGCCACCCGCATTAATGAAGAGATGAAGCTGGCCGCGGTTCACGCACTAAAAGACCTTGCCCGCGAGCCGGTGCCCCAGGAAGTGTTGGACGCCTACGAGCGCACCGAGATGAGTTTTGGCCGCGAGTACATCATTCCCACGCCGGTCGATATTCGCCTGCTGGCAAGGGTCTCTTCGGCAGTGGCGCAAGCCGCGGTTGATTCTGGTGTCGCGCGTAAGCCTTTCCCGGCGCACTACCCTTTGCAGTCAATTAACGACGTCTACGGTGGCTAAGCTCCTAGTTTATTCGCTGACTTACGCCCGCTACTCGCGGGCGTAAGTGTTTTGAAAGGTTGCCTCGTTAGTCTTGTGAATAGCGCGTTAGCCCTTCCTGAGCAGTGGAGGCCACTAAGCGGCCATCGCGGCTGTAAATATGCCCCCGCGCCAGCCCGCGGGCGCCGCCTGCCCAGGGTGAATCGATAACGTACAGCAGCCAGTCATCCAGGCGGGTGTCCTGGTGGAGCCACAGGGCATGGTCAAGGCTGGCGATGCGCAGCTTGGGATCTCGGTACTCAATGCCGTGGAAAATCAGGCTGGTGGTCAGCAGGTTGAAGTCTGAGGCGTAAGAGAGCAAGTGGCGGTGCAATGCTGGGTCGTCTGGCAGCGTGCCGGAAAGACGAAACCATAAGCATTGGCCGACAGGCGTGCCGTTATCGGGGTTGCCGGGTAGATGCAAGAACTCAATCGGGTGACCGGGAAAGCGGTCGTGCTTGACCTCGCCGCTCTCGATTAACGCTTCGGGTATCGGTACCTCCGGCATTGCACGCTGATGGCTAAAGCTCGCCTCTTCGCTTTGAAAGGAGGCGCTGCAGAAGAAGATCGGACGGCCTTTTTGAATGGCGGTAACGCGTCGGGTAGTAAAGCTGCCGCCGTCGCGAATGGTATCCACTTGATAGACAACGGGGCGATGTGGGTCACCGGGGCGCAGAAAGTAACCGTGCTGAGAGTGCGGGCGTCGCTCGTTGTCTACGGTGCGCGCAGCTGCCGCAAGCGCCTGGCCGAGTACCTGACCACCATAGAGCTGGGGAAAGCCTAGATCCTGGCTCTGACCACGAAATAGTGTTTCTTCCAGTGTTTCTAGCTCCAGTAACGCTACCAGTTTGTTCAGCGCGTCTGTCATTCTCGGTATCCTTGCGGCTGTCTCTATAAGATGCTGTTGGTGAAAGCGTGTTACCACAGCAGCGGGCAACCCTTTCATACGATCGTTTAGCTACCTTAGCGGAGTTTACGTTTATGCGCAGCGATGAATTTTACATGCACCGGGCGCTTGACCAAGCCCACCTAGCCGCAGCGGCGGGCGAGGTGCCCGTGGGGGCGGTGGTGGTCGATGCGCAGGGGGAGATTATTGGCGTCGGCTGCAACGCCCCGGTGGCGAGCTGCGACCCTAGCGGCCACGCGGAAGTTCGTGCTCTGCGCGAGGCGGGCCAGCACCAGGGCAATTATCGCCTTGAGGGCTGCACGCTGTTTGTCACCTTAGAGCCCTGCATGATGTGCTCGGGCGCGATGATCCATGCACGCATAGCGCGTCTGGTGTATGGCGCCGCCGAACCTAGGGCTGGCATGGTCGAATCCAAGGCTAACCTGTTGGCGCAGCCGTGGTTTAACCATCAGATGTTGGTGACCAGGGGGGTGTTGGCGCCAGCCTCGCAAAAACTGCTAAAAAGCTTTTTTGCCGAGCGGCGCGAGCAGCCAAATGAGTAGCTATCCGCAGGCGGGTAACGGGTCAGTGAAGTGGGTAGGTGACAGGAGGCTTTTAATTAAGCGGCGGTACAAGCTCGAACAATAGCAGCGGATCATCGTTGACAGCCGTTTGTTCTAGTTGGAAAAACTGCTGGCGGCTGCGCTCAACATACTTAATCATTTCGTAGTAGCGGCGGATATTGCGTACGTATATAACCGGCTCTCCACCGCGCGCATAGCCGTGACGCGTCTGGCTATGCCACTCCCGCTGCTGCAGTAACGGTAGCGCAGCGCGCACATCTTCCCAGCTATCGGGGTCGCCGCCGCGCATTTCAGCAATCTTGCGCGCGTCGTATAAATGCCCGAGGCCCACATTGTAGGCCGCCATGGCCATAAACAGGCGGTCATCACCGGTAATGCTTTCCGGTAAGCGGTCTTTAATGCTTCGTAAGTAGCGGGAGCCACCATCAATACTCTGTGCGGGGTCGGTACGGTCAGCAATGTCCATTTCACTCGCAGTGGGGTTGGTCAACATCATCAGGCCTCGCACCCCAGTCGGCGATACAGCATCTGGATCCCAGTGAGACTCCTGGTAGCCCACAGCAGCGAGTAGCTTCCAATCAAACCCCGTTTCTTGTGCAGACTGCTGGAATAGCTCAGTGTAGCGGGGTAAACGCGCATCCAGGTGATCAAGAAAAGTACGGGTGCCTACATACTCCAAGTAGTCGTCATGGCCAAAGTAACGACTGACCAGCCGATCCAGTGTGCCGCTTTCCTGAAGGTCCTGGAGGAAGCGATTGGCGGCTTCCAGTAACCCTAAGCCGCGGCCACTGGGCACCGCCCACACCATGGAGAGCGGGTCGCCGAGGATAAAACCGCGCTCAACGTTGGGGAAAAACAGCCTGTTTAAACGAAACTGATGTTCAAAAATAACCGCAGCGTCCAGCGTGCCGTTCTCAACCCGGGCCAGCAGTTCGGCGACCTCCAGCTCATGGGACTCTTTCCAGCTCAATGTTGGATGGCGACGCTGCAGGTCGCGTAGTGCTTCGCTGGTGCCCGCTTCGCTAAGCGTACCAAGCTCCAGGCCGACCAGGTCGCTCGGCTCGCTAATACCATTCAGGCCGCGCCGGTATACCACCAGCGGCTGCATCTGAATAATCGGCCGAGTGTAGTGGATACCGGAGGGCGCGGGTAAAAGCGGTAGTGCCGCCGCGCCCAGGTCGCCGCTTTCGCGTACCGCCGGGAGCACGCTCTCGGGGTGATGGCGGGCGTTAAGGTTAAGGCTCACCCCCAGGTAGTCGGCAAAGCGGTGCATTAGCTCGTACTCAAAGCCGGTAGGGCCTTGGCGACCTTCGTAATAAGTGGTGGGCGTGTTGCGGGTGTGTACGGTAATAAAATCTTTTGCAGTGATCTGCGTAAGATGCTCGCCGGGAGGAACCAGAGAGAGCGTCGGTACTAGGGACAGTAGCGTAATCGCGATCAGCGCATAATAAGCGCCAGCAAAGGCTACAAAATGTCGGCAAATCAACGTCAGCATGGCGTCTTGTCGGCATGAAACAATCTGTCACGATACCCAGCCAGAGGCAGGCTGTCACCTTGTTGATTTCGTGTGGCGGCTGGTTTCCAGTATCATAGGCGTTTTCCGGTACCATATTATCTGTGTTTTCCGGCATCATAAAAGCACGGCCGCCTGGCGGCCCAGTGATTTCCCTGCTCGAATTTCCCTGCTCTAGAGGCTTCAGGATATGCTCGAACTGCGAGGCGCCCCCGCCCTTTCTGACTTCCGTCATGCTCGGCTGTTAACGGTGCTGCGTGAACGTATTCCCGAGGTGGAAGCGCTGTCTGCCCATTATGTTCATTTTATTGATGTTCATTCCCATGACCGCCACGGTGAGTTGGATGACGCTGCCCGCGAACGTTTGGTGCAGTTACTTGATTACGGCACTCACTCGAGCGTAGAGGTTCCCGAGCGCGCCCAGCGCTTTTTGGTGGTGCCGCGCCTGGGCACCCAGTCACCCTGGTCTTCAAAAGCCACTGACATCGCCCACAACTGTGGTTTGCGCCAAATTAGCCGCATCGAGCGCGGCATCGATTACCGGGTCAGCTTTAGCGCTATGCCGGACGAAGAGGGTTTGGATGCGCTGGCGGCTCTACTGCATGACCGTATGACCGAAACCGTGCTGGCGGATGCTTCGGATGCCGCTAAGCTGTTTGCCCAACACGACCCGGCACCGCTGGGCAGTGTGGATATTCTAGAGGGTGGACGGGATGCGCTGGCAACGGCCAACCAGGCCTTGGGGCTGGCGCTGGCAGAAGACGAAATCGACTATCTTGTCGATGCCTTCAATGAGCTAGGGCGCAACCCCAGCGACGTTGAGCTGATGATGTTTGCTCAAGCCAACTCTGAACACTGCCGTCATAAAATCTTCAACGCCGATTGGGTGATCGACGGCGAGCCGCAGAGCCACTCGCTGTTTAAGATGATCAAGAACACCTTTGCATCATCGCCGGACAACGTGCTCTCGGCCTACAGCGACAACGCTGCGGTCATTAAGGGCAGCCAGGGCGGGCGCTTCTTTGCCACACCGCTGACGGGCGCCGACGATGAACGTGCGCTCTACGCCACTCATCAAGAACCCATTCATATCCTGATGAAGGTTGAAACCCATAACCACCCCACCGCGATTGCCCCTTTTCCGGGGGCGGCGACTGGCTCGGGTGGTGAAATCCGCGACGAGGGGGCTACGGGCATCGGCGGCAAGCCCAAAGCGGGCCTTTCCGGCTTTACGGTTTCCAACCTACGCATTCCAGAGTTCGTCCAGCCCTGGGAAGCCTTTGATTACGGCAAGCCAGGGCGGATGGAGTCCGCGCTTAACATTATGCTTGAGGGCCCCATTGGCGGCGCCGCGTTCAACAATGAATTTGGTCGTCCCAATCTGACTGGCTATTTCCGCACCTACGAGCAGGAGTCGCTTAACGAGGGTGGTATTGAGCGGCGCGGTTTCCATAAGCCGATTATGCTTGCCGGGGGTTACGGCAATATCCGCGCCCACCATGTTCAGAAGGGCGATATCCCCGTTGGTGGCAAGCTGATTGTGATGGGTGGCCCGGCGATGTTGATTGGCCTGGGCGGCGGGGCAGCCTCCAGCATGTCATCCGGCACCTCTAGCGCCGATTTGGATTTTGCCTCGGTACAGCGTGAGAACCCTGAGATTGAACGCCGTGCTCAAGAGGTGATCGACCGCTGCTGGGCGCTGGGCGACCACAACCCGATTCGCTTTATCCACGACGTGGGCGCTGGTGGGCTTTCCAATGCGCTGCCGGAGCTGGTAAAAGACGGCAATCGTGGCGGCCGCTTTGATCTGCGCGCGGTACCCAACGCCGAGCCGGGCATGAGCCCGCTGGAAATCTGGTGTAACGAAGCCCAGGAGCGCTACGTGCTTGCGGTCGCGCCAGAGGATTTGGACACTTTTGACGCGCTATGTAAGCGTGAGCGCTGCCCCTATGCGGTCGTCGGTGAAGCCTTGGAAGAGCACCACCTTGAAGTGCGCGACGGCCACTTTGAAAGTAAGCCGGTCGATTTGCCAATGAGTGTACTGTTCGGCAAAGCACCCAAGATGCAGCGCGAATTTGCCCGTCACGAACCTGAACTGTCCGGCGTAATGCTTGATAACCTTGACCTGCGCGAAGCGCTGGATCGGGTGCTGCGTCTGCCCACTGTGGCCTCCAAAAATTTCTTGATCACCATTGGCGACCGCTCGATTACCGGCCAGGTGGCTCGCGACCAAATGGTCGGCCCCTGGCAGGTGCCGGTGGCCGATGTCGCAGTAACCACGGCAAGCTTTGACAGCCATGCGGGTGAAGCCATGGCCATGGGGGAGCGTCCGCCGGTCGCATTGATCAACCCTGCGGCCAGCGCTCGCTTAGCGGTGGCCGAAGCGATCACCAATTTGGCGGCGGCTCCGATTGCCAAGCTGAGCGATATCAAGCTCTCCGCTAACTGGATGAGCGCGGCGGATCACCCAGGTGAAAACCAAGCGTTGTATGACGCTGTTTATGCGGTGGGTATGGAAATGTGCCCGGCGCTGGGCATTGCGATTCCGGTGGGTAAAGACTCCATGTCGATGCGCACTTCCTGGGTCGATGAGAAAGAGGAGGGTGAACACGAAGACAAAAGTGTCACCTCGCCGCTTTCGCTAGTGGTGACCGGTTTTGCCCCGGTGACCAACGCCCTGGCGACGCTCACGCCGCAGATCAATCTGGATCAAGACGAATCGGATCTGATTTTGATCGATCTGGGCAGCGGTCAGAACCGGTTGGGCGGCTCTGCCTTGGCGCAGGTGTATGGCCAGGTAGGCAACGACTGCCCCGATGTAGACGACCCGGAAGATATCAAAGCGTTCTTCGAAGTCATTCAGGGACTGAACCGCGACGGCAAGCTGCTGGCGTATCACGACCGCAGCGACGGCGGCCTGCTGGTCACGCTGCTAGAAATGGCCTTTGCCGCCCACGCTGGGCTTGAGATTAAACTCGACTGGATGATCGACGAGCCAGTGGAGGCATTGAACGCGCTGTTCTCGGAAGAGCTGGGCGCCGTTATCCAGGTCAACCGTGAACACACTGAAGAAGTGCTGGCGCAGTTTGCCGTGGCGGGTATCGAAACCTGTGGTGTCATCGCCCGCCCGCGTTACGACGACCAGGTGCGCGTCACGCTGTTTGAAGAGCCCTTGCTGGAAACCACTCGTCAGCTTACCCAACGTACCTGGACGGAAACCAGTTACCGTATGCAGGCGCTGCGCGACAACCCCGAATGCGCCAAGAACGAATACGACAATCTGCTCGATGGCCGCGACCCTGGGCTTTCCGCCACCCCAACCTTTGATATCAATGAAGATATCAGCGCGCCTTATGTCAACACAGCTAAGCCTGCCATGGCGGTGCTGCGTGAACAGGGCGTCAATGGCCAGGTAGAAATGGCCTGGGCTTTCGATAAGGCCGGGTTTGAGGTCGTGGATGTGCATATGAGCGACATTCTCGAAGGGCGCGTTTCGTTGGAAGAATTCAAAGGGCTTGTGGCCTGCGGTGGCTTCTCCTATGGCGACGTGCTTGGCGCTGGCGGTGGCTGGGCCAAGTCGGTGCTGTTTAACGAGCGCGCCCAGGAGCAGTTTGCGGCCTTCTTCGCCCGCGATGATAGTTTCTCGCTGGGCGTATGTAATGGTTGCCAAATGCTCTCGCAGTTGAAGTCGCTGATTCCTGGCGCTGAAAACTGGCCGACCTTTGTGCGCAACGAATCCGAGCAGTTTGAGGCGCGGGTTTCGATGGTGCGGGTTGAAAAGAGCCCCTCGATTCTGCTCGCCGGTATGGAAGGCTCTCAGCTGCCCATCGCCGTGGCTCATGGTGAAGGGCAGGCGGAGTTCCGCGATAGCGCTCATCTGCGCACCATGCAGTCAAGTAACCAAATTGCCCTGCGCTACATTGATAACTACGGTCAGGCGACCACGCGCTACCCAGCAAACCCTAACGGCTCGCCTGCGGGCATAACCGGCCTGACCACGCCGGATGGCCGGGTGACCATTATGATGCCCCACCCCGAGCGTGTTGCTCGAGCGGTCACCAACTCTTGGCGCCCGGCGGAGTGGACGGAAGATGGTGCTTGGCTGCGGCTATTCCGCAACGCTCGGGTGTGGCTCAACTGATTCCAGTAATGTTCATGATAATGCGTTGGGCCTAAGCGCCCATGCTAACGGCGGATTTTTTTCCGCCGTTAGCAGTTTCTCGAGTCGTGACAATAGTCATTAAGGGTGACGCTGGGGAGCGCTAGCCGTTGTTTTGTCAGCTCCTTCGGGCGGCAATCCTAGTTTAGCCTCCAGCGTTTCAAGCTCTAACCGGTAGCGCTCAACGAGGTATTCGAAGCGCCCAAAATCATGTCCGCAATCCATGCAGAACACATGGGCTTTACCACGCCGCGTGGCGGGAAGGCGTTTTAGGCGACTGCTGCATTCTGGGCACTCAGGGCTGAAATGGTTGGTAGTCATGGCTCTCCTCACTATTGTCTTCTCGCTGACAAACGTTGCGAGTTCAGGGATTATTTAAACCATCACTACTACGACGCGACGAAAGTCGTAATGGTTCAATAGCGGGCTAATTAATTTGTCGACACCTAGCTCCTCTCTAGTCCCTTCACTAACGCCCCAGCTTCGCCCCTACCAGCAGGAGGCGGTCAAGCGCGTGGTGGTGCACTTTCGCGCCTCCAGCGAACCTGCTTTGGTAGTGCTGCCCACCGGCAGCGGTAAATCCCTGGTAATTGCTGAGCTGGCGCGCCTGGCGCGGGGGCGTGTACTGGTGCTGGCCCATGTGCGTGAACTGGTGGAGCAGAACCACGCTAAATATCAGGCGTATGGGCTGGAGGCGGATATTTTTAGCGCCGGTTTAAAGCGCAAAGAAGCGAGTCGCCAAGTGGTATTTGGCTCGGTGCAGTCGGTGGTGCGTAACTTAGCGAGTTTTAACGACGCGAATTTTACTCTGCTGGTCATCGATGAGAGCCATCGCGTATCGCTCAACGAAGACGCCAGCTACCGCCAGGTGATTGAGCACCTGCGCCAGCTCAATCCGCAGCTTAAAATACTCGGCCTCACTGCTACGCCCTACCGTTTGGGGCAGGGGTTTATCTATTACCGCCACCACCATGGCATGGTGCGAGGCAGCGAAGAGAGTTTTTTTCGCGACTGTGTCTTTGAACAGCCGCTGCGGCTGATGGTAAAGCAGGGCTACCTTGCTGCGCCCAAACGACTGGATATGGCCATTGAGGGCTACGACTTCTCCGCACTCAAGCCCTCTTCAAGCGGCCTGTTTCAGGAAGAAGAGCTTAATCGCGTAGTGGCGGGCAGCCGGGCGACGCCGGGTATTATCGGGCAAATTGTCGAGCTCGCGGTTGATCGCCAGGGGGTGATGATTTTTGCCGCCACCGTGGCCCACGCTGAAGAAATCATCGGTTATTTACCCCGGTCAGAAGCCGCGTTAATCACCGGCGCAACCCCGTCAAAAGAGCGCACTGCGCTGATCGATGCTTTTAAATCGCGGGAGCTTAAATATCTGGTAAACGTGGCGGTGCTGACCACCGGTTTCGATGCTCCTCACGTGGATTTGATCGCCATTTTGCGGCCTACCGAATCGGTGAGTCTCTACCAGCAAATGGTAGGTAGGGGGCTGCGCCTGTCGCCGGGTAAGAGCGACTGCCTGATTCTGGATTACGCCGGTAACCCCTGGGATATCTTTGCGCCGGAAGTGGGTGAACCCAAGCCAGATAGCGACAGCGAACCGGTGCAGGTGGAGTGTCCCGCTTGCGGCCATGCCAACCTTTACTGGGGTAAGCGCGACGGTGATGTAGTGATTGAGCACTTTGGCCGCCGTTGTCAGGGGCTAATTGAAGATGATCAAGGAAAGCGCCATCAATGTGACTTCCGTTTCCGCTTTAAGGTGTGCGATGAGTGCGGCGCCGAGAATGATATTGCCGCCCGCCGCTGCCACGGCTGTGAAAAGCTGTTAGTGGACGCGGATGATAAGCTCAAGGATGCCCTTAAGCTGAAGGATGCCAAGGTATTGCGGGTAAGCGGTATGCAGCTGGAAGCGACCACCAACGGTCGTGGCCTGCCGCGCTTAAAAGTCACTTATCATGACGAAGATGGCACCCATTTGGCCGAGTGGTTCGCGCTGGAAACCCCCGCCCAGCGGCGCGCCTTCTATGCCGCCTTTCTGCGCTACCACCTGCGCGCACCGGGGGGTAAATGGCAACCGCTAAGCGCCGATGAAGTCGTTGCCGAACAGCGCCGCCTGCGCCACCCTGATTTTGTTGTAGGCCGCAAAGTAGGGCGCCATTTTCAAATCCGTGACAAGCTGTTTGACTATGCTGGCCGCTACCGCAAAGCAGCGGAAGCTGGGTAGTACGCTTATGCTTACTCTCTACTAGAGCGACGCGAATGCGGAAGACTTTGCTAAACTGTTCGCTGGTGCCGATTTCCACTTTTCAGGAGAGCCGACCCGCGTGAGCGAGACGCCAAGTGCTACCGTCGATTTAGAGACGCCCGATTCCGAGCCCGCTGATCCAGTGGCGGTTTCGTTTGGGCGTCTGTTCAATGAGCAGATTACACAAATGCCGGAGGATTTATACATTCCTCCCGAGGCGCTACGGGTCTTTCTAGAGACTTTTGAAGGCCCGCTGGATCTGTTGCTCTACCTGATTCGTCGCCAAAATCTGGATATTCTGACCATTAACGTAGCCACCATTACCCACCAGTACATCGAGTACGTGGAGCTGATGAAGGCCATGGAGATAGAGCTGGCGGGCGAGTACTTGTTAATGGCCGCTATGCTGGCGGAGATCAAGTCGCGCACGCTGTTGCCCCGCCCGCCGAAGGTCGAGGGCGACGATGAAGAAGACCCCCGCGCTGAACTTATCCGCCGACTGCAAGAGTACGAGCGCCTTAAAGAGGCGGCAGAAACGCTGGATACGCTACCGCGCATGGGGCGTGATTGGTTTAGCGTGCAGGCGGGCTTACCTCCGCTTGAATCCCGGGTGATTCACCCTGAAGTGGAGTTGGATGAGCTGCTTGACGCGCTCTCCGATATCCTCAAGCGCGCCGAGCTGGTGCAGGCCCACCAGATCAGCCGCGAGGTGCTCTCTACCCGCGAGCGTATGCTCAAGATTATGGAGCGGCTAAGTCACGATGACGCCCATCAGCGCTATACCCCCTTTGAAGCGCTTTTTACGCTGGAAGAGGGGCGTGCAGGGGTGGTGGTCACATTTATGGCGATTCTCGAACTAGCCAAAGAAGCCATGATTGAAATTGTTCAAAACGCGCCGCTGTCGCCGATTCACGTGCGGGCGCGGCGCGCAGCCCTTGCTGACGGCGAGGAGAGTGCTTTTGATGAGGGCGTGATAGAGGATGATGCCTATGGTGAGTCCGCTTTTGAGTCTGACGAGGAGACGCCATGAGTAACGCCGTCACCGCGTTAGATGACATTGTTTTAGATGATATTATTGAAGCGGCACTGCTGGCCGCTGGCGAACCCTTGCCCCTTGAGCGGTTGGAGACACTTTTTGTTGAGGGTGAATGTCCCACGCGCAAGGAGTTTCGTGATGTCCTGGGGCGTTTACAGTATCGCCATTCCGGCGGTGCGCTGGAGCTGCTGGAAACGGTCTCAGGCTATCAGCTGCGCATTCGTCCGCGGCTTTCCCAGTGGGTGTCGCGGTTGTGGGATGAACGCCCCCAGCGATACTCACGGGCGCTGCTGGAAACACTGGCGTTAATCGCCTACCGCCAGCCGGTGACGCGTGGGGACATTGAAGAGGTTCGCGGCGTCAGCGTTAGCAGCTCAATTATGCGTACCCTGGCGGAGCGCGGCTGGATTCGCGTAGTCGGCCATCGTGATGTCCCTGGTCGACCGGCGGTATACGCCACCACGCGCAGTTTTTTAGACGATTTTGGGTTAAAAACCCTTGATGCGCTGCCGCCCATGCACACTCTGGCAAGCTGGGAAGAGAATGAAATACCTGAAGAGCCGGGGATGGCCGAGGATGCTGACATCCAGGAAGAAAATGACCCCGGTTCAGATGCTGAAGCACTAGACGAAACGATCAAAACGGTGCAGGATGCGCCACCTCAGAAAGAACAGATAACCTCGGCTGAGATAGCCGACACGCACGCCGAGACGGCGTTAACCCAGCCGCTGAGTTTTGCCGACCTACAGGCTCGGCTCGCGGCACGTGCCAAGCGCCAACAAGAGGAGCGCGAAAGCACGGAGACTACCGATGTGAGGTCAGACGACCATGAGTCAGAGTAATAACACCACGCCCCCCACCAGCGAAAAGCTGCAAAAAGTCTTGGCCCGTGCAGGCCTTGGCTCGCGTCGTGAAATGGAAACGGCGATTTCCGCCGGCCGCGTTAAAGTGAATAGCCAAGTGGCTAAGCTGGGCGACCGCGTTGAAGCGCGGGACAAAGTCAGTTTTGATGACCGTCCTGTGGCACTGCGCCCCGAAGAAGAAGTGCCACGCCGGGTAATTATGTACAACAAACCGGAAGGCGAGCTGTGCACCCGTAAGGACCCAGAAGGGCGCCGCACGGTGTTTGACCGCTTGCCGCGCCTGAAAGGCGAGCGCTGGATTGCGATTGGGCGCCTGGATATCAATACCAGCGGTTTGCTGCTGTTTACCACCGATGGTGAGCTGGCCAACCGTTTGATGCACCCCTCTACTCAGGTGGAGCGCGAGTACGCGGTTCGCGTGATGGGTGAAGTGAAGCGCGAGCATATCATGGCCATGGTCGATGGCGTCATGTTGGAAGATGGCCCGGCGCGCTTTACCGATGTACAGGAGTTTGGTGGCGAAGGCATCAACACCTGGTTTCACGTAGTGATTTTGGAAGGGCGCAACCGTGAAGTGCGGCGTCTTTGGGAATCGCAAGCGCTGACGGTTAGTCGCCTTAAACGCGTGCGCTACGGCAATATCTTCCTCGATAAGCGGGCAAAAGCTGGCGAGTGGGTCGAACTTACCCAGGATGAGGTGGATGACTTAGCCACGCTGGCTAACTTGGAAACCCGTAAAGTACCCGCGCTGACGCCGGATGAGAAAAACCGTTGGAACCGCGACAAGCACAAGCGTAAGCCGGTACAGGCATTGCGCAAACCGAAAAGCAAAGCCCGTTAAGTGATTAAGCTGATAAGCGTGCCTGTCAGCATTGAGTGACGCGAGCAGGCATGCGAAAGGTAGCTTGTTGTAGAGTGAAGGCGAAAAAACGCTTGCTATCAATGAGGTGTAAGCGTAGGATATGCATCCGTTCAGGCGGGTCGTTAGCTCAGTTGGTAGAGCAGTTGACTTTTAATCAATTGGTCGCAGGTTCGAATCCTGCACGACCCACCATTCAAACAACTGATCAGTTTGGATTAAGTTAGTTTGAGTCCAGTAATGAACGTTCAAAGTGTTGTACCGCTAGTAAATGAATAGCAAAGCAAGTTTGGGTCGTTAGCTCAGTTGGTAGAGCAGTTGACTTTTAATCAATTGGTCGCAGGTTCGAATCCTGCACGACCCACCAAATTCAACGCCCTTGGCAGTTCATCTGCCAAGGGCGTTTTGCTATGTGTCTTGAAAGCCATTTGTGTGACAATCTGTTTGCAGTCAAAAACTATTTCCCGCCAAAATAGTCTAGAATAATGCTATCCAGAATAGATTTTAAGTGATCGGCCATCGCGATAGACGCAGAGGCCCATCGCTCATACGAGCGGCACATGTGCAAGGCGTGCATGAGTCGTGACCCAGTGTTTAACAGGGGGATTCCCTGTTCGTCACAGTGGTAGACACAATGACTATTATGACTACTCAAGCGAAGCTTGAGGCCTCGCTACCGACAGCCTACTGCCCGACCCGCATTCCCGCGGAAGATCAGGCCCGGGTTGAAGAGATCAAACGGCTGTTGAAAGCCCATAATGCCGTTCTGGTCGCACACTACTATACCGCTGATGCCATTCAGCAACTGGCGGAAGAGACCGGCGGCTGTGTCGCGGACTCGCTGGAGATGGCGCGATTTGGTGCTCGCCATGACGCCACCACACTGGTTGTCGCCGGTGTCCGCTTTATGGGCGAAACCGCCAAGATCCTCTCGCCTGAAAAGCGCGTGCTGATGCCCACTTTGGAAGCCACTTGCTCACTGGATATTGGCTGTCCTGCGGATGAGTTCAGCGCTTTCTGTGATGCCCACCCAGACCGTACCGTCGTGGTGTATGCCAATACCTCCGCTGCTGTTAAAGCGCGGGCGGATTGGGTAGTGACTTCGTCGATTGCTGTTGAGGTGATTGAGCACCTGCAGGCCAAAGGCGAGAAAATTCTTTGGGCACCCGATAAGCATTTGGGTGGCTATATCCAGAACAAAACCGGCGCCGATATGTTGATGTGGGACGGCGCCTGCATCGTCCATGAAGAGTTCAAGGCCAAGGGCGTTGAAGACCTGAAACGCATCTATCCGGATGCCGCTGTGCTGGTGCATCCGGAGTCGCCAGAGCCGGTAGTGAAGCTGGCGGATGTGGCAGGCTCCACCTCACAGTTGATCAAGGCGGCGAAAGAATTACCCAACGATAAGCTGATTGTGGCCACTGATCGTGGCATCTTTTTCAAGATGCAGCAGGCGGTGCCGAATAAAACCCTGTTTGAAGCGCCGACGGCAGGCAACGGCGCTACCTGCCGCAGCTGCGCCCACTGCCCCTGGATGGCCATGAATGAGCTGGATAATCTAGCCGGTGCGCTGCGCGAGGGGAGTGGTGAGATTCAGGTGGATGAAGCTCTGCGCCTGCAGGCCTTAAAACCCCTTGAGCGCATGCTTAACTTCAATACATAGCGAGAAAAGATTAACCGAACGTCATTGCGAGCGTAGAAGTGTCATTGCGAACGAAGTGAAGCAATCTCGGTGTTACTGCCACCACTGGTAAAGATTGCCGCGTCGCTGCGCTCTTCGCAATGACATAGGTTCAGTTAAAATCTTCCAAGGCTTCGCGATACTCAATAAAGTCCTCGCGGCGCTGCTCGATTCTTGCCAGCGCCTGCTGGTCATTTTCTCGCTCTGCGGCATCCCGGGCGATAGAGAGCTGGCGAATGCCACTATCAACGCGGCCGGTCAGTTGAAGGTGCTCTGCACGTGCTAAATGCCCCCAACTCTCATGCCCACTGCGCCCGGCGGCTTCGGCCAGCAGGTTGAAGACCTGCGGATTTTCCGGGTTTTGGGAAGTGATGTCGCGTAGCAGGTCATAGGCCGCCTGCGGGTCGCGCTGGAGCTGTGCTTCGGCCAATATTAGCTGGGCAGGTAGGTAGTTGGGCATAAAGCGTAGCAATTGCTGGCTGCGCTGAATGGCCTGATCGTAGCGGCCCGCTTCCAAGGCGACGCTAGCCGCAGAGGCAGGCAGCATGGCAAAGTCGGGATGCTCGTTAGCAAGCCTATCCAGCTGCCCCAGAGCGCTATCGGTTTGGCCGTTGCGAGCATCGATCAGTGCAGCTAAGTAGTCCTGAGCGGCCTGTTCGGCGCCTTCCTGAGCTAGGCGCGAAGCAGCTTGCTGTGGCGTATTGTTGTAAATGCTGAGCAGCGCTCGGGCGCGCATCATGTCGTAGAGGGTGTTGCTGGTGTACGCATCGGCCACATTGAGTTGGGCAGCGCGAGCTTGTGCGGCGCTTAAGCGATTGTCGGTAACCGGGTGGGTGAGCAAGAACTCCGGCGGCGTATCGCCCTGTAAACGCGCCATGCGCTGCATGGCGGCGAACATGCGCACCATTGCTTGTGGGTCGTAGCCAGCATCGGCCATGGCCTGAATGCCAATGTTGTCGGCTTCCTGCTCAAATAGCCGTGAGTAGCTTAGCTGATCCTGAATTAGCGCCGCCTGTGAACCCACAGCGGCCGCCATGCCAGCGTCGCCGCCCCCACTGGCGGCTATCAGCATACCCGCCAGCATGGCCGCCATGGCGGGCAGTTGGGTCTGAGCTGCGCGGGCGCTGCCTCGGGCATAGTGGCGTTGAGAGAGGTGGCCCAGTTCGTGAGCTAATACCGAGACAAAGGCGCCTTCATCTTCGGCAAACGCGAATAGCCCTGAATTGATCCCTACCACCCCGCCAGGGACGGCAAAGGCGTTCAGTGAAGCATTATCGACCATCACGGTGATCGTACGCAGACCCTTAATATCGCTATGCGGTGCCAGCCGGGCAATCAGGCTTTGCAAATAATCATTGGTAATGGGGTCTTGCCACTGGGGAGCTTGAGCACGAAACTGGCGCAGCCAAGCGCGGCCCAAGCGATACTCTTCGTTGCTGACGGATGTAGACGCCGCCCCTAAACTTGGCAAGCCGTAATCGTTGATAGCCGCACTTTGTGGACTAAACAGCAAGCTGCCAAAGGCACAAGCGAACGCACATATCCAGCCTGGGTAAGCGGTACGAAGGGTCGGCATGGCATCCTCTTAAGTGATGGTTAAGCACAGCGGTGACTGTGTGACATTGATAAAGACTGGGAAGTGCCGTTAAATCGACAGCCTAGTGAAATCAATCGTTAAAAAGACAGTTTATGTCGCAGCGTTTATTAAACAATGTTTATGCAACAAGATTTATAAATCTATGCCGTTAATAGGCAGGTCATTTTGAGGGAGTGCGTATGTCTGAGCAAACCGGGGGCTTTCAACCCGACACGGTGCTTGACGCCTGTGGGCTGCATTGCCCGTTACCTTTGCTAAAGGCCAAACAGGCCCTCGCAGGCTTGGCGGCTGGGCAGTTACTTGAAGTACGATCAACGGATGCGGGCTCGTGGCGGGATATGGCGTCGTTTACCGACCAGAGTGCGCATAGGCTGGAAGGCCGAGAGCAGCGCGACGACATTTATATTTACTGGATTAGAAAAGCTGGGGATGCGCACTCATGACCCTGCGCACGATTTTAAAAAGCTGGGTTGAACGCTACTTCTCAGACGAAGAGGCGCTCATCCTGCTGGTAGTGCTTGTGGCAGGCTTTGCGGCGATTATTTGGTTTGGGCGGATGCTGGCGCCATTTTTTACCGCACTCGTGATCGCGTTTCTGCTCCAGGGCGTAGTGGGTGCGCTTACCCGGCGGGGGTTGCCGCATCTGTTGGCGGTCATCCTGGTCTTTTTAGCCTTTATCAGTGTGTTGCTCTCCCTGGCGTTTATTCTGATGCCGTTGATCTGGAATCAGTTAGTGGGGCTGGTTCAAGAGACGCCGCGCATGTTCGCAAGTGGCCAGGGGTGGCTGGATGAGTTGCAGGCGCGCTATCCGAACATTATTACGCCGGATCAGATGCAGAGCTGGATAGGGGTAGCAAGCCGCGAGATTAGCCAGCTAGGCCAGCGCGCCTTGACGCTTTCGCTGGCCTCGCTAGGCAATATTATGTCGCTGATTATCTACTTGGTGCTGGTGCCAATTCTGGTGTTCTTTATGCTCAAGGACCGCGAAGTACTGATCGGCTTTATACTTTCGCTGTTGCCTCAAAAGCGTACGCTACTCTCGCGTATTTGGCGTGAGATGGACGATCAAATTGCCAACTATATCCGCGGTAAATTTATTGAAATAATTATCGTGGGTACAGTGGCGTTCTTTACCTTTGCGTTCTTTGGCTTGCCGTATACGGCGTTATTGGCGGTGTTGGTAGGGCTTTCGGTGTTAGTGCCTTATATCGGTGCGGCAGTGGCCACGCTGCCGGTCGCCGCAGTGGCGGGGTTCTATTTTGGCCTTAGCGAAGATTTTGTCTATGTGCTGGTGGCTTATGGCGTGATTCAAGCGCTGGATGGCAACGTATTGGCACCGGTATTGTTCTCTGAGACCAATAATATTCACCCGGTTTCGATTATTGTGGCGGTACTGTTCTTCGGTGGGATTTGGGGCTTCTGGGGGATCTTCTTTGCGATTCCCTTGGCAACACTGCTGAAGGCGCTGATTTACGCCTGGCCGCGAAGCATGCACGGACGTGATGAACGGAGAGGGCTGCAAGCCCCGGCGGCCCAGGAGGCCGAGTAAGGTTCACTCATTGCCCGTGGTGGGTCGGAACGGGCAATGAGTTGGCGGAGAAAAAGTTGTGGAAAGCTAGCTGGCCGCGTTAAGTTTTTCAGCCGCAGCAAGCACTTCTTCAGCGTGGCCAGGTACTTTAACACCGCGCCACTCGTTGGCTAGCTTGCCCTCCTTGTCAATCAGGAAGGTGCTGCGCTCGATACCCAGGTGTTCCTTGCCGTACATTTTCTTGAGCTTGATAACGTCAAATAGCGTGCATACATTTTCGTCTTTGTCTGAAATAAGGTCGAAATTGAAATCTTGCTTGGCCTTAAAGTTCTCCTGGGCGCGCAGGCCGTCGCGAGAAACGCCGAGAATCACCGTATTTGCAGCATCAAAGGCGGGTTTGCGGTCACGGAAGTCTCCGCCCTCGGTGGTGCAGCCGGGCGTGCTGGCTTTGGGGTAGAAGTAAATAACTACTTGTTTTCCACGCAGCTCCGACAGCGTCACGGTGGTATCACCGGTGGCAGTAGCAGAGAAGTCAGCAACGGATTGTCCAATTTCAACAGGCATAAAGCGTCCTCATTGGGGGTTAAGATGGGGTGTTTCGCTGAAGCGCTAATGTGAATAGCTAATGTGAAGAGCTATGCACGATTACACGTAAGCCAGGGGCCGTTGTCAAAGCCCAAAACCGGGTGACGACAAACTCACAGCGCTTTACGCTGTACAGGCTCGAATCGCCTGAGTACCATTTGGCCTCTGCGAGATGTAGGTGTTTAATGCAAAATAGCCTGATCGCGCTCGGTTTCGATGCAAACGTAGTCCTTAAAAACACGAGTACTTAACAACACGAGTACTTAAAACCTAGATAGTGATATCACAATTTGGCTGGTGAGGAATAAACGGATGATCACAGGCAGCATTGTCGCCCTGGCGACGCCTATGAAGGTCAATGGCGACATCGACTGGGAGGCGCTTCGCCGTCTGGTGAACTTCCATCTCGAAAATGGCACCGATGCGATTGTGGCCGCTGGTACCACGGGCGAACCGACTACCATGTCCTTCGCCGAACACTTCGACGTCATTCGCAGCGTAGTGGAAGAGGTTAATGGCCGTATTCCCGTCATTGCCGGTACTGGTTCTAACAATACCACCGAAGCAGTAGAGCTGACCCGCTACGCTAAAGAGGTCGGTGCCGATTATTGCCTAACGGTTGCGCCTTACTACAACAAGCCTACTCAGGAAGGTTTGTTTCAGCACTTTAAGGCTACCGCCGAGGCCAGCGACCTGCCGGTCATTCTTTACAATGTGCCTGGTCGCACTTGCTCGGATATTTACAACGAGACCGTCTTACGTCTTGCCGAAGTAGATAATATTATCGGTTTAAAAGACGCTACGGGGAACCTAGAGCGTGCGGAAGATCTAATTACTCGCCTAAAAGGCAGTGGCTTTATGCTCTACTCCGGTGACGATGCGACCGCCTGCGATTTTATGTTGATGGGTGGCCATGGGGATATCTCAGTAACCGCCAACGTTGCACCTCGGGCGATGCATGAGCTCTGCACTGCAGCCGTGGCCGGTGATGCCGACAAGGCGCACCAGATCAATACGCGGTTGATGCCGCTGCACACCAATTTGGGCATAGAGTCGAACCCTATCCCGGTAAAGTGGGCGTTGAATCGTATGGGTTACGCGGACGTAGGGATTCGGTTACCGCTAACCTGGCTGTCGGAAAAGTACCATGCGACGGTTAGTGAAGCGCTGCAACTGGCGGGCGTCGTAGAGGAGTAACCCGGCGCGATGCCCTTTGCTACCCAGCTCACTTACTGTGAGCTGGGTACTTGATTTGTTGACTTAAGGTGGCTTGATGAGCTCTGTGCTTGAAATACGTGTGCTTAAATGGGTGCCGCTGGCACTCGCAGCGGCTGTGGCGCTCTCTGGTTGCGCGCGGGATGGTTTTTACCACGACCGCAACCTGGACTACACAGAGGTCGCTCCGGCACCGCCTCTGGTGCTGCCAGAGACCCGCAATACCCAACGCTATCGCGATGCGCTGCCGGTTCCTCAAGCCGCTACCCAAGGTGCGCGGCTTGACGAAGCGGCAGAAATTCAACCTCCGCAGTCCCTGGCAATGGGTAGTGGCCTGGAGCCAGAGTACGTTGAGCGCCGCGAAGTGGGCGACAAAACCTGGCTAGTGGTGGCTGCCGATACTGGTACGGTATGGCCGCAGTTGGAAGAGTTTGTGCGTAGCCGTCAATTAGCGGTGCTGGAGAGCAACGCTTCTCAGGGTGTTATCGTTACCTCCCAGGCAGACATACAGCTGCAAAGCGCGCTGCGCTCAGGCAGTAGCGAAGTTCGCTGCGAACGCGGCGGGCAAACCATGACTAGCTGCCTGGATGCGCTGGAGAGCCACCTAAGTGCGCGCAGTGCATCCGTCAGCGTCTCCTCTTCCTGGACGGCTCAGCGCCTTACCGATGAGCAAACGCTGCAAATTCGCGAGCAGGGCGACGAGTGGGAAGTCGTTATCCCGCAGCCGATTGATCGTGTGTGGGCCGAGTTGAACCACTATCTTGAGCTCGATTTTGCCCAGGAAGGGCAGCGCGATTTGTTAGCCGCCGACCCCGCCAGTCATGAGTTTATGGTTGAGTACATGACTGAAACCGAGCGTAACCGCAATCCGCTGCAAATCATCTTCAGCCCTGATGTTCGCAAAATGTCCCAGCAGATACGTCTTGCCCTGCAGTCTAACGGCGACCAGACGATTCTGCGTGCCATCAATGCCAGCGAGCGGGCATTAAGCGCCGATGATCAGCGCGAGCTGCTTGAGCGTGTCTCCAGCTATTTACGTTAATTTATTGATCCTTTACCCCTTACGGAGTCCCCATGGAAAAGCGCCAAGAACTCTACGCCGGTAAGGCGAAATCTGTGTATACCACCGACGATCCGGATTTGTTGGTGCTCAATTTTCGTGATGACACCAGCGCCTTCGATGGCAAAAAAGTGGAGTCTCTGGCCCGCAAGGGAATGGTCAATAACGTCTTTAACGCCTTCATTATGGAACGGCTGCAGGAAGCGGGCATCCCCACCCACTTCGAAAAACAGCTCTCCAACACCGAGAGTCTGGTCAAAAAGATGCAGATGATCCCGGTGGAGTGTGTGGTGCGAAATATTGCCGCGGGGGGGTTGGTCAAACGGCTCGGCGTGGAAGAGGGAATTGCGCTGACGCCCCCCACCTTTGAGTTGTTCTTGAAGAACGATGAGAAGGGCGACCCGATGATCAATGAATCGCTAGCGGAGACTTTCGGTTGGGCTACACCTGAGCAGTTAGCTAAGATGAAGGCATTAACTTTCAAGGTTAACCATATCCTCAAAGCGCTGTTTGCAGAGGGCGATATGCTGCTGGTGGATTACAAGCTGGAGTTTGGTGTATTTAAAGGCGAGGTCGTGCTGGGCGATGAGTTCTCTCCGGATGGTTGCCGCCTATGGGACGCCAATACTCGTGAAAAGCTTGATAAAGACCGCTTCCGTCAGGGATTGGGCGGTGTGATCGAGGCGTACGAGGAAGTCGGCCGCCGTTTAGGTATTACTTTCCCCGCTTAAACCGTCACGGTTGTGTCATTACTCGGCGCATGGTTCGATAGCCATCACCTCTAAGGTGGTGGCTTCGCCTTTTTGGCGTTGACGAAATTTAACGTCCACATCGCGCAGACGAACGCCGTAAAGTCGCTCAGAGGTCCTATCTTTTTGCTTATAGGCGGGCCTAGGGTCTTGGCTTAGTACCTGCTCAATTAATGCTAGCAGGTTGGCACTGTCCTGGCGCTGGGCGAGCGTATCCAGTGCGGCTGGATGAAAGGCAACCTCCATGAGTGTCGGTGTCTCGGGGGCAAAGCCGGCCTGTGCGTTAGGATGAGATTCGGCCCAGGGTAGGTAAGGCTTGATATCGACCACCGGGGTGCCGCTGACTAAGTCGCAGCCCTGAAGTTGTAAGGCGACACCGTGCTGGAGGTCTATCCCAACTAATCTCACTAGAGAGAGCCCCAGGCGGTTAGGGCGGTGGGTGCTGCGACTGGCAAAAACCCCCACCTTTTTATTGCCCCCCAGACGCGGCGGCCTTACCAGCGGCGACCAGCGCTCGGGGCTTTGATGAAAAATAAAGCTCAGCCACAGGTGGCTGAAGTCTTCCAAGCCGCGCACAGCGAGTGGATCGTTGTAGGGAGCGTTGAGTATCAGGCGGGCATTGGCAGCAGGGGCTAGCCCTGGCTGGCGCGGAATGCCGAATTTGTCGGGATAGTCGCTGACCACATGACCAATGGGCGTTAGCGTAAAGTGCTCGCTGTTAGGGGCATCGTCCATCACACTGCCTTTTGCTAGGGTTGATCCGCGTAGGGTTGACCCGAGCAGTATAAAGCAGGCAATGGCTTAAGCGTGACCCAATGGGGCGTGATCGAATGTGTCTTGATCAAATGATAGCTGAACAGCTCAGAGGTGACGCATGACTAATACCGAGGAGCAGCAAGCGCCAACCAGTACGCGGATAATGTATCGCGCGGCGCTGGCACGCGATGCCGCCGACCAGGCGGAAGTGTTCTACCACGCAGTCATGCAGGGGGCGGCCACTCACTACACGCTAGACGAGCGGCGGGCCTGGGCTAATGCGCTGCCCCGCGAAGGCAGTGCGTGGGGCGTGCGCCAAGCGCTCTACACGACCTTAGTCGCTACCTGCGATGGGCGCTGCGTAGGATTCTTGGAGCTGGATTTGGTCGCTGGGCGGGTTGAAACACTCTATGTATGGCCTTCACTGGCCGGTCGCGGTATCGGTACCACGCTGCTGGTGCATGCCGAGCGGCTGCTGCTTGAGCAAGGTAAGGGGCAAATCGAGATAGAGGCAAGCTCCATGCTCTATGAGCGCCTTCTGCGCCGTGGTTGGAAAAATCACGGCGAGGAGTGGGTCGAGCGAAGCGGAGAGCGTCTGCTGCGTTATAAGCTTTCCAAACCGCTTAATGCTGTCGAAACGTAATCATTAAACGCTATAACTGCGGGTAATGCGCATGGAGAGATCAATCGAGGCGATGTCCTTGGTTAGCGCGCCGCTCGAGATGCAATCAACGCCGGTGTCGGCGATTGCCCGCAGGGTGGTGTCATCCACGTTGCCTGAGGCTTCTAGGGTGGCTCTGCCGCCGTTGATTTCAACCGCAACGTGCAGGTCTTCGATGGCGAAATTGTCGAGCATGACAATGTCAGCTCCCGCTGCCAACGCCTGATCCAACTCCTCAAAGGTTTCTACCTCGACTTCCACAGGTAGGTCGCTGGCTAACTTGCGCGCCTGGGCAACCGCCGCTTGGATGCCCCCACAGGCAGCAATGTGGTTCTCTTTGATCAAAAATGCGTCCCACAGACCAATGCGGTGATTGTGTCCGCCTCCGCAAGTGACCGCATATTTTTGCGCCAAGCGCATACCGGGCAGCGTTTTACGCGTATCAAGCAGGCGTACGCCGGTACCTTCAATAAGGTCGACATAAGCGCGGGTGGCGGTGGCGGTGGCAGACATCGTTTGCAATACGTTAAGTGCCGCCCGCTCGCCGGTGAGAAGAATGCGGGCGGGGCCTTCGAGGGTTAAGAAACACTGGCCAGCCTCGAGCTTGTCGCCATCGGCGGCGTGCCAGTTCAGGCTTACCCGGCTATCCAGGCGGCGGAACAGCTCATCTACCCAGGGTGCGCCACACAGCACTGCGTCTTCACGGGTAATGACGTCGGCGCTGGCCCACTGGTGCTCAGGGATCAATTGCGCGGTAATATCACCCGGGCCAACGTCCTCTGCCAACAGGCGAGCGGCGCTGGCGCGGATTTCTTCAGCAAGAGCGGATTGATAATGCATGGCAGTGATTCTCTGAATATCGTCGATTGTGGGCGGCCATTATAATCAAAGAGAGCCGTGGAAGAACGCGTTACCACAGAGGAGACCATGCGTATGGAAGACAAACAACCCCTTAGTGGTTGGTGGAGTAGCGCCCGACAAGTCATTTCACCCAACTGCGACGCCCGGCCTGATAAAGAAGTCTCGCTGCTACTCATTCACGCGATTAGCCTGCCTCCCGGTGAGTTTAGCGGCGATGCTATCGAGGCGCTATTTACCAATCAGTTGGCGGTAGGCGAACACCCATTTTTCGCAGAAATTGCCCATTTAAGAGTCTCCGCGCATCTGCTTATACGCCGCGATGGTGAGTGTGTGCAGTTTGTTGATACGGATCAGCGAGCGTGGCACGCAGGGCGCTCCGTCTGGTGGGATAACCGCCAACTGCGCTGGCGAAGGGCGCTCAATGATTTCTCGGTGGGCATCGAGCTTGAGGGCGATGATGTTACCCCTTACAGCAAAGCCCAGTATAACGCGCTGATAGACGCGGTGGTTTGGTTAATGGCGCGCTATCCACAGCTCGATAAAGAGCGTATTACCAGCCATGCGCATGTGGCGCCGCTGCGCAAAACAGACCCCGGGCCGGCGTTTGATTGGGCTTATTTTCAACAGCAGCTATCATCGAGGGTTGAGCGATCGCGAACTAACGAAGCATTGCAGTAACCAAACAAATATTTGAGTAACACAATATTTCAATAGCTAAGTAGTTCAGTAAGTAACTCAATAGCAAGGCAATAAAACGGTAGTTTAATTACAATTGGCTCGCTATTGGTGGCACAGGCAAATGTTATATCTTTTACTTATGTTGCAGTGCAATAGTTTGTTTTCGATAGGCTTTTCCGTTGAACCAGAATTGGCAGCGTGGCGACTTTGAGGTATCTTCGCCTATACAAAAGGCTAACTTTTAACAGAATTGTGTAGCTTTACTACATCAATAAGTACGTAGCTTGTTGAATGTAGAGCTAAAACCCCTATCCGGCGTTTAATCGCCGGCGGAATGTCGGCGCGTGGTGGAGTTCCACACCGCCGCCCCAGGCCCTTCAGGGTAGCGGGGCTAATTGTCATTTATCGTCATTCGGAGAGACCTCTATGAGTCTGGAGACAAGAGAAGATCTCGATCCGATCGAAACTACGGAATGGATTGATTCCCTAGAGTCGGTATTGGATCGTGAGGGCGAGGATCGAGCCCGCTACCTGATGACCCGCCTGGCGGATCGCCTGCGTCGGGATGGCATGAAGGTGCCCTTCTCGGTGACGACCCCGCACCGTAATACTATCCCGGTTCACCGCGAAGCACCGATGCCGGGCGATCTGTTCATGGAGCGTCGTATCCGCTCTTTGATCCGTTACAACGCCATTGCTCAGGTTATTCGTAATAACCGCGCCAAGCCGGGCCTGGGTGGTCACATTGCCAGCTTTATGTCCTCGGCAACCCTGTATGACGTGGGCTTTAACCACTTCTTCCGCGCGCCCCAGGGCGATTTTGCCGGTGACTTGGTGTATATCCAGGGTCACGTGGCGCCGGGCATCTACGCACGTTCCTATTTGGAAGGTCGCCTGAGCGAAGAGCAGATGGACAAGTTCCGCCAGGAAGTCGATGGCGATGGTCTATCTTCCTACCCGCACCCGTGGTTAATGCCAGACTATTGGCAGTTCCCCACGGTTTCCATGGGTCTTGGCCCGATTCAGGCGATTTACCAAGCGCATGTGATGAAGTACCTGCATCACCGTGAGCTGAAAGATATGTACGACCGCAAGATCTGGTGCTTTATGGGCGACGGCGAGTGTGACGAGCCGGAATCCCTGGGCGCTATTTCATTGGCCGGTCGTGAAAACCTCGACAACCTGATCTTCGTCATCAACTGTAACCTGCAGCGCCTTGACGGCCCTGTACGCGGCAACTCGCGCGTGATGGACGAATTCGAAGGCGTCTTCCGTGGCGCTGGCTGGAATGTGATCAAGGTCGTCTGGGGCCGTCACTGGGATCCGCTGTTCGAGAAGGATAAGAAAGGCATCCTTCAAAAACGCATGGACGAAGCGGTTGACGGCGAGTACCAGAACTATAAAGCCAACGGCGGCGCGTACACACGCGAGCACTTCTTTGGCAAATATCCAGAAACCGAGGCGATGGTTAACGACCTCTCCGACGAAGATATCTGGAAGCTCAACCGCGGTGGTCACGACCCGTTCAAGGTTTACGCGGCGTATAACGAAGCGGTTAACACCTCCAACGGCAAGCCCACGGTCATCCTGGCGCATACCGTTAAAGGCTACGGCATGGGTAGCGGCGATGGCGAAGCGGCCAACGAAGCGCACCAGGTCAAGAGCATGGAGTACGAAGCGCTCAAGACCTTCCGTGATCGCTTCGGTATTCCGTTAACCGACGAGCAGCTCAAAGAAGTGCCGTACTACAAGCCGGAAGACGACTCTCCCGAACTCAAGTACATGCACCTGCAGCGCGAGCGTCTGGGCGGCTACCTACCCAGCCGTCAAAGCGACTTCGAGGCGCTGGAGATCCCGAGTCTCGAAGACAAGACCTTTGCCTCGCAAATGGGTGGCTCGAAAGGTCGTGAAGTCTCCACCACCATGGCGTTTGTGCGCGTCCTTAACGGCCTGGTCAAAGATAAGAAGCTGGGCAAGAAGGTAGTGCCGATTATTCCTGACGAAGCGCGTACCTTCGGTATGGAAGGCATGTTCCGCCAGTTGGGTATCTACACCTCGGAAGGTCAGAAGTACGAGCCGGTGGATAAAGGCCAGATCATGTTCTACCGCGAGGATCAGAAAGGTCAGATCCTCGAAGAGGGCATTACCGAAGCGGGCGCGATGTCGGCCTGGATCGCCGCGGCGACCTCCTACAGCAACAACAACGTCACGCTACTGCCGTTCTACATCTACTACTCGATGTTTGGCTTCCAGCGCATCGGCGATCTGGCCTGGGCGGCGGGTGACCTGCAGGCGCGCGGCTTTATGGTCGGCGGCACGGCGGGGCGCACCACGCTTAACGGCGAAGGTCTGCAGCACCAGGATGGCCACAGCCTGATTCAGGCCTCGACCATTCCTAACTGCCGCAGCTACGACCCGACCTATGGTCATGAAGTGGCAGTCATTGTTCAGGATGGTCTGAAGCGCATGTTCACCGACAAGGAGAACTGCTTCTACTACCTAACGGTAATGAACGAGAACTACGAGCACCCTGCGCTGGAAAACGTGCCCGCCGACGATATCGTCAAAGGTATGTATCTGCTGCGCGAAACCAAGGGTGACAAGGGCCGCGTTCAACTGCTGGGTTCGGGCACTATTCTGCGCGAAGTGGAAGCCGCCGCTGAATTGCTCGAGAACGATTGGGGTATCGGCGCCGACATCTGGAGCGTAACCAGCTTTAACGAGCTGCGTCGTGAAGCGCTGCTGCTGGACCGTGAAGCTTTCCTGAGCCCTGATGCGGAGGCCAACAAGCCTCACGTCACTAAGTGCCTGGAAGGGCGTGATGGTCCGGTGATCGCGTCTACCGACTACATGAAGCTGTATGCCGATCAAGTGCGCGCCTGGGTACCGGGTGACTACACTGTACTGGGTACCGATGGCTTTGGCCGTTCAGACACCCGCGAGAAGCTGCGCTACTTCTTCGAAGTAGATCGCTACTTCGTTACCGTGGCAGCGCTACGTGCGCTGGCTGAGCGTGGCGAGATTGATCGCAAGCAGGTTGGTGAAGCGCTTAAGAAGTACGGCATTGATGCCAATAAGCCTAACCCGCTGACTAGCTAAACCGCTGACCGGTGGGCGGTTGCCCACCGGCTCGATCCGATTTGGAAGGAGCGCGACCTTGAGTAGCGAAATCATCAAAGTTCCCGATATCGGCGGCGATACCGATGTCGAAATCATCGAGATTGCGGTGTCAGAAGGCGACGTCATTGAAGCGGAAGACACCCTGATCACTCTGGAATCCGACAAAGCCAGCATGGACGTACCGGCCCCGAAAGGCGGCAAGGTACTCAAAGTGCTGGTCAAAGAAGGCGATAGCGTCTCTGAAGGTGACGATATCGTTGAGCTGGAAGTCGAAGGTGGCACCGACGAGACGCAAGAGAGCTCGTCTGATAGCCAGCCCGAAGAGGCTCCAGCGAAGCAAGAAAAACCCAAAGAGCCTTCTCAAGAGCAGTCTAAAGAGCAACCGCAAGAGCAAAAGCCCGCGGCTAAGAAATCCGCCGGTGGTAAGCAGACGGTTGATATTAAAGTGCCCGATCTCGGTGGCTCTGACAGCGTCGAAATCATCGAAGTCGCGGTAGGCGAAGGCGATGAAGTTGAGGCCGAAGACACGCTGATCACGCTGGAGTCTGACAAAGCCTCCATGGACGTGCCCAGCCCCCATAGCGGTAAGATCGTCAGCTTTACCGTGAAAGAGGGTGACACGGTTTCTGAAGGCGATGTGATCGGTAAGATGGAGATTACGAGCGAAGGCGATGACGAGAGCGAGGAAGCGTCTGAAGAGAGCACTTCTTCAGACGCCTCTAGCCAAGCCAGCAGCGAGCCGGAAGAGTCTAGCGAAGACGATCAGGAAGAGGCCGACAGCGGCCCGGAGCGCAAAGAGATTCGCGTACCGGATCTTTCTGGCTCCTCTGACGTGCCGATTATCGAGATCGGCGTAGCGGCGGGTGACGAGGTCAACGAAGAAGACCCGCTCATCACTCTAGAGTCCGATAAAGCCTCGATGGACGTGCCCAGCCCCTATAAAGGCAAACTCCTGGAGTTGACCGTAAAAGAGGGCGACACCGTCTCTGAAGGCGATGTGATTGGCTATATGGAAGTCGCTGGCGCCAAAAAAGCGACACCGAAAAAAGCCGCACCCGAAAAATCTGAGCCTAAAAAAGATAAGCCGTCCAAGGCCACTGAATCTCCGGCGGGTACGCCCAGTCCCGAAGCCCAGATGGCGGCCCATAAGCCCCGCGATGGCAAGCTGGTTCACGCTGGACCTGCGGTGCGTATGCTGGCTCGTGAGCTGGGCGTCGATTTAGAGCTGGTGAAACCCAGTGGCCCGAAAGATCGCGTGCTTAAAGAGGACGTACAGTCCTACGTGAAGCAAGCGGTTGCCAATCAGGGTAAAGCACAGCCCGGCGCTGCAGCTGCGGCCACCGGCGGTGCGGGCATTCCGCCGATCCCGGAAGTCGACTTCAGCCAGTTTGGTGAAGTGGAAGAGAAGCCGATGGGGCGTCTGCTCAAGATGGGCGCGACCAACCTGCATCGTAGCTGGCTCAATGTGCCCCACGTCACGCAGTTCGACGAAGCGGACATCACCGAGCTGGAAGCTTTCCGCAAGGCGATGAAAGCAGAGGCTGAAGCCCAGGGCGCCAAACTGACGCCGCTGCCATTTATGGTCAAAGCCTGTGCCTTTGCGCTGCGTAAATTCCCGCAGTTCAACGTCAGTCTGAAGGGGGACGGCGAAACCCTGGTATGGAAGAACTATGTCCATATCGGTATTGCCGTTGACACACCTGATGGTCTAATGGTGCCGGTAGTACGCAACGCCGACAAAAAATCATTGATCGAGATTGCCAAAGAGATGGCGGAGCTAGGCAAGAAAGCCCAGACCAAAAAGCTCAAGCGCGATGAGATGACCGGTGGCTGCTTCACTATTTCGAGCCTCGGTTCGATTGGTGGCACGGCGTTTACACCGATCGTTAACGCACCGGAAGTGGCCATTCTGGGCGTGTCCAAAGCGCAGATGAAGCCGGTTTGGGATGGCAGCGCCTTCCAGCCGCGCCTGATGATGCCGCTCTCGCTCTCCTACGATCACCGCGCGATCAATGGCGCCGATGCGGCACGCTTTACTGCCTTCCTGGCAGATGTGCTGACTGATATACGTCGCTTACTGCTGTAATTGGTAGCGATGTGCTCACACAAGCGGCGCCCCTCGGGGCGCCGCTTGTGTTTGCCAAATTTATAGCAGGGCGACCAAAGTGGTAGTTTTGCGCCACCTGTCTGTTTTAATTTTAAAAAAGTGAGATAAAAGCGGGTCTCTCAGGCTTTTGGGGAGTTGTGTCGCCCGAGAGGCGCGGTTATTGTCAATTAACAGAATTTTCATACTCATTTTTCATACGCTTTTTTCATACTAAGAACTTCAAGGAGCAGTGCCATGCGTTTAATCCTGTTGGGTGCCCCCG
Source organism: Halomonas alkaliantarctica (assembly GCF_029854215.1). Lineage (NCBI taxonomy): Bacteria > Pseudomonadati > Pseudomonadota > Gammaproteobacteria > Oceanospirillales > Halomonadaceae > Vreelandella > Vreelandella neptunia. The sequence continues at coordinate 3,332,094 of NZ_CP122961.1, read as the reverse complement.
GCGCGGGGAAGGGGACTCAAGCTCAGTTTATTTGCGAGCAATTTAAGATTCCTCAGATTTCCACCGGGGATATGCTGCGCACGGCCATTAAAGATGGCACAGAGCTGGGCCTGAAAGTAAAAGAGATCATGAACAGCGGTGGTTTGGTGTCCGATGACATCATTATTGATCTGGTTAAAGAACGCATCAGCCAGCCCGACTGCGAAAATGGCTTTCTGTTCGATGGCTTCCCGCGAACGATTCCCCAGGCCGACGCCATGAAAGAGGGCGGCGTCAAACTGGATCACGTGGTGGAAATTGCCGTACCCGATGAAGAGATCGTTAGCCGCTTGGCGGGGCGTCGTGTTCACCAAGCGTCAGGTCGCGTCTATCACGTTGATCACAATCCGCCCAAAGAACCGGGTAAAGATGACGTCACTGGCGAAACGCTTATCCAGCGTGAGGACGATCAAGAGTCCACGGTGCGTAATCGCTTGTCGGTTTATCACGATCAAACGGCACCGCTGGTCGATTACTACCAGCAGTGGGCCGCGCAGGACCCACAGAGCGCCCCCCAGTACCACCGCATCGAAGGCGTCGGCAGCGTGACGGATATCACCCGTCAGGTAAAAGAAGCCCTTAGCTGATAAAAGCGCATAGCTAAAAAAGCGTTTTACGCCTTTGCCGATGGCCCGCTCAATGCGGGCCATCGTCGTATTAGCGTGACAAAGGTATAATGCAGCAACCTTTCTTTCGAGTGGCCACTTGCTATGCCGTTACATCTGCTCGCCCTGGACGCCTCTTCAAGCGCCTGCTCTGCAGCCCTACTGCGCCAAGACGACTCTGGTACTGAGTGCCTGGCGCGCTTTGAGATGACGCCTCGTGCCCATACCCGTCGACTGTTGCCGATGGTGGATGAAGTGCTTGCTGAAGCGCAGGTAACGCCTTCCCAGCTTGATGCCGTAGCGTTTGGTCGTGGCCCGGGTTCGTTTACCGGACTGCGTATCGCGGCGGGAGCAGCCCAAGGGCTGGCGTTTGGCCTCGACTGCCCGCTACTGGGAATCTCTACGCTGGAAGCGCTAGCCCTTCAGGCCCATCGCCGTTATCACCTCCGCCACGTGGTGACGGCGTTGGATGCCCGCATGGGCGAGATATATGCCGCGACCTGGCACTGCCTGAAAGACACTATTACGCCGATGAGCGCCGAGGCCGTGCTGGCCCCAGAGGCACTGCGACTGCCTGGCGACGAAACCGATTGGGTAGGCGTGGGCAGCGGCTTTTCGCTATGGGACCGCTTTACTGTCGATGTGCAGCTAAGCATGCCCCAGCATTTGGGTGATTTAGAGCCCCGCGCCGAAGAGATGGCGTGGCTGGCGGCGCGTGATTTTGCCGCTGGGTTGGGTCAGTCGGCGCATTTGGTTCAACCGGTATATCTGCGTAACGACGTCGCTTGGAAAAAGCCCGCATGAGCATTGCGAAGAGCGATGTTGAAAGCATCGTGCTGCCTGACGGCCTTCGCTTGGTGCAGGACGAAGAAGGGTTGGTGCTGGTCGGTGATGAAAAACGCTACGGTAAGCCGCTTAACGTTGATTTCGTGGCGGGCAAAGCGGCCCATCGTCGACGCTTTGGCGGTGGGCGTGGCCAGCTAGTTGCAAAGGCTTGTGGGCTAGCCAAGGGCATGTCACCCAGCATTGTTGATGCAACGGCAGGGCTAGGCCGCGATGCGTTTGTGCTGGCCAGTCTAGGTGCCCAGGTGCTGTTGATTGAGCGGGTCGCGGCGATTGCGGCGCTGCTGGGCGATGGCCTGGCGCGCGCCGCCAGGCATAGCGACACGGCAGACATTGCCGCCCGAATGACGCTGCGCCATGGCGATGCGGCTCAATCACTGGTGGAGCTTGTCGCCAGCGCTCATTTTGCGCCTCAGGTAATTCATCTCGATCCGATGTTTCCCCACCGTGAAAAATCGGCCTTGGTAAAAAAAGAGATGCGTCTGTTTCGTGAGTTAGCGGGTGATGATGACGACGCTCCGCGTCTGCTTGAAGCGGCGCTGGACGTGGCGACTCATCGCGTGGTGGTAAAGCGCCCCCGAAAGGCGCCGCCTATTGCGGGCCCAGCGCCGCAGCATACCCTTGAGGGTAAAACCAGCCGCTACGATTTATATGTACATCGCTCATTAGTGCGCTAATCGGCTCGCTTATCGGCAGTACCGCAAGGAGCACCCATGCAGAACGCGTGGCGAGAAGGTAATCGATTTACGCTGCTGCCAGAGGCCACACGCTTTCTGCCGGCCATGTTTGAAGCAGTACATAGTGCGCGTCACTATGTGTTGATCGAGCTCTATTTGATGGAGTCGGGAGAGCTTGCAGATCAAGTCAGTGATGCGCTTATTGATGCTGTCCAGCGCGGCGTCAGTGTCTATTTGCTGCTGGATGGGTATGGCTCGATGGGTCTCTCCAACGAGGATCGTCAGCGGTTAAGAGATGGTGGTGTAATGCTGCGCTTTTTTAACCCGATCGGTTTTCACTCCTTAGCACTTAATTTAAGCCGCGATCACCGCAAAATAGTCGTGATTGACGGCGAGCTTGCGTTTACCGGTGGCTTTGGTGCGGTCGATGAGTTTCTCAGTGCCTGGTATGAGATTGCGCTGCGTATTGATGGACCAGTGGTGGCTGACTGGGAGCAGCTTTTCCGCCGGCTTTGGAGCTCGCGGCTAACCCGCAATGAGAAAGGCGATAAAAGCCCGGGGGCGTTGCCTGATCGGCGTGAACCTCGAACGCATGCGAATGGCGTACCTGGGCGAGCGATGTCGGCACGGGGCTATCGATACCAGGCCATTCGCCATTCACTGCATGAGCGGGTTAATCATGCACAAAAACAGCTATGGCTGTGTACCCCCTATTTTGTGCCGACCTTCGCGCTACGTCGGCGCTTGGTTCGGGCCGCCCGGCGCGGGATCGACGTGCGCTTACTGCTGCCTGGGGAAAAGCATGACCACCCCAGCGTGCGTTTTGCTGGCCAACGTTTCTACCATTCGTTGCTGAAAGCGGGCGTGCGTATTTATGAGTTTCAGCCAACCTTTATCCATGCCAAATTCGTGCTTGCCGATGAGTGGGTAAGCATTGGTTCGTGTAACTTTGATCACTGGAATTTGCACTGGAACCTAGAAGCAAACCAAGAAGCGATGGACCCACAGCTAGCGGCTGACGTACGCGAGCTATTTGAGCGCAACTTTGCCGCTAGCCAGGAGGTGGATGCAGCGGCCTGGGCGGCGCGCCCCTGGGGGCAGCGCGCCAAAGAGTGGATCTATGGATTATTGGATGGAATCATCACGCGGCTCAAATGAGGGCTACTGATAGCACTAGCGTTTCTTACCCTTTGCGGGCGTTTTCTTGCGTGGCTTGGGTTTGGGGGTTTCCGGCGGCACGCGGTAATGCAGGTAAAGGTCCAGAACGAGCTCTGGCAGTTGCACCACGAGAGACTCCTGACGCGCTTGATCCTTAGCCAGTTCGGCCATGTCCGGCTCATCGTCGAATAGCCCAGAAAGCAGCATAAACGGCAGGAGCAGAGTGGCGGCGGCTTCTTCATCGTCCTGGAACCAAGCGCTTTCGTCGCTGAAAACGCCCTCCATAAAGCCCGCACACCAGTCGCCAATGGGGGTTTCTTCGGCGGGTTCGCCCCCCAGGGTTAGCTCAAACGGCAGTTCCGGCAAGCCGCCTTGCTCGAGTACCGCCACCGCGTTGTCACGCAGTAGCGTGAGCAGGCTGATAATCTCGTCACGCTCGGTGTCGTCGACGTAGCGTGGCTCACCCTGAAACAGCTCAGCCAGCCACTGGGTAGGTGGCACTTCGCTGGGGGCCACGGCAAGTGCCACTAAAAAGCCATGAGCAGAGATCAGATCCAAGGCGTCTTCGTCCACTTGATCAGAGTCGAGGAAGTCGTCCAATCTATCCAACTGCTCATCCTCGAGCAGTGGCTGTGGTGGCGTGGTTGTATCGGGCGTGTCACTGCGCTCTGCCATGAGTAAAGCCTCGTCAGTACAAATCGTTCATCAATGGTTATCTATAACGGTTAGTTTATCACTAATGAAGACGTCACCACTGCCCCCTTGGCCTGCCACTGAATTGGCAGCTATGTCAGAAACAGCGTTGCACCAGGCCGCGCGTTCTCGCGTTGAGCAAGCGTGGCAGCGCTGCTGTGAAGTGTGCCCGGCGCTGCCAGCACCAAAGGTGTGGTTTAACCTGCGCGGTGCTTCGGCTGGACAGGCGCATCTTGGTCACGGCGGGTTACGCTTGAACCCGGTGCTGCTGAGTGAGAACCGGACGGCGTTTTTTGATGAGGTGATCCCCCACGAAATGGCTCACTGGCTGGTGTTTCATTTGGACAACGGCCCGCGTTTAAAACCCCACGGCCGCGAGTGGAAAACGGTGATGCGCGACCTCTTCGGCTTAGTTCCTAGTGTGACCCATCGATTTGATATTAAGCAGGCGCAGTCCGCACCTTATCGTTACCAGTGCGATTGCCGGTTTCATCAATTTACCCCGAGACGTCATGCTTTAGTGGTAAACGGGCGTCATTACCGTTGTCGACACTGTGCTAAGACATTGGTCTACAGGCCGGAAGTTGATTTGTGATTCGTTTATAAATGTCTGTTTTTTAAATAAAAAATGATAATACCAATGTCTAAAGGGAAGCCCGCGCGAGGAGGTTTATGCTAGGGGAACATTAATGGCAGTCGATACGCCCAATAAGCCCCATAAATCATCGTATCGACTACAGTTTCTTAGAGAGTGCATTTTCACGGACAGAGGCAATTTTATGAGCGATCAACAGAACGTCTATCCGGTGCGCGACGATTTCGCCGCCAATGCCTGGGCCGATAAAGCCAAATATGAGGCCATGTATCAGCAGTCGATAGACGACCCGGAAGGCTTCTGGGCTGAACAAGCCAAGCGGCTCGACTGGATCAAAGCGCCCAGCAAAATCAAAAATACCTCCTTTGCGCGTGACAATGTCGATATTCGTTGGTTTGAAGATGGCCTGCTGAACGTCAGCGCCAACTGCCTTGACCGCCATCTGGATAAGCGTGGTGATCAAACGGCGATCATCTGGGAAGGCGACAACCCCGATGAGTCCAAGCATATTACCTATCGCGAACTCTATGCCCGTACGAATCAGCTGGCTAACGCGCTGAAAGAGCTGGGCATCGGTAAAGGCGATACCGTCACGCTGTATATGCCGATGATTCCCGAAGCGGCCATGGCGATGCTTGCCTGTTCGCGCATTGGGGCCGTTCACTCGGTTGTCTTTGGCGGCTTCTCGCCGGACGCCGTTGCCCAGCGGGTGATTGGCGCCGACTCCAAACTGGTGATTACCGCCGATGAGTCGGTGCGCGGCGGCAAGCATGTGCCGCTTAAGGAGAACGTGGACGCCGCGCTGACCCGTGACGGCACCGATGTGTGCAAAAACGTCCTTGTAGTGAAGCGCACCGGAGGTGAGATTGATTGGAAAGAGGGCCGCGATGTCTGGTTTGACGAGCTGGTCGACAAGCAGTCCAGCGAGTGTGAACCAGAAGCCATGGGCGCCGAAGACCCGCTGTTTATTCTCTACACCTCGGGTTCTACCGGTGCGCCTAAAGGCTTGAAACACACCACCGGCGGCTACTTGACCTATGCCGCCATGACCCACCAGTACGTGTTTGACTATCAAGAGGGCGAAATTTACTGGTGCACCGCAGACGTTGGCTGGGTCACTGGCCATAGTTATATCGTTTATGGCCCCTTGGCCAATGGTGCAACTACCCTGATGTTTGAGGGCGTCCCCAGCTATCCCAGCCATGGCCGTTTGGGGGAGATCGTTGATAAGCACAACGTCAACATTCTCTATACTGCGCCCACCGCAGTGCGTGCTCTGATGGCCCATGGCGACAATGTTATGGACTCTAGCAAGCGCGATAGTCTGCGTCTGTTGGGCTCAGTGGGTGAACCGATTAACCCGGAAGCCTGGGAGTGGTTCTACCGCGTTATCGGCAACGAAAATTGCCCGATCGTGGATACCTGGTGGCAAACCGAAACCGGCGGCATCATGATTGCGCCGCTACCGGGTGCTACGCCGCTTAAACCTGGTTCTGCGACCGTACCGTTCTTCGGCGTGAAGCCCGCGCTGGTCGATAACGAAGGGAATAAACTGGAAGGCGCTACTGAAGGTAATCTGGTGATTCTTGACGCCTGGCCGGGTCAGGCGCGCTCAATTTGGGGTGACCACGAGCGCTATGTCCAGACCTACTTCTCGACCTACGACGGTATGTACTTCACGGGTGACGGTTGTCGCCGCGATGAGGATGGCTACTACTGGATCACGGGTCGTGTGGATGATGTTCTGAACGTGTCTGGTCACCGCATGGGCACCGCAGAGATTGAGTCCTCTCTGGTAGCACATAGCGCCGTTGCGGAAGCAGCCGTGGTTGGCTTCCCTCACGATATTAAGGGACAAGGCATCTATATCTATGTCACCCTGAATGATGGTATCGAGGCGACAGACGAACTCAAAAAAGAGCTGACCCAGTGGGTGCGCAAGGATATCGGCCCGATTGCTTCACCCGATGTCATCCAGTGGGCGCCAGGTTTGCCGAAAACCCGCTCGGGTAAAATCATGCGCCGTATCCTGCGCAAGATTGCCGCCAACGAGTGTGATGGCTTGGGCGATACCAGTACGCTGGCCGATCCTTCGGTGGTCGATGAGCTGATTGAGCATCGCGCCAACCAATAATGGCGACAACGCTTTAGGCTATTTAGCCCAATAAAGCTTGTTTGCCGACTCAAAACCGTGCCGACCTGAGTAGGTCGGCACGATTGTGTTTATATATATGGGTTTATAGATATGCGTTTATAGATACGCGTTTCACTTGTATGAACGATCTATTATAAATTGTGCATGTGATGCTTGGGCATGATGAAGCCCATGGGGTACCATGCTTCACAACCGTAAGAGCCTAGCGTCGCGGCGGCAGACAACCCCGCTGCTCGAGGAACCGGAGGAATATCCATGGCAGTAGCTCATAAGTTTATCGTCGCTGACGATCACCCGCTGTTTCGTGCAGCGCTGACCCAAGCGTTACGCCAGTTGGCCCCCCAGGCGGAAATTGTCGAAGCGGATACCATGGAAGCCACCACCGACGTGGTGAATCGCCACCCAGATGCCGATTTGATTCTGCTGGATCTGCACATGCCGGGAGCCCACGGCTTCTCAGGTTTGATCCAACTGCGTGGTCAGATGCCTGATATACCCGTCGCAGTAGTGTCTGGCAGTGATGAACCCTATGTGGTGCGTCGTGCTATTGACTACGGCGCGTCGGGTTTTATCCCTAAATCGTCCTCACTGCAGCTGATTGCCGAGGCCGTCGGCGAAATTCTGCAGGGCGAAGTGTGGCTGCCTGAGGCATTAGCCAACGTGCTGGAAGAGACCAGTGAAGAGGAGTCGCGCTTTGCCGAGGCGATCGCTTCATTAACGCCCCAGCAGTTTCGCGTGCTGAATATGCTGACCGAAGGTCTGCTGAACAAACAGATCGCTTATGAATTGAGCGTTTCTGAAGCGACCATCAAGGCCCACGTTACGGCGATTCTACGTAAGCTGGGCGTGCACTCGCGTACCCAAGCGGTTATCGCAGCTCAGAAACTTGAAGTAGAGCCACCAAAAGTCGTTTCCTAAGCACCACTAAATGAACCGCGGCGCGTTTAACGCGCCGCGCGATTGGCCTGCAGCGTGCGCGTCAATAGCGCACGCAGTGCCGCCGGTTTGACGGGCTTCAGCAGCAGTTGATAGCCTGACCGTTTGATCTCTTCGGCCACCGCTTCGGTACGGTCAGCGGTAATCACGATTCCCGGTACCGCCCCCTCAAAACGCTCGCTAAGCGCTTCTAACGCCATTAACCCCGTGACTTCGTTATCCAGGTGGTAGTCCGCCAGAATAGCGTCAGGGTCGCCATCCATATTGCGTAGGATCGATTTGGCCCCACCGATACTGGTGGCGGTAAACACCTCGCAGCCCCAGCCGCTAAGCATGGCGGTCATGCCTTCCAGAATCAGCGTCTCATTGTCGATACATACAATCCGTGTACCGCTAAGCTTATGGCTGCCGCGTCGGGCGTGTGGCTCAAGCTCGTTACTACTGGCTTCGTGGGCAGCCACAATCGGCACGTTAACCGAGAAAACGGCGCCTTTGCCTACCGTCGAGCGCACTTTGATGGGGTGATCCAGCACCCGGCTCATACGGTCGGCAATGGAGAGCCCCAGCCCTAGGCCTTTCTCACTCTCTTTGTGGCGGGAGACCTGATCCAGGCGGCGGAATTCCTGAAAAATCTCGCTCAATTTAGATTCGGGAATGCCGGGGCCGCTGTCCCACACTTCAATAGAGAGCCAGCCGTTTTGGCGGCGGCAGCCCAGCAGTACGCGCCCCTCTTGGGTGTAGCGAATGGCATTAGACAAGAAATTCTGCACGATACGGCGCAGCATCTGGGGGTCTGAGTCTACCCAAAGCCGGGTAGTCACGACTTCTAAGTCCAATCCGCGGTCGTCCGCCATGACCTCAAACTCGGCGCGTAAGGGGCGGAAGATATCGGCTAGGGCAAAGTGACTGCGGCGTGGCGTTAAGGCGCCTGCGTCCAGCTTGGAGATATCCAGCAGGGTGCTGAGCAACTCTTCGGCAGCTTGCAGCGAGTTATCGATATGGCCAACGATGCGTTGGGTATCGGTGGTGGTCACGTTTTGCATTAGCGCGGAGGTAAATAGCCGTGCCGCGTTAAGCGGCTGCAGTAAGTCGTGGCTCGCCGCGGCCAAAAAGCGAGTCTTAGACGCGTTAGCATCTTCCGCGAGCTGCTTAGCCTGGCGCAGGGCGAGCTCCGCCTCGGCGCGTACCCGGTTCTCCTGGCGCAATGCCGCGTTGGCTTCAGAGAGCGCCTGGGTGCGTTCGCGCACGCGCTCCTCCAGCGTTTCGTTGGTCTCTTTAAGGGCAATCTCGGCCTGACGGCGTTCGGTAATATCCTGATAAAGTGCAAAAAAGCCCAGGATCGCCTGACTGTCGCCAAAGTGCGGCGTGTAAGTGACCAGCATATAGCGCATGGCCCCATTCACCCGTAGTGAAACCTCAAAACTCACCCGTTCGCCTTTCAAGGCGCGCGCGACCCATGGCGCACGCTCTTCCGCCTGCTTGATTTGCAGCACATCTTCAAAGCGGCGACCAATGACGGCATTGCGGTCAATGTTGAACGCCTGCTCGTAGGCGCGGTTGGTAAATAGGTAACGGCACTCTTTGTCGAAGTAGGCAATCAACGCGGGCACATTGTCGGTATAAATACGGATATTGTTTTCCGAGCGAATCAGCGCCTCTTCGATCCGCTTTTGCTGGGTAATATCCTGATAAGTATACACAAAGCCGCCGCCGGGCATGGGGTTACCCTGAACTTCCAGCACGCTGCCATCCTGGCGATAGCGCACGTAGCGGTGGGGTTGGCCTTCGCGAATGTTGTCGAGCAGTAGCTGGACATGCTCTTCCGGATCACCCGGGCCATACTCACCGTTGTGGGCGTTGTAGCGGAAGATACGGTCTATCGGTGCACCAACGCGGATCAGGTGGTCAGGGAAGCGGAAAAGCTCCAGATAGCGCTGGTTCCAAACCACCAGGCGCAGGTTCTGGTCGACCACGCTGATGCCCTGATTGATATTCTCGATGGTGGCCTGGAGCAACGCGCGGTTGAACTCCAGCACCTGTGAGGCTTCATCGACAATCGAAATCACATCTGAGATGCCGATACCGCGCCCCTGAAGCGCCGAATTAACCACGATGCGTGCTGATGAAGCGCCCAGCACCGAGGCCAGAAAGCGTTCGGTGAACTGAATAATATCGATTGAGGCACGAGTGCCGTCGTCCAGCGGCTTACCCACTCGGCGAGCGTAGTCTTCAAAGGCACGATCTACCTGACCCGCACCGAGAAAGCGCTCGCAGAGGACTTTTAAATCGCCGACGGTGGTCGCGCCGGTCCAGGGGCGGTTCACCGAGGTTTGACGTGTCTCCACGCTGTCCACAAATAGCGAGGCCTGAATACGCTCAACCACTCGCTGCGAGGTCACCTGGGAAACGAAAATGTAGCAGAACAGGTTAACCCCGAGGGATAGCATCACGCCGTGGGTAAAGCTGTCACCCAAATTGAGGCCGAACAGCGTCGTAGGTGATAGCCAATTAAGCCCCAATGGGCCGCCGTCAAGCCAAGCGGTTGGAAGCACGCCCGCATTGATCATCGCGGGCATTAGCAGGCTATAGGCCCAGATGGCGAAGCCCGCATTCATGCCGACGATGACCCCAAGCCGGTTACCGCGCTTCCAGTAGAGCCCGCCAATCACTGCGGGGGCAAATTGGGCGGCGGCAGCAAACGAGAGCATGCCAATCGAGGCCAGCGAGGTAAATTCAGCAATCAGCTGATAGAAGCCATAAGCCATGGCCAGTACGGCGACAATCGTTAAACGCCGCGCGCGCAGCACCAAGCGACCATAATCCCGCGCCTTGGTATCAAACCAGCGTAGTCGGAACAGCGCAGGAATAACGATTTCGTTGGAGATCATGATCGACACCGCCACGGCGGCGACAATTACCATGCCCGTGGCCGCCGAGAAACCACCGATAAAGGTGAGTAGCGTTAACCACTGGTGGCCCGAGGCCATGGAAAGTGCCAGTACGTAGGTGTCGGGCTCTACGCCGCTTTCGGAAAACAGCAGCAAGCCAGCGGCGGCCAATGGCACCACGAAAAAGGCAATGGCCAGCAGGTAGAGTGGAAATAACCAGCGCGCTTTCGTGGCATCGTCAGGGTGAATGTTCTCCACCACCGCCACGTGGAACTGGCGAGGTAGACACAGAATCGCCAGCATGGCGAGCAGCGTTTGTGCCCAGAAGCTCTGGCCAAAATCTTGATTGGCCAATTGGCGCTGGAGTTCGAGCTGACTTTCGGCATGCCCCATCAGCTCACCCAGGCCATCGAACATACCCCAGGTAACAAAGACGCCAAGCACCACGAAGGCGAGCAGCTTGACTAACGATTCAAAAGCTACGGCGTGAATTAACCCTTCGTGGTGTTCTGTGGCATCGGTGTGGCGTGTGCCAAATAGAATCGCGAAAATCGCCATCACAATAGCCACATAGAAGGCCGTATCGCCAAACAGCGGCGTATGGGTCACATCGGTGGCATCGGTAAGAACGCTAAAAGTAGTGGAAACTGCTTTTAGCTGCAGGGCAATGTAGGGCAGGGTGCCGACCAGGGCGACCAGACTGGCAAAGGCAGCCAGCGACTGGGTTTTACCGTAACGGGAGGCAATAAAATCGGCAATTGAGGTGACGTTCTGATGCTTGGCAACGCGAATCATCTTGGCCAGCACCGGCCAGAACAACAAAAACGTCAAAATCGGCCCGACGAAGATGCTTGCAAACGACCAGCCCGCAGTAGCTGCCTGGCCAACCGCGCCGTAAAACGTCCACGAGGTGCAGTAGATTGCCAGCGCCAGGCTATAGATGATCGGACGTCGGCGGGTGGCGCCGTGGGTACGCGCGCGGCGGTCACCATACCAAGCGATGCCGAATAGAACGGCAATATAGAGTAACGAAACCGCTACCAGTAGCCCGCCGTGAAACATGCCTTTCTCCCCGCCAGAGTGTGCTACCCACTAAACGTGCGCTAATAAAAAAGGTTTCATTCTAGGCGAAATGGAGGGCCGTGTACGACCATTCTCTAAGCTTGTTTACACCCCAGGCTTTATTTGTCTATGTGCACACGTTGTTGAGCAGCGGAGAGGTTTCACGCAGCGTACGTATCTCTTCGAGAATAGGTTCGCGAGACTCTTCGTCCAGTGGGACCAGCTCCCGGTTCTCACAATTGAGAACGTAGGGCTGAGTTATCAAAATATCGGTGTGATGACGTTCAAACTGATAAAGAATAAATTCTGCTAAGCGGGCGCCGTCCTGCTCGCTAATGCGAATATTTTCGCTATCGACCATGCTGAACTTAGTGGTCATGGGAAAGGCAAAGGTCCATGGACGCCATACCGCCGTGCTACTTTCGGTTGAAATGACTTTGGCGGTCTCAGGAAGCTGCGCCTGCTTATGCTCAAACCAGCTGTACTCGACCTGAACTTGATAGCCCAACATTCCCAGCGCGCCAAACACCGGCACTATCCACGTGGGCAAACGTTTGCCGCTCAACTTGCGCAGTATCAGACCAATCCCGGCAGCCGCAAGGCCTGCAAAAACGGCGGCGATCAAATGCCAAATCATAAATTATCCCTTCAAAAAGCCGTCTATATAAAGCCATCGGGCCTCCCGAAGGAAGCCCGATGGTGAGGTCGATTCCAAAGCGTTATTGCCGCATGGCAATAACGCGTCAGGAACGAGTATGACTTAGTGATCTACTGCCATGCCAGCACCTTTCGGATAGCGAACGCTTTCCACCAGGTCCTGAATTTCCTGCGGCGGTGCAGCTGTCACTCTGGAGACCGCGAAGGCAACGGCGAAGTTGATCATCGCGCCTACGGCACCAAAGGAGAGCGGCGAGATACCGAAGATCCAGTTATCCGGCGTGTTGGCCAGCATATTGGTCTCAGGTACGAAGAACCAGCCCAGGTAAGTGAAGATATAAAGCAGAGTACAAATCAAGCCCGCCAGCATACCGGCAACCGCACCTGAACTGTTCATCCGCTTGGAGAATATACCCATCATCAACGCAGGGAACAGCGATGCACCGGCGATACCAAAGGCCAGCGCCACCGTTTGTGCCGCAAACCCAGGCGGATTAAGCCCCAGATAGGTGGCCAATAGAATGGCCCCACCCATGGAGATTCGCGCCGCCAACATCTCGCCTTTCTCGGTGATCTTGGGATTGATCATGGTCTTGATCAAATCGTGACTGATCGCCGACGAGATCGCCAGTAGCAAGCCTGCTGCGGTAGACAGTGCCGCCGCAATACCACCTGCTGCGATCAAACCAATAACCCAGCCGGGCAAATTGGCAATTTCGGGGTTAGCGAGTACCAGAATGTCGTTATTAACGGTTAGCTCGTTGCCTTCCCAGCCACGGTCAGAGTAGTCGGCAGAATCGTTATAGAGCTGAATGCGGCCATCGTTGTTGAGATCGTTGAAGCTGATAAGGCCTGTTTCTTCCCATGTGCGAACCCAGTCTGGACGCTCTTCGTACAGGATCGGGTTCTGCGCCGCCTCTTCATAGTTTTCAGTCTGACCAGCCATCTCTGGGTACACGGTTGTCGCCAAGTTAAGGCGTGCCATCGAACCTACCGCTGGGGCGGTGAGGTAAAGCAGTGCAATGAATACCAGTGCCCAGCCTGCAGACCAGCGCGCATCGGCGACTTTCGGTACGGTGAAGAAGCGAATGATAACGTGAGGAAGACCAGCAGTACCGACCATCAACGACAGGGTGAACAGCACCATATTGAGCTTGTTGTCCACGTCAGCAGTGTAGTCCCGGAAGCCAAGTGCATTGACCACATCATTTAACTTGGCCAGTAAAGGCATGCCGGATTCGGTGTGGGTACTGAACATACCGAACATCGGAATCGGGTTGCCGGTTAGTTGGAAGGCAATGAACACCGCAGGAATGGTGTAAGCGATGATTAGAACGATGTACTGGGCCACCTGGGTGTAGGTGATGCCTTTCATGCCGCCAAATACGGCGTAGAGGAAGACGATCAGCGCGGCTAACCAGATACCCCAAGTGTTGCTGACTTCAAGGAAGCGTGAGAACGCCACACCCGCACCGGTCATTTGACCGATAACGTAGGTAACCGACGCCACAATCAAGCACACGATCGCCACTAGGCGAGCAGTGTTGCTGTAGAAACGGTCACCGATGAAGTCGGGCACGGTGAACTTACCAAACTTACGCAGGTAAGGTGCTAGCAGCATCGCTAGAATAACGTAGCCACCGGTCCAGCCCATCAGGAAGGTGGAGTTAGCGTAGCCACCGGAGGCCAGCAAACCCGCCATGGAAATAAACGACGCCGCTGACATCCAATCTGCTGCGGTGGCCATCCCGTTGGTAATTGGGTGAACCCCACCCCCAGCGACGTAGAAGTCTTTCGTTGAGCCGGCGCGCGCCCAAATCGCAATGCCTATATACAAGGCAAAGGAAGCGCCGACGAACAGTAAGTTAATTGCAAACTGGCTCATACCGGCTTACTCCCCAAGGCCAAATTTTTGATCGAGCTTATTCATCTTCCAGGAGTAGAAGAAGATCAGCACGATAAACGTTAGGATTGAGCCCTGTTGTGCAAACCAGAAGCCAAGATCAGTGCCGCCAACAGGAATGCCAGCGAGCAGTGGGCGGAAAAGGATAGCGCATCCGTAAGAAACAAATGCCCAAACGGCCAGGCATCCGAAAATTAAGCGGACGTTTGCTTTCCAGTATTCAGCAGCATTGGTTTTGTCGTCTGCCATTGTGTTGCTCTCCACTTGTGTTTTTTAAGGTTGGGAAAGTTCACGAGGAATAGCGTGTGACCCATCAGGGCAATCGCACGTCTGAAGCCACTCAATCGTTAGGAGTGGTGAGTCAGCTTGTTTGGCACGTCACCTTATTATTCGATATGAAGTTTCGAGTTAGTTAGTGACGTGCGATTACCCTGCATGACTCATTGTTAATACTGGGCAATAAACGTCAAAAAATAAATCCCAGACTTTGGTATCAATAAACAGCTTAATGGCTTTTTGCGATCTGCATGTTGTTGAAAATTAGAGTTTTTAGACGCCATTTAAGCGAAATTTGTAGGCGTTACCAGGGCTATGGGACGATAGTCTAGTAAGCAAATAAAAGCAGTTATTGGCTACTTTAAATACATATGCTGGGTTTGATGGGTAGTGACGGTTAGTTAGTGTCGATACTTTGGTCGTGTATCAAAAGTCGCTTCGACCTTAGCGTGATAGCTAAAGGTATAACAACGTTCTACTTGCTACATGGGAAGTGAATCCTTTATACCCGTACAGCCACCTTCACATAATAATCGATAAACGTTTTTGAAGCGCTGGAGTAGGTCAGTTTATGTGGTTCAGTATTGAATCATGATATTTATTTGTTATTTCTTATGTCTGCTTGCTCGCCATTAGGCAAAATCCGGTTAGTCGCAGTCTCGTTTAATGAGGTCATACGCCATGGTCGATGTGGATCTATCCCAACTGCCGTTTACGCTCCTTGACGATGAGGGGCGTGACCACATTCGTCGTGGCATTGACCTAGCCTATTTTGATCGTGACGAAATCATTTTAGAGTCCGGTCAAGCGGGAGAGTTTGTTTTTTTGATTCATAAAGGCGAGGTCGCGGAAATCGACCCGACGCTGCCCTCATCTACCTCCCGCATTGGCCATTACACGGCGGGGGATCTATTTGGCGCGATCAGTATTCTCAATGGTAAAAGCCGCTACCGCTTTAAGGCTGAGCAGGAGTGTCTTTGTTACCTGCTACCCAAAGCACTGTTTCAACAGTTGTGTCGCCAATACCCTGATTTCAGCAATTTCTTTCGCCAGTCACTGACCCATAAGGCACGTTTGCTGACCGAAAAGCGCGCCGAAGGTGGCGTTACCATGGCGGGTTTTATGCTTGCCAAGGTGAGCGAATGCATGCGCGAGCCGTTGCTGATGTCGGCGGCGACCGATATTGCCAGCGCTGTAAAACAGCTTAACGAAAGCCACGCCGATAGCCTGCTGGTGGAGACCCAAGACACACTGGGCATAGTGACCAAAACCGATCTACTCAACGCGCTAGTGTTGGATGGCCACGCTATAACATCATCGGTGGATGAGATCGCCCATTTTAATCTAGTGACCGCCGCACCGGATCAGTATTTATTTGAAGTTCTGGTACTGATGACCCGCCATAAAGTGGCGCGAGTGGTCGTGTTGGAGCAAAACGCCTTGAAAGGCGTCGTCGAGCTCACCGACGTGCTTAGCTACTTCTCAAGCCGCAGCTATGTGGTGAGCCTGCAGGTGGAGCAGGCGAACAGCTTAGAGGCGCTTTCGGTCGCCAGCCAGCGCACCCCAGAACTGGTCAAAGCGCTGATGGCCCAGGGCGTGAAGCTACGCTTTGCAATGGATCTGCTCGCGGCACTGAACGGTCGTATCATGAGCAAAGCCTGGGATTTCACTATCAATGAGCGCTACCACGAGCAGAGCTGCATGATGGTGATGGGTAGCGAAGGGCGCGGTGAACAGATTCTAAAAACGGATCAGGATAATGGCTTGATTCTTGCCGATGACACCCAGTGGCCTGAACTTGCCAGCCACATGCAGACGCTCACCGATACCTTGATTCAGCTCGGTTACCCGCCGTGCCCCGGCAATATTATGGTGTCTAACCCCGAGTGGGTGGCTACGGTAACTCAGTGGAAAGGCAATATTGCCAAGTGGGCCAGGGAGCGTGACGGCGATAGCCTAATGAAGCTGGCAATTATGCTTGATGCCCATGCCGTAGCGGGCAATCCCAGCCTGCTTGAAAGCGTCCGCGATGAGCTTTTTGAACGCTGTTCGGGCGATGAGCTGCTGCTCTCCTATTTTGCCCGCACGGCGCTACGTTTCTCGACGCCGCTAACGTTGTTTGGTTCGTTGAAAAAGCCCCAACACGGTATTGATATTAAGAAAGGCGGTATTTTTCCTATCGTTCACGGTGTGCGCACGATGGCGCTTGAACGGAGCATCAAAGCCACCTCGACGTTTGATCGCTTGGATGCCCTGGCGGCTGATGGCCGGTTGGATCGCCGTTTTGCCGATGACCTGGGGGAAGCGTTGGCACTGTTTTCCGAGCTGCGCCTTAAGCAGCAGCTAAGTACGCTGGAAACCGCTGCGGACGCTAAAGAAGCTAATTCTCAAAACAGCAGCCGCGCTAACCGTGTTGTGGTGCAAAACCTCTCTTCCCTGGAGCGCGACCTACTGCGCGAAGCGATGCATATTGTCAAAGACTTTAAGCAGCGGCTTTCCCATCGTTACCATTTGGAGTATTCGTGAGCGGAATGCGGCTGTTAGATCGACATATGACGTTATTTAGCGGCTCGTTACGCACCTTGCTAAGACGTGAAAGTGACCGGCGCCGCTGTGCAGATTCCCCCTATGCCTGGCTGTTTCAGCCCTATATGGGCGAAGAGTTGGTGTCGCTCGCCTGTACTGTAACGCCTACTCAATCATCGCCTGTGATCAGTTTGGCGGCAGTGGTACTTAGCCAGCAACAGGTGCATACCAGTCGCGCTTTTGTGATAACCCTAAGCAGTGCGAAGCCGCCCGATAGCGCATCGCTGCGCCGCCATCACTTGCTTTGCGAGGCGGGGGCGGTGCTAACGTCAAACAGTGATAACTTAGGCGCCTTAGTAGAGTTTATCGGCAATCGACCCATCGTTGGTTGGCAGTTAGAGCAGCGGCTCGGCGCATTAAATGCACTGCTCAGTAAGCGGCTGAATTTTGCCCTGCCCAATGCCCAGGTCGATGTGGCAAAACTGCATCAGCGCCAGCTGCGGCGCCTGCATCCGGAGGTCGAAGCGCCCAGCAACTTCGCCCAAGCGTTGGCGTGCTGGCAAGTACCCGCCATGGCCGTGCAGAGTGTGCTTGGAGAGGCTACCGCCAGCGCACTGCTGTATATACGCTTGCAGCGCATTATGGCGCAGACTGCTTAGAGGGAGTGACGAGGAGTTGGGTCCAGGCGAAGAGTGTTGTTAGAATAGCGCTCAATTATTTCTGTGTAGCGCCCCTTCTCTTCACCACACCCTCGGCAGTGCTTATACCATGCAATCTCTTGATCACTTTGATCCTGCTCACCTTGACACGGTTGGAGCCCCCCCAGCTAACGCTGAGCACGACCAGCCAGAGCTGGCTGATGCGAAGCAGAAGCGTGAGTTTAACAAGCTACAAAAGCGCCTACGCCGAGAAGTGGGTAACGCGATTATTGATTACCAAATGATCAATGAAGGCGATCGCGTGATGGTTTGCCTCTCCGGCGGAAAAGACAGCTACACGATGCTAGAGATTTTGCGTAACTTACAGCGCAATGCGCCGGTCAATTTTTCGCTGGTGGCGGTCAACCTGGATCAAAAGCAGCCCGGCTTTCCCGAACACGTGCTGCCCGCGTATCTGGATAAGCAGGGCGTGGAGTACCACATTGTCGAGCGCGATACCTACTCGGTGGTGAAAGAGAAAACCCCCGAAGGCAAAACCACCTGCGCGCTATGTTCACGTCTGCGGCGCGGCTCGCTTTATGGCTTCGCCGAAGAGATTGGCGCCAATAAGATAGCTCTAGGCCATCACCGGGAAGATATTCTCGAAACGCTGTTTCTCAATATGTTCTTTGGCGGCAATCTGAAAGCGATGCCGCCAAAGCTGTTATCCGATGATGGTAAGAATATCGTCATTCGGCCGTTGGCCTACTGCAAAGAGGCTGATATCGCCGAGTTTTCGCGGCTGATGGCGTTTCCGATTATCCCCTGCAACCTGTGCGGCTCCCAGCCCAATATGCAGCGCCAGGTGGTCAAAGAGATGCTCGCTGAGTGGGACAAAAAGTTTCCAGGCCGTCTGGAAAGCATGTTCAAGGCCGTCACCAACATTGCCCCTTCCCAGTTGGCTGACCGCAGCCTGTTCGATTTTGAAGGTCTAGAGGCCAAGCAAGAAGAGCTGCTGGCGGGTCGTATCCAGGCCTTTAACGTCAGCTAACCGTTTGCTCTTCTTCTTCGGCGAGGGTAATCAAACGCTGCATATCGAGAATGTTGACCTCTCGGCCGGAGACCGCCACCACATTCTGCTGCTGAAAGCGGCTTAGTATGCGGCTGACCGTTTCCACTGCTAAGCCCAGGTAGTTGCCGATATCGGCTCTGGGCATCGAGAGGCGAAAGCTGAAAGGTGAGTAGCCTCGGCGACGAAAACGATCCGAAAGGGTAATCAAAAAGCTCGCCAGTCGCTGATCGGCGGTTTTGCGCGAGAGTAGCCGCATCATACGGCGGTCATCGCGCAACTCCTTACTCATGCTGCGATACAGCTGACCACGCAGTTCGGGCAGTTCCTCCGAGAGCAAATCCAGGCGGTCGAAAGGGATCTCGCAAACAGTGGTGGTTTCCAGGGCGATCACGCTACCGGGATACTGCTCTTCGTCAATGCCATCCAATCCCACCAGTTCACTAGGCAGGTAGAAATTGGTGAGTTGCTCACTGCCGTTACCTTCAGCGGTGATCTGTTTCAAACTACCCGAACGGACTGCGTAAACGCTGGTAAAGGCGTCACCCTGACGAAATAGGGGTTCGCCTTTTTTCAGCGGCGCCCGGCGACGAATAATGGCATCAAACTGCCCCACATCATCCAGCTCCAGGGCAAGTGGTAGGCACAGTGAGCTCAAACTGCAGGTTTGGCAGCGGGCTTCATGGAGTAGCGAGCGCCGACGGCTCATCGGTTCCAACATGCGTTGCTCCTTGAATGGGTCATGCGTATCAATTAGAAAATCCTTACTTATTGTAATTGCTTTAGCATGCCTACCGTAAGGTTATTAAACAATCTTAGAGTATCGTTGCCCTGTTTGCCCAGAAAGATGGGCGTCAAACGCCATGGCTATATGGCGAATCAGCAGGTGTCCCATCGGCGTAGCTTTAAGCTGATCACCGCTACGGGTCAATAGTCCATCCTGTTCGGCGCTCTGCAGGCGCTCAAGCGCTGGCGCAAAGTAGCGGGGGGCATCAATGTTCCAGCGTTGGCTAACGGCGGCCAGGTCAATGCCCATATCGCACATCAGCCGCTCAATCACGTCCCGGCGGATCAGGTCGTCATCATTTAAGCGAATGCCGCGCACGGTGGCAAGCTGCCCCTGGTCCAGCGCCGCTTCGTAGCGGGCCAGGTCGCTAGGATTCTGCGCATAGACATCGTCTATACGGGAAATCGCTGATACGCCAAGTCCTATTAAGTCGCACTGAGCGTGGCTGGAGTAGCCCTGGAAGTTGCGCTGCAGTGAGCCTTCGCGCTGGGCAATAGCCAGGCTATCATCAGGTCGGGCAAAGTGATCCATACCAATATGCACATAGCCTGCTGCGGTGAGCATTTCGATGGTGATACGCAGAATCGCCAGTTTCTCATCGCTACCCGGCAAGTCGTCGACATTAATACGTCGCTGTGGGGCAAAGCGCTCGGGCATATGCGCGTAATTAAACACGGAAAGGCGCGCCGGGTTGAGCTCGATCACCTGGCGTAGAGTGTCGGCAAAGCTTTTTTCAGTCTGAAAGGGCAAACCGTAAATTAGATCGAGATTGAGCGAGCGAAAGCCCAGGCGATGCGCCTCATCCATCAGCGTTTCGGTAAGCACTCGAGGTTGAATGCGATTAATCGCTTTCTGCACCAGTGGACTTACGTCCTGCACGCCCAGGCTGATGCGATTAAAGCCGAGGGATTCGAGATGGCGCAGAGTAAACACATCCGCTTCGCGAGGATCTATTTCAATCGCGTAATCGCGGTTAGCAGACGACGAAAGGCCAAAGCGTGCATCCAGTCGATCAATCAGGTCACCCATCTGGTTCAAGCTGAGAAACGTCGGTGTGCCACCGCCCCAGTGCAGTTGTTCCACCGGTCGTGATGTATCCAAATGGCGTGCGGTCAGCACCATTTCGCGGTCAAGCCGGGCTATATAGGGCTCGGCCAGGGCGGTGTTTTTGGTGGCGATTTTATTACACGCGCAGTAGAAGCAGATTTTGCGGCAGAAGGGCACGTGAACATACAGCGAGAGCGAACGCTTGCTAGCATTACTACGCTCCAGCGCCTGGGTCAGGTCGTCAGGCGTAAATTGGTTATGAAACGACAGTGCCGTGGGGTAGGAGGTATAGCGTGGGCCGCTGGTGTCGTAGCGGCGCAGTAACGCTTCATCCCACACCGGCTGCATGGGGGCTGCGGCAGCTGCGGGTGCAAGGGGCAATGCAGCGGGGGCATGAACGGGCATAAAGGAGCGCTCCGACGTTAGGAAATGCCGCTAGCCTAAACCGTGGTCGGGAGGTAAATGTTGAGCCACGTCATGCTAATAGACGTTGTGTGCGGTGAGCGTCCACAGCTGCCACAGCGCAAAAGCGATAATTGTCAGCGCTGCCACACTTCGGGTCGCGGGGTGGCGTATCAAATGGCTGAGTTGGCGGGCAGCGAGGCCAGTGGCAAGTAGTGCAGGCAGGGTGCCAAGCCCAAAGGCGCCCATGAGTAGCGCGCCCTGAAGCGGGTCGGCAATCGCCAGGCTCCAGGCCAGCATGGAGTAGACCAGCCCGCAGGGGAGCCAGCCCCAGAGTGCCCCCAGGGCGAAGGCTTGGGGAAGATGGACTACGGGCATCAAGCGACGCCCCACGGGCTCAATAAAGCGCCATAGCCGTCGACCCACGGCCTCAATTTTGAGCAGGCCTTTCCACCAGTTGGCGATATACAGTGCCATTAAGATCAGCATCAGCGCGGCAAATACCTGAAGCAACAGGCGTGCCGTAGCAGAAAGCGAAAACAGCGTGCCTAGCAGCGCAACCAGTGCGCCTGCGCTCATATAGCTAATAATACGGCCTGCGTTATAGCTGAGCAGCAGTCCTCCCATGCGTGCCGGGTGGCGCATGCTAGGGGGGACTGCAAAGGTGAGCGCACTCATAATGCCGCCACACATGCCGATACAATGGGCGCCCCCCATCAAGCCGAACACAAACGCCGCCATGAGCGGCGGCAGATCAAGCCCTGTCGGATTCATGAACGGGGCTCTGGGTCGTCGGGTGTGTCTTGATCAGTTGGCGCAGCAGATTTTTGCTTGGTTTTCTGGCGCTGCTCGGGGCTGAGGTCGTTTTCATCCTCATCAAATAGAATGCGGTATGCCGGGCCTTCTAAGTCGTCGAACTGATCATTTTTCACCGCCCAGAAAAACGCCCAGACGGCGAGGCCGAGCAAAATCAGCGAGAGTGGAATGAGCAGGTATAGAATCGTCATGCGGTTACCGGTGTTGAAGTGTCGAGCGTTGGCGCAGGCTGGGTGCGCCAGCGAGACAGTCGCAGCGCATTACCCACTACCACTAACGAACTCAGCGACATACCAATCGCGGCTAGCCAGGGCGGCACCAGCCCCATTGCTGCCAGCGGCAGCGCCGAAAAGTTGTAGCACACTGACCAAATCATATTCTGGCGCATGATACGCCGGGTGGCGCGGGAAATCTCGATGGCCTCAAAAATACGCATCAGGCGCGGGCTGAGTAGCACCGCGTCCGCGCGGGTGCGGGCCAGATCCGTTGCGCCATTCATTGCAATCGCGACATCGGCTCCGGCTAACACCGGCACGTCGTTGATGCCGTCACCAATCATCACGACGGTTTCGCCTGCGGCCTGAAGCTCCTTCATCCGTGCCAGCTTGCCTTCCGGGCTGGTGCCTGCGTGCCAAGTGGCGATGTTGAGCTGATCAGCCAGGCTTTCCACGGCATCCTGGGTGTCACCGGAGAGTAGCTCCACGCTTAAACCTTGGGCCTGGAGGGCTTTAATCGTGGCGGCAGCGTCATCGCGAATGCCGTCGTGCAGGCCAAACCAGGCACGGGGCACACCATCTTCGCTAAGCAGCAGCCACTGGCCTTTGGCAGGCGCCGCTATGCCCCCCTCCAATGCAAATTCGGGCTTGCCCAACCGCCATCGGGCGTCGTTTAAGCTGCCTTCGAGCCCCTGCCCGGTGTAGCTGTGAATGTCTTTGGCTTGCAGGGTAGCATCGCGGAACGGTCGAAAGGCTCGGGCGATCGGGTGTTCCGAGTTGGCCTCAAGAGCGGCAGCAACTGCCCGGGCTCGCTCGGCGGTGAGTTCGCCAAGAGTCTGGGTTTGGGTAAGGTACATCTCGCCGCGGGTCAGGGTGCCGGTTTTATCAAAAATCACCCGGGTAACCTTAGAGAGCGTCTCCATGGCATCGGCTCGGGTAATCAATACGCCGCGCTTTCGCAACTGGCCGTGACCAGCGGTTAGTGCCGCTGGGGTGGCCAGCGCCAGAGCGCAGGGGCAAGTCACCACTAACACCGAAAGTAGCACCCAGAGCATCCTTGAGGGGTCGATAAACCACCAGGCGATAGTCACGCAGGCTGTGACTATTAGCAGGCGTAGCACGAATAGGTGCGCCATACGTTCAGCCATCTGGGCTAGCCGCGGACGGCTGGCAAAGGCACGGTCGGTAAGGTCGACGATACCCGCTACCCGGGCATCGCGCCCGGCATGGGTCACCCTGATTACCAGAGGGTTTTCCATGTTTTGGCTACCGCCAGTAATCGGGTCGCCCACCCGGCGAGTAACCGGTAGGTATTCACCGGTCAACATCGATTCGTCCAGGCTCGATTCGCCCTCCTCGATGATGCCATCGGCGGGCACGCCATGGCCGGGCTTGATCAATACGCGATCACCGGGGGAAAGTTCGCTGGCGGGCAGAATGCGCTCGCTGCCATCGCTTTCTAACCGCGTGGCCGAAATCGGCAGTACGCCGCTCAGTGCATTGCCGCTATGCCCGCTGCGGCGTCTGGCACGGCCTTCCACGTAGCGGCCAAACAGTAAAAAGAAGGTGAACATGGCTACCGAGTCAAAATAGACCTCGCCGACGTTGAATAGCACGGCATAGCTGCTGGCAAGATAAGCGCCACCAATGGCTAACGAGACCGGTACGTCCATACCCAGTACGCCAGTGCGCAGGTCGCGCAGGGCGTTGCGGAAAAACGGCTGGGCGGAAAAAAACACCACCGGCGTGGCTAGTGCAAAGGAGAGCCAGTGAAACAGCGCGTAGAAGTCGTCGCTGATTTCACCGGGGCCGGAGACATAGATTGGGATAGAGAACATCATCACCTGCATCATGCCGACAGCGGCGATGATTAGCCGACGCACGTTCATACGCTCTTCGTGCTGCATGCGCGTCTGAGCCTGGTCTGGCTCGTAGGGCTGGGCGTCGTAGCCAATGGCGGCAAGTTCGGCCAGCAGTTGTGAGAGTTTTAACTGCTGGGGATCCCAGCTCACCCGCAGACGGTGGTGAGTTAAATTCACCGCGCTGGAGGCAACGCCGGTTAAGGCATTTAAACGGTGTTCGATCAGCCAGGCACAGGCGGCACAGGTAATGCCTTCGATGGCGAGGGTAGCTTTGACATTGCCCTCATCACCGTCGGGGTGAACAAACTGCGCCTGCAGGCCGGGGTCGTCAAACACCGACCAGGTATCGGCCTTGGCAGCCTGGCGCTCATCCGGTCGTTCGGGCAGTTCGGTGCGGTAGCGGTAGTAACTTTCTAAACCACCGTCGACGATGGCATGGGCCACCGCTTCGCAGCCGGGACAGCAGAGCGGGTGGGCATGATCATCAAGGGTAATCGACCAGGGAGCCCCAGCGGGCACCGGGTTACCGCAGTGGTAGCAGGGCGCGTCGTTGCTCATTCGCTTTCTGTACGCCCTCCTGGTAGTAGCGCGACGCTGTTTTCATCGGGGAACGTAGCCTCACCGGTAAGGCGCCATTCTGCATCTTCTTGCGCAGGCTGAATCTGTAGATACCAGCGGTAGCGAAGATTATCTGGGCCTTGGGTGATGTAGCGGCCTTCACGAACATGCTCAAGTACGAAGGATTGATCGCGATCATCTTCGGTCGGGAATATGAGATCCAAATAGAGTTTGTCTGGACGTGCATCGCCGCTTAAATCAATCACAATATCGCTGGTGAGTGGATCAAGGCGTAAATCTGCACTTAGGTTTAACTCTCGGGCACGGTCTTGCTTGGCAAGCACCATATTGATGGCTTTACCATGCCTGTAATAATCCTCCTGAACAACCATGCCATCGAAGCTCTTAACCGACATAACGGCATAGGTAATACTAAACATTATGGACGAGAGCAGAATGCCGATTAAAAACCACGGCCAAAACTGTTTATACCAAGGCGTCACCTTATCGCCAGAAGGTAGGGATGACATAGTTGCTTATCTCCTAATATTGCCCAGGAAGCTGGTTTCGCGCTCGAGGTGAATATCCGCATCCTGTTGAGCCTGCAGCGTGAATACAATGGGATGGCTGGGTTGCTGTAAATCGTCGGGATCGGCGTTCACGGTGACGGCTTCGAAGCGCGACTCCCCTGCAGGTACACTAATCGTACTGCTGTCTAGAGTGAGACTAGGCAATCCAGCAACGCTTAGCTGGTAGGTGTGGTCTTGATCATCGAGGTTACGAATGGTCAGGCTAAACACATTGCTAATCTGGCCGCCGCGAGTCATTTGGTAAAGCTGGGTACGTTCTCGCTCGGCCTCAAAGTCTAGTGGCATGCGGTCGTTAACAGCCCAGACAAAGGTGCCGATCATTACCAACAGAGCTGCGAAGTAAGCCAGTAAGCGAGGTCGCAAAATATGGCTCTTTTTACCTTCAAGAGCATTTTCGGTGGTGTAACGCACCAAGCCGCGTGGGTAGCCCATTTTATCCATCACGCTGTCGCAGGCATCAATACACGCAGCGCAGGTTATGCACTCATACTGTAGCCCGTCTCGGATATCGATACCGGTGGGGCAGACCTGCACGCAAAGGTCGCAATCGATACAGTCGCCATAGCCTGCCTCGCGGGCTTCTAAATGGCTCAGGTTTTTTTTGCGATGGCCACGGGGTTCGCCCCGTGATTCATCGTAGGAGACGATCAATGTGTCGCGGTCAAACATGACCGATTGGAAACGCGCGTAGGGGCACATGTAGATGCACACCTGCTCGCGCAGCCAACCCGCGTTGAGGTAAGTAAATACCAGGAAAAAGCCAACCCAGAAGTAGGACCAGCCATGGGCCTCAAAGGTGGGCAATTCCGCCACTAAATCACGAATGGGCGTGAAGTAACCCACAAAGGTGATGCCGGTAGCGAGGGCTATGAGCAGCCAGGCGGTGTGCTTGGCCACTTTGCGCCAAGCTTTGTCGGCACTCATCGGTTGGTTGTCGAGCTTTATGCGCCGATTGCGCGTGCCTTCAATGCGATGTTCAAGCCAAATAAACAGGAAGGTCCAAACGCTTTGCGGGCAGGTGTAGCCACACCATACCCGGCCAGCAAAAACGGTTATGAAGAACAGCCCAAAGGCGCAGATAATCAGTAACCACGACAGCAGTATGAACTCCTGTGGGTAAAACGTGGCGCTAAAAATATGAAATTCACGATTAGGTAGGTCGAAGAGAATTAACGGCCGACCACCAATGTTAATCCAGGGTAATAGGAAAAATGCCAGCATTAACGCCCAGTTGGCACTGCGCCGAAGCTTCTGGAAAACGCCTTTGATTTCGCGCACATAAATGTGGCGACGCTTGGCGTACATTTCCCGGGTAACCGTTTCAGAGGGAGTGTGATGCCCTACCGGGTTCGGCGTGACGTCTTGGCTTGGTATCTTTTCCATGGTGATATTCCCGGCTCAGAAGGCAGGAGAGACTGCACCCATTGCTCTATTGAACTGATGCTCCGTTAAGCTAGGTGCTTAATTAAATTAGACGCTTAGATAGTCTGGATGTTTCGGTAATATTGTATCGGGTTGGGTATAAAGAAAGGGTGCGGTTTGGGGCCGCACCCTTGCTTGGCTAGCGTTGCTGACGGTAATCGCTCTTCGTCAACGATCTATCATTCCGCTAAGCGCAGGCTATACACGTAGGCCGCGACCAGATGAACACGTTCTTCACCGATATAGGCCGCTTGTGCAGGCATATGGCCGTTACGGCCGTTACGCAGTGTTTGACGGATAGAGTCACCGACATCCTGGCCGGGTGCCAGATAAAGCCAGGTGTTATCTGTCAGGTTGGGTGCGCCGAGAGCCGTGTTACCCGTGCCGCTGGGGCCGTGGCAGGCTGCACATACCGCCCCGAAGGTGCTTTCGCCGCTCGCTGCGCGCTCAGCGTCGTGCTCTTCTTCAGAAAGGGACAGAACATATTGCGTCAGGTTCCCAATATTCTCCTGCCCCAACTGCTGCCAAGAAGGCATATTGCCGTTACGGCCTTGGTTGAGGGTGGTCAGAATATTTTCAGGTTCGCCGCCGTACAGCCAGTCGTCATCGGTCAGGTTAGGGAAGCCGTAACCGCCCTGTGCGTTGGAACCGTGACACACCGCACAGTTATTCTGGTAAATCCGCTCTGCGACCTGCATCGCTTCGGGATCTTCAGCAAGCTCAGGAATAGGCACTTCCTGATACTGGGCAAAAATCGGCGTAAAGCGTTCTTCCGCCTGAGCGACTTCCTCTTCCCACTGACCCTCCTGCGACCAGCCTAGTATCCCTGCGTAGTTGCCCAAGCCGGGGTAAAGCACCAAGTAGCCCAGCGCAAAAACTACCGTCAAGACGAATAGCTGGAACCACCACTTCGGCAGTGGGTTGTCATACTCTTCGATGCCATCGGCGGCGTGGCCGGTGGTTTCTACGTTGCCGTCTGCGTCAGGCGTCTTGTCGGTGCGCCGGTTAGCCAGCAGTATCCATACGCTTAGCGCAATCGTGCCAAGTGTAATGATAATGATCCAGGCGCTCCAGAAGCCGGATAGGGAGTCACCCCATAAATTATTCATATATTCTTATCTCCCCTGTCGTCGCGGGAATGCGCTTCGCTGTCGCGTTCACGCGAAGCGTGCTTGTCACTGGTCGGTTGCTCATCGTCGTCGGCAAAGGGCAAATTAGCCGCTTCGTCGAAATCTGGTTTGCGTCGCTTGGAATACGCCCAGAGGGCGATTCCGATAAAAGCGAAAATCAAGACCAGCGTGATGAGACCGCGAAAAGTTCCCGTATCCATAGCTTAACGAGTGCCCTCGAGCACGGTTCCGAGCTGCTGCAGGTAAGCGACCAAGGCGGTGATTTCCTGGGTGCCGCTTACGTCGTCAGTAGCGTTGGCGATATCTTCGTCGGTATACGGCACACCCAGTTGACGCAGCGTGCGCATCTTCTTGGGAGTGGCATCACCATCGAGGGTGTTTTCAAACAGCCAGGGGTAAGCAGGCATCACCGATTCAGGCACTACATCCCGGGGATTGTAGAGGTGAGCACGATGCCAATCATCGCTATAGCGACCGCCAACACGTGCTAGGTCTGGCCCGGTACGCTTAGAGCCCCATAGGAAGTTGTGCTCATACACTTGCTCGCCTGCCACGTTGTAGTGGCCGTAGCGCTCGGTTTCGGCGCGGAATGGCCGCACCATTTGCGAGTGACAGCCCACACAACCTTCACGGCGGTAGATGTCCCGGCCTTCCAACTCAAGCGCCGACAGCGGCTCCAGGCCTTCAACCGGCTCGGTGGTCTGCTTCTGGAAAAGCAGCGGAACGACCTCAGCCAAACCACCGAAACTGATCACGACAAGGATCAACACGGCAAGCAGGCCAACGTTCTTTTCGACAATCTCGTGTTTCATTGGTCTCAACTTCCCCGGTTTAAGCAGCTTGTGGCGCTGAATGGCTGATGGCCTCACGACGCTTAACTGTCATGTACACATTGAACGCCATGATCAGCATGCCGGTGACCCAGAAGAGGCCGCCGATTAAGCGAACAAAGTAGCCCGGCCCGCTGGCTTCAACGGCTTCGACAAAGGTGTACATCAAGGTGCCGTCAGGGTTGATCGCACGCCACATCAGGCCCTGCAGAATGCCGTTAACCCACATGGAGGCGATGTACAGTACGGTGCCGATCGTGGCTAGCCAGAAGTGCACAGCGATCAGGTTGACCGAGTACATTGCCGTGCGACCAAAGACGCGCGGGATCAGGTGGTACATCGAACCGATGGTGATCATTGCGACCCAGCCAAGCGCACCAGAGTGAACGTGACCAATGGTCCAGTCAGTGTAGTGCGACAGCGCGTTGACGGTCTTAATTGCCATCATCGGGCCTTCAAAGGTGGACATGCCGTAGAACGACAGGGCAACCACCAAGAAGCGTAGCGTCGGATCCGTACGCAGCTTATGCCAAGCCCCTGACAGGGTCATCATGCCGTTGATCATGCCGCCCCAGGAGGGAGCCAGCAGAATGATGGACATGATCATACCCAGCGACTGTGCCCAGTTAGGTAGTGCGGTGTAGTGCAGGTGGTGAGGGCCTGCCCACATGTAGATCATGATCAATGCCCAGAAATGGACGATTGATAGGCGGTAGGAGTAGATCGGACGCTCTGCCTGTTTCGGCACGAAGTAGTACATCATGCCCAGGAATCCAGCGGTCAAGAAGAAGCCTACCGCGTTGTGTCCGTACCACCACTGCACCATCGCATCCACCGCACCGGCGTAAATCGAGGTGGAGTACATGGGGGTTACAGGGATGGCCGCGTTGTTCACGATGTGTAGCACAGCAACGGTCAAAATAAACGCCGCGAAGAACCAGTTCGCCACATAGATATGCGACGTGGTGCGTTTTTTGATCGTCATTAAGAAGACAATGGCGTAGCTGATCCATACGACCGCGATCAAAATATTGATCGGCCATTCTAGCTCAGCGTACTCCTTGGTCGTGGTGTAACCCATAGGCAGTGACACGACTGCTGAGATAATGACCGCTTGCCAGCCCCAGAACGTAAAGGCCGCTAACTTGTCAGAGAAAAGCCTCGTCTGACAGGTGCGCTGGACAACGTAATACGACGTGGCAAAGAGCGCCGAACCGCCAAAGGCGAAAATTACGGCGTTAGTGTGTAACGGACGCAGGCGCCCAAAGCTAGTCCAAGGTATGCCAAGGTTCAGTTGCGGCCAAACCAGCTGCGAGGCGAGGATGACACCAATGGTCATCCCCACAATGCCCCACACAACGGTCATAATCGCGAACTGCCGAACTACCTTGTAGTTGTAGGTCGGGTGTTCAAATGCTGTGCTCATGTCATGTTCCCATCGAACGCGGTTAGGGGGTTACCCGTGGCATTTTGCACGGGTGCGGCCACCCGCTTGATGATGCAGGTCAAGATCCGACCAAGATTCTAGCGCAGCCAGGGCTTAACCTGAACACACCAATTGGTTAAAGACTGAATTATCAGGAGCAGTAAGTGTCACATTACACTTTGTCTGGATATATCGAAGTGTCTCCCAGGGGGTTGAAAGAGGCCCTTAAGCGCCAGCCAAATGTTGCTTTCCTGGTGCAGGGCATGGGGCCGTTGGCCGTCCATGGTCAAGCCAGGCTAGGTCGCTTGCTGTTTGCCCATGGTGCCGGGGCGGGCCAGCAGTCTCCTTTCATGCGTCAATTTGTCACCTCTCTGACGGCTCAAGGCGTTCAGGTTCTATGTATTGATTTCCCCTATATGCAACTGATGCAGGAAACCGGCAAACGCCGACCACCGCCACCTATTGCCCAAACTCTTGCCCAGTTTGCCGAGTGGTACGCGCTACTTGATCCCCTGTTTGACGGGCCGCTCTGGATTGGGGGTAAATCGATGGGCGGTCGCGTGGCTACCTTATTTGCCAGTACACAATTTGCCAGTACACAATCTCCCAGTGATCAGCCAGCCAGTGAACAGCCGTTTATTAGCCCGGTGCCCGGTGTGGTGGTGGCAGGTTACCCGTTTCATCCAATCAAGGCGCCTGACAAACTGCGTTTGGATCATTGGCCCGCGATTGCCTGTCCTATGCTGATTTTACAAGGCGAGCGTGATCCTTTCGGTAGTCGGGAGGAGGTTGCAGGCTATACATTGTCACCCAACGCGCAGCTCGCTTGGCTGAAAGATGGCGATCACGATTTTAAGCCGCGGCGCTTTTCTGGCGTGACACAAACGGTTTTGATTGACGAGGCCACCCAGGTTGCGGCATCCTTCGTCCGCGCTCATGGCCCAGGCCTTACGAGAGAGAGCAACGCGCTGGTTTAAATCGCAAATTTTAACCCTGTGTATTGACATCCGGTAAGCCTTCTGTAGAATGCAGCGCCACGTGACCAGCGGGTGGTTAGCTCAGTTGGGAGAGCACCAGCCTTACAAGCTGGGGGTCACTGGTTCGAACCCAGTACCACCCACCATCTTATGCTATTTAAAAAGATGGCCTGGAAATGTGAAAAGCAGTACCTAGTATGACCTGTATTTGATGCGCATAACGGACCGGTAGTTCAGTCGGTTAGAATGCCGGCCTGTCACGCCGGAGGTCGCGAGTTCGAGTCTCGTCCGGTCCGCCATCATCAAATCAACGTCTGCTAACAGTTGTTATCGCTATTCGGACCGGTAGTTCAGTCGGTTAGAATGCCGGCCTGTCACGCCGGAGGTCGCGAGTTCGAGTCTCGTCCGGTCCGCCACGATAACTGCTAAGCTGAATTGGTAAGGACAATAAGTGCTTATCAATGGATTGGGTGGTTAGCTCAGTTGGGAGAGCACCAGCCTTACAAGCTGGGGGTCACTGGTTCGAACCCAGTACCACCCACCATCATCTAACTTTAGAAGTGCCTCTGAACCACTTCGATAGCTAGTTTTTGATGGTTGTTGTAAAAGTGCTTTTACGTGGACCGGTAGTTCAGTCGGTTAGAATGCCGGCCTGTCACGCCGGAGGTCGCGAGTTCGAGTCTCGTCCGGTCCGCCATTAAGCATTTGTATTATTAGTTTTGTATTGCTAGTGAAGATATCGGCATTAGCCGAAAGAATTCCAAAAAGCCCGGATCAATGATCCGGGCTTTTTTCGTATGTCGGCGTGTTAGTTTGCAGCTTTTAGCCCGTAATCGCGGCAACACCTGCTTTGGCAACCTGCACATCCTGGTCGGGTTTTACGCCGGAAATGCCCACGGCGCCTACCACATGCCCGTCAACCGTAATCGGTACGCCGCCTGAAAGCAGGCCTTGCAGCGGGGCGGTGACAAAAGCAGTGCGGCCGCCATTAATCATTTCTTCAAATACCTGGGTCTCTTTACGACCTAGTGCCGCACTGCGCGCTTTGTGCGTAGCGACTTCGGCGCTGAAAGGGGCCGCGCCATCCAGACGGCGCAATGCCAGCAGGTGGCCGCCGTCGTCGGTCACCGCAATGGTCACCGGCCAGCTGTTGCTGTCAGCCTCTTTCTGCGCGGCGTCGAGTACGTTGGTCACATCGCTCTGAGCGAGAATAGCCTTTGTTTGCATGCTTAAATCCTTGTTAAAGGAGGGGTGAAGTAGCCGCGCTTTTAAAAGCCTGCGCGGCCTGGGGTTAAGGGTGGCACGTTAGTTTGAAGCGTTAAGTGAGCGCCGCATCGACGATCTCTACCCAGTGGCGTACCGGAGTGCGATTGGCGCCCGCCAAGTGGGTCTGACAGCCGATATTCGCCGTCACGATCACCTCTGGGTCACCGGCTTCCAGCGCATTGAGCTTATTGTCGCGCAGTTGGGTGGCCAGTTCGGGTTGGGTGATCGAATAGGTGCCTGCCGAGCCGCAGCAAAGATGCCCATCCTGCACCGGGGTTAACGCAAAACCAAGCTTGCTCAGCACGCCTTCGACCGCACCGTTGAGCTTCTGAGCGTGCTGCAGCGTACAAGGGCAGTGGAACGCCAGCCGTTGTGACGCTTTAACGTTCAATGCGTCTAACGGCTCATCGCGCAGAATTTCGACAATATCTTTGGCCAGGGTGCTGACCTTCTGCGCTTTAATAGCGTAATCGGGGTCATCTTTTAGCATGTCGCCATACTCTTTGACAAAAGCCCCGCAGCCACTGGCGGTTTGCACAATGGCTTCGGTGCCTTGTTCAATGTACGGCCACCAGGCATCGATGTTCGCGCGCATACGGGCTCGTCCGTCGTCCTGGGCGTTGAGGTGGAAATCAACGGCGCCGCAGCAGCCCGCTTCAGCCACAGGCGTTACGCTAATACCGAGCCGGTCAAGAATCCGCGCGGTGGCAGCATTGGTATTGGGTGACAGCCCCGGCTGTACGCAGCCTTCCAACATTAACACCTGCCGGGTATGGCGGTTGGTATCAGGGCGCATGCCGGCATCGACCGGGGCGGCGGGCATTTTATTGCGTAGCTTGCTGGGCACCAGCGGCTTAAAGGTTTGCCCCAGTTTTAGCAGTGCCTGGAAACGTTTAGGCTCAACCATCATTTTTCGCAGGGCATAGCGCTGGGCCCGCTCACCTGCTGGGCGGGGCACGCGGCGCTCAATTTCAGCACGGCCAATGTTGAGCAGCTTGTGGTACTCCACGCCCGAGGGGCAGGTGGTTTCACAGTTCAGGCAGGTCAAGCAGCGATCGAGATGCAGGCGTGTTTCCTCGGTGACCTGATCGTCATCGTCACGGCTCTCCAGCAGCTCCTTCATTAGATAGATACGCCCGCGGGGGCCATCGCGCTCATCGCCTAACAGCTGGTATGTCGGGCAGGTGGCGTTACAAAAACCGCAGTGAACGCAGGTACGCAAAATGCGATCTGCTTCTTGAAGATGCGGCTTCTGAAGGTCGGCATCGGTAAAGTGCGTCTGCATGTCAGCTCTCCTGATTAAAACGCCGCATAAAGACGACCGGGGTTAAAAATGCCATGGGCATCCAGCTCCGCCTTTAGATTACGATGATATTTTTCCACTACGGCATTGAGCGGTGTGAACGGCTCTGCGACGCCGCCTTGCGCCTGCGGGGTATAGCAGGTGGCATGACCACCCACTGCGCTGCAGGCATCGCGCAAAGTGCTGGCATCCAGGGTGGTTTTCACCCAGCGCTGGCTGCCCGCCCAATCGTAAAAAATATCGGCCTCGGGAATATCCAGCCCCAGCGGTGCGGTGTTGGGCGGTAGTGACAACCGCCATAGCGCTTGGCCGTCGTTACAGGCGAAGAAAGCGTGACTATGGTCGCGCAGCTCGCGCCAGAAACTAGCATCAAGCGGCTCGCCGCCTAGGCTTGCCTGGGTTGCGGCCACAGAGCTTTTGCCGCCTTCCAAGCGCAGAAACAGTTCGCCGTGGTGCCAGGCGGCGGCGGTAATCGGCAGTGGTTTTCGACCCAGCTCGGCAAGTTTTTTAAGCGCTTCATCCAGCCCAACGGCTAAGCGAAGGCTGTGAGTTGCAGTGGGGATAGGCAGCACTTTAAAGGAGATGTCGGTCAATACGCCGAGCGTTCCCTGGGCGCCTGCCATCAGTCGCGACAGGTCGTAACCGGCAACATTTTTCATCACTTCCCCGCCAAAGCGGAGCAGCTTGCCCTCTTGGGTGATGATGCGCGTGCCCAGCACAAAGTCACGGGCTGCGCCTGCCCAGGGGCGGCGTGGGCCGGAGAGGCCGGTGGCCACGGCGCCACCAATGGTGGAAGCCTCACCAAACATGGGGGGCTCAAAGCCCAGCATTTGGTGTTTCTCAGCCAGCACTTCCTGTAGGTCGCTAAGCCGCGTGCCAGCACGCACGGTCACCACCAGCTCCACCGGATCGTAGCTGACAATGCCACTGTGTTCGGCCATTTGTAGCGCTTGGCCTTCTACCGGTCGGCCATAAAAGGCGCGGGTATCTCCACCTACAATGCGTAGCGGTGTGCGTGCGTCATAGGCGCTGCGTACCTGTTCACACAGGGCATCAGCGATATCGCTGTCAGCAATCGCTCGTTCGGTCATGGTCTTTCCCACTTTTAATCTTGGCTAATTATTGTCTTAGCTTCGGCTTGGCTCACTGCTAGAAGCGCGGTAGCTCCGGGTGCGGTAGTTCGTTGTTATGCACATGCATAGCACCAAACTCGGCACAGCGCGCCAGCGTCGGAATGTTCTTGCCCGGGTTGAGCAGTCGCTGTGGATCAAACGCGGCTTTCAAGGCATGAAAAACGCCGATCTCATCCGGCTGGAACTGACTGCACATCTGGTTGATCTTTTCGCGCCCAACGCCGTGCTCACCGGTGATCGAACCGCCTGCGGCTACGCAGAGCTCAAGAATCTTGCCACCCACCTCTTCGGCAAGCGCCAGCTGTCCCTCTTTATTGGCATCAAACAGGATTAGTGGGTGCATATTGCCATCGCCGGCGTGGAACACGTTCGCCACCGCCAGGCCGCTCTCCTCGGAAAGCGCGGCAATGCCTTTAAGCACACGGGGCAGCTCGCGGCGGGGGATAGTGCCATCCATACAGTAGTAATCCGGCGACATACGACCCACCGCTGGGAAGGCGTTCTTACGCCCGGCCCAGAACTTGGCGCGCTCGGCTTCATCGCGAGCCTGCTGAATATCGGTGGCACCCGCGGCTTCCAGTACGCGACGTACGGTATCGCAGTCGTCGTCCACGTCGGCTTCAACGCCGTCCAGCTCACAGAGCAGTATCGCCTCGGCATCGAGAGGGTAGCCTGCTTTGACAAAATCTTCGGCGGCTTTGATGGCGAGTTTATCCATCATCTCCAGGCCGCCGGGAATTATGCCTGCAGCAATGATATCGCCGACGGCGCGACCGGCTTTCTCGACATCATCGAAGCTCGCCATCAGCACTTTGGCGGTTTCCGGTTTAGGCAGTAGCTTGACGGTGATTTCCGTGACGACGCCGAGCATGCCCTCTGAGCCGTTCATCAAGGCCAGCAGATCAAAGCCAGGCGCATCAAAAGACTCAGCGCCCAGGGTCATGTGCTCGCCCTCAATAGTGAGGACATCGACGCGCATGACGTTATGCACCGTTAGGCCATATTTTAAGCAGTGCACGCCACCGGCATTTTCCGCCACGTTACCGCCAATCGAACAGGCAATTTGCGAAGATGGATCCGGTGCGTAATAGAGGCCGTAAGGCGCAGCGGCTTCGGAAATCGCTAAGTTGCGCACGCCGGGTTGGACCCGCGCCAGGCGGGCATCAGGGTCGACTTTGAGGATCTGGTTAAAGCGCGACATCACTAAAAGCACGCCCTGTTCCAGTGGCAGCGCGCCGCCGGAAAGCCCGGTGCCCGCGCCACGGGTCACTATGGGGACGCTCAGGGCATGGCAGCGTCTGAGCAGCTCTTTCACTTGGTCAAAGGTTTCAGGCAGCGCCACCAGCATCGGTAGCACGCGATAGGCCGCCAGCCCATCGCACTCAAAGGGGCGTAGGTCTTCTTCGCGATGCAGCAGCGTCATGTCGGGAACGGCTTGCTGCAGGTCGGTTAAGACCTCGCTTTTATCACGCCGAACCAGCTCGCCGTCCAGGCGTTCATCAAAGAGGATATTCATCACGACATCCCATGCTTATTATCATTGAAGGTAAATGCTAAACGTTCTGTGCGCCTATGCTTCAAAGGCGTGCGTCAGAAAGCGTTGTTTACAAAACATGGCCTCAATTTGGGCTTTTTTTGCCCGTCTGTCTAGGTCGTGGTGCATTGGTCTGACCAGTAATTAGTCGACATAGATGCCTTCTTCAGCGAGTAGTGGCAAGCTGGCCAAACAGTTCAGCGAGAGTGACAGTCATGCCAGCGGAGAATCAAGCGTTGACCCCAGGGCAACGGATGCCTGAACACGTGGCCACCCGGCTTGAGCGGCTGATTCTTGATGGTGTTTTTCGGCCCGGCCAACTGCTTCCTTCAGAGCGGCGGCTTTGTGAACGGCTGGGCGTTTCCCGTGCTTCGCTGCGCGAGGGCTTGAGAATTTTGCGCAGCAAAGGAATTATCGATACCCGCCAGGGCCATGGCTCGACGGTCGCCACGCTTTTGCCCGTGGGTAACCAAAGCCCACTGATGCATCTGTTTAAAGATCATCCGCGCACACTGTTTGACCTGTTAGAAGTACGCGCCCTGCTAGAAGGGGAGTCGGCGCGGTTAGCGGCAAGCCGCGGCACCTCCGCCGACCGGGTGCTGATCACTCGGCGCTATCGCGAAATGGCTGATTACGCGGAAAGCGCAGAAACCATTGATGTCGAACGATTGGCGCGACTGGATCACGCCTTTCACCTGGCGGTGTCCCAGGCGTCCCACAACCCGGTGTTGGTGCACACGCTGCAGAGTCTGACCGATTTACTGCTCAGCTCGGTGTTTGCCTCGGTCAAACATCTTTATCACTTGCCAGCGCCCAGGACGATGATCAATCAGCAGCATGCGCAGTTGCATGATGCGGTAGTTAATGGCGAGGCGGAGCAGGCAGAGCAGGTGGCGTTGACGCACCTCTCCAGTATTAGCCAACTGCTACGCGATTTAGAGGAAGAGCATGAACGGCTAGAGCGCTCCTCCATGCGTCTTGAAGAGTGGCAGTAGTTTGTTAGCTATTGGCCACACTCTTATCGTCTTCAGTGTCAATCACACCCGCTAAGGTGGCCACTTCAATCTTGTTGCACAGATGATCACGGAGAATTTGGCCGAGCAATTGGCTATCGCGCTTCTCCAGTGCCGCCATCATGTTTTCGTGGTCTTTTACCGCCTGACGCCAGTAGCGCTCGGTCATTTTCTTGGAGTAACGAACGCGCTTAACGCGCTGGCTTAAGTTGCTATACATTTCTTGCAGTACATCGTTATTCGACGCTGCCAGAAGGCTTTCGTGAATTTGTCGGTTAACCTGGAAATAAGGCATTAAATCGCGGTTGCGGTAGTGCTCTAGCATCGTATTGTGCAGTTGCCGGATGGCCGCAATCTCTGCGTCACTAATATGCTGACAGGCAAGCTCACCTGAAAGGCCTTCCAGTGCCGCCATCAGGTCATAAGTGTCTTTAACGTTTTTCAGGGTTAGCCGAACCACGCGTGCGCCACGATTGGGTAGCAGTTCAATTAACCCTTCGGTGGCGAGCACTTTCAGTGCTTCACGCAGCGGGGTGCGCGATACCCCAAATAGGTCACACAGCTGCTTTTCAGAAATGCGCTCTCCAGGGGCAAGCTCTCCGTGCTCAATTAGGTCGCCAATTCTATCGGCCACTTCACGATACAAATTGCGTTGAAGTATCTTTGTCATGAATCAGTTCCTTTTCAGTGGTGGGCTCGGTTTGCAGCCAAGCTACCCACACCGCCTGTATCGATTTGAGCACGATGCCATATTCCTATAGTGGCTATTGTGTATATGATCTGCAAAAGTAATTATGAATTCAATATTTCTTTGGTGGTACTTTTGCCCACCATTGCCTACAACAATGACAAAGGAAAAGCTGATGGCCGGACAAGTATTTCATTGCAGCGTACAGCTCGCCAGAGAGCAGAGCAGAAAGATAATCGATGGTGCCATGCAACAAGCACGCGATTTGGAGTTGCCTCCTCTGACGATCGTTGTGCTGGACGGCGGCGGTAACGTGGTTACCGCTGAACGTGAAGATGGCTGTGCTCCGTTGCGTTTTCCCGTTGCCCAGGGTAAAGCCTACGCCGCACTGGGCATAGGCATTGCCAGCGGGGTGATTGGCGCACGTAACGCGGAACGTACAGCGTTTGTTGCCAGTGTTGCGTCAGCCTCCCAAGGACATTTTGTGGCAGTGGCAGGCGGGGTGCCCATTCTTAATGAACAAAGCCGCTTGATTGGCGCAGTGGGGGTTAGCGGCGCTTCGTCAGAAGAGGATCAACTGGCAGCCATTGCTGGTATTGAGTGTGCTGGATTGCTCTGGGGGCTTGAGCCGAGCTAGGGAATGACAGGCAGTACCGATAAAAAAACGGGCAGTTGGCTTATTTAGCCACTGCCCGTTTTTTTATTTATGGCGACGATTTAATAACCCCTTTAATAATCAGTTGCTTGAAAGGAAGACTGTGCGACGAGACGAAAGTTTAATACCTAATTTTGAATTTTGAATTCACATTGAGGTGGAGGATAACCCTAGAGTAAGCGCCGCTAATAATAAGTAGGCCTGCTCAAGCGGCTCCTTTTGCAGGTGCCATCGGGTGCCAAAGCCACGGTGGTGATATTGCTAACAACAACAAATGCTTCACCTGGAGTTCACTATGAAATTGCTCAGAACAGTACTTGCAACCGCCGTTATGACACTGGGTTTGCAGGCCGCCGCTGCTAATGCAAACACTGAAATTCGACTAGGCCATGTAGGGGGGCCTGGTTCGCTGTTCGAAATCAGTGCAAACCGCTTTGCTGAACTGGCCAACGAACGCCTGGAAGGCGTAGCGGAGGTTAGTGTCTATGGCAATAGCCAACTGGGGGGCGATGAATCGATGATGCGTCGGTTACGCTTAGGGTCCCTAGACCTATCACTGCCTTCAACGGTGATGAGCTCTGAGTCAGATAAGTTTGCGCTGTTCGAGATGCCTTACCTGATTAAAGACCGTGAACATATGAAGCGTGTGCGCGAAGAGATCGTGCGCGGCCCGCTGTATGACGCAGCCGAAGCGCGCGGTTTCAAAATTATTGGTGTATGGGAAAACGGCTTTCGTCAGATTAC
This sequence comes from Halomonas alkaliantarctica, assembly GCF_029854215.1. Taxonomy (NCBI): domain Bacteria; kingdom Pseudomonadati; phylum Pseudomonadota; class Gammaproteobacteria; order Oceanospirillales; family Halomonadaceae; genus Vreelandella; species Vreelandella neptunia. Next base: position 3,292,976 of record NZ_CP122961.1, on the reverse strand, counting down.
CAATAACGTACGCCCCATTGTTACACCTGAGGATCTCGACGGTATAAAGCTGCGCGTTCCCGGCGGTACATGGCGCATTGATATGTTCCGCAGCTATGGCGCGGCACCTTCCCCAATGTCGCTTTCGGAAGTGTTTGTTGCTCTGCAAACTGGCGCAATGGATGGTCAGGAAAACCCCTTTATTCAAACCTACTCTTCACGTTTTCATGAAGTGCAGGACTATCTCTCCATTTCCAACCACGTTTATACCCCGGCATACCTGACCGCAGGTGCTAGCTGGAATCGCCTACCCGAGGAAGTGCAGCAAGTGCTGGAAGAAGTCGCCGTCGAAATGGAGGACTTCGTGTTAGAAGAAGGTCAGCGACTGGATGATGAAACTCTCGTCAAATTGCGCGATGCAGGTATGGAAGTTAATGAAGTCGACTTCGATGCCTTTGTTGAGGCCTCTGAGACCATTTACAACAAGTTCGCTAACGAAGTGGATGGTGGCCAGGAAATGATTGATGCCGTGGCTGCTCTACGCGAGTAAGCAAAGCGTCGCTCTAACAGAGGTGCGTCGTTGTATGGCGAGGCGCCTCGACTTTCGGAGGTCTCAATGAGTACTTTTATAAAGCTCAGGAACGCGTATTTCGCGTTTCTTGAAGGCATCGTGGTCTTTCTGGTCATCGCGCTTGCCGTCGTCGTCACACTCGGTTTTGTGACCCGCTACTTAGGCTCACCGTTAAGCTGGTATGACGAGCTTGCCGCCGCTTTGCTCGCCTGGGTGACCTACTACGGAACGGCTTTAGCAGCCGCCAAAGGGGCACACATCACTTGTCCAAGTGTATTGAACATGTGCCCTCCCTCTATTCGGGTGCCGATCGCGCTGTTAGCGGAAGCTATCACTATCGGGTTCTTCGTTTTCTTGGGGCTGGCCAGCTACCAAGTCATGTTGATTCTCCAAGACGTTGGCATGGTCAGTCTCCCAGAGGTTTCCATGCAACTGGTTCACTCTGCGATTCCTGTTGCCTCCGTACTGTTCATTCTGGCTGAACTATTGCGGCTCCCTGACGTTATCAAAAGCGCCCAGGGTAGAGGCTTTATTGACCATGAGCTTGAAGAAGCCGGTATCGACGCGGAAGAAGTCGCCACCGTTAGCACGCATCAGCGAGGGTAAGTAAATAGCATGGTCATACTCTACATATTTCTAGCACTGATAGTCCTTATCCTGATTAACGTGCCGGTGGCGGTTGCCTTGGCGCTGGTAGGAACGATTGCCACCTTTATGACATACGGCAACATGGCAATGCCTACGGTGGGCATGACCATGTTTGAAGGGGCGACTAATTTTCCGCTCATCGCCATACCGCTGTTTATTTTAGCGGGTGCGATTATGAACGCCTCGAGTATATCGCGGCGCTTGATCGACCTGGCCATGGCAATGGTGGGGTTTATCAAAGGCGGCTTAGCCATGGTCACTATTGGGGCATCGGTATTTTTTGCTGAAATCTCTGGATCGGCAGTGGCGGGTGTCTCGGCAATCGGCAGTATTTTGATCCCCGCCATGCGCAAGAAAGGCTACTCAAAAGAATTTTCGGCCTCCATCTCATCCTCTGCGGCAAGCCTGGCGATCATTCTTCCGCCCTCTATACCGATGATTCTTTATGCGGTGATGTCGGGTGAATCGGTCGTACAGATGTTTGTGGCCGGTATTTTGCCAGGCTTGTTGGGCGCGATGGGTTTAGCAGCGATGTGCTACTACCTGGCACGCAAGAATGACTTCCCCTCTGAAGGCCGCTTCCGGGTTTCGCAGCTCTGGATTGCCTTTAAGGAAGCCATTTGGGCGCTGTTGATTCCAGTCATTATTCTAGGTGGGATCTTTGGTGGCTTTGTCACGGCGACCGAAGGTGCGGCATTGGCCGTGTGCGTCGCTATCTTTATCAGTGCGGTAGTTTATCGCGAATTCACTCTCAGGAATTTCATCGATTCTTGTAAAAGTGCTGGTGTGCAAACAGCGGTAGTGATGCTGCTGGTGGCTGCCTCTGCAGTGGTAGGTGGTTACCTTACCGAGACCCGAGTGCCACAAGAAATCGCTATGCAAATCAGCGAGCTAACCAACAATAAATATCTTATTTTGGCGCTCCTCAATGTCATCTTCCTGATTTTGGGTATTTTTCTGCATTCAGCAGCGGCGATTATACTGGTCGTCCCTATCGTGTTGCCGCTGGTTATAGAGGTGGGTATTGACCCTCTTCACTTTGGTTTGATCGTGACACTGAACCTGGCAATCGGTCAGCAAACGCCGCCCGTGGCCAGCGTACTCATCGCGTCTTGCTCAATCGCTAAGTCAGATGTGTGGGCCACGTCCAAAACCAATCTGTGGTTTATCGCCGTCCTGTTCGCAGTGCTAATGATCAATACCTACATTCCCGCGTTTGCGCTGGCATTAGTCAACTTTGTTTATAGCTAAACACGCGCTATTAAGGAGAAGCTGATGAGCAATACAGACAAACAACAACACGTCGACAGCGTTACTTATGACGTTCGAAATGGCGTGGCCTGGATTGGTTTTAACCGGCCTCAGAGTCGTAACGCCATGACCTGGGAGATGTACGACGCCCTGGAAAAGTACTGCGATCAGTTGGCAGAAGACGACGCCGTGTATGCCGTGGTGTTACACGGCGTCGGCGGCGAAGCCTTTGTTGCGGGCACCGATATCAGCCAGTTTGCAGGGTTCACACAACCTGACGATGCGATTGACTATGAGCGGCGCATCGATCGCGTGGTGGGCAAGCTGGAAACTTTCCCCAAGCCAACCCTGGCGCTGATTGAAGGGGCTTGCGTGGGGGGTGGGGCTGCGATTGCGCTGGTGTGCGACTTCCGTTATGCGACCCCAGCGCTGAAGTTTGGTGTGCCGATAGCCAAAACGCTGGGCAATACGCTCTCGATTAACAATGTCTCTCGTCTGATCGACATGCTAGGCGTTGCGCGCACCAAGGAAGCGCTGATGATGGCGAAGCTGTTTGGCGCTGACGAGGCTCATGCCGCAGGCCTGATCAACCAACTGTTTGACGCTGATGCCATTTACGCCGAAGTAGCCGTGCTGGCGGAAGCCTTTGCGAAGCGAGCACCATTGACGCTTCAGGCCAGCAAGGCTCTGATTGGCCGTGCGATTGAGCAGCGTCGCCTCCCTGCCGATGCCAGCGACGACTGGGTAACGACTTGCTATATGAGTCGAGATTTTGCCGCGGCGGTGGATAAATTCGTCAATAAAACGTCGTTTGAGTGGTCTGGCCACTAGTTTCGCGCACAGTTTACAACGACCAACTGGGAGGAAAGCGCATGCTTCCCCTACAAGACATAAAAGTACTGGACGTGTCGCAAATAATGGCTGGTCCATACTGCACCATGGTGCTGGCCGATATGGGCGCAGAAGTCATCAAAGTAGAGAAGCTCAATGGCGGAGACGATAGCCGCCAAATGGGCCCTTACGTCAATGGCGAATCGACCTGCTTTTCACAGATTAACCGCAATAAAAAAAGTATCTCGCTCAATCTTAAAGACGAGCAGGCGCGTCAGATCTTCTATCGTTTGGCCGCTGAGGCCGATGTCATTGTTGAGAACTATCGGCCTGGCGTGACCAAGTCGCTTGAGATCGACTATGACACCATCAAGGCAATTAATCCTGGCATCGTCTATTGCTCTATTTCAGGCTATGGCCAAACAGGGCCATATAGCCACAAAGGGGGCTTTGACCTGGTGGCACAGGGGATGACAGGCCTGATGTCGATGACGGGTGAAGAGGGTAAGCGCCCGCTGAAAACCGGTATTGCGGTTTACGATATTGGCGGTGGTCTGACGGCGGTCTACTCGATTCTCGCTGCCTGTATCCACAAGATGAAAACCGGTGCTGGCCAGCACATTGATATCGCCATTACCGAGTGTGGTTTGCCCTGGTTTACATGGGAAGCGGCGGCTTACTTCTCTGAAGGCACCGTGCCTGGACCAACGGGCTGGCGCCATCGTGTGTCCGCACCTTATCAGGCAGTCAAAGCCAGCGATGGCTATTTGATGCTCGGCTGCGCCAATCAGCGTACCTGGGAGCGCTTCTGCCAGGACGTACTTAAACGCGAAGAACTCATGCAGGACCCCCGCTTTATTACCAATCAGGATCGCGGACAGCACGTTGAAGAGCTGGAGGCGCTTCTCGAAGAGCTGATGGCGAACCAAAGCGTTGATGAGTGGCTAACCCTATGTGACAGCGCGGGTGTGCCTGCCGGGCCAATCAACGACTTTGCCCAGGCCATGCAGGATGAGCACTATTTAGCGCGCGGTATGGTGCAAGAGATGGAGCACCCGGTGATAGGCAAAATGAAAACCATCGGATTTCCGAGCAAATTCTCGGAAACGCCGTCGCAAATCCGCAGCCCGGCGCCGCTCTTCGCCCAGCACACCGACGAAGTGCTCGAGAGCTTAGGGTTCTCCGGCGCTGAGCTTGACGCTTTACGTGCTGAAGGATGTATCAAATAGCGCTTTTTTGATGTGAATAATTGCATTCATTATCCAATTTTAGCAACGCCAATCGGCCGATCCAGCCGCGAACTCTACAACAACAAACAGGAACGTCATCATGTTAAAACTTGATTTTCACCCATCCGGCCGTCACTTTTTGCAAATTCCTGGCCCTTCGCCGGTGCCAGACCGTATTTTACGGGCAATGAGCCTACCCACGATCGATCACCGCGGACCAGAGTTTGGCGCTTTGGGCCTTGAGCTGCTGAGCAAAACTCAAAAAATCTTCAAAACCGAGAACCCGGTGGTTATCTACCCGGCGTCAGGCACCGGTGCCTGGGAAGCTGCTTTGGCCAATACCATGTCACCGGGCGATAAGGTACTGATGTTCGAAACCGGGCACTTCGCCACTCTGTGGCACAAAATGGCCCTTCGATTAGATATCCAGCCAGAGTTTCTGGGGTTGCCAGGCTACGAAGGCTGGCGCCACGGCGTGCAGGCCGACATGATCGAAGCACGCCTGAAAGAGGACGCCCAGCACGAGCTTAAAGCGGTCTGCGTGGTGCATAACGAAACCTCGACCGGCGTGACCAGCGATATTGCCGCGGTGCGTAAAGCCATCGACGCGGCGGGCCACCCGGCACTGCTGATTGTCGATACCATTTCTGGGTTGGCCAGCGCTGACTACCGCCATGATGAGTGGGGCGTTGATGTCACCGTCTCCGGCTCGCAGAAAGGCCTGATGCTGCCGCCGGGCATCAGTTTTAACGCGCTTTCACCTAAAGCCATCGAAGTCAGCAAACAGGCGAAACTACCCAAAAGTTTCTGGGCCTGGGACGAAATTCTCGAAGCTAACAAGAACGGCTACTGGCCCTACACGCCCAGCACCAACCTGCTATATGGCCTGAATGAAGCACTGGATATGCTGTTGGATGAGGGCATGGACAACGTGCTGGCACGCCATCAACGCTGGGCCGTTGGCGTGCGCGCGGCGGTAGAGGCATGGGGGCTTGAAATTCAGTGTCATGATCCGTCGGTTTATTCGCCGGTGCTGACCGGCGTGGTAATGCCGGAAGGCGTCGATGCAGATGCGGTGCGCAAGATTATCTATGAGCGTTTTGACCTTTCACTGGGAATGGGGCTAGGCAAGGCCAAAGGCAAGATGTTCCGAATCGGCCATTTGGGCGACTGCAACGATTTAACGCTGATTGCCACGCTAGGCGGCTGTGAAGCGGGTATGAAGCTGTCGGGCGTTAACCTTAAAGGCAGTGGCGTAACGGCTGCTTTGGACTACTTTGCAGCCAACCCGCTTAACGCAGGCAAGCGCTAAACGACGGGGGAGAGCCACATGACGTCTCTGACAAACCAACAGCCGTCCCGCGATGCCAAGATTAAACCGCTCGGCGAACTAGCCGGGCGTTTATCCCGAGAGATGGCCGGGGAGGTGCTGTTTGACCGGGCCACTCGGGGGCGTTATTCAACCGACGCTTCTATTTATCAGGTGACGCCAGTAGGCGTGGTTATCCCACGCCATCAGGAAGACCTGAAAATTGCCCTGGATATTGCCCGTGATGCCAAGGTGCCGATTTTGGCCCGGGGCGCGGGCACCAGCCAGTGTGGGCAAACCGTCGGCGAAGCGCTGGTCATCGACACTACCCGTTGGCTCAATCAGGTGATTGAGTTTGACGCCGAGGCGCGCACCGTAGTCGTCGAGCCAGGCATTGTGCTGGATCACCTCAACGCTTGGCTCAAACCCCATGGGCTCTGGTATCCGGTGGATGTTTCCACCAGCGCCCAGTGCACCATTGGTGGTATGGCGGGCAATAACTCCTGCGGGTCGCGGTCGATCTACTACGGCAATATGGTGCACAACGTGCTGGGTGTGGACGCGCTATTGGCTGACGGCAGCGCGGCGAGTTTTGGTTTCGTCGACCGCTTCGCGGAAGGCTCGCGGGAGCAGCGTCTTGCCCAGCAGGTGAGGGCAATTGCAGAACGTGTGGGCCCGGAAATTCGCGATCACTTCCCCAAGGTGCTGCGTCGGGTGGGTGGTTACAATCTTGATCTGTTCGATTGCCAGAACCCGATGCCCTACGACCCGGATGGGCGCGACAACCTGGCCCACTTGCTGGTGGGCTCGGAAGGCACGCTCGGGGTCAGCCAGCGTATTAAGCTCAGGCTTTCACCGCTGCCCGAGCAGAAGGTGCTGGGCGTAGTGAATTTCCCGACCTTTTATCAGGCGATGGATTTCACCCAGCATATCGTCAAGCTTGGCCCCACGGCGGTGGAGCTGGTGGACCGCACCATGATTGAGCTGTCGCTGGAGAACCCAGCGTTCCGTCCGGTCATTGAGAAGGCGCTGATTGGCAAGCCGGAAGCCATTTTGCTGGTGGAGTTTGCCGGTCAGGACCACGCCGCACAGCTTGATGCGCTGCGTGGGCTTAATGAATTGATGGGCGATTTAGGTTTGCCGGGCAGCGTGGTAGATATGCCCGAGGCTGCCGAGCAGAAAGCGCTTTGGAACGTGCGTAAAGCTGGGCTCAACATCATGATGAGCATGAAGGGCGACGGTAAGCCGGTCTCTTTTATTGAAGATTGCGCGGTGCCGCTCGAACATCTGGCCGAGTACACCGAAAAACTCACCGAAGTATTTAACCGTTACGGCACCGAGGGTACTTGGTACGCCCACGCCGGTGTCGGCACGTTACACGTAAGGCCGATTCTCGATATGCGCCGGGACGGCGCAGAGAAAATGCGTGAAATTGCCGAGCTGGCCTCCGCGTTGGTGCGCGAATACAAAGGTGCTTACTCCGGTGAACATGGCGACGGTATTTGCCGTGGTGAGTGGGTGGCGTGGCAGTTTGGCGAAACGGTCAACAATGCCTTCCGCGACATTAAGCAGCTGTTTGACCCTGACAACCTGTTCAACCCCGGCAAAATCGTCGATACCCCCAAAATGGACGACGAGCGCTATTTTCGTTTTCCCAAGTCTTACACCACGATCCCGCTTACCCCGGTATTCGATTGGTCCGCCTGGAATGTGAAGCGCGACCCGCTCACCGGCGAGCAAACAGCACCGGGTACCGGCGGCGATGCGACCCATGGCTTGGCCATGGCGGTGGAGATGTGCAACAACAACGGCCACTGCCGCAAGTTTGACGCAGGCACCATGTGTCCGAGTTTCCGGGTCACTAAAGATGAGCAGCACCTGACCCGCGGCCGCGCCAACACGCTGCGCTTGGTGCTCTCCGGGCAGTTGGGCGATGAAGGGCTTGCCAGCGACGACGTAAAAGAAGCGCTGGATCTCTGTGTGTCGTGTAAGGGATGCAAGCGGGATTGCCCGACCGGCGTCGATATGGCGAAGTTCAAGATAGAAGCCCGTACTGCTCGTGCCCGCGTTAATGGCCTCTCGTTACGTGACCGCATGGTGGGTGAGATGCCGCGCTATGCGCCCTGGGCCAGTAAGTTTTCTGCCCTGGTGAATGGCGTCGAACGGGTGCCGTTTCTGGCTAAACAGATCAAGCAGGCGTTAAAGCTGGCGCCCCAGCGCTCGCTGCCGGTGTTTAACGGTAACTTCCTCGCCAGTCCCGAAGCGTCTCGGCAGCCTGTCTCCTCGGAGCGGGAAGTGCTGCTGTTTGTGGATACCTTCAATAACTATATGGAAGGCGATAACGCCAAAGCCGCCAAGCGGGTGCTGGAAGCAGCGGGCTACCGTGTACACCTCAATGTGACCAAAGGACAGAGGCCGCTTTGCTGCGGGCGTACTTACCTCTCTTCCGGTCAGTTTGATAAAGCCAAGGCGGAGGCCAAGCGTACGCTTGAACACTTGATGCCGTTTGTAGAGCGCGGGGTGGCGGTTGTGGGTCTCGAGCCCTCTTGTTTGCTTAGCATGCGCGATGAATTCCTACAGTACGGCTTTGGCGAAGAGGCGAAAGCGTTGTCGGCATCGGCCTATCTGTTTGAGGAGTTTCTGGTCAAGGCGCGTGCCGAGAATCAGCTCCCGCTCGAGCTTAAGCCGCTAAGCTACGAGCGGGCGATGCTGCACGGCCACTGCCATCAAAAAGCTTTCGATGCGCTGCGCCCCGTTGAGCAGGTGCTGGGCTGGATTCCGAACCTCACCATCGAGACTATCGAATCCTCCTGTTGCGGCATGGCGGGTAGCTTTGGCTACGAAGCGGAGCACTACGACGCCTCGCTAAAAATGGCAGAACTCTCGCTTTTACCGGCGATTCGAAAAGCAGATAGCAACGCCGTGTTGATTGCCGATGGCACCAGCTGCCGCCACCAGATTCACGATGGCAGCGGGCGCCAAGCGATTCACGTTGCTCGATTACTGGAACAAGCGCTAGCCTGAATACTCATAACAAATCAGGAGATTAACGTGGCACTTTATCAATACGGCGAGCATCGCCCCAAGGTTGATGACGATGTTTACATTGCGCAAACGGCGGATGTTATCGGCCAGGTTACGTTAAAGGCGCGCTCAAGCGTTTGGTATCAAGCCGTGTTGCGCGGTGATACCGACCATCTTGAAGTAGGCGAAGAGAGCAATATCCAGGATGGCGCCGTACTGCACGCTGACCCAGGCTTTCCGCTCAAGGTAGGTAACGGCGTAACGGTGGGGCACCAAGCGATGCTACATGGCTGCACGATCGGTGACGGCTGCTTAATCGGCATTCAAGCCGTGGTGTTAAATGGCGCGGTGATTGGCGAGAACAGCCTGGTAGGTGCCGGAGCCTTTATTAAGGAGGGCGCGGTGTTTCCGGCTAACTCGTTAATCGTTGGCTCGCCTGCCAAGGTCGTGCGCGAGCTTACCGCAGAAGTCGTGGCGGGGCTCAAGAAGAACGCTCAAAGCTATGTTGAACGCGGCAAACTCCATAGTCAGCAGCTAAAGCGTATCGATTAACGCGTAGAACCTGCTGTGCTAAATAGCAAGCCCCCAGGTCAAGGCCTGGGGGCTTGCGTTTCTAGCGTCGTTATTACAGCAACTGTTACTTCATGGTCACATTAACGGATCCGTCACGCCAATCACGTAGAACGCAATCAACGCGATGGTACCGGCAAAGATGAGGTAGTACAGCGTAGGGAGAATCGTCTTACGCAGCGTGGCGCCTTCACGGCCTAACAGACCGACCGTTGCTGACGCCGCGACCACGTTGTGAATCGCGATCATGTTGCCCGCCGCCGCACCGACTGCCTGCAGCGCTACCATCATGGCCGTAGAGAGGCCCAGGGTTTCAGCAACACTAAACTGGAATTCCGCCAGCATTAGATTAGATACCGTATTGGAACCTGCAATAAAGGCGCCCAGCGCCCCTACCGCTGGGGCAAAGAAGGGGTAAATGCCGCCTACGCTACTGGCTACCGCCTGGGCCATCATCACCGGCATCGAGACAAGATCTGCGCCGTTAACGCCCGAGTTGATCAAGATACGCACCATCGGCACGGTAAAGATCAACACGAAGCCGGCACCAAATATTGTTTTGGTTGATTCAGACACCGCTGCGCTGATCTTTTGCGGGTTCATACGGTGAAGGAAGTAGGTAATGATGACCACGGCAACAATGATCCCACCCGGTAAGTAGAGCGGCTGAACGCCACCGCTTACGCCCGCTTCGCCAAGGATATTGCTCCAGCTGAGGTTGATCGAAGTTAGTGCGTTGCGCAGTGGGTCGATGGTGCGTGAGGCCACCAAAAACAGTGCCAGCAGCACGTAGGGAACCCAGCCTTTGAAGGTGGACATCGGCGCTTTGCCTATAACGTCATCCAGCTTGATCTGTAGGTTACCGATCCACTCGTCAGGCCAAGAAGAGGACTCGGGGAAGTCCCAGGTATCTTTTGGCAACAGGAAGCCACGTTTGGCTGCAGGTACTACAATTGCCAAGCCCACCATGGCACCGATCATTGAAGGGAATTCAGGACCCAGCAGCACGCCTACCAGCATGTAAGGCACTACGAAGCAGATACCGGTAAAGATGGCGAAGGGGGTAATCGACAGCCCCTCTTTCCAGGAGCGGTTGGCACCGAAGAAGCGCACCATCACAGTGACCAGAATCAGCGGCATTAAAATGCCCACGATACCGTGAGTAATCGCCACTTCGCTGGTAATTAGCTGGAAGAAGACGTCCCAGCTAGAGCCTACTGAGTCGAGTTCGGCGCTAATACCTATACGATCCAAGCCGCTACCGACCCCGACCACAATGGGCGTACCCACTGCACCAAACGAGACCGGTGTTGATTGAATCATCATACCCACGACCACCGCCGCAAGCGCCGGGAAGCCGAGAGCAACCATCAGTGGTGCAGCTACCGCGGCGGGCGTACCGAAGCCTGAGGCCCCTTCGATAAAACAGCCGAACAGCCAGGCAACAATCAACGCCTGTACACGGCGGTCAGGGCTAATGCCTGAAAAACCATTACGGATAGCAGTAATACCGCCGGAGTGCTTAAGCGTATTAAGCAGCAGTATGGCGCCAAAGATGATCCATAGGAGACCCGCTGTTTGAATCAGGCCTTGAATAGTCGATGCCGCTACGCGGCTAAAGGACATATCCCAAGCGGTTAAGCCAATAATGGCAGCGGTCAGGAAAACAATAGGCATCGCTATCTTGGCTGGTATTTTAAACCCTATGAGCAAAATACCGGCCAGCAACAGCGGCAGAAAGGCCAGAAGTGCAAGAATCGTTTCGTTCATGGAAGGAACTGCCCCTTGTTATTGATTTGGTATGCTCCGCAATAACCGTCTGGCTGTTGTGGTGCCAGTCGGGTGTAGGTGAAAGATACGTTTAGGCTAACAGTATGACTACATTGGAAAATTGGTCTTACCACTTAAAAGCTTGTTTGATAGTTGTTTTTATATAGCTTTTATTTCCTTATGTTGATGTTTTTAAAGGATTTTTATGTTCATCAGGGCAGACCTGAAAGCGCTGGGTTATTAGACTAATAGACAGTACAGTTGCCAGCAAAAGGATCAGCACAGAACTGGCTAGTTGCGTCGTCGCTGACTAACGCTCATTGTTATCAGCTGAAGGCTTACTACGATCAACCACACGGAGGTTATGGCAGTGGCAATGACTCTTTACGATCTTTGCGGCCGTGACGAACGGCTACGCTTTTCACCTTACTGCTGGCGCGTGCGGATGGCGCTTGCCCATAAAGGGCTGGAATTCACCACCGTGGCATGGCGGTTCCTCGATAAGGAGGCGCTGGCGTTTGCCGACTACGACAAAGTGCCAGTGCTGTGCGACGGCGACCAGGTCGTTACCGACAGTTTCGAGATCATGCGCTACCTGGATAAGGCGTATCCCGAGGCACCCGTGTTGGGCGAGGGTGTAAGCTATCAGCGGGTATTACTGTTCAAATACTTCGTTGAGCGCAGCGTCAATCCGGCGTTGTTCCGCATTATTGCCATGGATTTATTCGCGGCAGTACACCCAGACGACCAAGGCTATTTCCGTGAAACCCGTGAGGCGCGGTTTGGCTGCACGCTGGAAGAGTTCCACCAGCCTGAGCAGGGTAAGCAGCAGCTTAAACAGGTGCTGGCACCGGTGCGTGATTTGCTGCGAGACAGCCGCTTTTTAGACGGCGATTCCCCCAGCGGGTCAGATTACCTGCTGTTTGGCAGTATGATGTGGGCTCACGTCGTATCGACCCAGGCAGTAGTAGAGCCTGGCGACCCAGTGGATGAGTGGTTTAAACGCATGCTCAGCGTACACGACGGGGCTGCCAGCAATGCCCTGACCGTACGCGATATATAACGCCCGCTGCGCGATAGATCTAACTATGGCGGTACACTGATGTACCGCCTGATGCATTTTGGAAGCTTGATAGGCTCATCGCGAGTGAATCAATGTTTTCATCAAGGAGATGGCAATGATTGACCTGTATTACTGGACAACCCCTAACGGCCATAAAATCTCCATTATGCTTGAAGAAGCCAATCTGGCGTACCGGGTGAAGCCGGTTAACATTGGCCTGGGCGAGCAGTTTGATCCTGAATTTCTCTCTATTGCCCCCAATAACCGTATCCCGGCCATTGTCGATCACTCCCCGCAGGATGGCGGTCAGCCGCTGTCAATGTTCGAGTCGGGCGCGATTCTGGAGTACTTGGCCGATAAGAGTGGCCTCTTCCTGCCTTCCGCAGGCCGCGAACGCTATATCGTGTTGCAGTGGCTGCATTGGCAAATGGGTGGTTTAGGCCCAATGGCAGGCCAAAACCACCACTTCTGCCACTATGCGCCGCAAAAGATGGAGTACGCCATTGAGCGCTACGTGCGTGAAACAAATCGGCTTTACAGCGTGTTAGACCAGCGTCTGGCGCACCACACTTATGTCGGTGGCGACGACTATTCGATTGCCGATATGGCGATCTATCCCTGGATAGTTCCCTGGGAAAAGCAACGTCAAACGTTAGAAGAATTTCCTGATCTAGAGCGCTGGTTTGAGATGATCAAAGCCCGTCCAGCCGTACGAAGAGCTTATGCATTGGTCGAAGATGTTAATCCTCAGGCGGGTGTAGAAATGGACGAACAGGCACGTAAGCATTTGTTCGGTAACCGCTAGTAGCAGGCTACTGTCAGCCTTTCTAGCTACCTGTGAGTGAGCATGTGCAGCATGAGGAAAAATCATATTGCGCTGCACAAAAAGCACTGCTAGCTTTAGTAATAGCAGAGGCAAACAGCCTGGCTTAGAACCGCCTAATCAAGGCGCGTTTATGTGCTAGCTCACTCTTGGAGGTACTAAGATGAATAAAACTACCGATAAAAAAACGCAACAGTTTGAGTCCGTTTTCATTTCACCGATGCGTTTCTACACGCTGACAGCGCTTGATTATTATGATCAGCTAGTTAGTGCTCAGTTGGATGCCGCCCGTGCCTACTCGGATATGGCGATTTCGCAAGCGCGCACCTGGCTTGATGTAAAAGACTCAGAAAGCTTCAAAAAGGCCATGGAGAGCCAGCAGAAAACGGCTGGCGAATTTATGGAGAGAGTGAAGGGCGACACTGAAAAAGTGTCTTCCATCGGCCAAAGCTTTGCTCAAGACAGCCAAAAAATGGCAGAAGAAACGTCTAAGAAAGCGGTAGAGACTGCCAAGCAGTGATCTAACCCGAACCACCGCTTTAAGATGCCGTGCCCAAAGGGTTCGGCATTTTTGTATACAAAAGGTAACTTTTAGGACTGCGCTTTTTAAAGCTAGGATTTGGTCGCCCGGTCAATTAAGCGAATGTGTGCAATACGAATAATCTGCTCAATGGCCGTTTGCCGTTCAGTGGCCGCATCGTTGTTCAGGCGCTCCTCAAAGGCGGCTAATATGGCATGCCGATCCAGCCCTTTAACGGCAATGACAAACGGAAAACCAAACTTCTCCTTATACGCCGCGTTAAGCGTCTCAAAGCGCGCAAATTCCTCAGGGCTGCACTGATCTAGCCCGGCGCCTGCTTGTTCGCTAGTTGAATCTTGGGTTAATTCACCTGCCATAGCGGCTTTGCCTGCCAGGTCAGGGTGCGCCTGAATCACCTTAATTTGCTGGTCGCTACTTGCCTGCTGCAACATAAGCCCCATAAGCTCGGCTAGCGCGTCGGGATTATCATGGGCTTCAGTAAGGCCTTGCTGCCAAGCGGCTTCGGCCACCCAGGGCGAATGTTCATAAACATCGCCATAGTGATGGATAAGCATTTCAAGGCTGCACTTGCTAGGTGCGGGGGAAAGCAGTAACGGGTGAGCTGTAGGCATTGGCACTCTCCTAAACGGATAATAGTAAAGCGACTATTGCTCAAATGTGCTGGAATGGAATTACTGTATACAATAAATAGCAGTAACGGTACTCTTTGACCAATAGGTCAAGCAACGTTATCAATAATCAACAAGGAGTGGCTATGGGGCGTTTAACCACCCATGTACTGGATACCGCCAAAGGCCAGCCCGGTAAGGGAATTAGCATTGAAGTGTTTCGCCTTGCAGGCAGTGAGCGCCAGCATTTAAGTACTGTGGTAACCAATAATGATGGACGCTGCGATGCGCCTATTTTAGAAGGTGATGCACTCACGCCAGGCGAGTACGAACTGGTGTTCCATGCTGGTGACTACCTGCGTGCCCAAGGCGTTGAAGCTGCAGAGCCACGCTTTTTAGACGTTATTCCGCTGCGCTTTGGCGTCGCCGATGCCAGCCAGCACTACCATGTGCCACTACTCCTCTCGCCCTATGGCTACTCAACTTACCGCGGTAGCTGATAGGGGACTTCCGTTATGCAGGCGTACCTAATCGATTTTGTTAATTTGCTGCTGCGCTGGCTGCATGTGATTGCGGCTATCGCCTGGATCGGTGAGTCGATCTATTTTGTAATGCTGGATAACAGCCTGCGCGCTCCGAAGGCTTCAGAGGATCGCGAGAAGGGCGTGTTTGGTGAAATGTGGTCGGTGCATGGCGGAGGTTTTTACCACAACCAGAAGTACGCCACGGCACCTGCCAAATTACCCAACGATCTGCACTGGTCATTCTGGAAAGCCTATACCACCTGGCTTTCTGGCTTTGCGCTGTTTGTGATTCTCTACATGGTCAATCCGGGTTTCTACTTGGTAAATCCCAATAGTCCCTGGGAGTGGGCCGCCAACATGACCGGCTGGCAGGCCAACGTGCTGGCACTGGCATTCCTGCTCGGTGGTTGGGTGGTTTATAACGAGCTGTGTAAGCGCATTAGCCCCAATATGGATCGTGATGGCCTTCTCAGCGTCGCGGTTGCCGTGATGATGGTGGTCGTTGCCTACCTGAGCACGCAAATGTTTACCGGCCGTGCCGCCTTCCTGCTCACGGGCGCCGTCATGGCGACGGCGATGTCAGCCAACGTCTTCTTCTGGATTATCCCCGGCCAGCGCCGAATGGTAAAAGCCATGAAAGCAGGCGATGCGCCCAATCCGCTGGATGGCAAACGCGGCAAGCAGCGCTCGGTACATAACACCTACTTCACGCTACCTGTCGTGTTGTTGATGGTGAGTAATCACTACTCATTTATTTACTCCCACGAGCTTGCCTGGGTGGTGATGGTGCTGTTTATCTTTGCCGGTGCTTTAATCCGTCAATTCTTTGTGTTGATGCATGCAGGCAAAACCCAGCCCGCCTATCCCGCCTTTGGGGTAGGGCTTATTCTGCTAGCGTTTTGGGTGGCCGCACCGAGTGCTTCGTCGCCGGGTAGTAATGAAGGCGCGGAAGGGCCACCAGACCAGGCGCAAATCACCGGATTAATTGAGCAGCACTGTGTTCAGTGCCACGCTCGCAACCCAGAGCATGCCGGTTTTTCAGCACCGCCCGCCGGGATTGGTTTCAATAGCTGGGATGAAATTCTAGGCCAGAAAACACAGATTCAGCAGGTCGTGGCCAGCCGCTACATGCCGTTAGGCAATATGACCAACATGAGCGATGAAGAGCGCGATATCATTGCCGCTTGGGAGTAATCATCAGAGAGGCTAGCTATGAGTGATGCGCAGGCGCCGGAAAAGCGGCGCGCTCCTGCTAAAGAAGCTAAAAATAGCAAAGAGGGCGATGAGCGCCACGAGGCCATCTATCGCTCCGTAAGCGATGCCATTGTCGAGCAGCGCTTAAAGCCCGGCGCACGGCTGCGCGAAGATGCGCTAGCGGACGTATTCGGCATTAGCCGCACCGGTATTCGGAAAATCCTCCAGCGCTTGGCCCTGGAGCAGTTAGTCACGCTAACACCACGCCGTGGCGCCAGCGTCACCCGGCCCACCGCCGATGAAGCCAAAGACGTCTTCGATGCCCGCCAGTTAATCGAGTGCGGACTGATGCCCGATGTGGCGCGGCGCATGGGCGAAAAAGAAGCGGCAGAACTGCGTGAAATGGCCCGCCAGGAGCGCCAAGCCCTGCGAAGTGGCCAGCAGAGCGTGGCTATTCGGCTATCGGCAGACTTCCATGTGCGCTTAGCGCAACTATCAGGCAACGCCACCCTGGCCGAGTTTGTCGAGCGGCTCTGCTCGCGCTCATCGCTGATACTCGCCGTCTATGGCCATCGCGGCCACTTAGGCTGTGAATCCCACGACCACGACGACCTGATCGGTTACCTGGAAACAGGCAACGGCGATCGCGCCAAAGCGTTTATGAGCCGCCACCTAAAAGCCATCGAAGCGTCGCTATCGATGGTTGAAGAGGAAGAGAATGTTCCGGATTTGCAGCAGATATTTGGGGGGTGAGGTTGATGGCTCAAGCTGCAGCTTGTTGGGCGGCAACGGCACGGGGCTTGATGGAGACCTTGAAGCCGCGCCGAAAATATAGCTCCCCCTACTCCAGAAGCCTTTCCGGTGCATCCATATCCTCGTGAAGCACACGAACAACGAGCACTTTCGAGTCATGCAGTTGATAAAAAACAGCGTGTTGCTCGACCTGTAATCTGCGATAACCAGAAAAAACATGGTCGTAGTTCGCGCCAAGTGATGGATGATCAATCAGCCGTTTCGTGCCGGTCTCAAGGCGATCCAGGTAATTATCCGCCTGATCAACGCCCCATTCCTCACAGGTATATACCCAAATTCCGATGAGATCTGATTCCGCCTTTGGCGTGACATTCAATTCAAGCACTAATCAACCGCCTTGATCCGCTTACGGCCAGCCGCCTTGATAGCCGATATATCCAGGGGGTTCGGGTTCCCGCTTGACTCACCCTCAACGAGGGCTTCCCTCAGTATGGCAAGACGTTGTTTGGCCTGCTGATCCCTTCGGATGAGATCGCGGATGTATTCACTATCGTTGCCAAAGTGGCCGCTTTCAATCTGGGCTTTCACCCAGCCGTTTTGCTGTTCAGTCAGCGTGATGGTTTTCCGGTGCATGCTCATGGCTGATACTCTTAACATGAGAGAGGTGTGACATTATCATACTCCTTCCGCCACTGAATCAATGATGCTCTTACGTTTGAGGTAAATTGCGCCGTTTTTGGCGTCAATTTTGCTACTCATAGTTTGACTCAATGATTCCGCACTTTAAGCAGCATTCAACGCCATAATTTTCATTGTACTGCAGCCCACAAGCACAGCCGCATTGTGGACAGAATTCCGAGGCATCAGCATCACCCCATTCCCAAGGCGGAACAAATTCTGGGATACCGTCACGATCACGGCCTAAGAATTCGCCGATATTTTTTTGAAGGGCTATATAGCCACTTGGGCCAGCATTTTTCAGCTCTTCAAGAACAACCTCATCATTGATTTCGAACCATTCATTCAGAGCACGTGCACCGGCGTACTTCTGATGGAGCATTTCTTCATATACTTTATCATCACTTACCTCGATCCAGCCCATCAAAGCAAGCCTTCTGGAATTACCGGTTTGTAGGGCTCGAATACGCTCCCCGGGCGTTTTACTGAAACCGATCTTGATCCTTTGGTTAAGAAAATCTTCGTTTTCAATGATGAAGTAGACGGCTATAGAATCACCTATTTGGCTCTAACGCCTCAATAACTGGCCAGCTTTGCTGCGTCCGGCGCTGAAAGCGCGAAGTTAATTGACTTGTTAGCACTTTATAAATCCCGACTAATAGTTTCTAAAGAAGTTATTCTAGATAATAGGATTTTGATATCCTTGCTGGGATACTTATCCATCTCATTTTGAATAAAGTTAACTAACAAAGGAATGTCTGAGTCTGTATTGACGAACAAATACTTAATATCAGAAGGCAATATTTTTAGGCTGGCCTGTTCTTTTGTTCTAGCGTTTTCAGCATTCAAACTGCTTTCATCCACAAATTCTGTTTCGGAAATCCATGGCCTGATATTCGAAGCCGAGTGGTTACCAGTTACAGAATACCGCCACTCATTTTCCTGATAGAATTCTTTATTAACCAATTCCGAGCCAATTCTCATTACTCCTTCAGTAGGCTTAATATTTGCCAGAAGTGTATTTATATCCGTATTGGAGTTGTTATAAAACGCTATCTCGTTGTTTTTGCTAAATAATTTCTTCAAGGCCTGATGCGGAGAACTGTTTTCTCTAAGATAGATAACAGGCGACAAACCATTTATTTGAGCCCACTCCTTTGTTACACCAATACCGTAGTTACCATAGAATGACACATGCTCATCAACCCTAGATAGCGGAATATCACAAAAGCAAACCATTGGGTAAGCTATGTAATAATTCATTCCAGAATTCGCGTACCATTTAGAGTCCTCAAGGCAGTACCTAGGCCAAAATCCTTCTACTAGGATATCTTTCAAAAAATCCAAGTTTTTTGTGAAATGGAAGAGCGTGTGCGATTTTGGTTGCAAATTATTCACCGTAACTAATTGAGTGCTAACAATTTATTAATACGCATGAGCGTTTTCTTGGAAACCAAAAATGCACCATAAATTCTCAAGTGTCTAATATGAAATAAAAAAATCACTCTATCTCACTAAGGGCCGCCAGAAAATTGCGCATGCGTATAAACATTCCAGGTCACTTTTTTAACTTGCGCATAAACACATATAACCTTTATATAACCATGTTGTTTTTGAATGTTCTAATCAAATGCCTTTCAGAAAAAATAAGCACACGATCTCTTGAGCCTACCAGAAAAACGCGCACTACAGATCGAAAATATCTCATTTCGCTGAGTTTTGATTCCGAAAAATATGCTGCTTGGTAGGGCTATGGGAGCATGCAGGCAGTTTCTAACTGGCCACGCCAGCCCGCGACCTAAAAAAAGCGCCATCGGTAAAACCGATGGCGCTTGTATGAGTTTCTAATCAGCTAGTTACGACCTGCTTGTTTACTGCTCAGCATACACAGGCGCAGCCTTAAACTGCCGCATCAAACCGTAGTAGAACAGCCCACCCAAGCCTGCACCGATCAACCAGCCGTAGCCGCCAAGGGCTGAAAGTGCGGGTACTAATACGGTAGAGAGCGAGAACATCGCCGCCACACCAAAGGCGATAAGAGCGCGAGTGTTCCAACCGTTGACGTAGTAGTAGGCGCTGCCGGGTGCTGATGAGAATAGCTCCTGCATGTTCAGGTGCTGGCGCTTAATCAGGTAGTAGTCGACCACGATAATGCCGTAGAAGGGCGCGACCACGGCGCCTAGCGCATTCACAAAGCCGGGAACGCCAATCTGGCTGATGACCGAAAGCCATAGCGCGCCGACAAAGAACGCGATGACCGCGGTAATTAGACCGCCCATCTTAAAGCTGATTTTGCTGGGAAACAGGTTGGCCAGGTCATAGGCGGGGGGAATGAAGTTGGCGACTAGGTTGATGCCCACCGTGGCGGCAAAGAAGGTCAGTGCGGCGATAATCGTCAGGGGCAGTGAATCCACACGCTCAACGATATCGGCGGGATTGGTCAGTGCCTCGCCAAACAGCACCAGCGTACCGGCAGTAATAATCAGCGCGATAAACGAGAAGAACGCCACGTTGAGTGGCAAGCCCAGCAGGTTGCCTAGCTTCATCTGGCGCTCGGTTTTTACAAAACGGGAGAAATCGCCGAAGTTGATCACCACCGCCGCGAAGTACGCCACCATGGTGCCCACAATCGCCATAAAGGCCGCGATAGAACTACCGCTGGTGTCAGTGCCACCGCTGAAGATGGTGCCAATGGCGGGGATTAGCTCACTGCCCGCCTGATACCAAACAATAACCATCAGCACCAACATCACCACGTAGACCAGCGGGCCCGCCCAGTTAAGGAAGTGCTTAATACGCTCAATGCCTTGCCAGAAGATCGCGATCTGAAACAGCCACACAATCACAAATGACACCCACGCCACGCCGGAGAGTCCCAGGAAGGTGCTGCCATTGCCTGCGCCAAAAAAGGCCGTAATCAGCAGGGTGACGGCGGTGGAGGCGAAATAGGTCTGCACGCCGTACCAGAAAATCCCCACGATGGCGCGCAGCATCGCGGGTAGGTTCGCGCCGCGTACGCCCATGCTGGCGCGTACCATGACGGGAAAAGGAATGCCGTATTTAACGCTGGGCTTACCGGTGAGGTTGACCAGGAACATCACGATCACACCGGCCAGAATAATCGCCGCCATCACCGCCCAGCCGTTCAGGCCGTAGGTTAAAAACAGTGAAGCCGCCAGGGTGTAACCAAACAGGCTCTGGATATCGTTAGACCAAACGTTAAATATTTCAAACGCGCCCCAGTTACGATCCTGGGGTTTAAGCGGCGCGAGATCCTCGTTATACAGCGTGGGATCAATGTGCTTAATATCCAGGTCACTCATGTCTTTGCTCTCTTTCATCTTATTCGCTCTTCGGTAGGCAAATGGAGTTACTGACTAAAGCGCTGGCAGGGAGCCCAGTACTTCATGAGTAGGTAGTAGGTAACACCGGCGGGGATCAGGCTGGCGTACCACGAGATCGCCGAGAAAGAGAGCGCCGCCACAATGCCAATCGCGGTAGCGATGAACGCGGCTAAGTTCACGCCCTGGTAGGGGCCGTTGGCGTCATAGAGCTTGTCGATATCCAGCGTGCGGCGGCGAATGACGTAATAATCCACCACCAGAATGGCGAAGATGGGGCCTAAAAAGGCGGAATAAGTTTGCACAAACAGCTGTAGGCCTGCTGCAGAGCCGGGCTGCACCAGTTTCCAGGGGAAGGTGGCGAAGGCCAGCAAGCCAACGATAACCGTGGCGACCGAGAACTTGATCTTGAATACGTCCATTAGCACGTAGGTCGGTGGTACCACGTTGTTGAGTACGTTGGTGGTGACCTGGGCGAAGGCGATGAACAGCAGGGTGGTCATTAACAGCGGGGTGTTGTCGACGGCGTTGGCGAACACCTGGATAGGGTCGGCGGTGCCGGTAGCTTGCGAGACCATGTAACCGATCAAGCCCATAAACAGCGTGCAGGGCAGAATCGACATGGCGTAGATGGTGGTCAGCAGGCTCTGGGCGGTGCCCTTTTTATGCTCGCGGGAGTAGTCACTGACGTTGAGCATCATGGTGCTGTAAATGCCCAGGAACAGCATGGTCGCGCCCCAGAACGGCATTCCCCAGGAGCCTTCCATGGTCAGCAAGCTGGCGGAAAGCTCATCGCCATAGCGCTGCACCGTGGCGTAAAACATATACACCAGCGAGGCGAGGATAAAGGCACTGCCGATATTCTCTAACCACTTGATGCCCTGGAAACCCATCACCGACAGGCCGATTTGCAGAAACTGAAAGGTAATAAAGTAGAAGATAAGGTTGTCGAAACCGAACAGGGTCGCCGAGACCATATTGAGTGCCCCGGCGCCAATCCAGCTTTGAAAGCCGTACCACACTACCGCCGGAACCGCGCGCACTAGGCCCGGTAAGCGCGTGCCCGTAAAGCCAAAGGCACTGCGCGCCTGCACCATAAACGGAATGCCGTATTTGTAACCCGCAGCCCCGTTAATGGCCAGGGCAATCCCGATCACAAAGCAGCCGATGGCAATCGCCAGGGTGGCTTGTAACAGGTTCAGGGTGCCGACCACGCTTGAGCCCATGGCAAAGGTGCCGATGGAAACGCAGCCGCCAAACCAGGCCAGAAAGTAGGAGCCGCGCCCCATAATCCGGGTCTGTTGAGGGGCCAGGCTTTCTGCCCCGAGTGCTTTTGATCCAGCATCGGATCGTTCTTCTGACGCAAGAGCCGAGGGTGAAGCGCTCATGATGTCGTCCTCGCAAGATTATCGGTTTTTATTAATCCCCGATTAGGTATCGGGAAACGCTTGCGGCGTGGCGTGCTAATGGACGTACTTTTTTAAATTCTATTTAAGCTATTATTATTAGATGTTGTTTAATCACTATTATTTTTGGAACTGTTACGACTTAAACGGTAGCGCAAGATCTGATAGTTCAGAAAACTTACCGGTGAAGGCTTTGGGGCGTGGGTAGGCAAGATCGCCATATTTGCTGGTATGCAGCCCCAAACTCACCAGTGATTCCGCCAGTTTCAGCGCAGCGGTGACACCTTCTACTACCGGCAGGCCGACTTCGCGGCTGATCTGCTGGGTCAAGTTGGCCATTCCTCCGCAGCCTAAAACGATGGCGCCAATGCCGTCTTCATCCCTCGCGTGGCAGCACTCTTCCACAATGCGTTTGAACGCCGCGTCAGGGTGATGCTCCAGATCCAATACCGGGATTTCCGCGGCGCGTATACGACGGCAGTGGTGGCTAAAGCCATACTGTTGAAGCAGGTGCTCGGCGATAATGCCGGTGCGGCCCAGAGTCGTGACGATGGAAAAGCGGGTGCTTACCAGTGTGGCGAGATGAAAGGCCGCTTCAGCGATGCCGATGACCGGCGCGCTGGTTAACTCCCGCGCGGCGAGCAAACCGGGGTCACCGAAACAAGCCACTATATAGGCATCGATGCCGCCTTCGCGCTCGCCCTTCAGGACTTCTTCGGCCACCCCTACCGCACTAATCACTTCGTCGAAATGGCTTTCGATTGAAACCGGCCCCGCATCCGGCTGTGAAGCGCTCACCGTGGTGCCAGGGCCTGCATGCTGCTGTGCTGCCTGATGAATAGCAGCGGTCATCGAGGCCGTGGTGTTGGGGTTAATAATTCGTATATGCACGTTAAATAATCCGCATGTAAACAATATAACTTTTCTTGTATACAAAAATAGGGCGGTTTCTAACGAGACGCAAGGGCCTAGCTACGAATACACGACCAAAGTGATAGGCGAAACGTTTGACCAATCGTTCAGGATTCAATGGCTTAACAGTTCTACCAGTGAGAAAGAGTATTGGTGTCAGAGGATTAGCGGCTGGCTGCGTTGCGGTACGCTATTAATGCCGCTATTTTGTATACAAATAATTAGCTGCCGAACGGGTGCGGTGCTCAATGCAGTAGAGGCTAACCCGTGCTGGCCAGGAATATGACCGAAGGAGATAACAATGTCGTCCTCATCCAAGGTGCATTACCCCCGTGATTTGATCGGTTACGGCCGCAATCCGCCTCACGCCAACTGGCCCAATAAAGCGAAAATTGCCGTTCAGTTTGTGCTCAACTACGAAGAGGGCGGCGAGAACTGCGTGTTGCACGGCGACTCAGGCTCCGAGCAGTTCCTATCGGAAATTATCGGCGCCCCGGCTTATCCTGATCGCCATTTGAGCATGGAGTCGATCTACGAGTATGGCTCTCGCGCTGGGGTGTGGCGTATTCTGCGCGAGTTTGAAAAGCGTGATTTACCGCTCACGGTGTTTGGCGTTGCCATGGCGCTGGAGCGCAATCCCGATGTGGCGATGGCCTTTAAAGAGCTGGGCCACGAGATTGCCTGCCACGGCTACCGCTGGATTCATTACCAGGAAGTGCCCGAGCACATTGAGCGGGAGCATCTGCAGCAGGCCATGGAAATTTTTCAGCGCCTCTACGGCGAAAAACCCCAAGGCTGGTACACCGGTCGCGATAGCCCTAATACCCGGCGCTTAGTGCTGGACGAAGGCGGCTTCCTTTACGATAGCGACTACTACGGCGATGACTTGCCTTTCTGGACCCAGGTGACGGATAGTCAAGGCGGTGACCACAACCACTTGATTGTGCCCTACACCCTGGACAGCAACGATATGCGCTTTGCCGCGCCGCAAGGTTTCAACACCGCGGACCACTTCTTTACCTACCTGCGCGATGCCTTTGATGTACTTTACGCAGAAGGGGAGGAGGCGCCCAAAATGCTCTCAATAGGCATGCACTGCCGTTTGCTGGGTCGCCCCGGACGTTTTCGCGCCCTGCAACGCTTTTTGGATTATATCGAAACCCACGACCGCGTTTGGGTGGCCCGGCGGGTTGATATTGCCCGTCACTGGGCGGAACACCACCCGGCGCCAACGCGCTAATCAAGTCGCTTAATAGGATGCTATGACGCCGCATATCGGACAGCGGATTACCGCCCAGTTTGACGCGCTAACTGCCCAGGAGCAGCGGGTGGCGAGCTTTATCCTCGATCACTTTGATGATCTAGCGGTGTACAGCGCCGCTGATTTGGCGCGCTTGACCGGGGTATCCAAATCGACGGTCAGCCGCTTGTTCAAGCGCTTGGGGTTTGAAAGCTACCGCACCGTTAAAGATCACGCCCGCCAACTGCGGAACCTGGGCGTGCCTTTGGTTATCGACGCCGACGCCATGCAGGAAGAGGCTGGCGCGCCGTTTCAGCGCCATTTGCAGCGAGAGCAGGATAATCTGCAGCGCTGCTTAAACGGCATTGCGGCGGATCAATTTGCGGCACTGGTAGAGCGGCTGGATAGCGCACGTCATGTGGTCGTGATCGGTTTTCGTAACAGCTACCCTTTAGCGCTGCATTTTCGCCAGCAGTTGATTCAGGCGCGCACCCAGGTGCGGGTGGTGCCTCATCCAAACCAGTCGTTAGCGGAAGAGATTGTCGATCTCACCGAGCAGGATGTGGTGGTCCTGTTTGGCTTTCGCCGCCGCCCTGCGGCCTTTGCCTCGCTAATTGATGCACTTGAGCGCTCACCTGCCAAAGTGGCCTTACTGGCTGACCCCACCGCGGTAAGTTTCGCCTCACAGGTAACGTGGTTTTTTGAAACGCCGCTGGAAAGCCTCTCGGCGTTTGATAGCTACGCCGCTGCCAATAGCCTGATCTGCCTGATTGCCAACGGCTTATTGCATCGGCGCCTTGCAGAAGGTCGAGAGCGCATCAGCGCCATCAGCGATGTTTACGCTGAGCTTAGTGAGTTGGAAGCGCCGACCATGAGCGTAGATTGGAGCGCTCAATAAGCTAGACCTCCTTTCATGGTGCATTCTGTCCCGTTGAGGGATAAAAACTGCACCAACACATTGCATCTCTCTTCTTTTTTTACCTTCCTCTTAACGCGGCAATCGCTACGTTGTGCCTTCGTGCGTCCGCTAAGCGGCTGTTCTGAAAAACGTTCATCAATTTTGGTATCGCTGTTGCAGCTAGTTGGATGGGTGAAACGAAAGTTTCTTTATAAGGCTTTATGCAACAAAGCTTTCACTCGCTCTGCATCCCTTGCTCATTGCATTACGGCTATTCACTGAACAACACGCCCTTGTTAGGAGAACACCATGAAATCGCTATCGCGACGCCTCAATCACTCTTTCTCTAACCAATTCAAACGACTACAGTCCGGTGTTTTAGCCGCAGGGCTGAGTGCTGTCGTTGCCCTCGGTGCTATTGCCGCTAGCCCAAACGTTCAGGCGGATGCGCTAGAGGATATCGAATCACGCGGCACCATCCGGGTAGCTGTCCCGCAAGATTTTCCACCGTTTGGCTCGGTAGGCACCGACCTGCAGCCCCGCGGCTACGATATTGATATGGCCCAATACCTCGCTGATGAAATGGGCGTGGAGCTGGAAATTATCCCCGTCACCAGCGCTAACCGTATTCCCTATTTGCAGACCGGTCAGGCGGATCTGGTGATCTCCAGCCTGGGTAAAAATCCTGAGCGCGAAGCGGCGATTGATTTTTCTGATGCCTACGCGCCGTTCTTCCTAGGGGTGTTCAGCGCCAATGCGGATGAAAGCGTGGAAGGTCCAGAAGGCTTGGCCGATAAAACCATCGGGGTAACCCGCGGTGCCGTGGAAGATATGGAGCTTTCCAATATTGCCCCGGACTCCACGACAGTGCAGCGCTTTGAAGACAACGCCACCACCATTTCGGCCTTTCTTTCCGGCCAGGTCGATTACGTCGCCACCGGTAACGTCGTCGCCGCCGAAATCGCCGAGCGAAACAGCGACCGTGCGCCCTCATTGGTTTACCAGCTCAAAGATTCACCCTGCTATGTAGGTATGAATAAAAACGAGCCAGCGTTAATGGAAGAAGTGAATCGCTTGATTGCCCAGGGCCTGGAAGATGGCACCTTGAATGAAATGTCCCAGCGCTGGTTCAGTGCCGACCTGCCTGAAAACTTCGGTAGCTGAGGGTCGACATGGGGCCAACACTCGATTTTCTCACCCTGTTGCCCTACGTCAGTGAGCTTCTCAAAGGATTTACCACCACGGTCATTTTGACCGTGATGACAACCTTAACGGGATTGTCGCTGGCAGTGGCGGTAGCATATTTACGCGTGAATGCGCAGCCATGGGTGCGCTGGGGGCTAGGCGGCTACGTCGAGGTAACCCGCAACACACCCTTCATCGTGCAACTGTTCTTTATCTTCTTCGGGCTACCGGGGCTCGGCATCAAAATTGATGCCATCACTGCGGCGTTCATTGCCATGACGCTCAACCTGGCCGCTTACAGCGCCGAGATTCTACGCGCTGGGATTAGCGCCACGGCCAAGGGGCAGTTGGAAGCCGGGCGGGCATTGGGCATGACCACGTTGCAAAGCTTTCGCCATGTCGTGTTGGTGCCTGCCTTTGCGCGCGTTTACCCCGCGCTCATTAGTCAGTCGATCATTGTGATGCTGGGTTCTGCGGTGGTGTCGCAGATTTCGGTTTTTGATCTGACCTACGCCGCTAACTTTATCCAGTCCCGCAACTTTCGCAGCTTTGAAGTCTACCTGCTGATCACGCTGGTCTATTTGCTCCTCGCCTTCGGCATGCGGCGTAGCTTTATGCTGGTGGGCAAGCGCGTATTCGCCTATCAGCAAGGAGAACAACGATGATTGAGTTCACCTTTTGGGACATTCTGCGCAACCTGCTGCTGGCAGCCCGCTGGACCATTGTTCTTTCACTGATTGCCTTTGCAGGCGGTGCGACGGTGGGGCTGTTACTGACTTTTATGCGTCTCTCCAGCAATCGCTGGCTGCAGCGCTTAACGTCACTTTATGTTGACTTGTTCCAGGGCACGCCGCTGTTGATGCAGCTGTTCTTGATCTTCTTTGGCGCTGCCGCCATGGGCCATCCGATCTCTGCCTGGCTGGCGGCTTCCATCGCACTGACGCTGTTCACCAGTGCTTTCCTATGTGACATCTGGCGCGGTTGTTTAGAGGCGGTGGCCAAAGGGCAGTGGCACGCATCGAGGGTGCTGGGCATGAACTACTTCCAGACCATGCGCCATGTCATTCTGCCTCAGGCGCTGCGGCTTTCGATTCCGCCTACGGTAGGTTTCTCGGTACAGGTCATCAAAGGCACGGCGTTGGCCTCCATCATTGGCTTTGTCGAGCTGACCAAGGCGGGCACCATGCTCAATAACGCCACCTTCGAACCCTTCACCATCTTTGCCCTTGTGGCTCTGCTTTACTTCGCGCTGTGCTACCCACTTTCCTGCTATGCGCGCTATCTGGAGAAAAAGCTCTATGACGCTGGTTTACGTTAATAACGTTCATAAAGCCTTTGGCGACCTGGAAGTGCTTAAAGGTATCAGCCTGTCGGTTGCGGAAGGCGAAGTGGTGGCGATTATTGGCCGCAGTGGCTCGGGTAAAAGTACCCTGCTGCGCTGCCTGAATCAGCTGGAAAAACACGACAGCGGCGAGATCACCATTGCCGATAAGCAGCTCGATGCGGCGTCGATGTCGCCCAAAGAGCTGAGTGAAAACGTCGGCATGGTATTCCAAAGCTTTAACCTGTTTCCCCATAAAACCGTGGGTGAAAACGTCTGTTTGGCGCCGCTGGTAGTGCGTGGTGAAGAGAAGGCTGACGTTGATAAAATTGCCCGCGAAGTGCTTGAGAAAGTCGGCCTCTCGGACAAATACGATGCCTATCCGGCGCAGCTGTCCGGTGGGCAGCAGCAGCGGGTCGCCATCGCTCGGGCATTGGCCATGCGCCCTAAAGTGATGCTCTGCGATGAGGTGACGTCTGCCCTTGACCCAGAGTTGGTTGGGGAGGTGCTGCGCGTATTAGAAGCGTTGGCGGCAGAGGGCATGACGCTGATTTTGGTCACCCACGAAATGAGTTTTGCCCGTGATGTGGCCGACCGCGTGGTGTTTATGCACCAGGGGCGCATCCATGAAGAGGGCGTTCCCAGCGAACTATTCAGCAACCCACAAACGCCCGAGTTGAAACAGTTTATTTCTGCCGTGCTCTAGTCTTTTTAGACGACAAAGCCTAGCGTAATATTGTATACAAGAGTGAATACATAGAGCTGTGGTAAAGACAGCCGACCAACACGCTACGCTTAACTAAAAGGGAGAAATAATGCCAACCAATAGTCGCTCGGCTAACTACTATGCCCCCACCGGTGGACACCCACCGCAAACCCAAATTACCGCTGACCGTGCTGTATTCACTGAAGCGTACGCGCTGATTCCCAAAGGTGTGATGCGCGATATCGTCACCAGCAATCTGCCGTTTTGGGAAGGCACTCGGCTGTGGGTGCTGGCGCGGCCACTGTCGGGGTTTGCCGAGACGTTCTCCCAGTACATTATGGAAGTCCAGCCCCAGGGTGGCAGTGACAAGCCTGAGCCAGACCCCCAGGCGGAAGGCGTGCTGTTTATTGTGGAGGGTGAGTTAACGCTTACTTTGTCAGGCGAGCGCCACACTATGCAGCCCGGCGGCTATGCGTTTATTCCCCCTGGCAGTTCGTGGCAGGTGCGCAACGAATCAAACGCGCCGGTGCGTTTCCACTGGGTACGCAAGGCGTATGAGTTTGTGGAAGGACTCGAGGTGCCAAAGGCGTTTGTGACCAACGAGCAGGATATTGCGCCTATCGAAATGCCGGGCACAGAAGGGCGCTGGGCCACTACGCGTTTTGTCGACCCTGCGGACGTCCGCCACGATATGCACGTCAATATCGTGACCTTTCAGCCCGGCGGCGTGATTCCTTTCGATGAAACTCATGTCATGGAGCACGGTCTCTACGTGCTTGAAGGCAAAGCTGTTTATCACCTGAATCAAAATTGGGTAGAGGTAGAAGCCGGGGACTTCATGTGGCTACGCGCCTTCTGCCCCCAGGCCTGCTACGCCGCTGGCCCTGGGCCGTTCCGGTACCTGTTGTATAAAGATGTTAATCGCCATGCCTCTCTTCGCCTAAGTGCACGATAAGAAAGGCGAGGGCAGGCCGAAGAGGAGGTCCTATGCCATGGATGGCATAGGTAGCGCCCAAGGATGGGTTCACAGCGCCTCCTCGTAGGCCTGCCCTCGACTGAGATATATCTCAAGGGCAGCTTTCAAGGATAACTCTATGCTAGAACTAAAAGCCGAGCCGCTAACGGCTGAAGCCTTCGCTCCTTTTGGCGATGTGATGGATGCACGTACATCGAAGTCGTTTCCCATTAACGCCGGGCGCACCCAGCGTCACCATGATCTGGCCAAGGTAGAAACCTTGGGTGAAAACGCCCATACGCTGATTAATATCTTCGTGAGCCAGCCGATTACACTGCCGCTGGAGCTAACGTTCCTGGAGCGTCACCCCCAGGGCAGTCAGGCCTTTATGCCGCTTCATCAGGAGCGTTTTATTGTGGTGGTGGCGCCGCCTGGTGAGCACATCAACCCTGACGATGTGCGCGCCTTTGTTACCGATGGCCGCCAAGGTGTGAACTACCGCGCGGGTACATGGCATGCTATTCAGTCGGTGCTGGAGCGTGAAGGCGAGTTTTTAGTGGTGGATCGGGGCGGTGATGGCAATAACTGCGATGAGTTTCCCTTGGCGATCACGGTGACGTTGAAGTAATCCGCGCTTGATGTGTTGCACTGCTGTCATATCGCACGCGTTAAACTGATAAGCTAGGGTGATGAAATAAGGTCACTCTAACGAGTCACTACACGTTAATTCGCATGGTTGGAACATAATGAACGCACTGCACTTCTCCTCGATCCGTCGTACCAAAATTGTCGCCACTCTTGGGCCTGCCAGCGACCGGAAGGGCATGTTGGAAGCCATGCTCAAGGCGGGTGTGGATGTGGTGCGTCTTAATTTCTCCCATGGTACCGCAGATGATCACCGCCGCCGGTTAACCGAGGTACGTGAAATCGCCGCCACGCTAGGTCGCAGCGTAGCGGTTCTGGGCGATCTGCAAGGTCCGAAAATTCGTATTGCGCGGTTTAGGGATGGTGCCGTAGTACTCAAAGAGGGCCAGCCGTTTATTCTCGATATGGCGCTCGATGGCGATGCGGGCGATATACATCAAGTAGGCTGCGACTACAAAACCTTGTCGCAGGACGTCACCGCCGGTGACCGCCTGCTGTTAGACGATGGGCGCTTGGTGCTTGACGTGGCCCGCGTTGAAGGCCAACAGGTGCATACCACGGTGGTCGTGGGTGGCAAGCTCTCCAACCATAAGGGCATCAACAAGCAGGGCGGCGGGCTCTCCGCTCCAGCATTGACCGAGAAAGATAAGGAAGACCTGAAAACCGCTGTTGAAATTGGCGTCGACTACCTGGCCATTTCCTTCCCCCGTCATGCGGAAGACATGCTCGAAGCACGCCGTTTACTGGGCGAGGCGGGTAAGGAGATTGGCCTGGTCGCCAAGGTCGAACGCGCAGAAGCGGTTGCTGATGACGCT
Organism: Halomonas alkaliantarctica; assembly: GCF_029854215.1. NCBI lineage: Bacteria > Pseudomonadati > Pseudomonadota > Gammaproteobacteria > Oceanospirillales > Halomonadaceae > Vreelandella > Vreelandella neptunia. Next base: position 3,262,186 of record NZ_CP122961.1, on the reverse strand, counting down.
ACCCTGGATGGCATTATCGAAGCGTCTGAAGCGGTCATGGTAGCGCGGGGCGATCTCGGCGTAGAAATTGGCGATGCCAAGCTGGTTGGTGTGCAAAAGCGCATGATCAAGCGCGCCCGCTCGCTCAACCGTGCCGTCATTACTGCCACGCAGATGATGGAAAGCATGATTTCGGCACCGCTACCTACCCGTGCCGAAGTCTTTGACGTCGCTAACGCTGTATTGGATGGCAGCGATGCGGTCATGCTCTCGGCGGAAACCGCGGCGGGCGACTACCCGCTGGAAACCGTAGAAGCCATGTCACGTGTTTGCCTGGGAGCTGAACGGGAAAAGACCGCCCAGGAGTCCGGTCACCGAATTCATGAAGGCTTTACCCGCCCTGACGAGACCATTGCGCTCTCCGCCATGTACGCAGCCAACCACATGACCGGCGTCACTGCCATTGCCTGCATGACCTCGTCGGGCTATACGCCGCTGATCGCGTCGCGCATTCGTTCCGGCCTGCCGATTGTGGGCTTGGCGCATAACCCTATCGCCCAGCGCCGCATGGCACTTTATCGCGGTGTGGTTTCGCTGCCGTTCGATACCTCCGAAATGAGCGCTACAGAGCTGAATGACCGTGCGCTGGAACTGCTGGTGAAGACCGGTATCTCCAAGCCCGGTGATCACGTGATCCTAACCCGCGGTGATCACATGAATGCTCACGGCGGCACCAATACCATGAAGGTTATGGAGATTGCTGACGAGCATGCTAAAAGCTAAATTAGCGCATGGGCTGCTGCTCGCCTGCTTGCTATTAACAAGCGCCCCCGCCATAGCGGCGGCGCCTATCGTCGCCGCCGCTTCTGATTTGCAGTTTGCGCTGACCGAGGCCGCCGAGCAGTTTCAGCAGGAAACCGGCCACGATCTGCGCTTGAACTTTGGTTCATCCGGCAACTTCCGCCGCCAAATTGCCCAGGGCGCGCCCTTTGAACTCTATCTTTCTGCTGACGAACGCTACGTTCAAGCGCTCTATGAAGAGGGGCACACCCAGGACGAGGGCGTGAACTACGCCATTGGCCGATTAGTGTGGATGCAGCAAGCGGGGCGCGGTGATTTACCCAGTGACGATGCGCCGCTTGCTGGAGTCGCCGCTGCACTTGAAGCACAAGAGAGCGGTACCACTGAACGAATCGCCCTGGCGAACCCAGAGCACGCGCCTTACGGCGTAGCGGCGCAGCAGACGCTTGAGCACGCCGGGCTGTGGGAGCAAACAGAATCGCTGCGCGTGCTGGGCGAAAATGTCTCCCAAGCTACGCAGTTTGCGCTTTCCGACGATGCGCGTGGTGGTCTGGTGGCTTACTCCTTGGCACTGGCCCCCGGTTTGAATGAGCGAAGTGAGTACGTACTTATCCCCGAAGCTTGGCATAACCCGCTTCGACAACGCATGGTGTTGACGAACCAGGCTGGAGATGTCGCCACTGCCTTCTATCAGTGGCTGCAAGAGGAAGAGGGCCAATCCATTTTGCGCACCTACGGCTTTAGCGTCGAATAATGGATGACTCTTAATGGATTGGTCGGCGCTTTCAGTCTCGCTTCGCCTCGCTGGGTTCACCTGCTTGATTCTTATCCCCTTTGCTATTTGGCTAGGCCGTGCCCTGGCCTACGCGCGTTTCCGGGGTAAAGGCCTATGCGAGGCATTCGTTGCGCTGCCGCTGGTATTGCCGCCTACCGTACTGGGCTTTTATCTGTTGATGAGCTTTGGCCGTGATGCACCGGTGGGGGCGCTTTGGGCGAACCTGACCGGCGGCGGGCTGAACTTCACGTTCACGGGTATATTGCTGGCCTCGCTTATTGCCAACCTGCCATTTGCCGTTCAGCCTATTCAGCGCGCCTTTGAGCACGTGCCCCACAACCTGAGGGAAGCGGCCTGGTGCAGCGGGTTGAGCCCCTGGCAAACGCTGCTGCGCATCGAGCTGCCCTTGGTGTGGCCTGGGATTATGTCGGCGGGAGCGCTCACCTTTGCCCATACGCTGGGCGAATTTGGTGTGATCTTGATGGTGGGGGGCGCTATCGATGGCGAAACCCGCACCCTCGCGATTGCTATCTATGATCGCGTCCAAGCCTTCGATGAGCAGGGCGCTGCGCAGATGTCGGCGCTGCTGCTGCTGGTGTCGTTTATTACCTTGGGGCTCGTCTATGGGCTAGCCGGGCGCAGGCGGTGGGCACGTGGCTGAATCACGCATCGGCGGGCCGATCGAAGGACTAAGCGTAGCGGTCCACCAAACGGGGCCGATTCCGCTGGCCGCCGAGTTTATCTGCCAACCCGGCGAACTGCTGGCGCTGGTAGGGCCGTCTGGCAGCGGAAAAACCACGCTGCTGCGCACCATTGCCGGGCTCTATCGCCCTCAAAGTGGGCGTGTGGAATGCGCTGGCGACGTTTGGTTTGATGCTGAACGTAAGCATTCACTTCCGCCCCAGCGTAGGCAAGTTGGCATGGTGTTTCAGGATTACGCCCTGTTCCCCCACTTAACCGCCTCGCAAAATATTCAACTCCCACTGCGCCACTTGCCCCAACCGCAGCGCCATGAACAGGCCGAGCAGTGGCTGGCCAAGGTGCGTCTAGACGGGTTGGGCAAGCGCTATCCTCATGCGCTTTCAGGTGGCCAGCGCCAGCGCGTAGCGCTGGCCCGAGCGTTGGCCCGCGACCCCAAAGTACTGTTACTCGATGAGCCGTTTTCGGCGGTGGATCAAGTGACTCGGCGGCGGTTACAGCGCGAGCTGGCGCTGCTACGCGAACAGATACAGATTCCCATTGTACTGGTGACTCACGATCTGGAGGAAGCTGCCGCACTTGCCGACCAAATCTGCGTGCTGCATAACGGTGCAAGCTTGCAGCAAGCCGCTCCCGGGGCGCTGTTTAGACACCCTACATCGCCCCTGATTGCTCGCCTGTTAGACAGGCATAATCTGTTTGAAGGCACCGTTGTAGAGGTAGAGGGGCAGCGGCGGCTGCAGTGGGGGGGAACTTACTTGGAAGTCGTCGAAGGGCTCGCCAATCTGCCACTGGGAGAAAAGGTGGCCTGGTATCTGCCACCATCAGATATTGTGCTTCACCGCCGTGACCGGCCTTCGCAAGGCGAGCGGGAGAACCCGCTTGCTGCCTCGGTTGAAGAGTTGGTGGTGCTTGGTGGCATTACGTCAGTTTCACTGCGCGCCAATCATGGCGATATGTTACGTTTCGATATTGCCACCCATGCCGCGCGGCGTAACCAGTTAACCCGCGGTGCAATGGTGAACGTTTCGTTGCTGGCGGCAGGCATTCACCTGATGCCAGGCCACCGAGTTCGCGCAGATGCGCATGACAAAAGGAAGTAAGCATGGATCCAACGCGTCGCACGCTGCTCAAAGCGTCGTTACTGTTACCGCTGGCGGCACTGCTGCCGATGTCGCTAATCAGCTCGTTTGCCTGGGGGCAGGCGGCGGCGAAAGAGATGCAGACGCTGGCGCTGGCTATTCACAGCGAGGGTGGTCCACATCGTTTAGAGGTGGAAGTGGCCGAAACGGTTTCTCAGCGCCAGCGGGGATTAATGGGGCGTGAGAACTTGCCTGAAGCGCGCGGCATGCTGTTCCGCTTTGAGAGCGAGCAGTCCGCTAACAATGCTTTTTGGATGTATCGCACGCTGATTCCTCTCGATATTGCTTTTATCGATAGCGACGGGCGGATCGTGGCGATTAATACCATGCCGCCCTGTGAATCCTCGTCGCCAAGTGACTGCCCCTCTTATCCGGCGGGTGCGGCTTACCATTCGGCGCTAGAGGTCAACGGTGGCTATTTTGCCGAGCGTGGTATCAAAGTAGGCGACTGCGTTTCCATTCCCGCCGAAGCCGGCTTTTGCCAACCCGCAGATTAAGCCGGGTTGATGCAGACGGTCATTGCATACGCTGCGAGATCTCTCGCCATAGCGCGGCATAGGCGCGACCACCCGGACTGCTGCGGGCGAAATGCCCGACCGGAGCGCGCTCAATACCCATGCGCTCGATCGCACTGGCGTTAGGCACGGCCGTCGACAGGCGCCTCGGCCAGCGTTCGCTAAGACTCTCCATCACCTCGCGGTGTAGGGTCTTGCGGCGGTCGGCGAGGGTTACGAAAGGCCAGATCGGGCAGGCCTGTTCGACCGCGTCGAGATGACCGTCTAGTTGTTCGAGGGTGCGCAATGACAGAGTCGTCGGCACCACCGGCACCAGCAGGGCATCGACGCTGGAGAAGATCTGCTCGGAGAGTGCGGACAGGCTTGGCGGGCAGTCGAGTATCACTAAGTCGTAACTGGCCATCACCGGCTTGAGGATCTTGCGCAGCCTACTGGGCTTGCGGGTTTCCATTGACGCTTCAAGGTCGCGCGATCCCAGTGCCGCAGGCAGCAGGTCGAGCCCCTCGATGTCGGTCTCGCGGATCGCCCGATCAAGATCAGCCTTGCCCTTGACCAGTTTGTCGACGCCACCACGCACTTTGGGTTTGCTGCGCAGGTAGAAGGTGGTAGCGGCCTGCGGATCGAGATCCCAGAGCAATACTCGACTGCCATCGCGGGCCGCTTCGGCGGCGAGATTGACGGCGGAGGCGGTCTTGCCCACTCCACCCTTGATACTGTAAAGCGCCAGCATCTGCATAGGGAACTCCCAGCTTGATAACGGTACAGCCTAACTGATTGGCCCGTGCGAATATGTGACGTTTCGATGACGGCGCTGCTGCCGATGCCGCTTCGCTGATTCCCCTCTATATTGCGTTTATCGATTGCGACGGCGAAATCTGATCACAATCAGGGCAATACCTGCGATCACTAAGCCACCGCCTACCAGCTTATGCACGCCTAAGCTGTCGCCCATTAACAGTGCGCCTAGGCCGACTGCTAGTACCGGTACGAGTAGCGTCATGGGTACCACGCGATTAACCGGGTGACGGCGCAAAAGGGCGTACCAAATCCCGTAAGCGACGATCGATGACATTACGGCGGTGTAAATCATCGCCCCCCAGCCTAACCAGGTTGCTTGCTGTATCGCCTGCCACTGACCGCTCTCAAATAGCCATGAACCCAGCGCTACCTGTGGCACCGCAAACAGTGCCACCCAGCCTGCCAGCGCCATCGGCGCAATGGGCGGGCCACGCTTGATCAACAGCTGCGACACCGCCCAGCCCATGGCACTGCACAACAGAATTGCCAGTGGTAACGGAGAGGGCAGTGTTGGCCCACCGGCCAGCACGACTACCCCCGCAAAAGAGAGCAGCAGCCCGACAATACGTTTGGGGCCCAGCTTCTCTTTTAGAAATATCACTGCTAACAATGTGGCAAAGGGCGTTCCCATTTGCACCAAGAGCGCGCCGGTACCCGCTTCTGCATGCTCTAAACCAATGAACAATAGAGCGAAGTGTAGGCTGCCGAAGGTGATGGATAACAGAAGCAAAAACGGCAGTTGCGCCCGCGCCACCGGGTAGAAGGGCACCAACAGCACAGCGACCAGCGTAAAACGTAGGGTCATCATTAATAGCGGCGGTAGCTCTGCTACACCGACCTTGATAACAATGATGTTTAGCGCCCATATGACGATAACAAAGAGGCCGAGCAGCAGGTCGCGTATTGGCACGTTGATGTCCATGTTTAAATGAAAAGAGGGCTATTGTACCAGCTTGGGTGAAGGCAAAAATAACAGTGCTCTGAGTGGCTGCAGGACGGGGTTATTCGATGATGGACGCTCTCCAAACGCACGGCCAAGAAATTTATGGCCAAGACTCAGTGAGATTCAGAAGAGAGTTAGTCATGCCGACCTTAGGTGTCTTTCTTTCGTGCGTTAAGTGCATACAATAAGTGGGGCTTTATCGAAAAGCTTCACGACTGCTATCTGCGCACTTCATAAAAATAGCTAAAAAGGATCTACCATGACGCTGACACGCTCAATGGCTCGTTTAACTGCCGGCTTGGCCGGGGCAGCACTGCTCTCTGCCTCCCTTTCTGCTCAAGCTCGCGAACTCTCGGTTTCCACCGTTTTGTCTGATGCTTTCCCGTGGGGGCAGGCAGCGGAGAAGTGGGCAGAATTAGTGGAAGAACGCAGCGATGGTGAGTTAACGCTGCGTGTTTACCCCAATTCACAACTGGTTTCCGGCGATCAAACCCGTGAGTTTTCTGCGATGCGCTCTGGGTTGATCGATGCCGCTGTGGGTTCCACCATCAACTGGTCGCCCCAGGTGCCGGAGCTCAATCTGTTCTCTTTACCGTTTTTTATTCCCGATGAAGCCGCCGTTGATGCGGTCACCGGTGGTGAGGCAGGAGAGTTGGTCTTTGAAGCAATCGAATCTCGCGGCGTTATCCCGCTGGCCTGGGGTGAAAACGGATTCCGCCAGGTTTCCAATTCTCGTGGACCGATTAGCCAGCCAGATGACTTGGACGGCCTTAAAATCCGTGTTGTGGGTTCGCCGCTGTTCCAGGATACCTTCTCAGCATTAGGCGCTGACCCCACTCAAATGAGCTGGACCGACGCTCAGCCTGCGCTGACCACCGGCGCCGTTGATGGCCAGGAGAACCCGCTCTCTGTGTTTGACGTCGCGCGCATCGATCAAGTCGGCCAGGAGCATCTAACACTCTGGAACTACATGAATGACCCGCTGATTTTTGCCGTCAATCAGCAGGTATGGCAAACATTGAGCGAAGAGCAGCAAACCCTGCTGCGCGAAACCGCTGTAGAAGCCGGTGAGTGGGAAATCGCCATGACCCGTGAAGATGAGGCCGAGCGTCTTGCGGCGATTCAAGAGCGCGGTGTGACCGTGACTGAATTAACTGATGAGCAGTACCAAGTCTTTGTTGATGCCACCCAGTCTGTTTACGAAAAATGGGCGCCGCGGATTGGTGAAGAGGTGGTAGAGGCCGCACAAGCCGATATCGACGCGCGCTAATTATCTTTGATGTTCAAACTCCCGGCCTTTATGGCTGGGATTTTTTTGCTGTGAGGCTGCCATGAAAGGCTTTCCTGATGCGCGCCCAGAACGCTGGCTGGGCGCGCTGGCATTAATCATTATCTCGTTGATTAGTTTGGGCAATGTTATTACCCGCTATTTAACCGGCGGCTCATTTTCGTTCACCGAAGAGTTTTCCGTATTTCTGCTGGTGGTGCTGACTTTTGCGGGTGCCTCGGTGGCTCTGCGGCGTAACCGGCATATTCGTATTGGCTTTCTGGAACGGGCATTGCCGCTCAAGTACCGCCGCGCACTGATACTTTTTCAAGCGCTATGCGGTGTCACCGTACTTGGCTTGATTACCTGGTACGGCGGCAAGTTAGCCTGGCAAGAGTATCAATGGGAGTCGCTGTCTCCAGGACTTGGCCTGCCCCAATGGTGGTATTTAGTCTGGTTACCCGTGCTTTCTGCGGCCATGTTATGGCGCTTGTTTCAGCAAACCGCTGACCGTTTAACTGGGAGGCTCACCGATGAGCCCTGATGTGTGGATGATTCTGGCCTTTGCAGGCTTGCTGATAGCGGGAGTGCCGGTAGCGTTCTCGCTGGCGCTCTCCGGAGCCGTCGGCATCGTGCTGGGTTTGTCGCCGGATATGCTCGCGACGATGGGTACCAACACTTATAACAGCATTGCCAAGTACCCCTTGATTGCGATTCCGCTATTTATCTTAACCGGGCTTATTTTCGAGCGCTCGGGTGTGGCGTTGCGCTTGGTGCGTTTTGCCCAGGCGTTAATTGGCCCGCGCCACGGTGGCTTGGCGTTGGTGGCAGTGCTGGTATGTATGATTATGGGCGGTATGAGCGGCTCAGGCCCTGCCGATGCAGCGGCGGTAGCGATGGTCATGCTGCCCAGCATGACCAAAGCGGGCTATCCCAAGCCGTTTTCCGCCACGTTGATTGCCGCCTCTGCCTCGACGGCAATACTCATACCCCCTTCAGTGGCGCTGATTCTTTACTCAATTGTGGTGCCGGGCGTCGATTTACGCGCACTTTTCGCGGCAGGCTTATTTCCCGGTATTTTGGCAGGGCTGGCGCTACTGGCTCCCGCTATGATCGTTTCCAAACGCTACGGTTGGGAGGGCGGTACCCCTAAAGAGGGGGCAGAGCGACTAAGTGTACGCACCACCTTTAGACAGGCGATACCGGCGCTGTTCGCCCCGGTGCTGATATTGGGCGGTTTGCGTTCGGGCCTGTTTACGCCCACCGAAGCGGCCGTGGTGGCGGTGGCTTATGGTGCGATTGTGGGGCTCTTTTTAACCCGCGAGCTGTCACTGCGCGATTTATGGGAGCTATTGGGTGAGGCGGCGATTATCTCCGGCGTGGTGATGCTGATTATCGCTCTGGCAGGTATTTTTGCCTGGGCGGGTACCATGTTGGGCACCTTCCGCCACTTGGCTGAATGGATTATTAGCCTGACCGATAATGGCGTGCTGCTGCTAATCCTAGTGATGCTGGCCGTGCTGGTCGCAGGGATGCTTTTGGATGCGATCTCGATTTATCTAATCATGATGCCGATCTTGATCCCCGTAATGCAGCACTTTGAATGGAACCCGGTGTGGTTTGGGATTCTATTGGCGATGAACATTGCCATTGGTCAGTTTACCCCGCCGGTAGCGGTGAATTTGATGGTGACAACCGAAGTGGCCAAAATTCGCTTGGAACAGACCCTCGGCTGGGCGCTGCTATTTGTCGTTGCGATGGGCTGTGCGCTAGCACTGGTGGCAATCTTCCCCGCTATCGCGTTATGGCTGCCGCGCGTTTTGGGCTATAACGTTGATTAATTTTGCTTACCCTTTTGGTTACCCTATGCAAAAGCGGTATAGCAGTTAACGCTCCCTAAACGATGAAGACCGCTACACTGAGTATTAGACGACAGCGAAATTCATTATTTAGCGTATTACATTTCGCTAATTAGGTTTTTTTCGCTAAAGTAGTGTTAGCAGGCAGCTATGGCTCGCCTGTAACCGTTTGTCTTAAAAACAGAATGTCTCGAAAACGTTTTGGAGCGAGTCCACCTGAGGGAACGGTTCATTAGGTGAGACCAAAACGCACGATGTTTGTAACATCAAATACGCTCATAACATCAATATAAAGAGGTGTGTTCATGAAACGCCATGTATTTTCCACTACTGCCTTCTCGGGTGCGCTACTTGCCGCCACTGCTTTTGGATCACCGGCAATGGCACAGGGTGACGAGCAATTCATCACCATCGGCACCGGTGGCCAAACCGGCGTCTACTACGTCGTGGGTCAGTCGATCTGCCGCTTGGTTAATCGCCTCGAAGACGCAGATATTAAGTGTAATGCACCTTCCACCGGTGGTTCTGTCGCCAACATCAATGGCATTAAATCCGGCGAATTGGACATGGGTGTCGCGCAATCCGATGTCCAGTATCAAGCTTACAACGGCACGGGAAATTTCGAAGGCGAACCCTATGAAGAGCTGCGGGCTGTATTCCGCGTTCATGGTGAGCCCCTGACCCTGCTAGCGCGTGCTGATTCAGGCATCGAGACTCTCGATGATTTGGAAGGCAAGCGCGTCAACATTGGTAATCCCGGCTCCGGCCAGCGCAACACCATGGAAGTGGTGATGGACGCCAAGGGCTGGACTGAAGATACATTCTCTCTGGCATCTCAGCTGGATGCTGCCGAGCAAGCGGCGGCATTGGCCGATAATAACGTCGATGCCATGGTTTATGTGGTAGGTCACCCTAATGGCTCCATTCAGGAAGCGACCACCACCGTTGATGCTCGTCTGATACCGCTGAACGACGAAGACATTCAAGGTATCGTCGATGAATACCCCTACTACTCCTCCTCGGTAATCCCAGGCGGTTTGTATCGCGGCAATGACGAAGATGTCGAAACCTTCGGGGTGGCGGCGACCTTTGTCACCACTGCTGAAGCTGACGAAGAAGTTATCTATCAGACCGTTAAGGCGGTTTTTGACAACTTTGATCGTTTCAAGCGTTTGCATCCTGCCTTCGAGAACCTTGTGCCGGAAGAGATGGTGACTCAAGGGCTTTCCGCACCGTTGCATGAAGGTGCGGCGCGTTACTACCGTGAACAAGGCTGGATCGAGTAATCCAGAAGCCTAAGGTGTTACTGCCTTAGTAAGAAATGCGCGGTTACCCCAGGGTGCCGCGCATTTTGGTTTAGAATGTTAATAGGGCATTTCGATATGGCAATGATGAGTCAATCGACTCGGAGCGGGGCAGGCAGATGACAGATGATCAAAATAGGCCTTCGGGAGCCGGAGTAGACTTGGAGGATATGGTCGCCTCCAGCGATACGGGAGCCCGCAAGCCAGCCGGCATGCCCGGGAAACTCTTGGTAAGCATTGCGGCTGTGTGGTCTCTTTTTCAATTATGGATAGCATCGCCAGTGCCCTTCATTCTAGGGTTTGGTGTATTTAGTGCCACCGAATCCCGTTCTATTCACTTGGCCTTTGCGCTTTTTCTAGCGTATATGGCCTATCCGGCGCTCAAGCGCTCGCCGCGCGACCGTATTCCGATTCAGGATTGGGTCCTTGCATCTGCAGCGGCCTTTTGTGGCGCTTACATGTTTATGTTTTACGAGCAGTTATCCCAGCGCCCCGGCGCACCGATACTGCAGGACGTCATCATAGGCATCGCCGGTATACTGCTGCTACTTGAGGCGACGCGTCGAGCGCTTGGCCCGCCGCTAATGATTGTGGCGTCTATTTTTCTTCTCTATAGCCTAGCTGGCCCTTGGATGCCGGGTATTCTTTCCCATGGTGGGGTGAGCCTCTTTGGCTTGATTAATCACCAGTGGTTGACCACACAGGGTGTGTTCGGTATCGCTCTCGGGGTATCGACCAGCTTTGTGTTCCTGTTTGTGTTGTTCGGTGCCCTGCTCGATAAAGCGGGTGCTGGTAATTATTTTATCAAAGTGGCGTTTTCGCTACTGGGTCACTATCGCGGTGGACCAGCAAAAGCCGCCGTGGTCGCGTCGGCCATGACCGGCCTGATTTCCGGCTCCTCAATTGCCAATGTCGTAACCACCGGTACCTTTACGGTGCCGATGATGAAACGCGTTGGATTTTCCGCGGAAAAGGCGGGTGCTGTCGAAGTGGCGTCATCGGTTAATGGACAGATTATGCCTCCTGTAATGGGGGCTGCCGCTTTTTTGATGGTTGAGTATGTGGGTATCTCTTATGTCGAGGTGATTAAGCATGCCTTCCTGCCCGCGCTGATTTCGTATATCGCGCTGGTCTACATTGTTCACCTTGAGGCCCTCAAGGCCAATATGAAGGGGCTCAAGAGCAGCAATCCTCCTAAGCCACTGGTCAATAAAGTGATCGGTTTCCTGGGTGGGCTGCTACTCATGATGGTGACCGCGTTGGCGGTCTATTACGGTCTTGGCTGGCTCAAGCCGGTGTTGGGCGAGGCAACACCCTGGGTAGTAGGCGTAGGGCTAACGGTCATTTATGTTGCACTGCTCAAGCTGGCGTCAGGTTACCCCGAGCTTGAACTCGATGATCCTAATGAACCGATCTATTCGCTGCCGCAAACCAAACCCACGGTGTTGGTGGGCTTGCAGTATATCCTGCCCGTCATCGTGCTGGTTTGGTGTCTGATGGTGGAACGTTTGTCGCCAGGACTGTCGGCTTTCTGGGCCACTGTTTTCATGATTTTCATTATTCTTACCCAGCGCCCTATCACGTCAATCTTTCGCGGACGCAGCGATATGAAGGCGGATCTGCGTGAAGGCGCTATGGATCTTTGGGATGGCCTGGTCACTGGTGCCCGCAACATGATCGGTATCGGTATTGCCACGGCCACCGCTGGTATTATCGTCGGTGCCGTATCCCAGACCGGGGTAGGCTTGGTGCTGGCCGAGGTGGTGGAAACGCTTGCCATGGGCAACTTGATGCTCATCTTGCTGCTTACCGCAGTGCTTAGTTTGATTCTCGGCATGGGTTTACCTACGACAGCAAACTACATCGTCGTGTCGGCACTATTGGCACCGGTCATCGTCAACTTGGGTGCTGAAAATGGCTTGCTGGTGCCATTGATTGCGGTACACCTGTTCGTGTTCTACTTCGGTATCATGGCCGACGTTACCCCGCCGGTGGGGCTGGCATCCTTTGCGGCGGCAGCCGTATCAGGTGGTGATCCCATTCGAACCGGCTTCCAGGCGTTCTATTACAGCCTTCGTACCGCGGCGCTACCGTTCCTGTTCATCTTCAATACTGATCTGCTCCTCATCGATGTGACCTTCCTCCAGGGGGTACTGATCTTTGTGGTGTCGACCATCGCCATGTTGATCTTCGCCGCCGCGACCCAGGGCTTTATGATTACCCGCAACCGCTGGTATGAGTCCATCGTGCTGCTGCTGATTGCGTTCACGCTGTTCCGTCCCGGTTTCTGGATGGATATGATTCATGATCCCTACGAGTCCATTCCGCCCGCGCAATTCGTCGAAGCGTTAGGCAATGTGGACGAAGATTCCACTCTGCGCTTGCAGATTGCCGGTCTGGATGATTATGGCGATCCCATGACCACTTATATGACCCTGCCGGTACCTGAAGGAGAAACAGGCCAGGAGCGACTCGATAACCTGGGCATGGAGCTCTTTATTGAGGATGGCACGGCAACCGTTGATATGGTGACCTACGGCAGTCAAGCGGCAGAGCTCGGTTTCGACTTCGATCAAGAAATCATCGAGGTGTTGGCCCCCGTCGACCGCTGGACCAAGGAGCTAATGTGGATCCCGGCCTTCTTGCTCTTCGGGTTGATTGTTTTGATGCAGCGTCGACGTCGTGATAACACCTCAGCCACTGCCACCGCATGAAGGAGAGTGCCATGTATAGCAAGATCATGTTGCCGGTGGACCTTAACGAGGAGTCTTCCTGGTCCAAGGCGCTGCCCACCGCCCTGACGCTATGTCGAACTTTCGGCGCCTCGCTCCATGTGGTCACGGTACTGCCAGACTATCGCATGCCCATGGTGGGCTCCTACTTCCCTAAGGACTTCGCCAAAAAAGCGCATGCAGCGGTCGGTGATGCGCTTCACGAGTTCATCAAAACAAATGTACCCGACGACATTCATGCGCAAAGCGTCATTGTGGATGGTTCACCTTGGGAGGCCATTATCAAAGCGGGTAAGAAACTGGACGTGGATCTCATCGTCATGGCCTCACACAATAAGCGTAAGTTTGTCGACTATGTGCTCGGGCCCAATGCAGAGCACGTTGTGCACCATGCCAAAATGTCGGTGATGATTGTGCGCTAGATGTTCAGGGCATATGTAAGGAAAAATCAAACTCCAGGCAGTTGCCTGGAGTTTTTTATGGCTGCTCATAGTGCGTTTTGACTATATCTACTCTTGCTAACGCAGCAATTTAATTGGCGCTTTAAGGTCTTCTCGTGGATTTTTTGTACGCATAACCTTTCAGTCAAAGCCTCGGCTCTTCAGGTCAGCTACATTAAAAGGGTATTAACAAATAATATTAAGCCATTAAATTGGCATTAATATATTAATGGGTAACGAGTGTTGATGCGTTAGAGGTAAATCCTGAATCCAGGATCTATATCAGGAACAACAGGAGTGATGCCATGAATGCGGCTACAACAAAAACAAATCACCATGCGGATCAGCCCAGCGTTAAAATTACTATTAATAAGGTTGGATTGGATCGACCCAGGGCGTGGCTGGCTGCAGGCGTAGAGGATTTTCGCCGGGCGACCGTAGTGAGCCTCTCTTATGGCATGTTTTGGGTGGGTTTGAGTATTGCTATTACCCTAGGTGCGTTCACGATGGGGTACTGGTACTGGTTGCTGCCCATGATTGCCGGGTTTATGTTTATTGGCCCGCTAGTGGCAGTAGGCTCCTATGGTATCAGCCGGGCGCTGGAGCGCGGCCAAGTGCCTAACCTGGGTGATGCGTTCGGCAGTTGGAAGCCCCATGCTGGCCAGTTAGCGATGATGGGCGTCATGATGATGATCTTCTTCCTCGCTTGGATCCGTTTAGCCACGCTGCTGTTTGCGCTATTTTTCGGTTTTGAAGTGCCCAGCCCCGCTTCGCTCTACACTGCGCTGCTGACTACCTCAGAAGGCTTGGGTATGCTGGCGGTGGGTACTGTGGCGGGCGGCATTCTTGCCTTTGGCGCCTTCGCTATCAGCGTTGTAGCGATTCCTACACTAATGGATCAAGACCTAACCTTTATGGAGGGGATTGAAGCCAGTGTACGCTGTGTAGCACGTAATTTCCGCGTGATGCTGTTATGGGCGGTAATTCTTACCCTGTGTGTTCTGGTCGGCGTCATGACGTTTTATATTGGCCTCGCTCTTATTTTGCCTGTGCTAGGACATGCCAGCTGGCACGCCTATGAAGATTTGGTGCGCTTTGAACCCTTCGAGAAAATCAAATCGTAACGCCAGTGTGAACAGTTAATAACGCTTCAGTGACGAAAAAAACAGTATTTGCCCTGACCTGCTCAAGGAGATGGCGTAACCTTTACGCTGTCTTCTTTTGTTGCTCCTGGGTGCTGTAGCCGGCGAGTGATCTTGCGTGAGGTGTTTACTGTGAAAGCGTTGTTGATGGGGTGGGTCGTGTTGATGTTCAGCACTCCCCTGGCGGGGCTTGCTGAATCAGCCGATGAACTTAACATGCCCGACGGTCCCGTTATTCTGACCGTTAGCGGTAATATTGACCATACGAATGTTGGGAGTGATGCTCAATTTGACCGTGCCATGTTAGCGGCTTTACCGCAGCATGAGTTTGATACCAGCACGCCGTGGACCGAGGGCAGCAGCCATTATAGCGGCCCATTAATGCGTGATTTGCTGGCGCTATTAAGCTCTGAGTATGATGTGGTTCACGTCTCAGCGCTGAACGGCTACGAAGCCGAAATTCCGGCCAGTGACTTTAAAGATCACGATGTCATCTTAGCCATGGAAAAGAATGGTGAGGCGATACCCATTCGCGAATATGGCCCTTTGTGGGTGCTCTATCCCTTTGATCAAGATGAAACGCTGCTAAGCGAGAAAATACGCTTTAGAGCGGTATGGCAGGTTATGCATATTAATGTTCTCTAGCGCTCGTAGTGCGCAGCCATCAAGCCTACTGCGTTATCCTCGTCGTTTTAAGCTCGTTGCCATTGTTGCGGTGTTACTGTTTGCTGCGGCGCTGGTTGTTGCCACCTTGGCCGCTTGGCGGCAGGAAAATCTCACTCAAAGCCTGCGGGAAGATACCGCTTGGGTTGTGTATAAGCTGGATCGCGATGCGGTACAGCTACTCAACCATTTGCTGGCAGTGACTCGGGAGCCGTTATCACCTCGGGCACATGAGGAGCTAAATCTTCGCTTTGAGTTGCTCTATAGCCGCATAACGCTGCTTAACGACGGCGAAGTCAGCAACCTCATGCAACAGATCGATGCCGCCCGCGAGCTACTAGGCCAAATCCAGAAGCAGCTTGATGTGCTCGATATCTTATTTGAGCCCTACGCCGTGGTGGATCAACTGCCGGTAGCAGCGCTGGAAGATGAGCTACAGGCACTAACGCGGCTAACGGAACGTTTGGTTATTGCTATTAACGGCTACTTAGCCGAATCGGCGACGGAAGAGCGTGCTCAGCTTAGCCTACTCTACAAGCTGCTCATGACACTGATTGTGGGTATGAGCTTAGCGGCTTTTTTAGTGATTGCTTTTTTGGTGCGTGAAATGCGCGAGAGCACGGCGATAAGGCGGAATCAGGAGCAGCTTGGCCGACAGCTAGAAGTCACCGCCAAACAGGCTCAGGCGGCGAATCAAGCAAAGTCAGACTTTTTAGCCATGGTCAGTCATGAAATTCGCACGCCACTGAACGGTGTTATCGGCATGAGTGAGCTGCTGCGCGAATCCGCAAGCCCCGCTCAGGTAAAAGATTACGCTTATACAATCCACGACAGCGCCAACCAATTGCTGGCGATGATCAATGAAATTCTCGATTTCTCAAAAATCGAAGCAGGGCACTTAACCCTTGAAACATCGCCCACGGAACTCAAACCGCTGGTTGATAGTGTGGTCGTGCTATTTGCGCCCCGAGCAAAAATGAAAGGGTTGACGCTATCGGTTAATGTCGACGTACTGGTACCGACCTGGGTGCTTGTGGATGCAGGTCGGCTGCGGCAAATTCTGCTTAACCTTATTGCCAATGCGATTAAATTCACCGATTACGGTGACGTCAGCGTACGAGTTTCTTCAACGGTGGAGCAGTTACTGTTTGAAGTCAGTGATACGGGTTGTGGTCTAAGCGAACAGCAGCAGCAGCGTCTATTTGAGCCTTTTCAACAGGCCGATGCGTCGGTGGCGCGTCGGTTTGGTGGTACAGGTCTAGGGCTGGCAATTTGCAAACGGTTAAGCGAAGCCATGCAGGGGCGGTTAGGGGTAAAAAGCCAGTTAGGCCAAGGCAGCACCTTCTGGTGCGAATTGCCCTTGGTCGCTGCTGACCCTGGAGCCAGACCACTACCGTCATCCCCCAACCGCGATTTTACCGGCACAACACTTCTATTGGTGGAGGATAATGCCGTTAATCGCAAAGTTGCGAGGGGCTTATTGGCGCGCTTGGGTTGCGAGGTCATCTGGGCCGAGAACGGCCGTGATGCCTTGCCCATGGCCCAATCCCAACAGGTGCATCTGATCTTTATGGATATTCAGTTGCCCGACATCGATGGCCTGACGGTCACCCAGCGTTTGCGCGAACAGGGTGGCTGGCTGGCCAGTGTGCCGATTATTGCCATGACGGCTGGTGGCGCTGAAGATGACCGTCAACGCTGCCTGGCGGCGGGTATGGATGATTACATCACCAAACCGTTGTCGCTCTCAGCGTTGACTAACGTTCTGGCCCAGCACTTGGCACCGCAGCTTTCTACGACCACTGACTCGCCACCTTTAAGGGCACAGGCACTAGCGGTTTCTCCCCCGTTCACCGAGGAGCAATCACTGCTTAACAGCGACACACTTAGCATGCTGAAAACGATGCTAGGGGAGGCGAGCATGGCGCAACTGATCATGCTATACCATCAGCAGGTAAGCGATTACTCCGCCCAGTTGACTGCTTGCTTGGCCGCTACCCCCCTAACGTCAGAGCGGACACAGCAGGTCGTGCGGCTTGCCCATCAACTGCGTGGCGAATCATTGAGTATGGGGGCCGAGCGGCTTGCCGAATTAGCGAAGCAGCTTGAGATCTTAGCCGAAACGCAACGCGCCACAGCCAAGCAGCTTGATGAAGCGTTCAGCACATTAAGGCTTGCGGCGGCGCATACGCATTCCGCGCTAGAGAGGTGGAGCCGTGAACACTTATCAGGTTGAGCAGGCTATTCTCACTGCGGCCAGTCAGCAGACTAATGCTTGCCGGGCAGCGGCGGAGTTAGCCGACGTGTTACAGCACGAACACTTGGGGTTCGTGCTGTTCTTCTGCAGCGCGGAGTATGATTTAGCCGCACTTGCAGACGCGTTGGAAAGTAGCTTCCCCACCACGCCGCTAAGTGGCTGTACGACGGCGGGTGAAATAACCCCTGAAGGCTACGACCGCGGCTCTATTGTGGCGATTGGGTTTGATCGCCGCCTGTTTGCCATTGAAACGGCGCTGATCGATGATCTGGATCATTTTGAACTGGCCAACGCTCAGCCGCTGGTCGATACGCTATTGGAGCGTTGCCGCCAACAATCCATCGCACCGATCAACGAGCACAGCTTTGCGCTGACCTTGTTGGATGGCCTATCCAGCCGCGAAGAGCAGGTGCTCGCTACCTTGGATGCCGCGCTAGGACGTATTCCCAGTTTTGGCGGCTCGGCTGGCGACGATAATCACCTTAGCCATACCCATGTGTATACCGCTGGGCGCTTTCATACCCGCGCGGCGGTGGTGGTGATGATCAACACCCGGCTGCCTTTTGAAGTGTTTTCAACCCACCACTTAATGCCATTGGCCCACAAGCTTGTGGTGACCGAGGCGGACCGCGAACAGCGGCGAGTGATTGAAATCAATGGTTTGCCCGCCGCCCAGGTGTATGCCGAGCTGGTAGGCGTTGCGTCTGCGCAGCTCAACGCTGGCGTTTTTGCCCGTCATCCATTAGCCGTACGCATCGGCGGGCAGCACTATGTGCGCTCTATTCAGCGTGTTAATAGCGACAGTAGCTTGAGCTTTTACTGCGCGGTGGAAAACGGCATTGTGCTGACCGCCATGCAGCCAACACCGCTACTGGATGATCTCAAAGTAATGCTTGCTGGCGTGAGCGGAAGGCTTGAGGCGCCTAGTATGATTATTGGCTGCGACTGTTTTCTGCGCCGCATGGAGCTCGAGGCGTTACAACAGCTGGAGCCGGCGTCGCAGCTGCTGCGTCAAGCTGGCGTGGTGGGTTTCAATACGTATGGCGAACAGCATCACGGCATGCATGTGAATCAGACGTTTACGGGGGTGGCATTTGGGTCTCTTCCAGCTAACCACGAACACTGACACGGCGGATATCGCGGCGCTGCGGGAAGAGAACCGTCGCCTGCGTAAAGTATGCCAAGCGCTCATGGAGCGGGTGGAAACCGGGGGTGACATTGATCCTGCGCCCTATGCAGCGTTTGAGCGCTCAGTGTTACTTGCCGAACAGGTGCGTGAACGCACCGACGCGCTGCACCGTACCTTAGACGAACTAAGCCAAGTCAATACGCGCTTACTGGCCGCGAAAGCCGAAGCCGAAGCGGCCAACCTATCCAAAACGAAATTTCTGGCGGCGGTCAGCCACGACCTACTTCAGCCACTCAACGCCGCTCGGCTGTTTGCCAGTGCGTTAGAAACCCACTCGCTTCCTGACGCCTCACAAGCCCTGGTCGGCCATATTGGCCGCTCGCTGAAGGATGTCGAAGGCTTGATAGGAACGCTGGTGGATATCTCGCGCTTGGATGCTGGCGTACTCCACGCCGATAAAGCGCCGTTCGCGGTCAGTACGTTATTGGATGTGCTAGCCGAAGAGTACCGCCAAGTGGCGGGGGTGCGGGGTCTGGCACTGCACTACGTGCCCTCCAGTGCGGTGGTCGAATCGGATCTGGCGCTGCTGGCGCGGGTGGTCCGCAACTTTTTAAGCAATGCTGTGCGTTATACCGAGCAAGGGCGAGTACTGCTGGGCTGTCGGCGGCGGCAGAATGGTCTGGAAATTATAGTGGGCGATACTGGCCCTGGTATTCCCGAGCAACAGCGGGAAGCGATCTTTTTGGAGTTTCGCCGCGCTAACCAATCAAGGGGTGCCCACAGCCGAGGCTTGGGGTTGGGGCTAGCCATCGTTGACCGGATTAGCGCCATGCTGGGACAGCCGATCTCACTCACCTCTCGCCCTGGCGTGGGTGCGCTATTTTCGATCACCGTGCCTTATGCAACGGTCGCGCCCCCTGCAGTGACGAGCACTCGTTTCACTCCGCTGCCTGACGTTGCAGCGGACCCGTTAAGCGGCTGTGTCATTTGGGTGATTGATGATGACTTGGCAATTATTGAAGGCATGCAGGCGCTGCTGGGCAGTTGGGGATGCCGAGTGCGCGCCGCCTCCACGGTGAGTGCATTGGAGGCCGCCAGTGACGGTGAGCGCCCAGGGGTGCTGTTGGTGGATTACCACTTGGGCGACCACCGTGAAACCGGTATCGATCTGGCCGCGCGACTGCAGCACCGTTATCCAGGCTTGGCAGCGGTGGTGATTACAGCCAATCACGAGGCGGAGATTAAGCGCGCAACCCGCGAAGCGGGCATGCACTGCTTGCTCAAACCCCTAAAGCCCCTGCGGCTGCGCATGCTGCTGGCCACGCTGCTCAATAAAGCCTAATGGGTGCCGCCTAACGAGTGCGGTTAGCCCGGTAAAAACTCAGATCCTCTTCACCAGCGATAACAATCGCGTGAACTCGGCTAGTGGCATTCAGTTTGCGCAAAATCGCCGAAACATGGGTCTTAACGGTGGTTTCGGCAATTAACATCTCCCGGGCAATATGCTTGTTCGACATACCTGTTGTCATACAAGCCAGCACCTCGAGCTGCTTATCGGTCAAACGCGCCAATCGCTCACTGGTTGATGAAGTGGTGGTCACCGACGGCGACGAAGAGGCGCGCGGTGCAGGGCGACGCATGACATCGGGCGGCAAATAAAGCTGGCCTTCAAGAATCTGCGTTAACGCGGCCAGCAGCCTTTCCCGGGGGGTGGATTTGGGAATATAACCCACCGCGCCCAGGGTAATGGCATCGAGTACCAGCTGGCGCTCTTGATGCGCAGACACAATTGCCACCGGCAACCAGGGGAATGTCTCCCGCAGTTTGGTCAGCCCTTCTAGCCCCTCGGCATCCGGCAGGCTTAAATCCAACAGCAGTAGATCTAACTCTGTGTGCGCTTCAATCAGCGTCATCGCATCAGCGAGGCTCTCCGCTTCCAATAGCTGGCTGCCTGCCAGGCCCCCGCTAATCACGGTTTGTAGTGCGTCGCGGAACAGCGGATGGTCATCCGCTACCAACAGGGAATACATGGCGTCTCCTACCAAGGGATGAGGGCTAATCCTGCCATCGGGCTATATCGCCATTTGCTTTAGTGAACAACACTGTCAATGCACCTAAATAATCATAATACTCAGGAGCAATACAATGATCTACGCCAACCCTGGTGATACCGGTTCTGTGGTGTCATTTGAAAAACGTTACGGCAACTATATCGGCGGCGAATTCGTTGCCCCGGTGAAAGGCCAATACTTCGATAATATTAGTCCCGTGAATGGTCACGTCTTCTGTGAAATCCCTCGCTCAACGGCAGAAGATATCGATAAAGCACTAGATGCGGCCCACAAAGCGGCACCTGCCTGGGGGAAAACCTCCGTTCAAGAGCGTAGCAATATTCTGCTGAAAATTGCCGACCGCATTGAGCAAAACCTTGAAGCCCTTGCTGTCGCTGAAACCTGGGATAACGGCAAAGCCGTACGCGAAACCCTGAACGCCGATATTCCACTAGCCGTTGACCATTTCCGCTACTTTGCGGGCTGCTTGCGTTCCCAGGAAGGCACCGCGGCAGATATCGACGCCAACACCGTCTCTTATCACTTCCACGAACCGCTGGGCGTGGTGGGACAGATTATCCCCTGGAACTTCCCGATCCTTATGGCCGCCTGGAAGCTGGCGCCTGCACTGGCGGCCGGTAACTGCGTGGTCTTGAAGCCTGCGGAACAAACCCCTGCGTCGATTTTGAAAGTGATGGAAGTGATTGGTGATCTGCTGCCACCTGGCGTGCTCAATATTGTCAACGGCTTTGGTGCCGAAGCAGGGCAAGCGCTGGCGAGCAGCAAGCGCATTGCCAAAATCGCCTTTACCGGCTCTACCCCCGTGGGCTCGCATATTCTGAAATGCGCGGCGGAAAATATTATCCCCTCCACCGTAGAGCTAGGCGGCAAGTCCCCCAACATCTACTTCGCCGACATCATGAACGCTGAACCGACCTTTATTGATAAAGCGGTCGAAGGCTTGGTGCTGGCGTTCTTTAACCAAGGCGAAGTGTGTACCTGTCCCTCTCGCGCGCTTATTCAAGAGAGCATGTACGACCAATTCATGGCCAAGGTGATCGAGCGCACCCAAACCATCAAGCGTGGTAACCCGCTGGATACCGATGTTCAGGTGGGTGCCCAGGCTTCCCAAGAGCAGTTCGATAAGATCATGTCGTACATGGATATCGCCCGGGATGAAGGTGCGGAGTTCCTCACTGGCGGCAATAAAGAGACCATGGACGACAGCATCAACGATGGTTACTACATACAGCCCACGCTGCTGAAGGGTAACAACCAGATGCGTGTCTTCCAGGAAGAAATCTTTGGCCCGGTGGTGGCAGTCACTACCTTCAAGGATGAAGAGGAAGCACTGGCGATTGCCAACGACACCGAGTTTGGTTTGGGCGCAGGTGTGTGGAGCCGTGATATCAACGTCGCCTTCCGCATGGGCCGTGGCATTCAAGCCGGGCGTGTATGGACCAACTGCTACCACCAGTACCCCGCCCACGCGGCGTTTGGTGGCTATAAGAAGTCCGGCGTTGGCCGTGAAACCCACAAAGTCGCGCTCGAACACTACCAGCAAACCAAAAACCTGCTGGTCAGCTACGACATCAATCCGCTGGGTTTCTTCTAACCTGCTTTAGTCACACCGCCCGGCATCAGCCGGGCGGGATTGTCAGGCCCCCCTGACGCTGACTCTACCGACAAGAGCCGTTCTTAAATGGCCGTATCGAAAACTGTTAGGAGTTACATCATGGATAGCACAATGCGCGCGGCGGTCGTTCGTGAGTTTGGCCAGCCGTTGGTTATCGAAGAAGTCGACGTACCTCGCCCTAAGCAGGGCGAAGTATTGATGAAAGTGGCGGCCTCTGGGGTTTGCCATACCGATTTACATGCTGCCCACGGTGATTGGCCGGTAAAACCCTCACCGCCATTTATTCCTGGGCACGAAGGCGTTGGCCATATCGTGGCGGTGGGTGAAGGTGTCTCCCATGTCAAAGAGGGTGATCGTATTGGTGTGCCCTGGCTTTACTCGGCCTGCGGCTACTGTGAGCACTGTTTAGGCGGTTGGGAGACGCTTTGCGAGTCCCAGCAGAATACCGGCTACAGCGTTAACGGTGGGTTCGCGGACTACACCTTAGCTGATGCAGGCTATGTCGGGCGCTTGCCGGATGCCGTTGATTTCATCGAAATAGCCCCGGTGCTTTGTGCAGGGGTAACGGTTTATAAAGGCTTGAAAATGACCGATACCCGCCCCGGGCAGTGGGTGGTGATTTCGGGCATAGGTGGCCTGGGTCATATGGCGGTGCAGTACGCCAAGGCCATGGGCCTGAACGTGGCGGCTGTTGATATCGATGACGGTAAGCTAGCCCTGGCCGAGCGTTTAGGCGCAACGGTAACCGTTAACGCCATGAAGACCGACCCAGCGGACTACTTGAAGAAAACCATTGGTGGCGCTCACGGTGCCTTGGTGACAGCGGTCTCGCCGAAGGCGTTTGATCAAGCGCAGAATATGCTACGCCGTGGCGGCACACTGGTGCTTAATGGCCTACCACCCGGTGACTTCCCGCTGCCAATCTTTAGCACGGTGCTCAACGGTATTACCATACGCGGCTCTATCGTTGGCACGCGCAGTGACCTGCAGGAAGCGCTGGACTTCGCTGCCGAAGGCAAGGTTAAGGCCACGGTAGCGACTGATACGCTGGATAATATCAACGACGTTTTCCAGCGCATGATCGATGGCAAGATCGAAGGCCGCATCGTGTTGGACATGGCGAGCTAACAGCCAACTAGTGGGTGTCACACCAGGGGGATAAAACTCCCCCTTTTTAATGTCGAAATGTCACTGCACAGCCGCTATTTAATCCTCTCCTCGCTCGATTCGGCTAAACCAGTCAACTCAGCCAACGGCGCGCCATACGCTCAGCGTGGGCAAGGTTGCTCACTACCGCTAACTTGCCCGCTACGCGTTGAATGCCCGCGCGCTTTATTTTTAGCGCCATGCGCGGCGGTAGCCCCACAAACATCAGCCCGACGTCTTGCTCTCGCAGCTCGTGACGCAACGTATCCAGCGCCACCATGGCGGTGGTATCCAGGCTGGGCACATCACGCATATCCAGGACGACAACCCGTACGCTGTGATCAATCACTCTAAGTGTGGCAATGGCCTTTTCTGCCGCGCCAAAAAACAGCGGGCCACTGATTTTATAAAGTGCCACTTCCGGCGGGAAGTGTTCGCCGCTGTCGGGTGAGGCTAGGCGTTGAGTATGCGTCAGCTGTGCCATACGACGAATAAACAGCGCGGCGGCTAGGCCAATACCCACCGCCACGGCGATGACCATGTCGAACACAACCGTGAGTGCGAAGCAGATCACCAGCACCCAAACATCGCTGGCGGGGGCGCTTTTCAGCGTATGCACAAAGTGGCGCGCCTCGCTCATGTTCCAGGCGATGATAAAGAGCAGGGCGGCCAGAGCTGCCATGGGTACATATCCCAGTACTCCTGCCAGCACGACCACTGCAAGTAGTACCACAACTGAATGAACCACCGCAGCGACAGGTGAAAAAGCCCCGCTTTTGATATTGGTCGCGGTGCGGGCAAGGGCCGCCGTAGCGGTAATGCCGCCGAAGAAGGGCACCACCATATTGCCCAGCCCCTGGCCAACCAACTCAGCGTTGGGGTTATGGCGGGTGCGGGTCAGGCCATCTGCCACCACGGCACACAGCAACGATTCAATCGCCGCCAGAAGCGCAATTGCCAGCGCTGGCCCGAGTAGATCCTGAATCAGCGCAAAGTTGATCTCAAGTGGGGTGCCATCTGCGCCAGAGAAATGCCACGGTGCGTTAAAACTAGGCGCAAAGGGAGGAATGCCACTGCCGCTTTCGCCTTGAAACTCCCAGTTAAACCGTGACGCGATGGTGTCGACCTCGACACCGCCCAATAGCAGCAGCGCAGCGGCCAGGGTACCCACAGTCAAACCAACCAGCGGGGCAGGTACAGGCGTATTCAGTCGTGGCCAGATTAACAGCGTTACCAGGGTGATAAGCCCGACACTGATCTCTGCTGGTGAAAGAGTAGACAAAGACTGACCAATCAGCATGAGGTTTTTTAGGGTGCTATCGCCAAGTTCTACCCCAGATAAACCCAGAAAGTCTGGCAACTGTAATAGTGCAATCACCACACCAATGCCCGCCGTAAAGCCGAGAATGACCGGGTAGGGCACGTACTGAATCAGGCTGCCCAGCCGCGAAATCCCCAGCGCGACCAAAATAGCGCCTGCCATAAAGGTAGCAATGAGCAGCCCACCCAGACCGTGATTGGCCACAATAGGAAAAAGGATGACCACAAAGGCGGCGGTAGGGCCGGAGATGTTAAACCGTGAGCCGCCGGTTAAGGCGATTACCGCGCCCGCCACAATAGCAGTATAAAGCCCGTGCTGCGGCGGCACGCCGGTGGCGATTGCCAGCGCCATGGAAAGCGGTACAGCCACCACGCCAATCGTTAGCCCGGCCATCACATCGCGCTTTAATTTGGCCAACGTATACCCTTCACGCCAGGCGTTGACTAACGCACTCCCAGGCATCGGGAAAACGTATCCCGAAGATTGATGGTCACGGGACATGGAGCCAGCCTCCTAAAAATAGAGAAAACAAGCCATTACGCTACGCCTACACTGAAATTTGCACAACAAGGCGTTAGTCGCGAGGGCGTTTGCGCATAAAAATCCCGGCGCGCAGGCCGGGATTCGTCTTTTGGGTTAAACACTAACGCCGTTACATTTGGGAATCTTCCGGCGGTTCGCCGATAGTGCCAGGCATTGCCTGCACATGGCCCATCTGTTGACCGGCCAAGGTGAGGAAGTGTAGATGGCGTTCATACTCGGCTACCAGGTCACCAATCACCTGACCACGGGTATAGCCGTTAAGATCTTTATCTTGTCCACCTTCCGCCAGGTAGACATCCAAACGCACGTAGAAATCATCATCGGCGGGGATGAAGCTTGGTGTACGCATGCGGTGCGGGCATACCTGATAGACAAAGCTGGTGGCTTCACCGAAATCGACTTGTAGCGTCAGGTTGGCTAGCGTTTCACCTTCAACGTGTTCTTCGGTCACATTGGCGGTTTGGCCACGGCTTTCAAGCTCCTGGGCAAACTGGGTCATCGCTGGGCGAATAGAGTGCTCAATCGTCGCAGCGGCACCCGCACGGTTAGAGGTGTCCAGGGCGCGATCCAAACGCTCCTTCCAGTCGCCACCTGGGGCGCTACCGGCAATCATGCGGCGCGCATCGGCCTTGCTGCCTTCCATTTTCAGCGCTTTATACATGCCTATCATGACCGCGAAAATAACCAGCGAGAAGGGCAGTGCAGTGATGACCACGGCACTCTGCAGTGCATTTAAGCCACCGGCCATCAGTAGGGCAATGGTGATCAAACCGATCATTACCGACCAGAAGATACGTAGCTTCACCGGCGCATCATGGTTCACATCGCTCAAAATAGAGGTAAAGTTGGCCAGTACCAGTGCACCGGAATCCGCTGAGGTAATAAAGAACACAATACCCAATACGGTGACAACCGCCGCGGTAAGGCCAACGTAAGGGTAGTACTCTAGCAGCGTGTAAAGCGTGGTTTGCGGGGTGTTGAGCGCCTGCTCGCCTAGCTCCACAACGCCTTGATTAGCGACCAATTCAATACCGCTGTTACCAAATACCGACATCCACACCATCATAAAGGCCAGCGGAATAAACAAGGCGCCTGCGACAAATTCACGAATGGTGCGGCCGCGGGAAATACGCGCCAGGAAAAGACCGACGAACGGCGTCCAGGCAATCCACCAGCCCCAGAAGAAGATCGTCCACCACATCTTCCACTCTTGAGCACCTTCATCGGCAAAGGCGTAGGTGTCAAAGCTGGCACCGACAAAGCCCGAGAAGTAATCGCCGGCGTTATTGACCACTTTATCCAGCAGTACCAGGGTGTCACCTGAAAAGAGGACAAACAGCATCAGCGCCAATGCCAGTAGCATGTTGAACTCTGATAGGCGGCGAATACCTTTCTCAACGCCGGTCACCACAGAAATCGTCGCTAATACAACCACCAGTACAATCAAAATCACCTGCACCGTGAGCGTTTCCGGCACGCCAAACATATAGGTGAGACCATAGTTGAGCTGCATCACCCCAATACCCAGGCTAGTAGCTATGCCGAACACGGTGGAAATCACCGCAGTAATGTCCACCGCGTTACCAATGGGGCCGTGGATACGCTTGCCCAGAATCGGGTATAGCGCGCTTCGGATTGCCAGCGGCAAACGGTGACGATAGCTAAAGTAGGCCAGCGCCATACCCATCAACACGTACAGCCCCCAGCCAGAGAGCCCCCAGTGCAGATAGGTTTGAACGACGGCGTTACGCATCGCTTCCTGGCTTTCCGGGGTTAAATCCGGTGGTGCCAAATAGTGGGCAACTGGCTCGGCAACGCTGAAGAACAGCAGGTCGATACCGATACCCGCGGCAAACAGCATGGCCGACCAGGAGAGTAGCGAAAACTCGGGCCGAGAGTGATCGGGACCCAGGCGGATGCTGCCAAAGCGTGACATACCAATAGCGATCACGAATACCAAGTAGGCAACAATGGCCAGCATGTAATACCAGCCAAAGGTTTTGCTTACCCAGGCGAGCCCGGCATCAAAAAAAGCGCCTGCCTGTTCGGTGAACAGCATGGTGAGCACAAGAAAGATAACGATACCCGCCACACTACCGTGGAAAACCACGGGATTGAGACGGTCGCGGGAGGGGAGGATGGGGTTGTCTTTCGCCATGCAGGCGGACTCCTGTTGTTGAAAGATGAAGACAAGATTTTATTTTGAATGAACGTTCAAATAAAATACGCGATTGAGCGTCCCCCTTCAAGTTAACCTCCCCTCATGTATGTTGAATTAGTATGGCGTTATTAATGTACGGATGAACGTGCAGACGCAAAAATGCCCGGAAAACCGGGCATTGAATCTAGGTTTGACGTATTGCCTGCGTTTATTCGCTATCGGTATTTTCATCACTATTATTGTGGTAGCCGCGTTTGCCACGATACTCTTCATGGGCTTCTAGCATGGCATTGCGCAGCGCTTCCTGTTCTTCTTCTGTGAGAATCCCAGCTACTCGCTCGTGGTGCTCATCACGCAGTGTTTGCATGGCGTCGCGATGCTCGGCGTGTACTTCATTGAGCTGAGCCTGCTTATCTGCGGAGATATCGGCGCGCTCGTATACTTCTTGGCGACGCTCCTCCATGCGTTCTTCCATACGTTCGCGATCAGGGCCTTGGCCTTCATGGTCTCCGTGGCTATACGCCTGAGCGGTAAACGCTAATGGCGCAAGGGCGATAGCCAGCAGGGCAGGGGCAAACAGGTGGCGAATTGACATTTTCCTAGCACTTGAAACGTCCATAAGTTCTCTCCTGGTGAGTTGACGATGACAGTATCGCTAGGTGGCGTGCAAACCGTTTGCAGATAGTGTGCAACAATCATGATCTTATCGGCTTGTTGCAGGTCGTAGTCGGTAGGTGAGGGGTCACCTAATCATCAAGGAGAAGCAGAATGCCGCGAACCGAGCAACTTCGCGTGTGGCAGCAGTGTTGCGCGTTTACCACTCTACGCCGAGTTACCGGCCTGGGGGCCATTGCCTTAATGCTGAGTGGCTGTAGCGCTTCCCAACACATTAGCCAAGGCGAGCCCGCTATTGAAAGCAGTACGCTGCGTGAACCCCAGCCTTTTACGCGCTTGGCACCAAGCGTCTATACGCCCGACGAGTGGCCTCAGGCGTTAATAGCTAACGTTTATCTACCTGACGAGCCGGGCGACGCTTTGCGACCCGCTGCCCTAGTCGTGCATGGCGGCGGTTGGCGTAATCGCACGCCGGAAGATATGCAGGGCATTGCTGAACAGTTAGCGGGTCAGGGCTACGTAGCGGTGAATATTGAGTACCGTTTTGCGCCTGAATATCGCTTCCCTAGCCAGCTGCATGATTTGCAACAGGCGATGGCCTGGATTCACGCTAATGCCGACGAGTGGCAAGTGGATACCAACCGCATTGTCGGTGTTGGGTTCTCATCCGGTGCGCATCTAGTCAGTTTATTGGCAGTGGCGGGAGCAGAAGGGCCGCTGGCCGAGCCCTACGGCGGCGAGCAGAGCCGTTTAGCCGCGGTATTGGCTGGAGGGCTACCCAGTGATTTGCTCAAATTTGATGACGGGCGTTTGGTTGTCGACTTTATCGGCGGTACCCGCGCTGAAGAAAACGAAGCATATCGCCTAGCCTCACCCGCGCGGCAAATTACCCCGAAGGCGCCGCCGTTTTTTCTGTTCCACGGCAAGTGGGATCAACTGGTGCCGGTGGATCATGCCACGGACTTCTATCAAGCCCTGCAGGACAACAATATCGAGAGTGAGCTATACCTGCAGCGGTGGCGTGGCCATATTACTAGCTTCCTGCTGCGTGGCGGCGCCATAGATGCGGGCATTGCGTTTCTCAATCGGCAGGTCAATCCTTAACGCCTATGCGTCATCAAGACATGGCCAATGACATCATTCCGACAACAGCGCCATCATCAATATCCATCTGAGTGACGAGTTTGCTTAGTTGGCTCATAGCCTCCTGAAGTGAATTATTGAGGCTACTGATTTCCTGTTGCAGGGCGTCGAGTTTTGCTTGGCGTTGTTCATCGTTTAGGGACTGGTCGCGCATAACCTCTTCCAGTTCCTGCTCTTTCTCCCTTAATTTTTCTCTATATTCAGCAACTCGCTTTAGTAACTCTTTGATCTCCTGTGGGAGATCGCTTTCATCGATTTTGGTGTTCTTCGCTTCCTGTGTGTTACCAGCTTTTTCTGAAGCTGAGGCTATGCCTCTAGCCACGGGCGAAAGATCCAAATGAATGCTGGTATTGGAATCCGTCGTTGCGGCGTTGGAAGTGACCGATGTTGTTGTTACTTGCTGGGCATTTGACGGCTCACTACGTAAAGGATGTGCGTCTAAAGGGGCAATCCCGGTAGGTAAAGAGATGGTCATGGCAATCTCTCGATAGAGTTAAGGGCTATTTTAAGCAGGCGCAACAGCGACTACGCAGGCCTGCTTAGAGAAATAGGTCCTAAGCAGGCTAATAGTACTATCGACAGTCTGAGACAATACTTTAGCTTACGCTTATGAGGGGCATCTCGCCTAGCTAACAGCCTTACCCCTCTGGCTGGTACTTATAGCCGACGCCATATACCGAACGGATGATTTCCAGTTCAGGCAGCGCTTCGTGGATTTTCTTGCGCAGCTTTTTGATGTGACTGTCCACGGTGCGTTCTGACACGATGCGGTTGTCACGGTACATATGATCCATTAGCTGCTCGCGGCTAAAAATGCGCCCCGGCGCCTGCATCATCACCCGCAATAGCTGAAACTCAACTGCCGTTAGGCCTAAATCCTGCCCGTGGGCGAGCGCCTGCCAGCCATCTTCGTTTAATACCACCGCTGCGTTTTGCACCTCGGCTGGGGCATCGGTCGCCGCTTGGCTACGACGTAGTACCGCTTTGACGCGGGCGACGACTTCCCGGGGGCTAAACGGCTTGCAGATATAGTCATCGGCGCCTAGCTCAAGTCCCAGCAAGCGGTCGACCTCTTCTACCTTGGCAGTCACCATGATGATGGCAATGGCAGGCCATTGCTGGCGAATTTCCCGGCTTAGGGTGAGGCCATCTTTACCCGGCAGCATGATATCGAGCAGTACCAACGCAGGGGAGTGCTGTTCCAGCCACGGCATTACTTCATCACCGTGGCCCAGGGTCGTTACCTCAAAACCGTGGGTAGTTAAGTAGTCCGCCATTAGGCGGGCAATCTTCGGTTCATCCTCAACAATCAGTAAAGAGGCAGCATGGGACATATAAGGTAGACTCGCTTAACAGTGAATGTGAAAGCAGGGCTTAACGGTTATTGTCATATCAGTTCTTGAAATATTAATCCTGGAAATATTAATCAGCAGCCAACAGCGGGAAACGCAGCGTCCAGCGTAGCCCATCTAGCGTTGAGATAGAGGGCGTCAGCGTTGCGCCGTGAGCATTGACCAAGGCGCTGGCAATGGAGAGGCCCAAGCCGCTGCCGCCGCTAGCGCGGCTACGCGATCCTTCCACGCGATACAAACGCTCGGTTAAGCGTGCTAGCTCTCCCTCCGGCACCCCCGGCGTACTATCTTCCCAGGTGACCACTGCCACCCCCTGCTGTGCGGTGAGCGTAACACGCAGCTCACCCGGCGGTTGGGTGTAGGCGCAGCTGTTATCCAGCAGGTTATTCCACAATTGGCGAAGGCGTTGTGCATCACCACGAATCATAATGCCAGGCTCGATCTGCTTGGTCAGCGTTAAACCGCTGTCGACTAACCAGCGGTCGGCGTCGTTCAGCCGGCTGGCAAGGCAGTCGCTAAGATCCATCGGCGCTAACTGAATATCCAACGCGCCCGCGTCGCTTTGCGATAGCAAGCGCAAATCTGCCACTAAGCGCTCTAGCTGGCCTACTTCCTGGGCAAGCGAGCTAAGGTTCTCCTGGTTCAACGGACGAATGCCATCCTGCATGGCTTCGATCTCGCCGCGCAGCACCGCCAGCGGCGTGCGCAGTTCGTGGGCGGTGTCAGACACCCAACGAGCGCGGGCATCGCGGCTGGCTTCCAGGGTTGCCGCCAATACGTTGAAGTCGCGTGCCAAGCGCGATAGCTCATCGCGGCCGCGTTCAGGCAGTCGGGTGCGGTAGTCGCCCTCGGTAAGCCGCAGCGTAGCGCCCGCCAGTGCTCGGGTGCGTCGCCCCAGCCACCAGGAGAGCCCGCCCGCCAAGAGCAGCGAAGCAACGCAGAGCGATACCACGATAAGCACCAGATTACGCTGCTGGCGCTCTAGGAAGCGGCTCTCCATGCGCTCCATCATTTCACGGGGCGGCCGAAAACCCAGCGAGCCGATATGGGTATCGCCGCTACGTAGCGTTAGCCAATGCCAACTCCCCGAGTTTTCGCGCCCGCCGTGAGGCGGCACTACATAGCGGTCATCCGCTGCGCGCAGGGTGAAGTCCCGCGCTTCACCGAGTGGAGAGGGGCGGTCACGGTGCTCCTGACCCAGCTCAAAGCGGACAATGAACGGCCAGCGTTCCGGTGACTGCTCCAGCCACTCCCAGCTCTGCTGGGTTTCCCAGCGAGTTACGAGGCCATCGGCCAGCAGGGTGGCACGGCGCTCCTGGGCCTGGTTGAGGTAGTCGAGAAAACCGCGGTCGATACTGTACGAGACGGCAAGAAACATACTGGCTGAGATCGCGACATTGACGCTGAGGATAATAACGAACAGCTTGAGCCCCAGCCGAGAGGGCCGCCATTGACGTATGGCTGTGAGCAAGGCCATCAGTGGGCTCCTTCTTCTTGGTTCGGCTTTTTATCTAGTGCCGGTTGGCGCGGCGCGCTGAGCCGCTCGCGAACATTCTCCATGCCTAGATAGAGACAGGGCACCAGGATCAGCAGTATCACGGTGGCGAAAAGCATACCGAAGCCGAGGGAGATTGCCATGGGGATCATAAAGCGCGCTTGCCGCGAGGTTTCCAGGATCATCGGTGCCAGGCCTAGAAAGGTCGTCAGCGTGGTCATCATGATCGGCCGTAAGCGGCGGGTGGCTGCAGCCACAATAGCTTCACGGGCGGCCATGCCCTCGCGGCGTTTGCGGTTGGCGTAGTCAATCAGCACCAGGGCGTCGTTAATCACCACGCCTGAAAGCGCCAGCATACCCAGCAGGCTAATGATGGATAACCCGAAGCCCATGATCATATGCCCAGCGACGGCGCCCACAATGCCAAAGGGGATCGCGGCCAGCACCAGCAGTGGCTGTAGGTAGCTTCTAAACGGGATCGCCAGCAACGCATAGAGCGCGGCAATCATTAACCACATGGAGGTTTTCAGCGTGGCTAAGTTGTCAGCGGTGTCCTGCTGACGGCCACCCATGCTTACTTCCAGCCCCGGCCAGGTCGCTTCCAGATTGGGAAACTCTTCTTCCTGGAGCGTGGCGAGCACTTGATTGATGGCCAGATCACTTTCCGAGTCAGCGGTAACAGTAATAATCCGCCGCCCGTTAATGCGTTCAAGGCTGCTAGAGGCTTGGCTGATGGTAATATCGGCCACCCGTGATAGCGGCACACTTAGCCCGTCAGGTGTGCGCACCGGCATGCGGTAGAGCTCATTCAAACTGTCGCGGTTGTCGTTGGGTAAACGTACTTCAACGCTGATTTCGCTACGCCCTACGTACTGTTCAAGGGCGGTGGCGCCCTGGAGTGGCCCGCGCAGGGCTTGGGCCAGATTATTACCCGTTAGCCCCAAGGCGCGGCCCTCGGCAGAAAGGCGCATCTCTAACTGCGGTTTGCCGTCGCCAAGGCCGCTATCGATATCCGTGAGGCCGTAGCCACCCAATGTTTCTGCCAAGCGTTCGGCGGCGGCTTCCAGCACCTGAGTATCCGGGTGCGAAAGGCGCAGGCTTAGCGCCGCGCCGCTGCCGGGCCCACCAACATCGGCTTCAAAACGCACCGACTGGGCGCCGAGCAGATCGCCCGTGAGATCACGCCACTCCCGGGCGATACGCGAGGGTGGCCACGCTTCCAGACTCTCGCTGGCAATATCCAAACGCACTTCCAGGCTTTCGCCGTCCAGGCGGCTGCGTGAGCTGCTGAAGCTTAGCGTCTCTTCGCGTTCGCTGAGAACATCGGCGGCGTCGAGCAATTGTTGGCTAAGCTCGCGGCTAACGCTGATGTTGCTGCCAATGGGCAACGTAACCGTGGCCTGTACCTGATCCGATTCGACCCGCGGCATCAGCGAAAAGCCCAAACGCCCACTCATCGCCCAGGAGAGCGCTATCAGCAGAATCGCGATGCCCACTGAAATACTCAGCAGGCGCTGATTGAGGGCGCGCTGCAGGAACGGTTCGAACTGGCGATAAGTGAAGTGGTGTAGGCCACCCTGAAGACGTTGGCGCAGCGCTTCAAGGGGGCGCTGCCAAGCCGGGGTTTGGCGCGGCTTGCGACTATGAGCCAAGTGGGCAGGCAGAATCACCAAGGCTTCCAGCCAGGAGATTAAAAAGACGGTTACCACTACAACTGGCACGGTGGCAAAAATTAGCCCCAAAAAGCCGGGTAAAAATAGCAGCGGCAGGAAGGCGACGATATTGGACAGAATGGCAAACGTGAGCGGGGTAGCAATTTCGCTGGCGCCTTTGACCGCCGCATCGCGCAGTGAGTAACCTTCTTCCCGGTAGCTGTAGATATTCTCACCCACGATAATGGCGTCATCTACCACGATCCCCAGGGCGATAATAAAGGCGAACATCGACATCATGTTGAGCGAGACGCCGATCCAGGGCAGAAACAGCATGGCACCCAGAAACGCCGTTGGGATGCCCAGGGTGACCCAGAATGCCAACCGCGCTTCCAAAAACAGCGCCATGAGCACCAATACCAGCGCTAGGCCCATCCAGGCGTTTTTTAACAGCAGGCTAAGACGATCTTCGTAAATTTCTGAGCTATCGCGGGAAATAGCCAGACTGACGCCTTCCGGCATACCTGCGCGCAGGTGCTCAAGCTCACCATTGACCGCTTCTGAGATACTGGTCGGGGTTTGATCACCAATCTGATAAACGTCCACTGAGAGGCCGGGCTCGCCGTTATAAAACTCCTCGCGGTCAGTTTCGGCAAAGCCATCGCTGACCCTGGCGATCTCGCCTAGGGTAATTGGCGCCCCTTGGGTGCTGGTCAGAATTGGCAGCTCGGCAAAGGCCTCGGCGCTGTTACGCCGCCCCTGATAGCGAATCAGCCACTCACCTTCTTGCGTTGTGAGCTGGCCACTAGCGAGATCTAGCGCTTCTTCGGCAATGCGGCTGGCAAGTTCCTGATGATCGAGGCCATAGCGCTCAATGCCCTCTTCGTCCAAGTGGACTTGAATCTCTCGCTCGCGGTTGCCGGATAGCTCAGCACGGGAGATGCCGGAAGTGGCTTGCAGTACACCGCGTACCTCTTCTGCCGCGTTGTGTAGCGCCTCCAGACCGACGTCGCCGTAAACCTGCAGGCTCAACACACTGCGGGAGCGCCCCGCGAGGGTAAAGCGCGGTGGGTCGGCAGCGCTGGGTAGGGTTGTGATGGCGTTCACCGCTTGCTGGATATCCTGATAGGCGCGCATCACATCCACACCATCAATCAGCGTTGCGTTGACGCTGGCAATGCCTTCGCTGGCGGTGGCGGTCAGCTCGTCGATGCCCTCTACATCGGCAATCGCCGCTTCCATCGGTAGCAGCAGGCTCTGCTCCACATCCTCAGGCGTGGCGCCAGGGTAGCTGATAGTGACTTGCACGACTTCGATGTCGAATTCAGGAAACACTTCCTTTTTAATCGCAAGCGAGGCCATTAGGCCGCCGACGATAAACAGCACCATCAGTAAATTGGGGGCTACCCCGTGATCCACCATCCAAGCCAATGGGCCGCGTGGCACCTTCATGATTCATCTCCCGGTTCATCTCCTGCTTGAGCCGGGGTGTCGTTGGGGCGGCGGATACGCACTAATTGGCCCTCTCTTGGCTGGGCCAAGCCGGCAGTAACAACCTGCTGGCCAGTTTCCAAGCCGCTTCGAATCAAAGCGTCATCTTCGCCGCGATAAGCCAGGGTGACCGACGTCCGGCGTAAGCGATTGTCTTCATCTACCCGCCACGCTACGTCACCTGGACGAAGAGCCGCAGAAGGCAGTGAGATAAGCTGCTCCTGAATAGCCGGTTGAAAAGAGGCGCGTAGCACATCGCCCAGGCGCAGGGCAGGGCCGTCGGTCTCTAGGACGAGCGGGTCGTTAACCGCAATCAACAGCTGTGCCTGCAGGCCATTCTCTTCAAGGCTGGGTAGCATCGAGACGAGAGTCCCTTCGCGTGTCGCACCTTCGGGCCAGCCGCGGCTGGTTAACGTAACGCTGCTGCCCGCTTCCAGCCACTCCGTCCATTCACCGGGTAGCGAGGCGCGCACCCAAAACTGCTCAACGCCCACCAAATGCACTACTTCTGTACCCTGGCTGAGCAGGCTGCCGGCGCCTACCAAGCGCTCTTGCACCATAGCTCGCCAGGGGGCTTTTAGAGTGGCACGCTCTACATTTAATGCAGCCTGATCGCGCGCTACACGTGCCTGGGTGAGCTCGGCTTGCGCTTGGCGCAGCTGTGGCTCACGCAACACCAGGGCTTGGCGTTCGGCGGAAAGCTGGCGGCCAAAGGATTCGTACTCACTGCGGGCGCGCTGCTGCTCTGCCTGCTCTAAAGCAAGCAGCGCCTGGGCATTGGCCAGTTGTGCTTGGGCATCTTCAAGCGTCAGCGCTAAGTCGGCTTGATCAATAAAGGCCACAGCCGTATCTTGCTCAACCACCTGGCCGGGCACAACGCCCTCGGCAAAACGCTCCAACTGGCCCGCCACGCGGCTGGCCAGCATTGTTTCCTGCTCCGCCTCAACGCGCCCAAAAGCGTACAGATTAGGCGCCTGAGAGCTAGCGTTCACCGTAACGACGTCTACCATAGTAGGCAGAGGCTCTGGCGGTGGGGTACGCTCTATACGAGGCGGTTGGGTAATAATCCACCAGGCAAGCGCCAATGTGGTAACAAGAATCAATAATGCAAAGATGGCACCGAAGCGAATGCGGCCTTGTTGTTTCGTAGCGCTATAGCGAGAAAGAGTCATTACCGCACTTCATCCATTGGGAGCGAAAATTCCAGAAAAATAAGCGTATGATGCTAGCATCGCGCATTGTTAAGCAGCCATTAGTCAAGCAATGTGCAAATAACATGCAATTGCCACTTAACTTAGCTTTCTTGCAGCTTAGCTTTCTTACAAATTGGCTTTCATTCACTTGGCTTTCTCTCACTTGAAAGCAATAGACTGACTGGTCTACTTTAGGCATATGAAAAATACCTCAACGCGCGACAAATTAATCGATAGTGGCGCCCAGCTGATTAGTCAGCAAGGTTACAATGCGACGGGCATAAATGCCGTTTTAAAAACGTGCGGTGTGCCTAAAGGCTCTTTTTATCACTACTTTTCCAGCAAAGAGGATTTCGGGCTGGCGGTGATCGAGCGCTTTGCCACCACCTATGATGAAACGCTGGTGGCGTTGCTAGAAGATAGTGACACGCCGCCGCTTGAACGCCTAAAACGCTACTTTGCAACTGGCCGTGAGCATATGTATGAGTGCGACCACGCCACAGGCTGTTTGATCGGCAACCTTGGTCAAGAGCTTTCAGGCCAGAGTGATACCTTCCGCGATGCGCTAAACTTGGTGTTTCAGCGCTGGGAGCAGCGCTTTGTTCGCTGCTTGCAAGATGCTCAATCGCGAGGAGATATTGCCACCCACACGTCGCCAGAAGCGCTTGCCAGCTTTATTCTTACCGGCTGGGAAGGCGCTATTCTGCGCGCCAAGACGTTAAAATCTGTCGAGCCCATGGAGCAATTTGAAACGATTCTGTTCCAGCAAGTGTTAGCCCGCCCATCGCCATAATTTGGCGATGGACGATACGGTTAAAGCCTTCCTAGAATTAAAAGCCTTCCAAGACCAGTTTGCCGATCGTGCGGTTGCTCTCGATAAGTGCGTGCGCGCGTTTTAGGTTCTCGGCATTGATAGGGCCTAACACCTCACCTACTGTGGTTTTTAGTCGGCCATCATCGACCAGGGCCGCTACCTCTGTGAGTAGATCATGCTGCTTGGCGAGATCGTCAGTGGTGAATAACGGGCGGGTAAACATCAGTTCCCAATGCAGCGACAGGCTTTTCATTTTGAGCTTACGCACATCGATCAGCTCCGGATCATCAATAAGAGCCAGTTTCCCTTGGGGCTTGAGAGCTTCAATAATGGCCTCAAAGTGGTGGCCCGTCTGGTTAAGGCTGATCACCATATCCACCCCGTCAAAGCCCGCCGCTTTAAGTTCTTGATCAAGTGGCTGGTGGTGATCAATCACTGCGTCGGCGCCAAGCGATTTGACCCAGGCTTGGCTTTCGGGCCGAGACGCCGTACCAATGACGGTAATATCGGTGAGCTGTTTAGCAAGTTGCACCAGGATTGAGCCCACTCCCCCCGCGGCGCCAATCACTAACAGGCTTTTGCCTTTAGTGTCGCGCATGTCTAACTCCAGCCGGTCAAACAGCAGCTCCCAAGCTGTAATCGCGGTCAGCGGAAGCGCAGCGGCCTCCGTGTCAGAAAGGCTTTTCGGTGCTAGGCTGGCGATACGCTCATCGACCAACTGAAACTCGGCATTAGAGCCTTGACGGGCAATATTGCCCGCATACCACACCCGGTCCCCTGGCTGAAAACGCGTAACGGCGCTACCAACGGCATCTACAATGCCCACCGCGTCGTAACCCAATACGCGCGGCTCACCGGTTTCTGGTAGGGCGCTATTACGCACTTTGGCATCAACGGGGTTAACGGAAATGGCGCTGACCGCAACGCGAATATCGTGGGCTTCCGGGGTTGGGGTGGGTAGCTCGATAGTTTGCAGCGCATCAGGGTGATCGATGGGCAGGCTTTGGGTAAAGGCGACAGCTTTCATAACGGTTGCTCCCGTGAATTTAAGTAGCGCCATCATGCCTGGATGCTGTTTTATTAAAAAGGATTATGGCGCGTAATATACGTAGGATGCTGCATTGATACGTAATGAGATATGCCAGGAGAACACCATGTTTCATGGGTTTGAAAAACAGACGCGTCACGTTAACGGTGTAGAGATTACGTTTAGAATGGGAGGTAGCGGCCCAGCCCTGTTACTGCTCCACGGCCACCCGCAGACCCACGTGATTTGGCACAAAGTAGCGGAAGCGCTTGCCCAGCATTTCACCGTTATCGCAGCGGATCTGCGCGGCTACGGCGATAGCAGTAAACCCGACGACGACCCCGAGCACCTTAATTATGCCAAGCGCGCTATGGCGAAGGACATGGCTGAGCTAATGCGCTCGCTGGGGTTTGAGCGATTTAAAGTGTTGGCCCATGATCGAGGCGCGCGTGTCGCCCACCGATTAGGGGTTGACCACGCTGAGCGAGTAGAGCGCATGGTGTTGTTGGATATCGCCCCCACGCTTGCCATGTATCGAGGTACCAACGAGGCCTTTGCACGCAGCTACTGGCACTGGTTCTTCCTGATTCGCCCCCAGCCGCTGCCGGAAATGCTGATCCAGAGCGATCCTGCCCAATACCTAAAAAGCGTGATGGGTGCCCGTAGTGCCGGTATGGCGCCTTTCTCTACAGAAGCGCTGGCCGAATATGAGCGCTGCCTGTCGCTTTCCGGTGCCGCTACCGGTATTTGCGGCGATTATCGCGCCAGCGCTTCGATCGATTTAGTTCACGATCAGGCAGATATCGACGCTGGGGTAAAACTCACCTGCCCGGTAAAAGTGATGTGGGGCGCGGAAGGCGCCATTGAAGCCTGCTTTGATGCTTTAGGCGAGTGGCAAAAAGTCGCCATTGATATAGAAGGCAAGGCGCTTCCTTGCGGCCACTACATCGCCGAAGAAAGCCCCGAAACACTACTTGAGGAAGCGCTGCCATTTCTATGCAAGAAAGGATGACAATGGGGTTTAGATAAACCGATCATAGCCTGGCGTCAGTTCGGTTAATTTATTTGCGTCTTTAACGCTCAATACTGCTAACAATAAGCGCTGCATTGACGCCACCAAAACCAAACCCGTTGCACAATACATGCTTGGTGACGTGCTTCTGATGAGTCGCCGTGACGAAGGTTAAATCCTGCATATCATCGTCGCAATGCTCAAGATTGATGGTAGGCGGAAGTTGCTGCGTATTGGCTGCCAATACAGAAAAAATACTCTCTATGCCTCCCGCTGCGCCTAAGAGATGGCCTGTGGCGGCTTTGGTTGCCGAAATAGGGATGGCGGGCAAGCGCTCGCCGAACACAGTACGCAGCGAGGCAATTTCAGCCCGGTCGCCAACGGGCGTCGAGGTGGCGTGGGCATTGATATGACCAATAGCATCAGTGGTTAGGTTCGCCATGCCTAGCGCCGCTTGAATCGCAGCTGCTGCGCCTGCCCCATCTTTTGGGCCTGCCGTTAGATGATAGGCATCCGCGCTGGTGCCGTAGCCACTAATTACCGCTAATGGCGTTGCGCCCCGCGCGACCGCATGCTCAAGCGTTTCGATCACCATAACGCCAGCGCCTTCTCCCATCACAAAACCGTTACGGGCTTTATCAAAGGGCCTGGACGCGCGTTCAGGGTTGTCTGCTTCTGTGGAAACGGCCTTTAGAGCGTTAAAGCTGGCCAGTGAAAGCGGGTCAATACATGCCTCGGCGCCGCCGACGAGGGCTACATCGGCTTCTCCATTGCGTATGATGCGCATACCGTCGCCAATCGCCTGTAGACCTGCCGCGCAAGCCGTTACTGGGCACCCCAGTGGGCCTTGAAAACCATAGCGAATGGACAGATTGCCAGCAGCCAAATTGGCTAGAAAGGCGGGCACCGTGAAGGGGGATAGTTTGCGATAGCCGCGCTCAGCAAGGGTTTTTTGGGCTTGCGTAATGGTGGGGAAGCCGCCAATGCCAGAGCCAATAATGGTGGCCGTTCTGCGTTTTTGAGCCTGCTCAACGGGGAACCAGTTGGCCTGTGACAGTGCCTCTCTAGCTGCCGCTAACGCGTAAAGGCTGAACAAGTCCATTTTGCGCTGCTCTTTGGGGTCAGCTATCTCATCCAGGTCAATACCGCCAGTGGGGTCATGGCTAATGCTCGGCACCACCCCGGCAATTTTGATCGGGATATTGCTTGTGTCAAAGCGGTCGATGGTGCTGATGCCAGACTGACAGTTAACCAGTCGCTGCCAACTTGTGTTGACGCTGTTGCCTAGCGGGCTGACCATACCCATGCCAGTAATCACGATAGGTGAGTGCATAGTGACTCCTGAGTTATTGATATGGTCACCCTAGCAATGGGCAATATATGATCAAGATAATATTTAGCTGACGAGGTAGATATGCCTTATCCCAAGAGCCATAAATCGAAAACCAAAGAGCGCATTTTGGCTTCGGCGACAGAGCTATTCAGCCGCAATGGGTTTCAAAAGGTGTCGATTGGCCAGATCATGAAGCTAGCCAAGATGACACACGGCGCTTTTTATGCACATTTCGCTTCAAAAGAGGCTCTTTACAATGAGTCGGTCCGCCTGACCATTGATAACAGCCGGGCGGCTAGACTGGTAAAAGGCCCACTTTCGTTACAACACCTAACCGAATTAGTCGCCAACTACTGCAATCTCCAAGAGTTGGAAGCTAAGCATAGGCCGGGGCCTGAAGCGGTACTGTTCAATGAAATAGGCAGCGAAAAAGCCGAAATCCGCACCCTGTTTGAAGCGTCGTATATGAGTATGAAAAAGATGCTTGAAACGCGATTGATAGCGCTGAGTAAGCTGAAACAACTCCCCTTTGCCCATGACAGAAAGGCGATTGCGGATAAGTCCCGCGTGATATTGGCCTCTCTGGTAGGGGCCGTCGCCATTGCCAAAAGTTTGCCGGGAGAGGCGGAACGTAAGCAGGTGTTGATGGCAACACAACGCCAGATTTTACTGATGCTCGGGGTCAGCGAAACTGAGGCTGAGCACATGATGCAATCACATTAATTTGGCCATCTTCAAATGGGGCTTCCGAGATATTGTCAGAGCAAGCGTTGCCGTTTCTTCTCGACGCCGGATAGGCGATTCGGGAGACTGACCAAGACGAAGCGGGTAAAAAACTGGATAATGGGCCGCAATTCGCCTACTGCCGACGGTTAGGCACACTCATTGCCCCGGATGCCCGCTCATGGAAATCAAAGTTAACTATCTCGATAACCTCCGTCTGGAGGCCAAATTCGACGATTTTACGGTTATCTCCGACCAGCCGATTCGCTATAAAGGTGACGGCTCGGCACCGGGGCCGTTCGACTACTTCCTGGCGTCGTCTGCCATGTGCGCGGCCTACTTCGTGAAGGTGTATTGCAACGCCCGCGATATTCCTACCGAGAATATTCGTCTTTCCCAGAATAATATCGTCGACCCGGAAGATCGCTATAAGCAGATCTTCAAAATCCAGGTTGAGCTGCCGGAAGATATTTCTGAAAAAGACCGCCAGGGCATTCTGCGCTCCATCGACCGCTGCACGGTCAAGAAGGTGGTTCAGACCGGCCCTGATTTCCAGATCGAGACGGTTGAAAACATCGACGAGGATGCCCAAGCGCTGTTGATGGGCGCACCCGAAGGCGGTAGCACCTATATTGAAGGCAAGGACCTGCCGCTGGAGCAGACCATCGCCAACATGAGCGCGATCCTTGCTGACCTGGGCATGAAGATCGAGATCGCCTCCTGGCGAAATATTGTGCCCCACGTCTGGTCGCTGCATATTCGCGATGCGGCTTCGCCCATGTGCTTTACCAACGGCAAAGGCGCGACCAAAGAGAGCGCACTCTGCTCGGCGCTGGGCGAGTTTATCGAGCGTTTGAGCTGCAACTTCTTCTACAACGACCAGTTCTTCGGTGAAGAGATTGCTAACAGTGAATTTGTTCACTACCCCAATGAGAAGTGGTTCAAGCCGGGGCCGAATGACGAGCTCCCCGAAGGTATTCTCGATGAGCACTGCCTGCATATTTACAACCCAGAAGGTGAACTGTGCGGCTCGAACCTGATTGATACCAACTCTGGCCGCGAAGATCGAGGCATTGTATCGCTGCCCTTTGTACGTCAATCCGACGGCGAGACGGTCTACTTTCCCTCCAATCTGATTGAAAACCTGTTCCTAAGTAACGGCATGAGCGCGGGCAACACTCTGGTGGAAGCCCAGGTGCAGTGCTTGTCGGAAATTTTCGAGCGAGCGGTAAAGCGTGAAATCCTCGAACAGGAGTTAACCCTGCCGGATGTACCGCAGGAGGTGCTGTCAAAATACCCCAACATTGTCGAAGGCATTAACGCCCTGGAAGCACAGGGTTTCCCGGTGCTGGTAAAAGATGCCTCCATGGGCGGGCAGTTCCCGGTGATGTGCGTCACCTTAATGAACCCCCGCACCGGCGGCGTGTTTGCCTCCTTTGGCGCCCACCCGAGCTTTGAAGTGGCACTGGAGCGAAGCTTGACTGAACTGCTGCAGGGCCGCAGCTTCGAAGGGCTGAACGATCTGCCGCTGCCCACCTTTAACTCACAGACGGTTTCCGAGCCGAATAATTTCGTTGAGCACTTTATCGACTCGGTAGGCGTTGTATCCTGGCGTTTCTTTAGTGCCAAGCCTGACTTCGAATTCAGCGAGTGGGACTTTTCTGGCAGCAATGATGAAGAAGCCGAGACGCTGTTTGGCATCTTTGAGGAACTGGGTGCCGAAGTCTATATGGCGGTACACGAAGACCTGGGCGCGCCGGTATGCCGCATTCTGGTGCCGGGCTACTCCGAGGTGTATCCCATTGAAGATCTTATTTGGGATAACACCAATAAAGCGCTGGATTACCGCGAGGATATCCTCAACCTGCACCGCCTCGACGATAACCAACTGACTGACTTGGTCGAGCGGCTGGAAGAGAGCCAGATGGATGACCACACCGATATCATCACGCTAATCGGTATTGAGTTTGATGAAAACACCGAGTGGGGTCAGTTGACGATCCTGGAACTGAAGCTACTGGTCTACCTGGCGCTGCAGCGTCATGAAGAAGCGCTGGACTGTGTGCAGATGTTCCTGCAGTACAACGACAACACCATCGAGCGCGGCCTGTTCTACCAAGCGGTCAATGCGGTGCTTGAAATAGTGTTGGATGACGAGCTGGAACTAGACGATTACCTGTACAACTTCCAGCGTATGTTCGGCGAAGAAACCATGGCGGCGGTGGTTGGCTCGGTCAGTGGTGAGGTACGTTTCCACGGCCTAACGCCAACGAACATGCAGTTAGAAGGCCTTGAGCGCCACCAGCGCCTGATTGAAAGCTATAAGAAGCTTCATACCGCTCGGGCGGCTAAAGCGGGTTTGTAAAATCAGCTGTATGGTTGGCTGGGCCATTAACATAGTGATTAAAGCTACTATTTAATGGCCCGGACATAGTTGTGCGAGGTATTTAGTGGGAGGTGCCTTCAATAAACGTTGTCAGATCCTGATTGAAACGCGTGCTCTCTTCTATAAACGGCGCATGTCCTGAGTTTTCATAGAGTAGCGTTTCAACATTGGGATTCACTTCTTTTGCGCGGCTGATCGACGCATCCACCTGCACCAACGCATCTTTTTTACCATACAGCATCAGAATGGGTTGATCCGTTTTGCTAAGTCCTGCCAATGAGATGCTCATGGATTGAACATTTTCCTGCATATCCCAGGAGGCTAGCGCTGCATTAGCCAGTAGAAGCTGAAAAGTGGCGCTTTCCGGTTGCTGGTTAAAACATAGGCGCAGGAAATCACGAGTTGCCTCTAAGTGGGTTTTCAGGTTTTCTGAGACCAGTTCCTGATAGATTTCAGGATGAGAAGTGATCTGTTCAGAATTAAGCTCGACGACACCATCGACATACACTGCACCGCTGATGTTGCGATCATCGTAATAGTTCAGGTAGTTAGAGATAACTGCGCCTCCCAATGACCAGCCTACCAGTATGGGCTGCTGGGCATTTGATGCGCTAACGACCGCGGCAAGATCATCCGCCCACCGGCGTCCGTCGCTGTACGCGATAGCTTCTTCTGGCTTGTCAGACAAACCGTGCCCGCGAAGATCATAGGTAATGAGTCGATATTTTTGCAAAAGCGGACTGTTAACCTGTGGCTCCCAATTTAGGTGGCTGCCCAGGTATCCATGAATAAAGACAATAGGTTGGCCTTCAGGGTCGCCAGACTCTTGCACAGCAATAGAAACGCCGTCGCTTGAAGCGACCTCATAATGGGTTGTTTCTGCAAGAGCCGCTAGTGAAAAAGCTAACAAAAAACCAGCGGTAATAAATGCAAAAAACGAGCGATAAAACTTGGACACAGACATCATTAGCACCTCATGGTTATATGGAAGTGGTCAGCGTAAACTGTGACATTGGTGTTAGGGTCAAGCGCTAAATGCAAGAGGAGATGATCGTGGCTAAAAGTAGTGCCAAACCGCCGCTCAGAATCGGACGGCTCTCTCGGGAAACGGGTGCCAGTATCCGCTCGATACGGCACTATGACGCGCATGATCTGCTTGATTCTTCGCG
Source organism: Halomonas alkaliantarctica (assembly GCF_029854215.1). Taxonomy (NCBI): domain Bacteria; kingdom Pseudomonadati; phylum Pseudomonadota; class Gammaproteobacteria; order Oceanospirillales; family Halomonadaceae; genus Vreelandella; species Vreelandella neptunia. The sequence goes on along the minus strand of NZ_CP122961.1, from coordinate 3,217,478 downwards.
TTCAGAAAACGGCTATCGAGTGTTTTCGGTTATAGCGATTACCCAGGTCAAGCAGATACAGCGGCTGATTACTAGCGGGTTCAATCTCGATGAAATCAGTACGTTTCCGGAATGCATGCGGTTGAAAGAGGGGGCGGCTTTTTGTCCGGAAACCCTGGCTACTCAGCGTGAAAGGTTAGCCAAAATCGAAAACAGAATCGCTGACCTGCAAGCTATCAGAAAGGAGCTTCTAGGCTCTATTCAAGCCAGTGAACTTAATAGGCCATCTGTAACAAGAGGTACCAAAGCAGAAATCTGAGCGTTGTTGAGTGTGTCTTCTTCGTACAGAAAGCCTAATCAGCAGAGTGAAACCAGGATTGGTGGCTAAGAAATTCAATTAACTCGCTGCGAAATAGCTTGGCCCGCGCTGAAAGGCTACGCCGATAGGGCCATACCAAAAAGATCTCTCTGTGACGCCCCCGCCACTCAGGGAGCACCCGTATTAACTCTCCCGCTTGTAAGCTGTTCGCTACCATACTGGCGGGCATCAATGAGATGCCTGCCCCCGATAGAGTGAGATTAAGCACAATATTCATATCGTTACTAATATGAAAATGGCTCTTGTGACAAGCGTGCTGAGTACCCTCTTGATGGAACAGCTGCCACTCGCTAAACATCTTTGCTGCCACGCTGGGGCACGCCTGTAGTCCCTTTACCATACTGGGAATAGGGTGCTTCATCGTCGGTGAAGCCACCAAAATCGGCTCTATATAGCCCAGGTATTTCTGTATCAGCGTCGAATCTTTTTGTGGCCCAGAGCGAAGCGCAATATCCGCTTGGTGATCGCGAATATCGACCACGTTGTTATCCAACTCAATAGTGAGTGCAATCTCAGGATAGCGGTGGATAAAGTGACGCCAAAACGCATCCAGCGGCCCGCTGCCCAAATTGACGGGCGCCATAATCTTCAACGGCCCGCTCAGGCTATGCAGCGTCTGATCGAGATCTAAAATACGCTGATCCAGCGCGCGTACCAGCTCCTCGCACTCGCGGTAGTAGGACTCACCGTGAGGCGTCAACGTTAACCCCTTGGTTGAGCGATAGAGCAACTCAACGCCTAACGTGGCCTCTAGTGCGCTTATGCGCCGCGACACGGTAGCAATCGTCATTTTTAGCGTTGCCGCCGCAGCCGTGAGACTGCGTTGATTGGCCGCCACGATAAAGATATTTAGGTCATCTAAGGAGGGTTTACGCATTTTGCAATTCTGTAAAATGAGTTCTCATATATTGGCATATATTACCATTATGGATGTTTGCTAATCTGCCTGCACTCATCACCGCCCTCAGGGACTGCCATGAAACACAGAATTATCTTCGCTATTCTCATGTCGTTTACGCTATCGCTGATTATGTCTGCCTGGGTGACCTACGTGAATATCGGGACGCATGCTGATTTTGTTGGCATCTGGATGCATGCCTGGCTGCTTGCTTGGCCTGCTGCGGGAATCATCGCGTTTATCAGCGGGCCCTTTATTCATAAGCTAGCCCATCGCATTGCCGAGAAGATCTGACGGCTTGCCTGATGCGCTATGATGTACCCGCTGATTAACCGGTTAATGGCGACTGGATGTGACGCTGAGCGCTGTTACTGTCACTAATATCAACCCCATGCCTACCATTTGAATAACACCCAGGCTTTCGTTTAACACCGCTACTCCAAACAGGGTAGCGGTGATTGGCTCGACCATGGCAATCATGGAGGCCAGCGCAGGCGCCGCATGCTTGATACCCACCACGTAGAGCAGAAAAGATAGCCCAGCGCCGAGAATGCCCAGCGCTACAAACAGCGGCAGCTCCGGTGCGTTGATGACGCTGACAGCCTGGTTAACATCGGTTGGCAACAGCAGTGCGATGGCCAGCACGGTGAAGGCAACCGAAAGAATTGCCTGGGGACTGCCATGGGGCGCGGCATATTTGAAACCAAAAATGAACGCGGCGTATGAGAGCCCGGCAAGCAGCCCGGTGCCTACGCCAAGTAACGAAAGGCCACTAGCGCTAATGGCATACAGCTTGGTTAACAGCACGATACCCACCATGACCAGCGCTATGGCCAGCCACTTGGCAACCGTGGGACGTTCAAGTTTGAGGGTAAATGAGACGAGATAGACAAAAACAGGGGCGCAATACATCAAGGTGGCAGCGACCGCCACATTGCCATACTCAATACTAAGAAAATAGAACGTAAAGTTGCCAGCGACGCCCAGGCCTGCAACCACCGACCAGAACCAAAGCCGCGTGCTGTTCAGGCCGCTATGCCGACGTTGAAGCAGCAGCCACATAAGTGCAAAAAGAAGCCCTACAAACCCGCGATAAAATGACACGACTGCTGCATCCCAGCCGTCGTCTAACAAAATGCCTGCGATTCCTCCGGATATCCCCCAGCAAAAGGCCGCTAGCGCTATCAATATACTGCTTGCGCCTGCCATATTTCACCTGTCGTCCTTGAACGGTAAACACCCAGGAGCAACGAATGTTTAAACGTATTTCTACTGCTTAGCGATGGCTCCTGACCTACTGCCTGTAGATCTCAGTGTGGCTCCCATGAAAGGTAGACGCTGGGCCCTTTGAGCGAAAGCCCGCTAACCCGAAAGCGAAAGAAAGAACAGAATTAGCGGTGGGGAGAGCAGTGAAAGGATAAACCCACTGACCACGGCAATGGGCACGCAGGCCACGCCGCCGTGCTGCTGAATCACCGGCAGGGTGAAATCCATGGAGGTGGCCCCGCCGTAGCCAATCGCCAGTGCAGTATGGCGGTGGATCACCAGCGGAATCAGGATAAACGCCAGCAGTTCCCGGGTCAGGTCGTTGAAGAACGCCACACCGCCCATCAGCGGGCCTAGCTGGTCACCAATTAGAATCGCTGAAAGCGAGTACCAGCCAAAGCCTGACGCCATCGCCAGGCCTTCGTTCCAGCTTAGCGAGAGCAGCGGGGCGGCTACTAGACCTGCGAGCAGGGAACTGATAGCCAACGTCACCGCAATCGACAGCCCCATGCGGTTGAGTAAGATTTGCCTGAGTGGCATGCCGGAGTTACGCAACTGGCAACCAATCAGAGCCAGCAGCAGGTAGAGCACCCATTCAGCCAGTAAATCCGCGGTATTGAAAAGTCTTTCACCCAGGAGTGGCCCCAGCAGTAGGCCAGCGGTAACGCCCCCAGCCACCACGGCGACCAATAACAGCGACCCCTGCATGGCCGCCAGCTTGCTGGTAGGAGCATTCTTTACCACCGGTGAGTTGCCTGCTTTAAGGGATAGCCGACGCGATAGCCACCATAGTGCTGCTAAGTTAAACAGCGTGGTAATGCTAAATAACAGCAAGGCGTTACCGCCCAAGCGCGAAAGCTGGCTGGTAAGGTTTTCAAGCCCGGCCAGACCTACTCCCATGAACAGAAGAATCAGATAAACCGAGCTATTAACAGCTCGGTTGATCAAGTTCTGTAACCGTTTGGAGCGAACGCGAACCAGATAGCCAAGAAAAAGCGGGAGTAGAACAATTAATAAACCGGAAAGCATTTAAGGCGTCGCGCCACCGTTTGGGTTGAAGTTAGTTAAAGTCAGCTGCGTTTCGCGGCGTCCCTCTTTTTGGTACACCGCGGAGAGGATCAGCCCAGGCCAGTCTGGGTGAAAGTTTATCTGTAGCATGCGATCAGGCTTCTCTGTATCGATCAGCGATACACTCAGCGTTTCAAACTCACCAGCAGGTACGCTGATGGTCGCTGGGACATCAACATTCTGTTCACTGACATAGTATTGAAAGTGCTCATCGCGCCCTTTTTGATCGACAAACTCAATCGCGCAGGGAGCGCTCTCTGTGCAGTTCTCGTGACCGGCCCGGCGCGAGAGGTCAAACAGCGCCGTTTGACGATCCAGGGTTGGAATATCGTTCTCGTTTAGTTGGTAGCTATCACCCACGCCCAGCACTGAATAGCTGCTGTTAAAGAGCAGTGCGTGAGTCTCATCGCCATCAATCGAAAAACGGCTGAACTCCTGGCCGCGCGCCACGGTGATTGAAAAGCGCATATCGCTTAGCCAGTGATTCCCTTCGTTAGAGAGGTTATGGGTAATGGTAGCCCCCGGCCAATCACGAACCTCAAGCCGGTACTGGGCTTCAAAGGGCTGCGGCTCTTTGAGTGTGTCTGCTGCTAACACCATGTCACTAAAACAGAGGGCGGCGAGACTCAATCCCATACCTGCAAGCACGCGGCTTGGCAGTCTTGCTATTACATTGACCAAGGGCTCTTCCTCCATAAGCGGTATCTTCCTAAGAGCCTTTAATGAGCACTTGGTTCTCCAAGCCACCCAGTATAACCGGGGCAGGGTGTGGCGTCAGTAGCCAGCCTCCGGGTTGATCGTGGAGAGTTTTTCACCCGATTCAAAGGCATGCAGGTAAGAGATCACCTGGTCGATGGCATCGTTTAGCGGGGTAGGCGCCGCCATATGTGGTGTAACAATTACCTTGGGGTGCTGCCAAAGCGGATTGTCAGCAGGTAACGGCTCTTCATGGAATACATCCAGCAGGGCACCCCGTAAGTGGCCAGACTGATTGCCGCTCCCTAGTGCGTCCAGAAGCGCCTGTTCATCGATCAAACTTCCCCGTCCTGGGTTAATCACGCTAGCCCCTTGGGGCAGTTGAGCCAGCCGCTCGGCGTTGAGAATATGTTGAGTCGCCGCCGTATCGGGGAGAATAGTGATAAGACTTCGCACTTGGCCGAGCAGCTCGGTTAGCCCGTCATCGCCATGAAAACAGTCCACGCCGCTGATCTGCTTTGGGGAGCGGCTCCATCCCAGAACTGGGAAACCTGCTTGCTGCAGGGCGTTGGCCACGAAGCTGCCAATAGCCCCCAAGCCTAATACGCCCACCGGCCACTGGTTTTTTTCCACCACCTCTTGCGATTTCCAGGTGGCGCTCTGCTGTTGCTCTAGATAACGATCCATACTGCGGTAGAAGTGCAGCACGCCATACAGGGCGTAATCGGCCATCAGCTCGCCCATACCCGCATCGCGCAATTTTACAATCGGCACATCACTGGGCAGGCCTGGCGTTTTCAGCAGGTAATCTACCCCAGCGCCTAAATTGATGATGCCTTTGAGCTGGGTCTGCTCTTGCAGCAAATGGGCGGGAGCTTTCCAGATGGCGAGATAGTCAGCATCTTTACGCTCATCCGCTGGCGCTTCACTGGTGAGGACGGTGGCTTGGGGTAGCGCTTCAGCAAGCGCCGCTTGCCACTGTTCAGCCTCACCAGTATGCACAACAATTTTCATCTTGTTCCCCTCTTGATAAAAGTGTCATTACTACAAGCTATCATGGTGAGCACTTAAGATCGTTGCAAGCTCGCTTAGTGCAAATAACGGTGCCGTATACATTTTTTGTCATAAAGCCTTTGACCGCTAACCAAGGGTCGGTGCTAGTATCGGGTCAAGACGACATTGGCGGGCCTGCTGCAAGCGTGGCAGATGCAACCCCGACGCCTGATCGGTGGTGGCCAGGTCGATCCTGTGGCCCAGCGTTGCGTGCCTATAGTAGGCAGAGCGCTGGTTCTTGGTGATCTTTAATGGCGAGTTGCCCGATGACTCAGGTTTCCCTGCCTTTCACGCGCGAAGAGTACGCTACCCGCCTGTGGAAAGTGCGAGCTGAAATGGCCAGTCGTGGCATTGACGTTCTGATCGTCAGTGACCCTTCCAATATGGCTTGGCTAACCGGCTACGACGGTTGGTCGTTTTATGTGCATCAATGTGTGCTGGTGGGCCTTGAAGGCGAGCCAGTATGGTTCGGACGGCGCATGGACGCCAACGGTGCCCTGCGTACCTGCTGGATTGATCCTGACAACATTACCTACTATCCGGATTACTATGTACAGAATCCGGACATGCACCCGATGGAGTATCTGGCTCAGTCGATCATGCCCGATCGCGGCTGGCATCTGGGGGTAGTGGGCATGGAAATGGATAACTACTACTTCTCCGCCAAGGCCTATCTAAGCCTGTTGCGCGAGCTACCCCATGCGCGCTTTATGGATGCCAACGCCTTGGTGAACTGGTGCCGGGCGATCAAATCGCCGCAAGAAGTGGCCTATATGCGCATTGCCGCCAAGATCGTGGAAGGTATGCATACGCGTATTCTGGAAGTGATTGAGCCAGGCTTACCCAAGAGCAAGCTGGTGTCAGAGATTTACCGCGTTGGGATTGAAGGTTTTGTGGATGAGAACGGCAAAGTATTTGGCGGCGACTATCCTGCCATAGTGCCCATGCTGCCTACTGGAAAGGATGCTGCCGCGCCGCACCTGACCTGGGACGATACGCCGTTTCGCAAAGGTGAAGGTACCTTCTTCGAGATTGCCGGGGTGTTTAAGCGCTACCACGCACCGATGTCGCGCACCGTATTTCTGGGCACACCGCCAACGGATTTTATTCGTGCGGAATCAGCTCTTTTGGAAGGCATTGAAAACGGCTTGGCAGTGGCCAAACCCGGAAACCGCACGGCGGATATCGCCATGGCGCTGGGTGCGGCAATGGATAAATACGGCTTTGACCGCGGCGGTGCCCGCTGTGGTTATCCCATCGGTATTTCGTACCCGCCCGATTGGGGCGAGCGCACCATGAGCCTACGCCCCTCGGATGACACTATTCTGGAGCCGGGCATGACGTTTCACTTTATGCCGGGGCTCTGGGAAGAAAACTGGGGCTTGGAAATTACCGAAAGCATCTTGATTACCGAAGATGGCTGCGAAACCCTGGCCAATTTTCCGCGCCAGCTGTTTGTAAAGTAGTGGTTTGTAAACAAAGGAACATCCAATGACAGATCAAGCGAGCCCACTGCGGCCTAGCCCCATTTCCGCCACCGTTGATTTTGATGCTGATGGCGTGCAGCACGGCTTCTTAAAGCTGCCGATCTCTACCGATGAGTCTGCCTGGGGCGCGGTGATGATTCCGGTGACCGTGGTTAAAAACGGCGATGGCCCCACGGCACTGCTGACCGGTGGCAACCACGGCGATGAATATGAGGGCATTACCTCGCTGCTGAAACTCTCATCAACCCTGAAGGCAGAAGACGTGACGGGGCGGGTGATTATCGTCCCGTGCATGAACACGCCAGCGGTCATGGCGGGCAAGCGCACCTCACCGATGGACAAGGGAAACCTCAATCGTAGCTTTCCCGGTGACCCTAACGGCAGCGTTACGCCGCAAATTGCCGACTACTTCACCCGCGTAATGGTGCCAATGAGCGACGTGGTGCTCGACCTCCATTCGGGCGGCCGCACGCTGGATATTCTCCCCTTCGGCGCGTCCCACGTATTGGATAACAAAGCGCAGCAGCAGTCCGCGCTGGAAGGTGCCAAAGCGTTCGGCGCCCCCTATGCCATGGTGATGTTTGAGCTGGATGCGGAAAAACTCTTCGACACCGCCTGCGAGCGGCAGGGTAAAGTGTTTGTCGCCACCGAGCTTGGCGGCGGCGGCACTTCCACCCCACAAAGCATTGCCATTGCCGAGCGCGGCGTGCGCAATTTCCTGGTTCACTATGGCCTGGTAGAAGGCGAAGTGGAAATGCCGGAAAGTGGGCAGATGTATCTCGATATGCCCGACGCCAGCTGCTACGTACAGAGCCAGCACTCGGGCGTGTTAGAGCTATTGGTGGCCCTGGGTGATGAAGTGAAAAAAGGCCAAACCATCGCTTACGTGTACGACATGACCCGCAGCGGCACCGATCCGATCGCCTATAAAGCGGAGCGCGACGGTATTTTGATGGCACGCCGCGCGCCCTCATTGATCAATATGGGGGATACCCTGGCGGTGATTGCCGATGTTGTTGAACGCCTGGAGGCTTAGCCCTCGGCATGATGAAACTTGACCGATACGATCTGAAAATTCTCGACATCCTCTCCCGCGATGGGCGAATCACCAAGTCGAAGCTGGCCGAGGCGATCAACCTCTCGGTCAGCCCCTGCTGGGAGCGGGTAAAACGCCTGGAGAAAGCCGGCGTTATCCAAGGGTACAGTGCGCGCATCAATAGCGAGGTATTGGTGCCCCGCAACCCTGTCTGGGTGCAGATCGAACTCAAACAGCACAACGCCGAAAGCTTCACCCGTTTTGAAGCCCTGGTGATGCAAACCCCGGAAGTTACCGAGTGCGTGGCGGTGGGGGGCGGGGTGGATTACTTGGTGAAGTTTGAAGCGCGCACTATCGATAGCTATCAACGCCTGATGGATAGGTGGCTGGTTTCTGAAGCCGGTATCGAGCGCTACTTCACCTATATCGTGACCAAAACCGTAAAGCGCGTTCCCATAGGCATTGATATCGACGACATTCTTTAGGCCCCACCAAAAGCAATTACCAAGTACAACCAAAAAAAATCACTGCTAAACGCCCACTGACAAAAAAAGTCGTGCGATAAGGCTCGGTTTTCAAAAACACTTCGTGGCTCCTCTCCGTTAACCTGGGTGCATTCAACGGCAAGGCAATGAGCTTGCCGACAATGCCACACAGTAATTGCAGCGCTCGGTTAGCCAGACTGCATTTGAGGAGAGGTTCCCATGACCACACTATCGGCCACGCTCGCCAAGCGCCTGGAAGATCCGCGTCTGTTTCGGCAGTACGCCTACGTGAACGGTAAGTGGACCCACGGGGAAGGCGGTCGCGAAGAAGCTGTCTATGACCCCGCCACCAATGAAGCCATTGGCCATATCCCGTTACTGGAAGCCGAACAGATTACCGCCGCCGTAGATGCCGCTGAAGCCGCGTTTGTACAGTGGCGTGCGCTACGCGCCGACGAGCGCTGCGAGCGCCTATTGGCTTGGTACGATCTGATTCAAGCCAACCGCGAAGACCTTGCGACCATCATGACGCTGGAGCAGGGCAAACCCCTTCCCGATGCCCGTGGTGAGGTGCAGTACGGTGCCAGCTTCGTGCGCTGGTTCGCCGAAGAGGGTAAGCGTACCTACGGCGAAACCATCCCCAGCCATATTCCTAACGCCTCACTGGGTACCATTAAAGAGCCGGTGGGCATCGCGGCGATGATTACGCCGTGGAACTTCCCTTTGGCGATGATCACTCGCAAAGCAGCAGCGGCGCTGGCGGCGGGCTGTCCGGTGATTGTTAAACCTGCCAACGAAACGCCTTACTCTGCGTTGGCGCTGGCAGAGCTTGCCGAGCGCGCGGGGATTCCGGCGGGCATTTTTAACGTGGTGCTAGGCGATCCGGCGGAAGTCTCGAAAATCCTCTGCAGCGAGTCGCGTATTCGGGCGTTGTCGTTCACTGGCTCCACTCGTGTGGGCCGTCTGCTGATCGAGCAGAGCGCCAACACCGTCAAGCGCTTATCGTTGGAACTGGGCGGCAACGCACCGTTTATCGTCGGGCCGGATATGGACCCGAAAGAGGCTGCTTTCGCAGCAATCGACGCCAAGTTCCAAACCGCGGGGCAGGACTGTTTGGCAGCCAACCGCATTCTGGTGCACGAATCCATCCACGATGAGTTCGTTGAGCATTTCAGCGAGCGTATGGCAGCGCTTACCTTGGGCAATGGCCTCCAAAGCGAGATAGACCTTGGTCCGCTGATTCACCGCCAAGCGGTAGAAAAAGCCGCCGCGATTGTCGATGACGCCATCTCTAAAGGCGCCACCGTGATCGGCGGTGATCAAAGCCAAGCACCCGGCGAGAACTTCTTTATGCCGGTGATGCTGACCGGCGTGACGGCGCAGATGAAAGTGTGGCGGGAAGAAAACTTCGCCCCGGTTGCCGGTATCACCGCCTACAGCACCGACGACGAAGTAATCGAAATGGCCAACGACACCGAGTACGGCCTGGCCGCGTACATCTACACACACGATATTCGCCGCATCTGGAAGCTGATGCGCGCCCTGGAGTACGGCATGGTCAGCGTCAACTCAGTGAAGATGACAGGTCCGCCGGTGCCGTTCGGTGGTGTGAAGCAGTCCGGCCTTGGTCGTGAAGGCGGCGCCACGGGTATCGATGAGTATTTGGAAACGAAATATTACTGCCTGGGTGCGCTGGGTTCAGTCTCTGGCAGCTAGTCATAAAGTCGAAAATAATTTAAAACACCCTCCCCATAATGCGGGGAGGTTTACTGTATAGAGAGAACGCTATGAGCTTGCATCAGAATTTGATCGAACGTGATCGTAAAGTCACTTTCCACGCCTCTACCCACCTGCGCGATTTCGCCCATGGCGATGCCCCGGGCCGCGTGATTACCGGCGGCAAAGGCATCAATATCGTGGATAAAGATGGCCGTGAATTTATCGACGGCTTTGCCGGGCTTTACTGCGTCAACATCGGCTACGGTCGCACCGAAGTCGCTGAAGCGATCTATAAGCAAGCGTTAGAGCTCTCTTACTATCACACCTATGTGGGCCACTCCAACGAGCCGCAGATCGAGCTTTCCGAGCGTATTTTGAAAATCGCCGGCATGAACATGTCCAAAGTGTACTACGGCATGTCCGGCTCGGACGCCAACGAAACTCAGCTCAAGATCGTGCGCTACTACAACAACGTGCTGGGCCGCCCGCAGAAGAAAAAGGTTATCTCACGCATGCGCGGCTACCACGGTTCTGGCATTGCTTCAGGCTCGCTGACTGGCCTGAAAGCGTTCCACGACCACTTTGATCTGCCGATCGACACCATTCGCCATACCGAAGCGCCGCACTACTACCTACGCGCCGCCGAACAGCACGGCATGACCGAGCTCGAGTTCTCCGCTTACTGCGCCGACAAGTTGGAAGCGATGATTCTGGAAGAGGGCCCGGATACTGTGGCTGCCTTTATTGGCGAGCCGGTTCTGGGTACGGGGGGTATCGTACCGCCGCCGGAAGGCTACTGGGATGCGATTCAAACCGTGCTGGCGAAGTACGATGTGTTGCTGATTGCTGATGAAGTGGTGTGTGGCTTTGGCCGTACCGGCTCTGATTTCGGCAGCCATCACTACAATATGAAGCCTGACCTGGTCACCATCGCCAAGGGCTTAACTAGCGCCTACCAGCCGCTCTCCGGTGTGATTGTGGGTGAGAAAGTCTGGCAGGTGCTGGAGCAGGGCACCGGTGAGTACGGCCCCATCGGCCATGGCTGGACCTACTCTGGCCACGCCCTGGGCTGTGCGGCAGGGCTTGCCAACCTGGATATTATCGAACGTGAAAACCTGGTGGGCAACGCCGCTGAAACCGGTGCTTATTTCCAGCAGCAGCTAAAGGCTAACTTTGAAGGCCATCCGCTGCTGGGTGACGTACGCGGCGTTGGGCTAATGGCGGCACTGGAGTTCTCACCGGATGCCAAGCAGCGCCTGCACTTCGACCCGGCACTTAAAGTCGGCCCTCGCGTGGCGGCGGCTGCCATGGAAGAGAACCTGATTGCCCGGGCCATGCCCCAAGGCGATATTCTCGGCTTTGCACCGCCGCTGACCATTAATCGTGGGGAAGTGGATGAGATGATTGGCCGCGCCAAGCGCGCCATTGACCGGGTTACCGATGAACTGGTGCGCTCTGGTGACCTGAAAAGTGGTGAAAAAGAGGCCGCGTTTACGGTTTGATGACCTGATTTAGCCTTCTAAGCGCCGCTGCCTGTGCAGCGGCGCTTTTGTTATTGAAGGTGTCTACTATGCTAAAGATATAAGCTGAACTCAGGTCACAATTAATTGAAAGTTAAGGAGTAGCCAACGATGCAACCGGTCTTAGCCTTCGATGTATACGGTACGTTGATCGATACCCAAGGGGTTACCGTTGAGCTCGAACGTCGCCTAACGGATGCCTCCAAAGCCGGTGAATTTGCCCGCCGCTGGCGCGATAAGCAGCTAGAGTACAGCTTTCGCCATGGCCTGATGGGAGCTTACGTGCCGTTTTCGGAGTGCACCCGCGAAGCGCTGGTTTTTATCGACCGCGCACTGCAAACCGGGCTTTCGGATAACGACCAAGATCATCTAATGGCGGTCTATGGTGAGCTGCCCGCGTTTGACGATGTAGTGCCTGCGCTAGATCAGCTTCGCGATGCGGGCATACGCTGTGTGGCATTTTCGAACGGTACAGCGGATGCCGTGTCCAAACTACTTACCCGCGCAGGCGTTGAGAGCCATATGGACGATGTGATCAGCGCCGATGAGGTAAAACGCTTCAAGCCCGACCCAGCAGTGTACGCGCATTTGCGTAGCCGCTTAGAAACACGACCCGAACAGACATGGCTGGTTTCCAGTAACCCCTTTGATGTGATTGGCGCCACCCATGCAGGCCTACGCAGTGCCTGGATACGGCGCAGCTCTGACGCCCCTTTCGATCCTTGGGGGATCGAGCCGGATATGACCGTGACCGATCTAGAAGCATTGGCAGAGCGCATCATCCGCTAGGTTGTTAACCGACGTAGACAGGCCGCATAATGACACACGTTTAACGATCTAGGATTCAAGAATGTCAGAGAAAATTTACTGTATTGCCGGTTTTAAGCCCAAACTAGGCAAAGAAGAAGCGGTATTCAAAGCGCTTCAGTCGTTAGAACCGAACACCCACCGGGAAGATGCCTGCATTCACTACACCGTGACCCGGCAGATCGATAACCCCTTCGCCCAAGGCACCGGTTATCCGATTGTGTTTCATGAAATCTGGGCCAGTCGCGAAGAGTTTGAAGCCCACTGCCAGCGCAAAGAGATTCAAGACTTCTTTGCCAAGCACGTTGAAGCGCCGGATGGCGACATCGAAGATGCCAACGTGTGTGTCTACACCGATGAGCCATGGAATTTTGACGCGCCCAAGGTTTAAACGAATTAAGCTTTAAGCGAAAAAGGAGCCAACATGACCGATAAAAAGATGAACGTCGAGAGCTTTAACCTGGATCACACCAAGGTCAAAGCCCCGTATGTTCGGTTAGCCGATATTAAAGAAGGCCAGAACGGCGACCGTATTCATAAATACGACCTGCGTATCTGCCAGCCGAACAAAGATCATATGGAGATGCCCGCGCTGCACTCCCTTGAGCACTTGATGGCTGAGATGTCGCGTAATCATACCGATAAAGTAGTCGATATCAGTCCCATGGGCTGCCAAACCGGCTTCTACATCGCGATGATCAATCACGACGACTACGACGGCGTGATCACTATCATCGAACAAACCTTGAACGATGTGCTAGAAGCCACTGAAGTACCCGCCTGCAACGAAATGCAGTGCGGCTGGGCCGCCAGCCACAGCCTTGAAGGCGCCCAGGAGCTGGCTCGTAACTTGCTGGCCAAACGCAGCGAATGGACTGAAGTGTTCGCCTAAGCATTATATAGCAGTAAGCAGATAGTTAGCCTGACGCCTCCCCGATGCTACTGATAGCAAGGGAGGCGCTTTTATTGAGAGCGCCTTAACGAATGGAAAACGCCGCTCAACAGTGACATGCTGACGCGTTGGTCGCGGATTTAAAGGCATCTTCGTTGCCATCGGCGCCGCACTGGCTCTTCGCCCATGAAGTTAGCTCTGCGGGATTGATGAATGCGTGATAGAGAAGCATTGACTTCCGCTTATGATGCCCCTATAAACCCGCTACCACCCATCACTCTAGGCCCTCATGTTTCTCCTAATCACGATTGCTACCCTTTCAATCGCGTTCTCGTTTTTATGTTCCATCCTTGAAGCGGCGCTTCTTTCAATTACGCCCAGCTACATTGCTAAGCAGAAAGAAGATAACCCCAAGTTGCACGCCTCGCTTACGCACCTCAAGGCCAATATCGACCGGCCCCTCGCCGCTATTTTGACGCTCAACACAATTGCCCATACCGTGGGGGCAACCGCAGTGGGTGCTCAGGCCGCGGTCGTGTTTGGCGAAGCCTCTATTGCCATCGTCTCGGCGGTGATGACCATGGCGATTTTGATACTCTCGGAAATTATTCCTAAGACCATTGGCGCGACTTACTGGCGCGGTTTGTCGCCGTTTTTGCCGCGCTTATTAAAGCCGATGATTATAGGCCTGCTGCCTTTTATCTGGATGTCGGAGCAGATCACCCGCCGACTTGGTAAGTCAGAGCACGATGTCGATCTGCGCGATGAAATTAAAGTGCTGGCCCGCGTCGGCCTGGAAGAGAAGGTGCTGGATGCAGACGAGTCGCGCACCATTATCAATATGCTCAACTTGCACGATATCGTCGTCAGCAAAGCGATGACGCCGCGTACGGTGTGTGAAACCGTTTTGCCTGATATGACCGTGAAAACGTTTGATGAGCAGTATGGCAAAGCGCCGTTCACGCGTTTCCCGGTGATGGACAACGGTGAGCAGGCCTTTGGCTATGTGCATAAAGCGGATATGTACCACGCTGACGATGCCAAAACGATGCGCGAGTTGATGCATCCAATCGGCAGCGTTGACGTCTCCCATAACGTCGAGCAGGTATTCACCTCTATGCTAAAAGATCACCTGCACATGCGAGTGGTCTACGACGAGCACGGTACCTTTGTAGGTTTAATCACATTAGAAGACATTATCGAAACCATTTTGGGTCAAGATATTGTCGATGAGACCGACAATGTGGCCAATTTACGCCACTATGCAAAACAGCAGTGGATCAAACGAGTTAAGCGGGAAGATAAAGACACCAAAACAGTCGAGTAATCCCAGCTAGCCTCACTGATGTTGATCGGCGTCTAAGGGCGCCGTTCTGCTTTTTATAAGCGAGCGCTTTTGCTCCAAAGAGGGGCTAAACAAGCGATAGTGAACGTTGTCTGGGTACTCGCTGTCTTAGCGCTAAATGATCTATAGTGAAGGTGTTGAAAGTCCAATAAAGTATTAGGGCGTCTAGCGTCCATTAAGGAGGAAAGCATGTCATTACGTATTAATGCCGTCGTACCTGATTTTGAAGCGGAAACAAGCCAAGGGCCGATTCGCTTTCATGACTGGATTGGCGATAGCTGGGCGATCCTGTTTTCGCACCCGAAAGATTTTACCCCGGTTTGCACGACGGAATTCGGCGCCGTCGCGAAGCTGAGCGCAGAGTGGAAGAAACGCGGCACTAAAGTGATCGGTGTTTCCGTGGATGGCGTTGAAGACCACAAACGCTGGGGCAATGACATACAAACCGTCAGCGGCAGCGAGGTCGATTTTCCGATCATCGCCGACGACAGCCTAACGGTGTCAAAGCTTTATGACATGCTGCCGGAAGATGCCTACCTGCCTGATGGCCGCACACCGGCAGACAGCGCTACGGTGCGCTCGGTATTTATTATCGGGCCGGATAAGCAGTTGAAGCTTTCCATGACCTACCCGATGACCGTAGGGCGCAACTTTGCGGAAATTCTACGCGCCCTGGATGCGCTGCAAACCACCGCGAAATATGGCGTTGCCACCCCGGCTGATTGGACGATAGGTCAGGACGTGATTATTCCGCCTAGCGTTTCCGACGCCGATGCCAAGCAAAAGTATGGCGAATACGAAACAGTGCTGCCATACCTGCGTAAGACACCACTGCGTTAATAGAGTGGGGTAAAGAGCCAAAAGCCAGCGCCGATGCGCTGGTTTTTTGCATTGAATCAAGAAGCTTCCAGCGCTAACTGCTCAATAGACGTGGAAACACTGCGCGCCCCGGTGAGTATCTCGTTGACGATGATCTCAATTTCCCCGACGCTGGTCTGGCTGGATTTTCCTTGCTCTACTACCTGCTGCATCGCTTGAGTAGTGCGCTCCACCAAGGCGCTGTTCTCTTTCAGCACCTTAGTAATTTCATCCACCGCTTCACTAGAGCCTTTGGCCAAGCGGCGCACTTCGTTAGCCACAACCGCAAATCCGCGACCCTGTTCACCCGCTCGTGCTGCTTCTATTGCGGCATTAAGTGAGAGTAGGTTGGTCTGGTTAGCGATCAGTGCAATCGACTCGGTAATGCTATTAATACTCTGTGCTTGCTTGTTAAGCGCGGAGATTAGCTGCTGCGCTTCTGCCAACGTTAACGCCGCTTGTTCCGAATCACGAACAACGCGCTGTAGGTGGCTAAGGCCGTTTTGGGCGATTTGTTCTGTCTGAGATGAGGTGCTCTGGGCGGCAGTGACAGCGCGTGTCGCTGATTCAGCGGCCTCAACGGAGCGGGTGATGTCGGTGGCAAACTTAACCACTTTAACGACCTTTCCATGGCCATCTTGAATCGGGTTGTAAGTCGCCTCTAGCCACACGCTGGTGCCACGAGAATCCAAGCGCTGAAACTTGCCTTGCATGTACTCGCCCTGAGCCAGACGCTCCCAGAAAAGCGGGTTGGTTTTTGAGAAATCGGCAGGACAAAACATTCTATGGTGCGCACCTACTAATTCTTCATTTCGATAGCCCATCACCTTTTCAAAGTTTGTGTTGGCGTTAAGAATCTCACCGTTGGGCGTAAATTCAATCACCGCCATGGAGCTGTTTAGCGCTTCTAAGACAGCATTTTTGCGCTCTGCTTCTTGGTGCACGGTGGTAACGTCATTGGCAATTTTGAGTATCTCGACAACCTTTCCTCGCCGGTTACTGATCGGTAAGTAGGTGGCCTCTAACCAAATCTCATCGCCCAGGGCATTTGAACGCCGAAAGCGCCCTTGCTGGCTATGCCCAGCGGCAAGTGTTTCCCAAAAAGTACGGTACTCAAGACTACTGCTCTCTTCAGGAAAGCAGAAAATCCGGTGGTGTTGCCCCTTCACTTGCTCAAGGGAGTAACCGACAGTGGTCAGGAATTGCTCACTTGCCTCCTTGATAATCCCTTCAGGTGAAAAAGAGATACAAGCGGTATGTTGGTACAGTGCACTATGTAAACCATTAGAAGCTAGAAGAGTGAGCATTGTTAATCCTGTCAACGGTTCTATTAAAGTCTTGTGTACAAGGTTAGAGCAGTTTTGGTCTATAAGCATCAAATTGTATCTAGATGACACAAAATGTTGCATTTGTAATATTTTCGGTATTTTTATTATTAAATGTTGCTAATGGTCAGGCATTGAGTCGAGTTGTTAATAGTTATTATTTTCAAAATGTTACGCATTAAAAAGTTGCTTTTTTGGAGAAATTTTAAGAAGCGGTAGAAGTTAAGCTGTCTTTTTCAATTTCTATGTACAATATGAGTATAGGTAAAATTATAGAGGAGGTTCTGAAGAAAATCACTTGATCGTACAGTTTTTGTATAATTTATTGCTAGGCGCTATAACAATTCCGCTGTGGGTAGTGGAGTGAGGTGGTTTGCAGTGCCTAGCTGTATAGGCTAATCGCCTAACGTTTGGCGGGAATCAAGCAAGAAAAGTGGGGGGAGTTGCTAATGTAGAGGAAAGAGGCGCGAGGATCCCTCTACTAGCGCCTCTAGGGCGCACGCTTACATCGTGCTGATGAAGATCATCATTATTTATTCATTAGGCGTTAGTGCGTTAAAGTATGTGTTGAAACCACGTTAGACAACAACGTGTCGTTCTCTTTGATGCCTTTCTGATTGCCAACCGAGTTTATGCTGTCCATGGGAAATACGTTGTTATTAGGGTTTTTGGGCAGCTTAATTGCTGGATTGTTGACGGCGGTGGGTGCGCTACCGGTGCTGCTGGGTAAAACTCCTAGCCGGGGCTTTCGTGATCTGGCGCTGGGGTTTGCCGCTGGTGTGATGCTGGCGGCATCCTTCTTTTCGCTGATTATTCCAGCGCTCGACGCTGCGGAAATCTATTATTCCGATGGCCCCGTGCCCGCCGCGATTGTTTGTGCGGCTATTTTGTTAGGGATGGGCGCGATTGCGCTGCTTAACGAGCATCTGCCCCATGAGCATTTTGCCCAGGGGCGCGAAGGGCCGGAGGCAGCATCGCTGCGTCGGGTGTGGCTGTTTGTATTTGCGATTACTATCCACAACCTGCCTGAAGGCATGGCGGTGGGCGTCGGCTTTGGGGCCAATGGGTTAGAGGGTGGTATGCCCCTGGCGATTGGTATTGGCCTACAGAACATGCCAGAAGGGCTGGCCGTAGCGGTCGCTTTAATGGGCGAGGGCTACTCAAAGTGGCGCTCCTGGTCTATTGCTGCGCTAACTGGCCTAATCGAGCCCGTTGGCGGGCTATTTGGTGCCAGTATTGTCAGCGTTTCCCAAATACTGCTGCCTTGGGGCCTTGCCTTTGCCGCCGGCGCGATGCTGTACGTGATCAGCCACGAAATCATCCCCGAAACTCACCGCTGCGGGCACCAGAAAAAAGCCACCTTTGGTTTGGCGATGGGTCTGGTGATTATGCTGTTCTTGGATGTGTGGCTGGGTTGATCGCGCGTTAACCTATGACATCGGCGCCACCGTGAGGCCCTGTTTGATGGCACAACCGGTGGTCGCTTAGTACGTCAATAATATGGCACTGGCCAACATTGCCTCCCGCGCACTGATTGATCATACGCTGAAGCTCATCGCGCACTGAGGTGAGTCGCTCGAGTCGAGCTTCAACTTCAGCCAAGTGCCGCTTTGCCAGCGTATCAACCTCCTCGCAGGGCATGGCGGGATAATCCGCCATTTGTAACAGCTCCCTTACCGCCTCCACTGAAAAGCCAAAATCCCGCGCATGACGAATAAACGTCAATCGGCGGATAGCGGCGGGGGTATAGCGACGCTGGTTGCCCTCGTTGCGTGGCGCTGAAGGTAGCAGCCCAATCTGTTCGTAGTAGCGCACCGTTTCTGGCTTGCAGCCGGACTCACGTGCCAACTCGCCAATGCCGATATAGCGCTCAGTGGCGGCTGACTCAGGGTTTTGATCGTTCATTGCTTGAACCTCTAGTGACTATAGGTATTACGCTGCTGTCAAGATAGACCAACTTGGAGCAAAGAGCGATGAGTGACACCACCCCCGCTAAAACGACACAACACCCGACGCCACAAGCGACGAACACACCGATCACCTTGCGCGTGCAGGGCATGGACTGTGGCGGCTGCGAACGTAAAGTCGAAGCGGCGTTAACGCGCTTAAGCCATGTTGAAGAAGTCTCCGCGAGTTCTGTCACCGGCTCGGTGCGATTAACCGCGCCAATGGGAAAAGTGCTGCCACATTCCGAAATTGAGTCGACGATCACAGCGCTGGGCTACCAAGTGGTTGATGAATCGGCGGCCAAGGCTGAATCGGAAAAGTCGTCCTCTTGGTGGCAGTCCCCAAAAGGGTATTTAGTGATTGTCAGCGGTGCGTTGCTGGCGCTTGCTTGGGGGCTTAAGTTCGCCTGGCCCGCTCTGGGCAGTTGGCCGTTTATTGCCGCGACGGTCGTTGGCCTTGTACCGATTATTCAGCGTGCGTGGCAGGCGCTTAAGATGGGCAACCCCTTCACCATCGAAATGCTGATGAGCATTGCCGCTCTTGGGGCGCTGGCGATAAACGCCGCCGCCGAAGCGGCGGTGGTGGTGTTTCTATTTGCGGTGGGGGAGATGCTGGAAGGCGTCGCCGCCGCTCAAGCGCGCCGCAGTATTTCGGCGCTTTCCAAGCTGACGCCCTCCATCGCGCGGTTACTTGAGCATGGCGAAATACGCGAGATAGCCGCCGCCTCGCTTCAGCCTGGGCAACGGGTGCAGGTACGTCCAGGTGATCGGCTACCCTGTGATGGGCAAATTATTGCCGGTCACTCCTCAATCGATGAATCGCCGGTCAACGGCGAGTCGGTGCCGCGGGAGCGTGGCGAAGGTGAGACAGTGTTTGCCGGTACCATCAACCTGGATGGCGTTCTTGACGTCGAGGTGACCCAAAGTGCTGAAAATAACACCATCGCTAGGGTAATTAAGCTAGTGGAAGAGGCACAGGCAGCGAAAGCGCCAGTGGCGCGCTTTATTGACCGCTTCGCGTTTTACTATATGCCGGCGGTCGTCGGGGTGGCATTGCTGGTCGCGATCATACCGCCGCTGGTGTCGACGATGCTGTGGTCTGAGTCCATCTATCGCGCCCTAGCGCTTCTGCTCATTGCCTGCCCCTGTGCGCTAGTCATCTCGACCCCTGCAGCGATTGCCGCCGGGTTATCGGTGGGTGCTCGCAATGGCCTGTTGATGAAAGGCGGCGCGGTACTTGAGCAGTTGGGTAAACTCAAGCGGGTTGCGCTGGATAAAACCGGCACGCTAACCGCAGGCAAGCCCACTGTGACGGATGTTGAGAGCCTTGAAGCTGGTAGTCATCTTGATAAGAACCGTCGCGATGAGATAGTGCGTCTTGCTGCCGCTCTGGAGCAGAGCTCAAGCCATCCTCTTGCCGTGGCGATCAGTGATTATTATGACCGGCAAGATGGGGCTCCGATACCGACTGTGCAGGATGCCCGAGCGTTAGCGGGGCAGGGCGTTGCCGGGCAGGTAGAAGGGCGTGAGTTAATGCTGGTGAGCCCGCGCTATCTGCAATCTTTTAACCAGCACTCCAGTGAGATAGAAGCCCGCATTGCGTCGCTGGAAGCGGATGGCAAAAGTGTCGTGGTGCTGATAGATAACGAGCGCCCTTTAGGGCTGATCGCCCTGCGTGATGAGCCTCGTGAAGATGCTCACAAGGGCCTCCAAGCGCTAGAGCGCTTAGGCGTTCAGGTCGTGATGCTTAGCGGAGACAACGCCCGCACCGTGGCCGCTATTGGTGAGCAGCTTGGTATTGAAGCAGAAGGCGAGCTAATGCCGGAAGACAAAGCCCAGCGTGTGCGCCAGTGGCAGGCGCAAGGGCTTGGCCCGGTGGGCAAGGTTGGGGATGGTATTAACGATGCGCCTGCGCTTGCAGCGGCAGAGGTGGGGATTGCGATGGGCAGTGGTACGGATGTGGCATTGGAAACCGCGGATGCCGCCTTGCTGAAAAATCGGGTCGGCGGTATTGCCGAGATGATCGCGCTTTCTCGGGCCACCATGCGCAATGTAAAAACCAATGTGGCCCTGGCGCTTGGCTTCAAAGCGCTGTTTTTGGTCTCAACGGCGCTAGGCATCACGGGGATGTGGGTCGCGGTAATGGCGGACACTGGGGCGACCGTTTTGGTCACCCTCAATGCACTGTACTTATTGCGTTACCGCTTTAATGGCGTTGGCTAGAAAGAGCCGGCTAGTGGCTCTGAACGTACTCGACCAGCGCCTGGGCGAAGGAGTCGGTGCTGCCAGTCCCGCCCATATCGGGGGTGACCATATCGCGGCGGGTTTCCAGTACGGTACGAATGCCCTGGCGGATTGCGTCACCCTTTTCATTCATGCCCAGGTGATCCAGCATTTGGGCCGCAGCCAGCAGCAAAGCGCATGGGTTGGCGATGTTTTTGCCTTCGATATCCGGTGCAGAGCCGTGCACGGCCTCAAAGATCGCCGCTTTTTCACCGATGTTCGCACCTGGGGCGAGACCCAAACCGCCGACTAAGCCAGCACAAAGGTCAGAGAGAATATCGCCGAACAGGTTGGTGGTGACCATTACATCAAACTGATGAGGGTTCATCACCAGCTGCATGCAGGCGTTATCAACGATCATCTCCTGGAATTCAATCTCGGGATACTCTTTGGCTATTTCGCGCGCCACGTCCAAGAACAGCCCAGAGCTGGTTTTGATGATGTTGGCTTTATGTACCGCGGTGACTTTTTTGCGGCCGTTGTTTTTGGCCAGTTCAAAGGCGTAGCGCACGATACGCTCGGAGCCCTTGCGGGTTACTTTGATCACTGAAATGCCCGTCTCACCGTCGTCGATCATCTCCTGGCCGTCGGAAAGATACGCACCTTCGGTGTTTTCGCGCACGGTGATCATGTCGATGCCGTCGTAGCGTGAACGGGTGCCGGGAAAGCTAATAGCCGGGCGCACGTTGGCGTACAGATCAAAGTGGCGGCGTAGCTGTACGTTAATCGAAGAGAAGCCCTTGCCAATCGGCGTGGTGAGCGGTCCTTTCAGCGCGATGCCGTATTTTTCAATGGCATCCAGGGATTCTTGTGGAATCAGCGTGCCATGCTTTTCCAGGGCGCCTAGGCCAGCGTCTATATGCTGGTAGGTTAAGCCGCAATCTAACGCGTCGAGTACACGCAGCGTGGCCTCCATAATTTCGGGGCCGATACCGTCGCCCTTGATGACTGCAATAGATTGGCTCATGTGCTGCTCCTCTTTGATCGGCAAACGGGTTGCGCTTGCCGCTTCAACGTAAATAGTTGGGACCTGATAAGGCGTCGTTTTCGAGCGTAATGGTACGCCAAATTTAGCCTAGAGGGCACCCTGCAAAGGGAGTAGCGCGGGGTGCAACCAGGTGGAATTGCTGATAGACTCCTGCGGCTTATAACGACGCGATGATGTAGATTCGCGTTTTACTGACAGCAAGGCATAACGGTAATGATCTTTTCACGTTTATTGCAGGTACTACCTGTTTCAGGGCTGATGACTCCGCCCTAGGTTTTTCCCCTCCTCAAGCGATACGTCGGACACGTTCATTGCGTTGTCACGGCGTTACGGTTCGCTATTGCCACTCTTCTGCCGATTGGCGGACCCAATATTTGATTGCTCCAGCACTGACTCATTGGTCTTTTATTGCACGCCATGAATGCGTCGCTGCGTTGCGTCAACGGTTTTGATTATCTCGTTGTTATTCTTTCAATCCCCAACCAGGACTCTCTGCATGTCTCTTTTCAGTAAGCATGAGTGGTTTTCCAATATAAAGGGCGACACGCTCTCGGGCATTGTAGTAGCGCTCGCATTGATTCCCGAGGCGATTGCCTTCTCGATTATTGCCGGTGTTGACCCTAAAGTCGGCCTCTACGCCTCTTTCTGTATCGCGGTAGTCATCGCCTTTACCGGTGGTCGTCCTGGCATGATTTCTGCCGCTACCGGAGCCATGGCGCTGCTGATGGTGACGCTAGTGAAAGAGCATGGGCTCGAGTATCTGCTGGCAGCAACGCTGCTCACCGGTGTACTGCAGATTGTTGCGGGCTATCTGAAACTCGCGGATTTGATGCGCTTCGTGTCGCGCTCAGTGGTGACCGGGTTTGTAAATGCGCTGGCGATTTTGATTTTTATGGCACAGCTACCGGAATTGACCGACGTCACCTGGCACGTCTATGTAATGACGTTGGCGGGCCTGGGCATTATCTACCTGTTCCCCTATTTACCCGTCATCGGAAAATCAGTTCCCTCGCCGCTAGTCTGCATTGTGGTGTTAACCGTGGTGTATATGGTCAGCGGCATGGATATTCGCAGCGTGGGTGATATGGGTGAACTGCCCGATACCTTGCCTATGTTTCTATGGCCAGAAGTGCCCTTAAACCTTGAAACATTGATGATCATCTTCCCCACCGCGATCATGCTGACCGTGGTAGGCCTGCTTGAATCCATGATGACCGCCACTATTGTTGACGACCTCACCGATACGCCGAGTAATAAAAACCGCGAATGTAAGGGCCAAGGTATCGCCAACATTGGTGCAGGTTTAATGGGCGGTATGGCGGGCTGTGCCATGATTGGACAGTCGGTGATCAATATTAAATCCGGTGGACGTACGCGCCTTTCGACACTCATAGCAGGTGTTGTGTTGCTGCTAATGGTGGTCTTTTTAGCCGATTGGGTATCACAAATTCCCATGGCGGCGCTGGTAGCGGTAATGATCATGGTGTCGATTGGTACCTTTAGCTGGGAATCGATCCGGGATCTTAAAAAGCATCCGATAAGCACCAATATTGTCATGCTGGCAACGGTTGCGGTTACGGTTAGTACGCACAACTTAGCTATTGGTGTATTTGTTGGTGTACTGCTTGCTGCACTGTTCTTTGCTAATAAAGTGGGCAACATTCTCTACATCGGCTCAAAAGAGATTGAGGCTGGCAAGGAGCGTGAATATCAGGTAGTAGGTCAAGTATTCTTTGCCTCTTCCGAGCGTTTTACGGCCGCTTTCGATCTCAAGGAAAGTATTGATAAGGTGAGGATTGATCTTTCCCGTGCACATTTCTGGGATGTGACTGCTGTCCAGGCACTGGATCGGATCGTGATTAAATTCCGTCGTGAAGGTACCGAGGTAGAGTTGGTGGGCTTGAGCGAAGCCAGCGCAACGGTAGTGGATCGCTATGCAGTACACAACGATCCCGAAGCGGTTGAAAAGCTGATGGGCGGCCACTGAACCAACGCATGGAGAGCGATATGACAGATCAAGTATTAGCCGCGATTGACGGCTCCCAGTTTTCGGAAGGCGTCTGCGATTATGCAGCCTGGGCCAGCTTGGCGATGGATGCACCGTTAACCTTTGTGCATGTGGTCGACAATCACTCGGAAGTACCCGAAGAGCAGAATCTTTCCGGCAACCTGCGTTTTGGCGCCCGCGAACGGCTGATGAAAGAGCTTTCAGAGCTTGATGAGCAGCGCGCCAAGGTGAATCGCGAGCAGGGCAGGCTGATGCTGGAAGCCGCCAAAGAGCGGGCGATTGAGGATGGGGTCAGCGACCCCGTTACTCGTCAGCGCAATGGCACCCTGGTAGAGAGTTTGTTAGAGCTTGAAAAAGAGGTGCGTTTGCTGGTGGTGGGTAAACGCGGTGAGACCGCCCACCAGGCCAGTAGTCATCTTGGCTCTAACCTTGAACGGGCGGTGCGTGAACTGCACCGTCCGATCCTGATGGTGCCGAAAACCTTCAAGCGACCTGAAAAGATCCTGATGGCCTTTGACGGTAGCAAAACCGCCCGTAAAGGCGTTGAGATGCTGGCTCGTTCACCGTTATTCGCAGGCACCGAGTGCCATGTACTGATCGTCGGTGCGGAGACGGCCGAACGCCGCTCCGAGCTTGATTGGGCGTTAAGCACATTGCGCGAAGCGGGCCATCAAGCTGAAGGCGCTATTCGTGCTGGTGAGGTAGACGAAGCCCTACAATCCTACGAAAAAGAGCACAGTATCGATCTGCTGGTGATGGGCGCCTACGGGCACTCGCGTATTCGCCACCTGCTGGTCGGAAGCACCACAACGGCCATGCTGCGTGGTAGCCGCATACCGGTGCTGATTTTGCGCTAAAACTCAACGGCAGCACATAACCGTTTAGCTCGCTTTGCGTATTACCTTCGCAGCCGGCCTTCTCTTCTTGAGTGTGCCGGTTTTTTAGTACCTGCAGTGCATAAAATTGGTCTCTATCAAATGATGCTAATGTTGCAATGCGCTTCTATGCTAATAGTCAGGTTGTTACCTATTCACTCACTGGAATAGCGCGAGGAGCCTGCTGTGAACATGCCTTTGATGGAAAAACCGCCTGTTGGCTTCGATGAAGCTTCGACTTCCCACCGCTTTGTTGCCGAGCTATTGGCCCAAGCCGATATTCAGCTCGACGGCAGTCGACCATGGGATATCCAGTTGAATGCACCCGGCGTTATTGATAGCGCTCTTTCGCGAGGCAATCTTGGGCTTGGCGAAAGCTATATGAAGGGTGACTGGGACGCTGACCGGCTTGACGAGTTGTTTTACCGTTTAATGCGTGCCCGGCTCGGGCAGCGTATCAAGCCCACTCAATTGGTTTATCACTCGCTGCGTTCGCGCCTGTTGAATCGTCAAACGGCGAAGCGAGCCTGGGAGGTGGGCGAAAAGCATTACGACCTGGGTAATGACTTCTACGCGGCCATGCTCGATCAGCGCATGACCTATACCTGTGGTTACTGGAAGCATGCTCGAACCTTGGACGAAGCCCAGGAAGCCAAACTCGACCTCGTCTGCCGTAAATTGCAATTAAAGCCAGGTATGCAGGTACTCGATATTGGCTGCGGCTGGGGTAGCTTTATGGCCTACGCGGCGGAGCACTATGGTGTTGAGTGCGTAGGTTTGACTATCTCCAAAGAGCAAGCGGAGTTTGGGCAGCGGTTGCTCAAAAAGGGCTTGCCAGTAGAGTTTCGACTGCAGGATTACCGAAATGAAAGCGAGCAGTTTGACCGTATTGTCAGCATCGGCATGTTCGAGCATGTAGGGCATAAAAATTATCGTGAGTATATGGGCGTCGTTAACCGCTGCTTAAAAGAGGATGGGCTGTTTTTGCTGCATACCATCGGCAAAAGCTTAAGCAACACAGTGACTGACCCTTGGATTGATAAGTATATTTTCCCCAATGGCGAGCTGCCCACCTTGGGGCAAATCGCGGATGCTGCTGAAGCACTGTTCGTGGTGGAGGATGTGCATAATTTTGGGGCTGATTACGACCGCACCCTGATGGCGTGGCACGATAACTTTGAGAGGCACTGGCCGACATTTGAAAGCCAGTATGGCGAGCGTTTCTATCGTATGTGGCGCTACTACTTGCTGACGTGTGCCGGTGCTTTCCGGTCCAGGGAAATTCATCTTTGGCAGCTGGTGATGAGTAAGCAGGGAGTGCTGGGAGGATACTCTCGTGTTAGTTAATCAGAGGTTTCCTCGGCTTCCGGCAGTAACTTGCTGGGCACCCAGCGTAAAAACGCCACCATACCAAATAGCTCTACCAGTGATTGAAACACCACCACCACGACCGCTGCTTGCCAGGCGCCAGGTAGCGTTAGGGCGATGGGCAGTATCACAAAGGAGTTACGCGTCCCAAAGCTAAACGCTAGCGTTCTAGCGCTGGCGGTGGGCAGTTTAAACAACTTGCCAAGCCCCTTACCCAACAGTGCCGCAAAGAGTAAAAAACCGATAAAGATAAATACCACCTGAATCAACACGCGGCTAAGATCGAACACAGTGTTGACCTGGGAGGCGGCAATCATAAATACCACCAAGGCCAGTAAGGGCACTGGCAGTAAACCCAGGTAATGCACGGTGTGTTTAACTGCCTTGTGGTGCTGGGCTATGTACTCGGTTAACCAAGCGAGTGCTAAAGGCGTGAGAATAAGTCCTGCAAAAGCACTAAGCAGCTCTCTAGAGAGCGTAAGTCCAAACCACTCACTACCCAAGAATAGCCACAAATAAATGGGTAACGTGACCATCTGTACCAGCAGCAGTAGCGGGGTGGCGGCAACTGCCAGAGCACTATCGCCCTTGCCTAAATGCGTAAAGGTAATAAACCAATCGGTGCAGGGCACCAGCAGTACCAGTAAAACGCCTGCCATTGCGGCGGGAGAAAGCGGCAGCCAAATAACGGTCATGGCTAGAAAGGCTGGAATGGCAATAAAGTTACCGACCATCAGCGCGGCCATAAAGCGTGTGTCCGCGAAGCTACGGGCAACGTGCGGTAAAGGAATTTGCGTAAAGGTCGCATAAAGCAGCACCGCTAGCAGCGGCCATAAAAAATGCGCCAGCGGCTCAGCGAATTGCGGTGCTCTGATGCCTAACGCTAGGCCTAAGCCAATGGAAGCCAGGTAGAGCCAAGATTGATGCTTTTCCATCTGATTGCGCATGTGGCTCCCGTGGGTGACTGTGCTAACGAGAAAGCGCCATGCGCTCACCCACCACGGCGGCGCCCAGCCAAAGCGGTAGGCTGACCACGATATAAACCAGCGCCATACCAGGGCGGCCCAACTGCACTAGATGCAATGTCTCTAAGCTAAATAATGAAAAGGTGGTAAAGCCGCCGCAAAATCCGGCGACTAATAACGGTTGGAAATGAGCTAGCTGGCCGTTGGGGTATCGCGAGAGGGTGGCCGCCAACCAGCCGATTAGGCAGGAGCCCAGTACGTTAACGATGAGGGTTCCCCAGGGAAAATAACCCCCTAGTGCTGCCTGCGATAATAGCGAAACAGCGTAGCGCAGCGCGCTGCCCACGCCGCTACCGATACCCACCGCAAGGTAAGCCTTCCAGGCGCTCATAAGGTCGCTCCTGACAATGAAGCGCCTGACAACACCCAGCCAAGCGTGACCATGGCTAAGCCAAGCAGCAGCGTGGTACCCACGT
Organism: Halomonas alkaliantarctica; assembly: GCF_029854215.1. Classification (NCBI taxonomy): domain Bacteria; kingdom Pseudomonadati; phylum Pseudomonadota; class Gammaproteobacteria; order Oceanospirillales; family Halomonadaceae; genus Vreelandella; species Vreelandella neptunia. The sequence goes on along the minus strand of NZ_CP122961.1, from coordinate 3,189,756 downwards.
TAACGCCGGCGCGGAATTGCTGGCCGCCCTGCCATAGCTCAATGGTCTGCAAGCTAAAAGAGGAAACGGTGGTGTAGCCACCCAGTAAACCAGCGACTGTGAACAGCCATAAAGGCGAGGGGGCGCTGGCGATACCTAGGCTGCCGAGTAGCCAGCCCGCTAGAAACGCGCCGCTGGCGTTAACTGCCAGCGTTCCCCAGGGAAAGGCCTTACCGAGGGAGCGTGCGAGTAGATTGGAAACCGCAAACCGGCTCATACCCCCCAGCGCGCCGCCTAATGCGACTAACAGTACGCTTGTTAAGCCATTTTCCATGCTTTCCCCCTTAGGCGGCCACTCCAATAGGCCGCTAAGTTTAGCATGTACGTTTTCTAGCGTCCGACGCCGGCAAAACGTTTTAGGGTGTCGCGCGTCAATGAGTTCGTGTAGAAAAGGTCGAGAATATAACAACAATGTTGATGCACCCGCTCAAGGAGAAGTAACCCATGTCAGATCGCGTGTTGGCAGCTATCGATAGTTCTCAGTTTTCAGAAGGTGTGTGTGATTATGCGGCCTGGGCCGCCAAAGCGCTGGATGCCCCGCTTAGTTTTATTCATACAGTCGATAACCATGCCCAGGTAGCCGAGCCCGATCTAACCGGTAACCTGGGGTTAGGTACCCGAGAACACTTGCTGGAACAGCTGTCAGACATTGAGGAGCAGCATGCAAAAGTCTCCCGTGAGCGTGGCCGCCTGCTACTCGACGCCGCCAAGGAGCGCGCGACAAACGCGGGTATTGCCGACCCCCAGTGTTTACAGCGCAACGGCACCCTAGTGGAAACCCTGGTCGAGAACGGAAAAGACGTACGGCTTTTGGTGGTGGGTAAGCGTGGCGAGACGGCGCACCAAGCCAGCGGCCATTTAGGCTCCAACCTTGAGCGCGTGGTGAGGGAAATGCACCGGCCGATTCTCATGGTGCCGAAACAGTTTACTCAACCGCATAACGTGCTGATGGCGTTCGACGGCAGCAAAACCGCGCGTAAAGGCGTGGAAATGCTGGCCAAAAGCCCACTGTTTGAGGGCGCCACCTGTCATGTCGTGATTGTGGGCGCGGAAACCGCTGAAAATCGCTCGCAGCTAGCTTGGGCACTGGACACTTTACGCGAGGCTGGCCACACCGCTGAAGGGGCTATTCGCGCGGGCGAAGTGGAAGAGACCCTGCGTAGCTATAAGCAAGAGCATAATATCGACATGTTGGTGATGGGTGCCTACGGGCACTCGCGCATTCGTCACCTGCTGGTTGGTAGCACCACTACCACTATGTTGCGTAAAGCCCAGCTACCGGTGCTGATTTTGCGCTGATTGAGGCACTTTTATGGCTCAGCCGGGATAGTGGAGGCTTCCCGCAGTACGCGCTGGGCCAGTAGCCAACCGGCGATGATAAACACCAGCATGCCCAATAGAAGCGCACGAAACGAAGCGCCTGCGCTGATGGCTAACCCCAGCACCGCAGGCGCGACGCCGGTGGAGAACACCATGGCAGCGCTCAGCGCGGAGCGAACCCTCCCTAGGTGCTCGGCTCCCCACAGCTTGATCAGCAGGCCTGAGGCAATTAGCTCTTGTGCGCCCATGGCTAAGCCACCGCCCACCATCAATGCCCAAATGCTGATATGCCCGCCAATGGTGAGTGCCATCAGCATGGCAAAGGCGTAGGGGAGTAGGTAAAGGCGGGCAAGCTTTACGGGCCCCAATTTATCCACCCAGCGGCCACCGAGAAGCGCCCCCGGCAGTTTGGCGATCCCCATGCCGGTCAGCGCCAGAGCATAAATGGCCAGCGAGCTATCTAGGGCTTCGGTTAATTGGGCTTGATAAATAAACAGCCCCGTCATGGTGATGGGGAGTGCCATAAGTAGCGGCATTAGCAACCAAAAGCGTTTTTCGCGAAAAGGGCGAGGACCGTGGGGCGTTTGTTTTGTCGGTTTAACGCCCGGTGCGCTGGGCCATGGGGCTTTCAGCAGCAGCCATAGCCAAGGCAGGGCGATGACGCCACACAGCAACCACCAGAAGGTTTGCCAACTGCTCCAGATGAGCGCCGCAGCCACTAACGGGGGCAGCAGCGCTTCACCCAACGGAATACCTAAGTTAGCCAGCCCAATGGCACGGCCGCGCATGGTGGAAAACTCTCGGGCGGCGAGCGTGTTACCCACATGGGTCAGCATGCCCTGCCCGCATAGCCGTACTATGCCAAGGCCGATTATCCCCAGCCACCACCAGGGCGATAAGGTAAGCAGAAAAACGCCGGTTAATAGCAGCGACAAGACGATAGCGGCAAAACGCCGTGGGTTGATCCAATCAATTGACGGCCCAAAGCGCAGCATGCAGAAGCCTGCTATCAGCGTAACCAAAGCGTAGGCGGTGCCAAACTGGCCGACACTAAGCCCCAGGTGGGCCGAAATGGGCGCTTGAAAGAGACCAATAAAGTAGCTCTGCCCAAGGCTTGAGCTAAACATCGCAAGAATAGCGATACTGAGTACGCTGCGGTGATCGCGCAGCAGGGTGCGGTAGCCCATCGAATAGTCCCTTACGCGATCAAATTTCAACCTGCCCTAGCACCCCTTTAACCAGAGTTGTATTTCTAACTGAAATTTAAGCTTCGGCGGCAGCTTCTTTCTGCTGGTGCAGTTCAGTTGCCTGAGCTGCGTTAATGCCTGACAGCAGCGCCTTAAGCGATGCACTTACAGTGTCGCTATCCTCGGCAACTGCGCAGAGCCGCTGGCCATCGATATTGAGCTGAACGAAGGCAATGGCATTGGCCTCACTGCTGGCACCAAGGGAGTGCTCGCTGTAATCGATAATCCCTAGACTGCTGCCGGAGTGGCGTTGCCAGGCATCGGTAAACGCCGACATCGCGCCGTTGCCCTTGCCCGAAAGGCGTAGTGTTTCGTCACCCTGTTGCAGCGTTAGCTCAATGCCTTCCTGCTGACCTTTGGATAGCTGGTAATCCACAAGAGATAAGGGTGCTTCCTGGGTGAAATTATCGAACATCACCTGGCGAATCATCTCGCTGGAAAGTTCGCTGGCGCGCTGTTCACTCTCCTTCTGCACATAAGGTGCCAAGGCCAGCATCATCCAGCGCGGCAGGTTAATGCCGTAATCCCGCTCAAGCAGAAAAGCCATACCGCCTTTGCCAGATTGGCTATTGACGCGGATGACGGCCTGGTAGTCGCGGCCAATATCATGAGGATCAATCGGCAAATAGGCGACTTGCCAGGGTTCATCAGGCTTCTGGTGCTTGAGTGATTTACGTATCGCATCCTGGTGGCTGCCCGAGAAGGCGGTGTAGACCATTTCGCCTACCCAGGGGTGGCGTGGGTGTATGGCGATACCGGTGCACTCGTTGACCACCTGAATAATTTCATCAGGATTGGAGAGATCCAGTTCAGGATCGATGCCCTGGCTGTAGAGGTTCATCGCCAGAGTGACGATATCCATATTGCCTGTGCGCTCGCCATTGCCCAGCAGGGTGCCTTCCACTCGCTCGGCGCCCGCCAGCAGGGCGAGCTCAGCAGAGGCCACCGCGCCACCGCGGTCGTTATGGGTATGCACCGAGATGATCACACTGTCGCGGCGGCTAATGTGTTGGCAGAAGTATTCGATCTGGTCGGCGTGATGATGGGGCCCCGCCACTTCCACCGTGGTGGGTAGATTAAGAATGCACTTGTTGTCTGGCGTTGGCTGCCAGACATCCATCACCGCCTCGCAAATCTCCAGCGAGAAATCGATCTCGGTGCTGGAAAAACTTTCCGGGGTGTACTCGAAACACCAATCGATATCGGGGTATTGATCGGCGTAGGTTTTGACCCAGGTAGCCCCCTGAACCGCGATATCGACAATCCCGGCGCGATCCATCTCAAACACCCGCTCGCGCTGAACGGTGGAGGTGGAGTTATACAGGTGAACAATGGCACGCTTGGCACCCACCAGCGAGGCAAAGGTCTTTTCAATCAGGTGTTCACGGCACTGCACCAGTACCGCAATGGTGACGTCATCGGGAATTTGATTATCTTCGATCAGCCAGCGCACGAAGTCATAATCGGGCTGGCTGGCCGACGGAAAGCCTACCATGACTTCTTTGATGCCCACTTTAACGATCTGCTGCCAGAAACGCTGCTTTTGCTCAACGGTCATCGGCTCAAGCAGCGCCTGATTGCCGTCGCGCAGGTCTTCGCTCACCCAGATCGGGGCGTGCGCTAGATCGCGATCCGGCCATTGGCGGTTGAAGGCAGGCACGCGGGGCGCAGGGCGATATTTGCGATGATCGAAAGCAGGCATGGCGGTGTTCCTAAAGTAGTGGTCGTCACAGTGTTGTAGATAGCGGCTGCTTATGGCGGCCGTGCTGCTGATTCGCTGCTTTTGGCAGTTCAAATAGTGTAAAGGGTTTGCCGCGCTAGGTTCTTGCGAAGATAGGTTGGATGGAGTGATAATTAGCAGAGTATATCTTTTAAGTAAATTTTTTTAGCAGGAGCTGCTTTCTATGGCCGTAACCCCGCTTGTGTTGGACCGTTTTGATCGCCATATCTTAGATATAGTGCAGTTAGAAGGGCGCATTAGTAATCAGGAGTTGGCGGATCGTATCGGGCTTTCACCTTCGCCCTGTTTGCGCCGAGTGCGGGCCTTGGAAGAGCATGGCCTTATAATGCGCTACCGTGCGGAGGTCGATTCCCGCCAATTGGGCTATCAGTTAATGGCGCTACTGCATATTTCCATGGATCAACACACGCCGGAGCGCTTCGATAATTTTGAGCGCCATATTCGTGAGATCCCCAACGTCATCGAGTGCCTGATCATTACCGGTCAGGCGGCGGATTTTCAGCTTAAAATCCTGGTACGCGACATGGACGACTACCAACACTTGCTGCTGCATGTGATTAACCGCATCGAGGGTGTGACCGGTGCGCACACCAGCTTTGTGTTACGACGAGTCTTTGAGCATCGCCCGGTGCCTACGGATCGGGCTTAATCAACTACTCATGGTCAAGGACAATGTCGGCGGTTTAGACTGCTGTTTTTCAACCTGCTAGGAGTTTTTCCTATGACGATTCAGCGCCACGATACGAAAGCCCGTATGAGCCGTGCGGTTATTCATCAAGGTGTGGCCTACCTGTGTGGCCAGGTGGCTGGCCCAGAGGCCCGTGAGGGGGATATTACTGCCCAGACGGAAAGCATGCTGGCGCGGGTGGATGCGTTGTTAAAAGAGATTGGTTCAAGCCGAGAGCAGCTGCTTAGCGCGACGGTTTATCTAAAAGATGGCAGCGACGTGGCCGCTATGAACGAGGTATGGGATGCCTGGGTGCCGGAAGGCTACGCACCGGCGCGCACCTGCGTTTGCGCACCGCTACCCGCCGATGAGCTCAAAGTGGAAATTACCGTTACTGCTGCGGTTAGCAGCTAACGATTCACTTCCCAGGCTTTTCCACCGGAAAGCGGGTGTCGCGCAGGCTATCTTTGATCTTCTTGAGGTGGGGTAAAAAGTCTTCACCACGCCTCAAGGTCACTCCAGTGGCTAGCGCGTCAATCAGCGTTAACTGAATTACCCGCGAGGTCATCGGCATGTAGTGGTCGGTGTCTTCAGGGGTAGCAACATCCAGGGTGGCAGTGCACTCGTTAGCCAGCGGTGAGTTGGGCGCGGTTATCCCGAGTACGACGGCCCCGGCATCTCTCGCCAAACGGGCGATATCCACCAGCTCCCGCGTGCGCCCGGTGTAGGAGATAATCACCACCACATCACCTGTATGGCAAGCGGCGGCAACCATGCGTTGCATCAACACATCGATGTAAGCCATCACCGGCAGGTTGAAGCGGAAGAACTTGTGCTGGGCATCCTGGGCCACCGCACCGGAGGCGCCCAAGCCAAAAATGTGGATCTGTTTGGCCTGGGTGAGGTAGTCCACCATGCGCTCAACGGCGCCCATATCGATTTCGCGCTGGGCTTCATCGAGGGCGGCGATGGTAGCGCCAAAAATCTTATGGGTGTACTGGGTGGCGGTGTCGCCAGGTTCCACTGCTCGAGTCACATAGGGCGTGCCACCGGCTAAACTCTGGGCCAGTTTAATTTTAAAATCGGGATAGCCCTTGGCACCAAAGTTACGGCAAAAGCGATTAACAGTGGGTTCGCTGACGCTTGCCGCCTGAGCGAGGCTGGCAATGCTTAGACTGGTGGCGACCGTCGGGTCTTCAAGAATTACATTGGCGACTTTACGCTCGGAGCGGTTGAGTTCTTCTAAGCGTTCGCGTAAGCGGTCAAGTAAGTCATGAGCCATTAACGGTCTCCGTGTGAGGGGTAGAAAAAAGCGGTTTCCATTCGCTGCACCAAGACACAAATGCCTCTGCAGGCAGCGGACGGGCGTAGAAGTAACCTTGCGCTGCTTCACAGCCGATAGAGCTTAAATAGGCTGCCTGGGCTGAGTTCTCGATGCCTTCCGCCACCACATCGCAGCCCACGCTGTGGGCAAGCTGGGTAATGGTTTGGGCCAGTTGGCGGTCAATTGCGCTGGTTTCCAAGTCCATCACAAAGGCGCGATCTATTTTGAGCGTCGAGAACGGCAGCGTTTTAATATACGCCAGCGACGATTGACCGGTGCCAAAATCGTCGATGGCGACGGCGATATCCATGTCAGCCAATTGGGCAAGCTGCTGACGGGCATGGTTCATATCGCTCATCAGCCCCGACTCGGTTACTTCCAGGGCCAGGAAGCGCTGGGGAATCTGCCGCTGTTCAAGGCGAGCAAGCAACTGTTGGGCAAAGTCCTTACGGGTCAACTGACGAGCGGCCACATTCACCGCAATATGAAAATCGTCATTGAGCAGCCCTTGCGCCCGCCAAGTGCTGATATAGCGCATGGTTTCATCCAGCACCCAATCGCCTATGCAGAGAATATCACCGCTGGCCTCTGCCAGCGGAATAAATTCGCCAGGGGATATAAACCCAAACTCCGGATGCTGCCAGCGTAGTAGCGCTTCCGCGCCGAGAATCTTGTGGTCAGCCAGTGATAGTTTGGGCTGGAAGGCGAGCGACATCTCGCCACGCTCGGTGGCACCACGGATGGCCTGCTGAATATGTAGCCGATGCCGCTGCTTGGTCTCGAGCGCGGGTGTGTAGTATTGAACCTTTAGCGATTCTAGAGGAGGTAGTGCTAACGCGGCCATATGCACCAGCCGTTCCGTCTCAAAATAGCCAGATTCGGCGCTAATGCCGATACGTGCGCTGAGGGGAAGTAAAAGCTCTCCCAGCGCCTGATCATTTTCGAAACAGACGAGTAGCTGCTCGGCCAGGTGCAGCAGCTTGTCTGGGGTTGCTGTGGGGGTAATGACGAGCAGCTCGCTTCCCCCCCATAGCCCTAACAGACACTCCGCGTCGAGCTGTTGACGAAGCCGCTGGCTAATGAAACGCAGTAGCTGATCGGCAACCCGGTAACCGTGCAGGCGCACCACGTCATCGAGCTTATCAATAGCGATAAATAGTAGCCCTGTGCCCGAGGCCTGAAGAGCCGCGGCGTGGAGCGCTTGGCTTAATCCACGGCGGTTGGGCAACTGGGTAATGGGGTCGGTGCGAGACTGGCGGTCTAACTCCTGGGTGCGCTTGGCAACCATAAGTTCGAGAGTGTCGACCTGCTTCTCGCGTACTTGGTAGCGGTGCTCAATGTTTAAGGTATTACGGATGCGCTGTAAGACTTCATCCTGCTTAAAAGGCTTGGTGATAAAGTCACGTACACCCATGGCTAGCGCGCGCTGGCGAGTGGCGTCATCAATTTGGGCGGTAAGCACAATAATCGGTGGCATCTGCTCGGCAAAATACGTACTGAGCTGTTCAATGACCGCGTAGCCGTCTAAATGCGGCATGCGAATATCCAGCAGCAGTAGGTCAGGTAACTGGCGCTGGCAGTGGGGGAGCACCTCGCGGGGGTCGTTGATCCCGTGGATATTCTCAAACCCATACTCATCAAGAAGATCGAACATGAGCTCGATGTTAATCGTGCTGTCATCCACTATTAACAGGTGTTTTTCAGTAAGGCTCATGGTTCCTTCCCTGACGCAGTCTGAATAAACTGAGCGATGGTGGCTTTTAGTTTATCAAGTTCAAGCGGTTTGGTGAGATAGGCGTTAAAGCCTGCTTCCAAACCGCGCTTTATGTCGCCTGGCATGGCATTGGCCGAGAGGGCGACCACTGGCAACGTTTGCAACTGTGGGTCGCGGCGCATTGCTTCCAATGCCTGATAGCCGTTCATGCCCGGCAGATGGATATCCATTAGTACCAAAGCAGGCGAGCAGTGACGCATTATTTCCAGGCCAATTTCAGCGCTGGGTGCAATTTGCAGCTTGATGTCGCCTATCTCTTCGATAATATCTTCCATTAGCCGCTGATTGTTGGGGTTATCTTCAATATAGAGCAGCGTAAAGGCGTTTCTGGGCTGGGTATGAACCCAATGGGGCGGAGGGACTTCGTTAGCGGCGGCGTCTGCGTTAGCCGTAGGCAAGGTAAACCAGAAGGTGGCACCTTGGCCTAGCTGGCTATCGACGCCCATTTCTCCGTTCATACGCTCGACTAGCTCGCGGGTAATCGCCAGGCCAATACCGGAGCCTTCTATGCTGCCGCCTTCTGCATCAAGACGATTAAAGGGTTCAAAAAGCTCGTGCTGGCGTTCAGGTGCAATGCCAGGGCCGGTGTCGGTCACGCTGATGCGTACATGGTCAACTAAGTGGGCCACGGCAATATCGATTGAGCCGTTGGCACCGTTGTACTTAATCGCATTGGAGAGCAGGTTTAACAGTATCTGTTTGGTGCGCGTGTAGTCGGCGTTAACCTGCCATTGGTCATTGGGCGAGGTGTAGCGAAAACGAATGCCTGCCGCCTCGGCGCTGGCTTCCAAGGTGGAGCAGGCGTCGTTAAACACGTTGGTGAGAATAATCGGTTCGATGGAGAGCGTCATATGGCCTGCTTCGATCTTGGCCAAATCCAGCACTTCATTAATTAGGCTAAGCAGATGCTGGCCACTTCTCTCGATGTGCAAGACCTGGCGATGCTGCTTGTCGCCCAGCGGTTCCCGGCGGCTATTGGCCAGTATTTGGGCAAAACCGATGATGGCATTGAGCGGTGTGCGTAGCTCGTGGCTCATGGACGAGAGAAATTCACTTTTCGCCCGGCTGGCAGTTTCCGCCTGGTCTCTAGCGGCAGCCAGATCGCCCATGACCTGTTCACGCTCGGCCATTTGGCTATAAAGATTGATCAGCAGTGCACAGGTATCGGTAAACGGCTGAAGCCAATCCAGCAGCGCTTGATTCAGCGGCTGTTTGCTGTTGGCAATAGCGTACATGCCGATTAACCGTTCACCGCTGAAAATAGGCACGCCGAGGTAGTTATGCAGTGGCGGATGCCCTGAAGGGAAGCCGCCACGTTTGATGTGACCATGGACATCATTCGTCATGATCACTTCACCATACGCAAATACGTTGCCAAGCAGCGATTTAGGGTTAGTGAGGGTCATATCGCCGCTGCGCAGCCTCTCCATTAGGTGGCGCGACTCCTCACTCCATGACAGGTCTGTGATGGCATGAATTTTAAGGGCATTGGTGGTGTTGGTAGGCAGGACTTCACCTATCAGCGCGTAGCCGCTATCGGTAAGCTCACGCAGCGCCTCCATTAGAAATACCCACAACCGTTTTCCCGACATCAGCGCTGGATAATCGGTAATACCTTGGTGGAGTACTTTGAGCAGTTTCTGCTCTTTATGCATCCGGTGGGCAGTGTGGGCTAGTTCCAACTGCAGCTTGTGTAGGCGAAGTAGCTCTTCAGCCTGACCGGCTAAACTACCGAGTAGCTTTAAATCACGTTCGCTGAACTGACGAGGCTGCTGGTCAATGATACACAGCGTGCCAACGGCCATGCCATCCAGAGGCCTTAGTGGGTAGCCTGCGTAAGAGCGGATATGCGGTGAATCTGTGACCAGTCGATTGTCTGCAAAGCGCGCGTCTTTATGGGTGTCTTCAATGACCAGCGGTCCATCGTGGGCGATGGCATAGGCGCAGAACGAGACTGTCCGCTCGGTTTCACACACCTCAAGCCCTTGGTGCGATTTAAACCACTGGCGCTCTTTATCCACTAACGACACTAAGGCAATGGGCACATCGAACAGGTCACGGGCCAGTTGCGTCAACCGCTCAAAAGCCGTGTCTTGAGGCGTATCGAGTACCTGTAGAGTATGCAAGGCCGCCAGACGCTGTGTTTCATTATGATGAGTATCTGGGGATTGCATGGCCTTTCCACCGAAGAGGATTAAGTAAATATATCGTACAAGAGTTATACCAATGAATAATTATCTATCGGTCATTAACCCACAAGCTTTAGCCAAGACCTATAAGTTTTATTAGCCAGCGTCGATAAGGTGGGTAAAGTAGGCGGCTAGTGGTTCGTTTGGCTTGATAAAAAACGCTGCGCATGTGGCTAAAACGCTCAAAGCCGTGACGGCCATGGTAAGCACCCATGCCGCTCTCGCCAACGCCGCCAAAGGGCAGTGAAGGAACGGCGTGATGAAGCAGCGTGGCATTAAACACCAGCGCGCCAGAGCGTGTTGTTTGCAGCAACTGCTGTTGTAAGCCCTTATCATTTGTAAAGGCATACAGTGCTAACGGGTGAGGGCGGGCGTTCACATAACGTATTGCCGCTGACATATCGCTTACGCCAATGACCGGTAAACAGCGGCCAAAAATCTCTTCGCGCATCATCTGTAGCCCCTGGTGAGGGTCGATAATCAGCGCAGGCGCATGAGGTCCGTGATCGACGACTCTGCAGCTATGGTCTTGGGCTTCTTGCAGCATGGTATCTAGCCGCTGCTGGTGGGCCGCGTTAATCGCGTGGGTGGCTGCATGGTCGTCGGGGCGCTGCCGTTGAATAGCCTCGCTCAACGCTTTAACCAAGGCACTAATATGGCGGCTCTCAACCAGCACATAGTCGGGGGCGATACAGGTTTGCCCGCCGTTCATGCCTTTACCAAAAATAATATCCGCTGCCGCTTTAGCAAAATCCGCATCCCCTGCCACGATAGCGGGCGACTTGCCGCCTAATTCGAGTGTCGTTGGGGTCAAGTTCGCCGCGGCTGCTTGGGCCACTTGCCGGCCTACCGCGCTGGAGCCGGTGAACACTAAGTGATCGAACGGCAAACCGCTAAAACGACGCGCCACATCCACATCGCCTTCCACTACTTTGAACTCTTCGGGAGAAAAGTATTGCGGCACCAGTTGTTTCAGCAGAGCGCTGGTGGCAGGGGAGTGCTCGCTAGGCTTAAGCATCACCACATTGCCCGCTGCAAACGCATCCACTATTGGCATTAGTGCCAAACTCCAGGGGTAATTCCAGGGCGACATCACGCCGATAACGCCCAACGGTTGCGGTGCGATGCGTGCCCGGGCAGGCAACAATCGCCACGCTACGTTCACCGACCGGGGGCGCATCCAGCGCCATAGATGCAGTCTGGAGTGGCGAATAGCGTGGAGCACCGCGCTGATTTCAGCTATACGTATTTCCACGTCGCTGCGCTGACCAAAATCCGTTTGAATTGCGCGGATAATCTCAAGCTGGTGATGCTTGGTCATACGCGCGAGGCGGGCCAGCCGGTCACGGCGCTCCGTTAGCGTCGGATAGGGCGTTTGGTCGGCAGCCTGGCGCTGCGTTTGAAAGTCACCCGTCAGATCGCGCGTCATGGCCTCTCCTTATATGCCGTTACCGGCGTGGCATGGTGCAGTACAGTGCAAACTAAGCTTCGCATCCGCTTTCGTTGGTACAGCCCGTTGATGCAGTCAGTAGATATAGATAAAAGGTGTGGATAGTTAGTGTAAACGGTTTATATAAACAGTTAGTGTAAAGTGGCATTTTAGCCCCACACACTCGGAAAGGTGCTATGCCGTTGCCCCCACTGTCGATCACTATTCTACCCACCATTGAGGCCGTTACGGCAAGTCAGTGGGATTCACTGGTCGATGATGATCAGCCCTTTTTACGTCATGGTTTTTTACACGCCCTGGAGGCCAGTGGCTCTGTCAGCGTCGCTACAGGCTGGGAGCCGTGCCATTTGAGTGTATGGCAAGGCGAGCAACTGGTCGCGGCGCTGCCCATGTATCGCAAGCATCACTCCTACGGCGAGTATGTGTTTGATTGGGGCTGGGCAGAAGCGCTAGAACGCGCCGGTGGCCGCTACTACCCCAAAGCGCTCAGTGCGGTACCGTTCACGCCGGTGCCAGGCGCGCGCACGCTAATCGCCAGCCACGCCGATGCCAGTGCCGTGCGCGCTTTGCTGGCCGAGGCTTGGCGTGAACAGTGCGAAAACCTTGAGCTGTCTAGCTGGCACTTGCTGTTTGCCGATGAATCGGATGTTACCGCCTGGCAGGCCCAGTGCCCGGAACTGATCACCCGTGAAGGGGTACAGTTTCAGTGGCGTGATTGTGGCTTTGGTGATTTTGAGGGCTTTCTATCCAGCCTGACCTCTAAGCGGCGCAAAATGATCAAGCGTGAGCGACGCTTGGTCGCCGAGCAGGGTTTACAGGTAGCGCGCCGGGAAGGCGATGCGATTACATCAGCGGATATGGCGCATTTCTATCGCTGCTATGCGATTACCTACCATGAACGAGGCCGCCCGCCTTATTTAAACCATGACTTTTTTGAGCGCCTGCGCCAAACCATGCCCGACGCGCTGATGCTGGTACAAGCCTACGTTGAAGAGCGCCCGGTGGCGGCTGCGCTCTATTTTCGTGGCACTAGCACACTCTATGGGCGTTACTGGGGGAGTGAAGTCGTTGCCGATTGCCTGCATTTTGAGGCGTGTTATTACCAAGGCATTGAGTACTGCTTGCAGCGTGGCTTAACGCTGTTTGACCCAGGCACCCAGGGCGAGCACAAGCTGGTGCGCGGGTTTGCACCCCAGCGCGTGCGCTCACTGCACTATATTAGCCACCCAGGGCTTGCCGCCGGTGTTGCCCAGTTTTGTCATGAAGAGGGCGAGCATGTCAGCGCCTACCGTGATGCGGCCTATCAAGCGCTGCCATTTAAGTAGTTATTTAAGCTGTTATTTAAATGATGCGCGGCTCGCTGGTGGTGCGCCTTGATGGCATAATGCGCGCCAATCAGCGCGTCTATTTGAAACAACCGCTGTTTTAATACGTCATTTTATATTTTTAGCCTGGTCGATAGGCTGGAAGAGATAGGTTATCGGAGAGCAGTGATGCGCAAATGGTTAGTGATGACATTGCTCGCTGTCTTAGCGCTGCTCCAATACGAGCTGTGGTTGGGCAACGGCGGCTGGCGCGATTTGCAGCACGTGGAGCAGCGGGTTGCGGTGCAAGAGGCGGCCAATGTGCCCATGCGCGAGCGCAATGCGCGGCTGGCGGCCGAAGTGACGGACTTAAAAACCGGGTTAGACGCCATTGAGGAGCGTGCCCGCAGCGATATGGGTATGGTACGCACCGACGAACAGTTCTTCTGGGTGCCGGGGGTAGCGATCCAAAATGAGTTGATCGGCATCAATGCAGGGCTAGTCGCTCCCCAGGAGCCACCGCAGTGAGTCAAACCTGGTTAATTGTTCCCGCGGCAGGTCAAGGACGCCGCATGGGCGCCGACAAACCCAAACAGTATTTGACCTTGGCCGACGAGCAGCCGGTGCTGGCGCATACCTTGGCGCGCCTTCATAGCGCTTTTCCTAGTGCTCGCTTGGTGCTCTGTTTGGATGCCGACGACCACTGGTTTTCGCCACGCTGGGTGCCTTTTACTGATTGGCAGCGTGTGGCGGGCGGTAGCGAACGAATGGACAGCGTGTTAAATGCACTGCATGCCATGGCGGCCGACGATGATGACGTGGTAATGGTGCATGATGTGGCCCGTCCCTGTATTACCTTGGGTGATCTCCAGGCGCTGTATCAGGCCGCTGCGACGCACCCTGCAGGCGCGCTCTTGGCGATGCCGGTGGCGGATACCATGAAACGCGCCGATGACCAGTGTCAGAGTGCACAAACCGAACCCCGGGATGGCTTGTGGCACGCGCTAACGCCCCAAGGCTTTCGCTACGCGCTGCTGCGGCGAGCGCTGGAGACCGCCCGCCAGCAGCAAACGCTGGTGACCGATGAAGCTTCGGCGGTTGAAGCCCTGGGCGAATGCCCACAGTTGGTAAGCGGGCGCCGCGACAACCTGAAAATTACCCACCCGGATGACTTGGCGCTTGCAGCCGCGATTATGGCGGCCCAAACCACTAGCGCGTCCGGCGGGCTTTAATCATTAGGAGTTCATAATGCGTATCGGCCACGGATTCGATGTACATCGCTTCGGCCCCGGCGATCATTTAATGATCGGCGGGGTTAAACTTCCGTTTGAACACGGCTTTGTGGCCCACTCCGACGGTGATGTGCTGCTCCACGCTGTCAGTGATGCACTGTTGGGCGCCTGTGCGCTGGGCGATATTGGCCGCCACTTTCCCGATACTGATTCCGCGTGGGCAGGGGCCGACAGCCGCGAGCTGTTGCGTCATGTGGTCACGCTTATTCAAGGCCAGGGCTATGGAGTGGTCAATGTCGACACCACGCTGATGGCCCAAGCGCCGAAAATGGCGCCGCATATCGAGGCAATGCGGGAGGTTATTGCCGCTGATCTTGGGGTCGCGCTTGGTCAGGTCAATGTTAAAGCCACCACCACCGAACGATTAGGTTTCACCGGACGCGGTGAAGGCATCGCCGCGGAAGCTGTGGTGCTGCTTAACCTTACCGAGACGCTTAATGATTAATATGCCTGAATGGCAGCGCTGTTTAGATGCTCAATTTGGCTCTCCCAAGCCTGGACAGTACCGTGCACAGCCGGAAGACTTCTGGGTCGATGAACAGCTTGATTTTACCCCCGAGGCACACGGTGAACATCTGTGGCTGCGAGTTGAAAAGCGCAATCAAACCACGTTGGATGTCGTCAAGACCTTAAGCCGGCTTTGCGGCGTGACACCCCGCGATATTGGTTATTCTGGCATGAAGGACCGTATTGCCGTCACACGCCAGTGGCTGAGCGTGCATCTACCCGGCCGCGACGCGCCGCCAGAGCTTGAGCAGTCCCTTCAAGCGCTAGGCATTACGGTGGTTGAACAGGCGCGGCATCCACGGAAGTTGAAGCGTGGCGTTCACCGCACTAATCGGTTTGTGTTGCGTCTGAGCGGTGAGGCCATTGAGAGCGAAGATTTTGTGGGTCGCTGGGAAGCCCTTTGTCAGTATGGCGTGCCTAACTATTTTGGCCCCCAGCGCTTTGGGCCTGAAGGGCGTAATCTTCAGCGTGCCGAAGCATTACTTTACCGAGGTTGGCGCAAACGCGATGATCGCCAGGGTATGATGCTCTCCACGGCGCGCAGTTTTTTGTTTAACGAATTGCTCAGCGCGCGCATTGCGGATGGCACCTGGTCGCAGCCGCTGGCAGGCGATACGTTGATGCTGGATGGCACGCAAAGCGTGTTTCGTATCGACGCCTCCGATGCGACCCTACAGGCCCGTGCCGCTGAATTGGATGTGCATCCCACTGGGGTGCTTTGGGGCGTTGGTGAAGCAGACCAGGGCGACGCCGCTGACTATGAAGCTCGTCTGCTTGAGCACTACCCTGGCCTGTGCAGTGGCTTAGAGCGCAGCGGAGTAAAGCAGGCGCGCCGTGCACTGCGTATGCGGCTGCTGGATCCTCAGCTTACCAGGGAGTCTGGTGCCGTCCGGCTTTCGTTTGCACTGCCTCGGGGTAGCTTTGCCACTGCCGTGCTGGGGGAGCTGATGTTAGCGAACTGATAGCCGTGGGTGGACTCAGTCGTTAGCGCTGTGTAACTAATAAGGCCTAGCGGTTAGTAAAAGTGATGGGTATAAGCCGCCACGTTACGCGCTTATGATCAAGGAGACCCGCCATGCGGCGACTACTGCTTTCAAATGATGATGGTGTTCACGCGCCGGGACTGCGTGCGCTGCACGATGCGCTGTTGGCCCATGCCAATATTCGCGTAGTGGCTCCTGACCGAGACCGTAGTGGTGCCAGCAACTCGCTCACTTTGTCACGGCCACTCTCGTTGACGCCGCTGGATAACGGCTTTTATAGCGTCGATGGCACGCCCGCGGACTGCGTCTATTTGGGCGTTCATGGCGTATGGGACGAAAAACCTGATTTAGTCATCTCAGGCATTAATCACGGCAGTAATCTGGGTGACGATGTGCTCTATTCAGGCACCGTCGCGGCGGCAATGGAGGGGCGCAATTTGGGTATGACGGCGATTGCCATGTCGCTGTGTGGCGAGCGCCATTTCGCCACCGCCGCCAGGGTGGCTGCCACCTTGATTGGCGCCGCTGATCAGCTCTCGCTACCGCCGCGAACGCTGCTAAATGTCAATGTGCCCGATGTGCCCTGGGAGGAGATTAAAGGCGTAAAAGTGACCCGTTTAGGCTATCGTGGCCCAGCCGAGAAACCGTTAGCGGTAGAAGACCCTCGGGGGCGTACGCGCTACTGGATTGCGCCGGTAGCGGCCAATGCCGATGACGGTGATGATACCGATTTTGCTGCCGTCGAGGCGGGCTATGTGTCGATTACTCCCCTACAAACAGACCTCACGCGGTACCCCGCGCTTAACGATGTGCAGGAATGGTTGGATGTTTTTGCCTGATATCTCTCCAGGAGAGCTGCGCGGTCGTGGTATGACCTCCCAGCGTACCCGTGACCGCATGGTCGAGCGCCTCATGCAGCAGGGCATCAGCGATGCCCGAGTGCTGGAAATCATGGCCAGAGAGCCGCGTCATCTGTTTGTTGATGAAGCGCTGGCTCATCGGGCTTATGAAGATACCGCACTACCGATTGGCTTTAGCCAAACGCTGTCGCAGCCCTTCATCGTGGCGCGCATGACGGAGCTTGTGCTGCGCGCCGAGCCGCTCAGGGTATTGGAACTGGGGACAGGGTCTGGCTATCAGACGTTAATACTGTCGCGCTTGGTCCAAGAACTCTATTCCATTGAGCGCATCAGTGCGCTACATGAGCGTGCGGCAGAGCGTTTAAGACGGCTAGCGGCACCTGCCACTCTGGCGGTGGCAGACGGCGGCTATGGTTGGCCTGACGCCGCGCCATTTGACGTTATTTTGTTAACCGCCTGTGCTCATACGCTGCCTACAGCGCTACTAGAGCAATTGAGCCACGACGGGGTGCTGATCGCTCCGTTGGAAGAGCCCGACGGCAGCCAGTGGCTTACGCAGGTAAAGCGCATTGGCAGTGCCTTTGAAAAACGTCGGCTCGAGCCCGTGCGTTTTGTACCCTTACTGCAAGGAGTAGTGGATTGAAGCGGCAACCCTTAGGAATATTTTTACGAGGCGCAGGGATGGGCGCCGCCGACGCGGTACCCGGCGTATCGGGAGGAACGATTGCGTTTATCAGCGGTATTTATGAAGAGCTGATCAACACGATCAAGCAGTTTGGCCCCAGTGCCATTGGCGCTTGGCGCCGCGGCGGCTGGCGGGCCCTGAGTAACCATTTGAATCTCGCCTTTCTGGTGCCGTTGCTGGCGGGGGTCGCGGTTAGTCTGTTTAGCGTAGCGCATTTAGCGCTCTGGTTGATGGAAGCACACCCGCTGCTGCTGGATGGGTTCTTTTTTGGCCTGGTGGCTGCCTCTGCATTGGTGGTAGGGCAGGCGAGCAATGGCTGGAAGCTGTGGTATTTAGTGCCGCTACTGGTGGGGTTAGTGCTAGCACAAGCGTTGCCCGGCATGATGCCGCTGGTGTTATTAATTGGTAATGAAGCGCTGGTAGTGATGATGGCAGGCTGTATCGCGATTAGCGCCATGCTATTGCCGGGCGTGTCAGGCAGCTTTCTGTTGCTGACTATGGGTCTCTACGGCACCATTATGGGCGCAATTCGCAGTCTGGATATGGGCATTATTGTGCTGTTTGGCATGGGTTGTATGGTGGGATTGGCGCTTTTTTCACGGCTCTTGTCCTGGCTGTTACGGCGCCACCACACCTCAACGATGCAACTGCTGCTGGGGTTTATTGTCGGTTCGCTACCGGTTCTCTGGCCATGGCGCGAGCTATTACGCTACCAAATTGGGCCAGAAGGGCAAATGATACCTCTGGAATACCGCTATTTATTACCCGCCGACTATGCCGTATTGACCGGTGCTTCGGCACAAGTAGCCGGTGTTATCGCGCTAATGGCTGTGGGTGCTCTCATTGTCGTTTTGCTCAACCGACATGCGGATCGTCGGCCAATCGATACCCAGCTTGGCGCTGAAAAGGAGTAGGTTTGTATGCATAAAGGTTATCTACCTAAAGTACTAATGATGTCGGTGCTGACACTCGCCATTGCTGGCTGTGCCAGCCAGCAAGGCAGAAGCCCCCAAGTGCGCGATTTAAGCCAAGCACGTCAGGCGGTTGAAAAATCCCCCCAATATACGGTCAAAGCAGGCGATACCCTGTATGGCATTGCGTGGCAGCACAATATGGATTATCGCCAGCTCGCAGCAATGAATAATATTGATCCGCCCTACCAAATTCGGCCGGGGCAAACGATTGCCCTGCGTGAGGATGCGGCGTCGGCATCAATGGCCAGTAACCAGCCTGCTGATACCTCACGAGGTGGAGGCGCTGTGGCGACCGGGTTGAATCCGCAGGCGGCCTCAGTGGCGAGTGATGACCAGGAGCTGGATTGGTTGCTGCCAGATGAGTCGGCTATTCAGCGTAACCAGCGCCTAACCGCTGAACGCAATGCCGCAGAGCAGGAAGCTGATGAGCCGTCCTCCTCCCCTCAGCCAGAAGTGGTCGCGGCAGTTGATCCTGAGCCCGCCCAACAACCGGCACCTCAGCCATCATCAGAACCTGAACAAGCGCCAGAGTCGCAGCCAGTCTCAGAGCCAGAACCACAGCCCGAAGCTGCTCCAGCCACACAAAGCGCCAGCGTAGATCGCTCTTCACGTACCTATACGCCTGCCGAAACCATTGCTTGGCAGTGGCCTGCCGATGGCAATGTCGTCGGGGCATATGGGCAGGGTGATAGCATCACCGCCGGGATTGATATCGCTGGTAAAAAGGGGCAACCTGTTAAAGCGGCAGGCCCTGGTATCGTGGTCTATGCGGGCAGTGGCGTAAGAGGCTATGGCAACCTGATCCTTCTCAAACACAACGACCAATTCCTTAGTGCGTATGCCCATAACGACAGCCTACGAGTCAGTGAAAATGACGTAGTAGAGGCTGGCGAAGTTATCGCCACGATGGGGGATAGCGATGCAGAAAACGTCAGATTACACTTTGAGGTTCGTCGTGATGGGCAACCTCAAGATCCCATGGACTTTCTGCCTAACCGTTAGTGCACTCACCGGTAGAGCGAGTAAACAGCGTTTAACCTGGATGTTGCCCGAATGGCTATATTCGAGCGTCATATAACAATCGTCACATAACAATATGGTGTGCGTCTTAGCGTGCACTCCTTTGACTTTATAAATGGCGGGTAGGCGACAAACGAGGGGTAAGGCCATGAGTATGTTGGAGAAAGACCTACAGGAGGTTGACCTGGACGCTGCCGAGGAGGCACTTGATGATACCGACGACGATGTTGCGGTAGAAGAAGATGCTTTCGAGAAGGCGCTAGGGCGTGAGGATCGTCAATCGACCCAAAGCTTGGATGCAACGCAAATCTACCTCAACGAAATCGGCTTTTCGCCACTGCTAACGCCAGAAGAAGAAGTTTACTACGGCCGCTTGGCGCGTAAAGGTGACCCTTTGGGTCGCTCGCGGATGATTGAATCCAACCTGCGGCTGGTAGTGAAAATAGCCCGCCGCTATCTGAACCGCGGCTTGACGTTGCTGGATTTGATCGAAGAGGGCAATTTGGGTTTGATTCGCGCGGTAGAGAAGTTTGATCCCGAAAGGGGCTTCCGTTTCTCGACCTACGCCACTTGGTGGATCCGCCAAACCATCGAACGGGCGCTGATGAACCAGACGCGAACGATCCGCTTGCCCATTCACGTAGTCAAAGAACTCAATATTTACCTGCGTGCGGCGCGGGAATTAACCCAAAAATTTGATCATGAAGCTACCGCCGAAGAGATCGCTGATCACCTTGATAAACCGGTCGATGTGGTGAAAAAGATGCTCGGCCTTAATGAGCGAGTGTCGTCGGTCGACTACCCCATGGGTGGCGAGAGTGATAAGCCGCTGATTGATACGTTGGCTGACGATGAGGTTCAAGGCCCAGAGGCACGCCTGGTGGATGGCGATGTCAAAGAGCATGTGGATCTGTGGCTGGATGAGCTGAGCGAAAAACAACGCGAAGTGGTTGTCCGCCGCTTTGGCTTACGTGGCCACGAGTCTGCAACTCTGGAAGAAGTGGGTGCCGAAATTGGTTTAACCCGTGAGCGGGTGCGCCAGATACAGGTCGAAGCACTCAAGAAACTACGTCGTGCATTGGAAAAACAGGGGCTTTCTCTTGAAGCGCTGTTTGAAACCTAAGTGAAGCTTCGGCGAGTGCAAAGCGCAACACCCCTCTAAGCCGAGCGAGTGCCATTGAGCGCTTACTCGGTTTTTTATTGCTAAATCAGGTAAGTGAGAGAGTACATGCGCCCCCTTGTGGCTGACATTGATCTGGACGCGCTGCGTCACAACTATCAATTGGCGTGTCGCTGCGCGCCGCAAAGCCGCTCAGTGGCAGTGATCAAAGCAGATGGGTATGGGCATGGCGCGCTGGCCTGCGCCCAGGCGCTGGAGCACCTAGCCCCGGCGTTTGCCGTCGCCTGTATTGAGGAGGCCCTTACCCTGCGCCAGGGCGGCATTACCCAACCCATTATCCTATTGGAAGGCATCTTCAGCGCCGACGAGCTGACGCTGGTGGACACCCACGGCTTCTGGATTACGGTTCACAGTCAGTGGCAAGTCGATGTCCTGCTAGCGGCTTCACCTAAAAAGCCAATTCCCGTCTGGTTGAAAGTTGACTCCGGCATGCACCGCCTGGGCTTCGACATCGACGAGGCCGCTGCCATCTGGCGTCAGCTTAGCGCCGCTCCGAGCGTGTCTTCGCTCCATCTCATGAGCCACTTTGCCAGCGCCGATTCCCGCGATAACCGTTACTTCAACCAGCAAATGGCGCGTCTTCAGGGGCTTGCTAGCGAGCTAAAAGCGCCGCTGTGTTTGGCCAACTCACCGGCTACCCTGGCGTGGCCAGTGGCCCATGGCGACTGGAACCGGCCAGGTGTGATGCTTTACGGCAGCGACCCCTTGGAAGTCGCCAATGAAATCACCCAGCAGCTGCAGCCCGTGATGACCCTGCGCTCGGAAATCATTGCCTTGCGTGAGCTGGAGGAGGGTGAGCCCGTGGGCTATAGCGGGCGCTGGCGCGCACCGAGGCGCTCACGCATTGCCGTGGTTGCCTGCGGCTACGGCGATGGCTACGACCGCCATGCCCGCGATGGCACACCGGTACTGGTCAACGGCCAGCGCTGCGCGATTGCCGGTAAAGTCTCCATGGATATGTTGACCGTTGATGTGACGGACGTCCCCAATGCCGCGATTGGCAGCGACGTTGTATTGTGGGGCAGGGCCAGCAACGGGGAGGTGCTGTCGGTGGATGAAGTGGCCCGCTACTGCGATACCATCAGCTATACGCTGCTAACAGGGGTACTGCCTCGGGCGCCGCGGCGTTATCATGGGCGTTCTGCTTAAACGGTTGTTTGCATGTCAAAATCACGTTACCCGCGCTCGTTTGCCCACCCGCGTTACTGGCCCACATGGCTCGGTATTGGTGCTATGTATATCGCTGCCTGGTTGCCTTGGCGATTAAAAATGGCCATTGGCAAAGGGCTTGGACTACTCGCCTGGCGCTTTGCCAAACGGCGCCGCCATATCACTGAAACCAATATAGCGCTCTGTTTTCCCGAAAAGAGCCCCGAACAACAGCATCAGCTTGTCAGAGATACCTTTATTGCCAATGGCATTGGACTGATTGAAACCGCAACCGGTTGGTGTCGCGATGGCGAAAGCCTGCGCCACCGTGTCGCTTACATCGGCGAAGAGCATATGGCCCACGCCGAGGCCAAGGGTAAAGGTGTGATCATTGTGGGGGTTCATTTCTCTTCTCTTGATTTAGGGGGGGCGCTGCATGCACTTTTTTTCTCCGCCGATGCGGTTTATCGCCCGCATAACAACCCGCTGTTTGAACGCTTTATGACACGAGCCCGCGGGCGCAATTTTGGTGTCGCCATTGACCGTTACGATCTGCGTGGGGCTGTGCGTCAGCTCAAGGCGGGCCGCATGGTGTGGTACTCACCAGATCAGGATTTTGGCCGCGATGTGAGCGTATTCGCGCCGCTATTTGGCCAGCAGGCCGCCACTATTCGCTTAACGGCCAAGCTTGCCCGTATGACCGGCGCATCAGTGGTGCCGATGATGTTTCACCGCAACCCGGATAATGCCACTTATACCATTGAAAGCCTGCCGGCCCTGGAAGGGTTTCCCAGCGGTGATGAAGTGGCCGATGCCACGCGGGTCAACCAGTTTATTGAACTGGCCATTCGCAAGCACCCCGAGCAGTATCTATGGCTACATCGGCGTTTTAAGACCCGCCCCGAAGGCGAACCTGGGGTTTATTAATCACTCGCGACAGTCATAAAAAAAGCCAGCATTAGCTGGCTTTTGGTTTTCCGGTGCTGCGTTGAGCCCAGATTAGGGGCTTAATCCAAGTTGCGGGAGTAGAAAATTTCCAGCATTTCTTTACGCAGACGACCCTCGATGTCGCGGGCTTCTTCAAAGGTAATGTCGCGACGCGACGTGCCGAACAGGTAGTTATCCAGTTCGAAGTCTTTGAGCAGCATCTTGGTGTGGAACATGTTTTCCTGATACACGTTCACGTCCATCATCTGATACGCATGTTTGGTGTCTTCAGCGAGATAATCTTGAATGGAAGTAATACCGTGATCGATAAACAGTTTCTTGCCATCCACATCGCGGGTAAAGCCGCGCACCCGGTAATCCATGGTAACGATGTCGGAGTCGAAACTATGGATCAGGTAGTTCAGTGCTTTTAACGGGCTGATATGTCCACAGGTGGAAACATCGATATCCAGGCGGAAGGTGCTGATACCGTTGTCGGGGTGCGACTCTGGGTAGCTATGCACCGTAACATGGCTTTTATCCAGGTGCCCAACCACCGTCTTCGGTAGCGGGCCGGGGCCTGGTTGAATTTGCTCCGGTGCCGCCTCATCAAGCTCATGTTCGGCAATCAAAATCGTTACGCTCGCGCCATGGGGCTCGTAGTCCTGGCGGGCGATATTGAGCACATGGGCGCCAATGATGTTGGTGACGTCTTTAAGAATCTGGGTCAAACGCTCGGCGTTATAGAGCTCATCGATATAGTCGATGTAGGCCGCCGTCTGCTCTTCGGTCTTGGCATAACAGATATCGTAAATGTTGAAGCTCAGCGAGCTGGTCAGGTTGTTAAATCCGTGCAGCCGGAGATTGTCTGTCACGTCCGAGCCTCCTCAATAATCTCAAAGGAATGGGTAATCTTAACGCCGCCATTAACGAGCATGATCGATGCACTGCAATATTTTTCAGCGGAGAGTTCAACCGCGCGGGCAACCTGTTTTTCTTTCAGCGCGCGGCCGGTTACCACGAAATGGACGTGGATCTTGGTAAATACGGCGGGCACTTCATCGGCGCGTTCGGCGTCTAGCTCAGCGACGCAGTCGGTCACATCGGCACGTGCTTTATCAAGAATATTCAAGATATCAAAAGCGGTGCAACTACCCATGCCCATCAGCAGCATTTCCATTGGGCGAGGCCCCGTATTACGGCCGCCGTGGTCGGGCGGGCCATCGATCACAACGCTGTGCCCGCTACCGGATTCCGCCACGAATTGGCGGCCTTCTGTCCATTTTACCCGTGCTTTCACGCTGCTCTCCTCATCTAGGCGACGAAAGGTAAGTCGCGCAGCATAACATTTCTTGGCCTGCGCGCCTCTTCTCAGCGCCGCTGTTGAACATTGCTACTGTTCGGCATGCGCCAACCACCCTCATAGATAGCTGGTTTGCCCACCACGCTCGGATTGTAAAGATACACCCAGGCTAGGCCAAAGCAGGTGGTTATCTGCTGGCGGACATATTCCCCCTCGGACGGTGCATCAATGCGGTAATCCTCTAACCGGTCTAGCTGGGCTAGGTGGTCGACGTTGATCCGATAAACTTCTATTGTGACCCCTTTTGACGGTTGCCATTTGGCGCCGGGGTAGGGGCCGATATCGTAGAGCGTGAGCACTGGGGTAATGTCACTTCCGAGCAGAGTGGCGCTTTTTAACCAGTAGGCATTGTTGAAACCTTGCTTGAGCGTGCCATAGACCGCAACCCGTGGCGTGTCAGCGATGGCTTCACGTAAATAGCGAAGAAGCATAGGTTAACCTCTTTTGCCCTGTAGCTGGTTTTCCAGTGCGGCCAGTCGTTCGGGGGTTCCTACATCGACCCATGGCCCTGTGTAGCATTCACCGCTTACCCGATGGTTATCAATGGCAGCTCTGAGCAGTGGCGCCAAGGCAAAGGCGCCCTGGGGTTGACCGGCTAACAGGGCGGGGTGAATCACGCCGATTCCCGCGTAGGTCAATCGCTCGGTGCTGGTTAGATTAATGCGTCCTTCCGCTAGTCCAAAATCCCCATTCAAGTGGTGTGAAGGGTTTTCCACCAGTACCAAATGCGCCAAATCGTCGCCATGGAGTGCGTGTTGGGCGGGTAGTGCCGCGCACCAAACGTCACCGTTGACTAACAGAAACGGCGACTCGCCAAGTAGCGGCAACGCTTGCTGAATGCCGCCGCCGGTTTCCAGCGGCGCTGTTTCCCGACTCCAGTGAATGCGCAGCCCATAGGCGTCACCGTCGCCGAGCGCGTCAATAATCTGATCTGCACGGTAGCTGACGTTGATGACGACCTCATGAATATTCGCCTCGCGAAGACGCTCCAGGTGGTGCACGATCAGCGGCTTGCCAGCGACGGGCAACAGCGGCTTGGGGCAGTGGTCAGTGAGTGGGCGCATCCGCTTGCCTAGGCCTGCGGCTAAAATCATCGCCTTCATGACGGCATTTCCGCTAGTCGTTTCATAATGGCAGGCCGTAAGGTGAGTTTGACCCACTCTGCGAACGCCACCTTCTCGGGTACATTGGAGAAGGAGAGCGCAGAGAGACTATCTTCCAGATGATCAAGAAAGTGCGGTAAGCGTTCCAGATAACCACTTTTTTGATCACGCAGGGTTAAACGGCAGAAAATCCCCAGTACTTTTAGCGAGCGCTGGGCGGCCATGGCGTGGCATTGGGAGAGAAAAGTGGCAAAATCGACGCTGCTAGTGAGTCGGCCATCGCGGAGAGCCTGGTGATAAAATGTCTCGACAAAATCGGCAAACTTTTCGCTGCTAAAGCGGCAGTAGCGCCCCCGCAGCAGTGAGATCACATCGTAGCTGAGCGGACCCGCCACGGCGTCTTGAAAGTCGATCATAAACAGACGCTGATCGTGCATCATCAGGTTCATGGCATCATAATCACGGTGCACAGTGACCACCGGCTGCGCTAAGGCGTGCTGGATAAGCTGCTCGCGAATGGCTTGCCAGCTTTCTGGAGGTGACAGCGTTAACCAAGCGCTGAGACACCACTCGGGAAATAGGTCGAGCTCGCGGCCCAGCAGCGCCGCATCATAAGCAGGTAGTGAGTCAGGGTTTGCGCGGTTTTGCAGCTCGGCGATCAGCGTGAGAGCCTGCGCATGGTAAGTCTGTGTGGTAGCGTCGTCGCTAAATAAACGCTGTAGCGGCGTATTGCCCAAGTCTTCTAGCAGAAGAAAACCCTCCGCTAGGTTGGTGGCGTGCACCTTGGGAACCGGTAGCCCGGCGCTGCGCCATCGCTTGGCGATCGCCACAAACGGCTGGGAGTCCTCTTGCTCTGGAGGTGCATCCATGACCATTTGGGTGGTGCCGTCGGGTAGCGTTAGGCGAAAATAGCGCCGAAAACTCGCGTCACCCACGGCGGAGGAAAGCGAAATATCGGCCTTGATTAGGCCATTTTGTTGGGCAGCCCACGTGGTGAGGGCGTTAATCCGATATGAGGACATGCAAGCTCCTTGCTGGTCGGGCATCATGCGGGCTGTATAATACCGATTCTGGATGCCAAGGATAACGAACATGGGCAAGCGATTTTCGCGCACGTTGCCGGTTGCGCATACGCTAATGGGCAGTTTGCTTGCTGGCGCCTCGTTTACGGCGGTGGCTCAAGGGGAGGCCTTATCAGCTAAAGCGTTGGATTGGCAACCCTGGGGGAAAGAGGAAGCGGCTAATCAACTGTGCCGTGGGCGCTACGTCATGCCCAGCTACCGCTTACCCGCGGAAGAAAACCCGGAGACCCTCTCACTTGAGGCCAGCGACGTCGATTATGCTGCCAATGGCGAGGCGTTGCTACGCGGTGATGTTGTACTACGCCGCGGCAATGAGGAAGTGGAAGCGGAGCGGATCTTTTTACCCGCCGACCGCCAGCAGATCGATGCTGAAGGCAATATCGCCATACGCGACGGGCTAGCTTTGGTACGTGGCGAACAGGCGATGCTAAGGCTTAACGAAGATCGGGCCACCCTGGATAATAGCCACTATGTGCTTTACGACCAGCACCTACGCGGTCAGGCTCGCCAGCTAGAGCAAACCGGGGAGAGCGAGTACCGCCTGCAAGACGCAAGCTTTACTACCTGTGACCCCGGCGCCAATAGTTGGCAATTGGTCAGCAGTGATATTCGCCTGAACCAGGCCGAAGGCTTTGGCACTGCACGTCATGCGCGTCTGAAAGTGAAGGATGTGCCGGTATTTTATTGGCCATGGTTACGCTTTCCCATCGACGATCGCCGACACACAGGTCTGTTGACGCCCTCCTTTAGTTTCTCAACAGATAGTTTGGACTTCACTCAACCGTTTTATTGGAATATCGCGCCCAATCGTGATGCGACTATCACGCCGCGCTGGATGAGCGATCACGGCTTGCTGATGAACGGTGAGTACCGCTACCTGTTTGAAGAGAGTGCGGGTATCGTTGAAGGTGGCTATTTAAGTAGCGATAAAGGCGGCTCTGGCGGCGGTGAAAATCGCTTCGAAGGCGAGGATCGCTGGTATGTGGATGCCCGCCATGCTGGTCGTATTAACGCACGTAGTAATTACCGCTTGGGGTACGGTGCAGCCAGCGACGGTCGCTATTTCGATGATTTTGGTGGCGAGTTTGGCGACAATGATCGCGCTAGTATGGAACGCTTGGCCCAGGTCGATTACCGTGGTGAACGCTGGCAGCTTGATGCCCGGGCTCAAGGATTTCAGCGCTTGGAAGACCCGCTCAACGAACGCGATAAGCCTTTCTATCGCCTGCCGAGCTTAAGCGCCAATGCCAGTTGGCAGTTGGGCAACGGTTTCTATAGCCAATGGCGCTCCAATGCGACCTATTTCTGGCGGGATGTGAACGAACAGCGAGTGATTGAACGTGAGGCCGCCACGGGTAGTCGTGTGCACTTAACGCCAGCCCTGGGTTGGCGGTTTGAGCGCCCATGGGGCTACCTGGAGCCACGAACAGAGCTTTGGCACACCGACTATCAATTGGATTACGGAAACCGGGCTACCCAGAACAGCGAATCGCCCAGTCGCAGTATTGCGGTAACGTCGGTGGACAGTGGTTTGGCATTTGATCGTGAGCTCTCTCTGGGCGGGCGCGACTATCGCCAAACCTTAGAGCCGCGTTTGAACTACGCCTATGTACCGCGCACTGACCAGAGCGAGCTACCCGATTTCGATAGCCGCGAGCGCCCTTTCTCCTGGAATCAGCTGTGGTCGGCCCAACGCTTTTCCGGCGCTGACCGCGTGGGTGATCTTAATCGTCTCTCTTACGGCGTGGAGTCGCGCTTGCTTGAAGACGCGTCCGGTCGTGATCGGCTCTCGTTCGGGATAGGCCAGAGCGTTTACTTTGATGATCGTCGAATTGATATTGTGGGCGATGCTGACACGCTACCGCCGCGTACCGACGGTGAGCGTTATTACCAGGCCACGCGCGATAAATCGCCGCTGGTCACACGCATCGACTGGCAGATTAGTGACCGCTGGAGCACTGGTTACGATCTGCTCTACGACGATAACCTCGACCGCACTGAGCGCTCGAGCGTGGATGTGCGCTATCGCCACCCTCAAGGCCACGTAGTCAACCTTGGCTACCATTGGGAAATCCAAAACTTCGACCCTGGCGTAGAACCCAGTGATGACAGCTTTCGCAACTACGATCGTGAAGAGTGGGATCTGTCATTTGCGTGGAAGGCAAGCCCGCAGATTGATCTGATCGGCCGTTACATTCACGATCAAACCAATGACCGCTCGCTTGAGCAACTGGCGGGCGTACAGTGGAGCGACTGCTGCTATGGCTTGCAGTTAGTATGGCGGGAATGGGTCGATGACAATGACAACGCACGTATCGATGATGACCTTACCGATCGCGGGCTATTTTTGCGCTTTGTATTCCGAGGTTTAGGCGGCGTTGGTCAGGAGGCGGATAGCTATTTTGAACAGAATATCCCTGGCTATCGTCCGACTGCCCTGTAAATGACTTCCATAGAATGGCTAATGAAAGAGACGTTTGTTATGAAAATGAGAAAGCCCTTGTTAGGCCGCATGAAACAGCTTTCTGCTAGCAGTTTGCTGGCGCTGTGTGTAGGCACAGGCCTTGCGTTGGCCCCGCTAGCCCTACAGGCGCAGAACTTCCAGTCAACCCAGCGTCAAGCGCTGGACAGCGTCGTGGCCGTGGTCAATGACGATGTGATTATGCGCAGCGAATTAGACGACCGGATGCTGCAAATCGAGCAGCAGGCGCAAGCCCAGGGCGGTAATCTTCCACCGCGCTCCCAGTTGGAGCGTCAGGTGCTCGAGCGCATGGTGGTGGAGGAAATTCAGCTACAGATGGCAGAAGATGCCAATTTGAGCATTGATGATACCGAGCTAAACGGACAAGTGCGCTCGATTGCCGAATCCAACGGCATGACGCTTGATGAGTTCGCTGATGCCGTGGAGGCCGAAGGCACAACGCTGGCTAGCGTGCGTGAAGATGTTCGCCGTGAAATGCTGATGCGTCAGGTGCAGCAGCGGCAAATCAGCAACCGCGTAACGGTGAGTGATCGTGACGTTGAGCGTTTTCTCAATCAGCAGTCTGGCCAATCCGGCGACCAGAACTTTATCGAAGAGATCCGCGCGCGCCATGTATTGATTGAGCTGACCCCCACCCGTGATGAAAATCAAGCCCGTGCATTAGCGGAAGAAGTGCGTGAACGCTTATCTCAAGGTGAGGATTTTGCCTCTGTGGCGCGTGAAGTGAGTGACGACAGCGGCAGTGCCCTTAACGGTGGCGAGCTAGGCTGGGTACGCCCAGGACAAACCGTTCCTGCCTTTGAAGAAGCAATGCGTGAGTTAAGTATTAACCAAGTATCGCAGCCGGTGCGTTCTCAGTTCGGCTATCACATCATTGAAGTGCAGGAGCGCCGCCGTCAGAACGTCACCCAAGAGAGCCAGCGCGAGCAGGTTCGTCAAGCTATTTTTCAGCGTCGCGCTAATGAAGAGCTAGAGACCTGGCAGCAAGAGATTCGCTCGCAGGCTTTTGTTGATATTCGTCTCTAATGGTAACGGGCACTTTATTACCCGATAGCATTTTGCCGGTGGTCGTTACCACTGGCGAGCCCGCGGGGATCGGCCCAGAATTAATGCTCATGCTGGCGGCCCAAGGTGATCTTCCCGCCAATGCGGTGGCGATTGGCGACCCGGATATGCTCCGCCAGCGTGCCGCTGCGTTAGGGCTTAATGTTAAGCTGGTTGAGTGTTCGCCCGGCGAGAAGCCACGTGGAGCCAACTGTTTGCCGGTTTGGCCGGTTACACTAAAGGCGCCGGCGACGCCGGGGGTTCTTAATCCGGCCAACGCTGACTATGTGCTGGCTACTTTGGCACTGGCGGTTGATGCCTGCCAACGTGGCCTTGTTGCTGCCATGGTCACGGCGCCGCTGCACAAAGGCGTCATCATCGAGGGCGGCTATCCAGGCTTTACTGGGCACACCGAGTGGTTGCGCGATGCCTGCGGCGTTGATGAGGTAGTGATGATGCTCGCCACCGACGCGGCACTGCATGCCAGCGCCTCAGGTTGGCAGGGCAGTGGTGATCTTCGTGTGGCGCTGGTGACCACCCATTTGCCGCTGCGCAAGGTTGCCGACGCCATCACCTTTGAGCGGGTAACCCGTATTAGCCGACTGCTGGCGGCCGACTTGCAGGGCCAGTTCGGCATTGCCCAGCCACGTATTGCGGTGTGTGGCTTAAACCCGCACGCCGGTGAAGAGGGGCATCTTGGGCGCGAAGAGCTGGATATCATTATTCCTGCGCTTGATGCGTTGCGCGCAGAGGGAATGGATATCCTTGGCCCCTTGCCCGCCGACACGCTATTTACCCCCCGGCACTTGGCAGGTGTTGATGCGGTGCTGGCGATGTACCATGACCAGGGCTTGGCGGTGTTAAAATACGCAGGTTTTGGTCAGGCCGCTAATATTACCCTGGGCTTGCCATTGGTTCGCACTTCGGTCGACCATGGCACCGCGCTGGATCTGGCTGGCAAAGGCGTGGCAGACCCTGGCAGCCTAAAAGTCGCTATCGACCTTGCGCGCCGTTTAGCCGCTCAGCGGTTGTCTGCTACTGCCTAGCATTCGCTGCTACACACTCCCGATTGAATCCGCACTCCAAGGAACACCGTTTGATGTCTACTGTGCCCCAACACCGCGCTCGTAAACGCTTTGGTCAGAACTTTTTACGCGACCTTGGCATTATCTCGCGGATTGTTCGCGCCGTTGGACCGCGCTCGACGGATCGCCTTGTCGAAATTGGCCCAGGCCAGGGGGCGCTGACCGAACCGCTGCTGGAAGCCGCGGGGCATCTGGAAGTGATCGAGCTCGACCGCGACCTCATTCCCGGCCTGCGGGTGCAGTTCTTCAACTACCCCGAGTTTGTCATTCATGAAGGCGATGCGCTGAAGTTTGATTTTGCCGCGCTAAAAGGCGATGGGCCCGCGCTGCGCGTAGTGGGCAATCTACCCTACAATATCTCCACACCACTGATAATACATCTGCTGGCGGCAGGAAGTGCCATAGAAGATATGCACTTTATGCTGCAAAAAGAGGTGGTTGAACGCTTAGCCGCAGAGCCTGGTGGCGCTGATTGGGGGCGTCTATCGGTCATGGCCCAGTACTACTGCCAGGTCGAACAACTGTTTATTGTGCCACCGGAAGCCTTTGTGCCACGACCCAAAGTCGACTCCGCCATTGTGCGCTTAACCCCTCATGAAACGCTGCCCCATACGGCGGATGACCCAACGCTGCTGTTTGAGCTGGTGAAGCTCGCCTTTGGTCAGCGGCGCAAAACGCTGCGCAATAACTTCAAAGGGCGGGTGAGTCCCGATACTTTGGAGGACTTGGGCATTGACCCCATTCGCCGTCCGCAAACGTTGACCGTGGCAGAGTACGTGGCGATTGCCAACCGTGTCGCTGCCGATGAACAGGCAAGCGGTGAGCGGGGTGACCAAACGTGAGTGGCCTAGCGATCAAGGTCAGCGTTGTCCCCAGCTATCGCGCTGATGAGTCTAACGATGGCGAGTCGCGCTATGTGTTTAGCTACACCGTGACTGTTCACAATCAGAGCCCCCATAGCGTTCAACTGATGGCGCGCTACTGGAAAATCACCCAGGGCAGCGGCGACTGCCAGGAAGTGCGCGGTAAAGGCGTCGTCGGCCAACAGCCGCTAATTGGCCCAGGCCAGAGTTTTCGTTACACCAGCCGCGCCATACTGCAAACTCCAGTGGGGGTAATGGAGGGTGCCTATACGCTGTTAGATACCTCTACTCAGCGTGTTTTTGAGGTAGCCATTACCCCCTTTAGATTAGCCGTACCGCTCCAGCTCCATTAGACAGTTTGCGTTAGCCTGCTCTCCAGATGGTCGCAAAGCCGCAGGGCCAACTGCACAAGCGTTAACGTGGGGTTGGCGTGCCCGGCGCTGGCAAAAACGCTGGAACCCGCCACATAGAAGTTATCCTGGGCAAACAGTCGGCAGTCGGGGTTAACGATGCCTTGCTCGGCATTAAGGCTCATGCGCGTGCCGCCCATATGGTGACGGCCAGCCAACTCGCCCTCGGTGGGCAACTGTACCGGCGTATCGGCGAGCCAGTCAGCCAGTTGTAGCCTACCCACCTCGTTGTCGCGCAGATACTCCCCCAGTAGCAGCATGCTCTCGCGGATCGTATGACGATCCAGCTCGGACTGCTGCCACACCAATCGGCCGCGGGGTACGCCCAGATCATCCAGCTCTTCGCTTAATTCTATGCGATTGTCAAAGCGAGGTTCCTGCTCCCAGGCGGCTCTGAGTACCGCGCCGTGTATCACCCGCCCCTGGGCCTGCCAGATACGCAAACGTCCTGCTAGCGTGGGTGCCTGATCTGTGAGCTCGTCAATCAGTTCCTGGGTGGCTTCAGCGTTCATGCGGTGCAACCGCAGCCCACAATTCAGTATTTGGCGTGAGCTGATGGCGCGGGCGGTGGGGGAGAGGAATACGTTGTAATCCTCGTCCAGTCCCAGTGCCGCTGGCTCAAAAATGAGCGCCTGGCCCACCGTGGCGTGGGGGTGCTCCATCCAGTAGCGCCCTAGGGTGTCGGCTTGAGGTATGAGCTGGCCATTTAACTGCTGGTTGCACCACAGCAGCAGACGCGAGTTTTCGATGCCGCCACAGGCCAGCACAAAGTAGCGCGCCTGAACCTTTCGATACTCACCTTGGTAGTTTTTGAAAGTGGCGCTGGTAACTTTGCCATCCTGGCTTTCCAATGCAGCCAAGTTGGCCGTTAGGCAGCACTCCAGCGTGGTCGATTCGCTTAGCGTGGTGGCATACTTCTCCTTCAGGCGCGTTGGGTGGCCCAGTGAGAAATAGATGCGCTTGAGCCCAGAATCCGTGATCGGCTGATCAGCAGGCGTAGGCGCCAAGTCCAGCACGCTGGCGGCGGCAGGATAGTAGGGCGATAACGCGTCGCGGCCAATAGGCCAATCCGTCTCTCTGGCCGCTCTTTTGGCGTTAAAGTCATAGCGATCGAGTGGTCGGCAGATGCCGCCCCAGTGGTTGGTCGACCCGCCCAAATAGCGCAGGCGAGCGCCATAGAGCGGAATATAAGGGTCGCCGACGACTTCGCCCCGGTAGCACTCCTGGGAGCGTTCGCTGTAGTCCGCATCGCCACCTTCGCAGAGCAGTACCCGGTGCCCCCGCTCTGCCAGGGTAACGGCCATGGAAATGCCCGCCGCACCCGCGCCGATAATGCAGACATCCACTGCCTCGCTGTGTTCGCTGATATCCTCAAAAGCGATATACATCAGCGGTCACTGCTGCGCAGTAGCCAACCATTGACCGTCACCGCAGCGGGCGGTGGAGTATGCTTGGGAGCGGCAGCTCGCGCGGCAGGAAGAAGCGTTGTGCCGGGGAGTATCAGTGCGCCAAGGCCTGCCAGCGTTGCCGCTCGCAGTAGCCCGCGTCGAGAGTGATCCATTGTCATAAGCGTATCGTTTTCCTTAACAGTTATGGCGAGGCGGCTACTCGATTGACCAACTACGCGATTCAGTGGCTAAGCTAGCGAGAGGTTTAAGAGGGCCGATGCGTACTTTTTATAGTGATCTAGGTTCGCCCTTTTCACCAGTTTAATCATTAATATAAATCGCCATCGAAAGGCAGAGGGTGTCGGTGAAGTGGTAGTATTTAGCCAACTCATTTTATTAAAAAGGCCTCCCGCATGAGCACCTATGCGATCGGCGATCTGCACGGCTGTCACGCTGAATTTGTAGCGCTTCTTGAGAAGCTCAGCTTCAACCCCGCGCGGGATACGCTATGGCTGGTGGGCGATTTGATCAATCGTGGACCTGGGTCTTTGGAATGCCTGCGAGAAGTGCGCGCACTGGGTAGCTCGGTACGCAGCGTATTGGGCAACCACGATTTTCATTTGCTGGTCGTGGCGCGTGGCGGCGGCAAGCTGAAAAAAAATGACACCTTGAGCGATATTCTGGGCGCGCCTGACCGCGAAGTGTTGCTGGATTGGCTACAGAGCCAACCGCTTAGCGTGTTTCAAAACGGTACGCTAATGACCCACGCGGGACTGCTTCCCCAATGGAGCGTGGCTCAAACCGTGTCTCTGGGGTGTGAAGTGCAGGCGACGCTTGGCAGTGAGGCATCGGGTGCGTTTTTGACCCGACTGTTTGGCAACCAGCCAGACAGCTGGCACGACGATTTAGACGGCATGGATCGGCTGCGCCTGATTGTCAATGTGCTGACTCGGATGCGCTTTATTGATGCCCAGGGCCGTTTGGATTTTGCTGCCAAAGAGGGGTTGGACAGTGCCCCAGAGGGCTTTCTGCCCTGGTTTCAATACCCGCGCAACGATGACACCCGGCTGCTCTTCGGCCACTGGGCGGCGTTGGAGGGGAACACCCCACAGGCGAGGGTGCCCGTTGAGGCGCTGGATACGGGCTGCGTTTGGGGCGGCAAGCTAACCGCACTTAATCTAGACAGCGGTGAGCGAAGCAATGTACCTAGCCTTCAGCGGGGAAAATGCTAGTGAAAGCGACCAACAGTGATCCCCGTTTAGCGGGTTTAAAAGTGTATCGGGTGGGCGGCGCCGTGCGCGATGAGTTACTCGGCTGGCCGGTTTACGACAATGACTGGGTCGTGGTGGGCGCTACGCCGGAGGCCATGCGCAAGCGCGGCTTTAAGCCCGTGGGGCGAGACTTTCCGGTCTTCCTGCATCCAGAGAGCGCCGAGGAGTACGCCCTGGCCCGCACCGAACGCAAGTCTGGCCACGGCTATGCCGGATTTGAAGTACACGCCAGCCCCGATGTCAGCCTGGAAGAGGATCTGCTGCGGCGTGATTTAACCATTAACGCCATTGCGCAGAGCACTGAGGGCGAATTAACCGACCCGTTTAATGGTCAAGGTGATATCGAGCGGCGGGTGTTACGGCATATTTCCTCGGCGTTTAGCGAAGACCCACTGCGGGTACTGCGTACCGCGCGCTTTCTGGCCCGCTATGCATCGTTGGGCTTTACCATTGCCCCTGAAACCCTGACGCTAATGCGTCAGGTGAGCCACAGCGGCGAACTTGAGCACCTAGCTGCCGAGCGGGTGTGGGTCGAAACGGAAAAAGCGCTGGGTGAGCCAAGCCCGGAGGTCTATTTCACCACCCTTGAAAGTTGCGACGCGCTCAACGTGTGGTGGCCAGAATTGGTGGGCGAAGCGTTAGTGAAGGGCTTGGCGGCGATGGCTCAGGTGCCTGATAGCGACATGTTCTCATTAGCTCACTGGCGCCATGCGCAGCTGGTATCGCCGCTAACCGCTGATCAGCGCGATGCTTTATCGGAACGACTCAAACTGCCCAATGCCGTTGCCCAATTAGCTCGCCATACCGCACTTACCTATTCTTTAATAAACCATTCGCTAACAAACCATGCACTGCTTGCCGACGCATTAGAGGGCCCCAGCGTGCTGCGTTGGCTGGAGCGTTTGGATGGTTGGCGTAAGCCAGAGCAGGTCGAAGCGCAGCTGGCGTTAGTCAAGGTGGTGGCGCCAGAGCAAGTTGGCCCGCTCGAAAGCGCCTGGCAGGCTGCCCGGGAGGTTAGCCCCCAGGCACTCATAGCCGAGGGGTATCAAGGAGCAGCGCTGGGCGAGGCCTTGCGAGAGCGCCGCGGGCAGGCCGTGGAGGCGGCGCTAACCAAGTAACTTACCGGCGTGCCGCCGCCAGTAGGGGCTGTTCATCCGCTTGGGAGATCCAGCGGCCGCGCCAGCTGAAATCCACCGCCCAAAGGCGTTGGTTACCAAGCTCAAAGGCGCTCCATAGCGCGGCATAGGGCTTGCCGCAGCTGGGGTGACGCTGCTCAGGCAGCAGCTCAGCAAGCGGCTGTAACACAAATGCGTTATGGGTGATTTCGCTTCGCGGTAGGGCGACGCCGTCTACAGTGCCGCAGAGACTACCCACGGTGAGCAGGTCGAT
This sequence comes from Halomonas alkaliantarctica, assembly GCF_029854215.1. NCBI lineage: Bacteria > Pseudomonadati > Pseudomonadota > Gammaproteobacteria > Oceanospirillales > Halomonadaceae > Vreelandella > Vreelandella neptunia. The sequence goes on along the minus strand of NZ_CP122961.1, from coordinate 3,153,644 downwards.
ATCCAGCGCGCGGGGACTAAATTTGGTAATGTCGGGCAGGCGGCCATGCTCTATTTCCAGTTGCTTACCCCACGCCTGAAGTTCCCCGGGCGTCCAGGCGCTTTGAAATGCCACCACCAAATTATAGAAATTGCGGCTGTCGGCGAAGCCGACCGGTTCGCTTTCAAACACGCGAGATATCTGCAGGGGGCCGAAGGTGTCGGTAAGCGCATCCAGGCAGCAGCGAATATGCCGAGTAGGGTGAATATTGCTGCCTAAGCTAACGGTCACCAGGTTCATACGCTGAGCTCCTGGGTTGCCTCCGGCAGGTTGCCGCGGGTAATTTCTAGGCCGACGCTAACGGCGTTGGCAACCGCGCCCGGTTTACGTACCGTCAAGCGCAGCCAAGTGATGGGAAACTCCGTACGCAGACACTCCGCGAGGCGTTCGGCGAAGGTTTCTACGAGGGCGAACTGATGGACATCGGCAAACTGCTGAATGCGCTGGCAGATAGCGGCGTAATCCAGGGTGAGACGTAAATCGTCGGTGGTCGCCGCCGAGCGAATATCGGTCGCCAGGACCAAGTCTAAGCTTAGCGACTGTTGAATCGAGCGCTCCCAGTCGTAGACACCAATCACGGTATCGACGCTTAACGCTTCAATCAAAATGCGATCCATCCAGCTTCCCCCTACGGTAACAAGCGGGCGATTGTACGTTAGGATAGGGTTAAACGACAGCATGCCGGGTTATCGAGACGGTCCATAAAGCGAGCAGGGCGCCATGGTATGGATAGTGGTGGGTTATTTAAGCGGCAGTTGGCTGGCAGCGATAAGCGTTTGCCGCCTGGCTGGCGTGGGCGACCCCCGACTACACGGCTCATTTAATCCAGGCTTTTCCAACGTACTACGCCTTTATGGCCCCCGCATAGCCGCAGCGACACTCCTCTTAGACGCCTTAAAAGCCATGCCCGCTGTTCTTGGCGCAAAGCTGATGAGCTCCCCGGTCTGGCTGCAGGGCCTGGTGGGGTTGGCAGTGTTACTAGGTCACAGCTTTCCACTGTGGCATGGCTTTCGTGGTGGTAAGGCGGTCGCCAGCTCGTTCGGCGTCCTGTTGGTATTGGTGCCGCAGGTGGCGCTACTGAGTGCTGCGATATGGACGCTGCTAGCGTGGCGACTCAAAACGGCGGCGCTGGCCTCGCTAGTGAGCGCACTCGTGGCACCGATTGCCTGTGGCTGGTTAGCGCCGGAGTACGTCATGGTGGTGGGAGGGTTCAGCCTGCTGGTGTTGGCCCGCCACGGGCTTAATATTCGCCGCCTGCGACGCGGTGAAGAGCCGCCGTTTCGTGGCTCCTAAAACGTAACTAGGTCAAGAGTGCTGCTAGCTGTTAGAGGTTTCTGGAGGCGCCAGTTGATCCAGCGGCCAGCGGGGCGTCGCCTGCATCATCCCCGGCGTGTCGTACTCGCCCGCCGCCAGGCGTTGAGCGCCTACATAGGCAATCATGGCGCCATTGTCCGTACAGAACCGCCCGCGCGGATAGTAGGCGCGGGCCTGACGTTTTTCACACTCAGCGTGCAGTCGTTCGCGCAGGCGATGATTGGCGCTCACTCCTCCCGCCACCACTAAGCGCTTCAAACCAGTTTGATCCAGCGCTCGACGGCACTTAATCACCAGCGTATCGACAACGGCCTCTTCAAAAGCGCGGGCAACGTCGGTGCGGGCCTGAGCGTCGAGTTCGCGGGCTGCTTCCAACTGGCGGATAGCCGTCATGGTATGGGTTTTTAAGCCCGAAAAACTGAAGTCGAGTCCCGGTCGGTCGGTCATGGGGCGCGGAAAGCGAAAGCGTTTGGGGTCACCCTGTTCCGCTAACTTGGCGACCTGAGGGCCACCTGGATAGGCCAGTCCGAGCATCTTGGCAGCTTTATCAAATGCTTCGCCGGCGGCGTCATCCACCGATTCGCCGAGCAGTTGATAACGCCCCAGTCCCTGAACTTCGACGAGCTGGGTATGGCCGCCGGAGACCAGCAGCGCCACGAAAGGGAACTCGGGTGGCTCGTCTTCCAACATCGGTGCCAATAAATGGCCTTCCATATGGTGTACGCCGAGCACTGGTATGTTCAAGGCGCGGGCCATTCCATGGGCCGTACTGGCACCCACCATTAATGCGCCGACCAAGCCGGGGCCGGCGGTATAGGTGATGCCATCCAGGTCGTGGCGCGTCAGCCTGGCGTCACTGAGCACCTGCTCAATCAGCGGCAGCAGTTTGCGGGTGTGATCACGAGAGGCGAGTTCGGGCACTACGCCGCCAAATTCTGCATGCATGGCGATTTGGCTATACAGCGCATCGGCCAGCAGCCCCTGGCCGCCGGTTAACGAGGTGTCGTAAATCGCGACACCTGTTTCGTCGCAGGATGTTTCAATGCCCAGAACTCGCATAAAAAAGGACTCTCAAAGGCTGTTCAAAAAGATGTAAAGGTGAAAAACAGAAGAGCACTAGTCTAGCATTGTCGCTTTAGGTCAGCGTAAGCATTTGCAAAGATGGTCATCGGCGACTAAACTACTGTCCGCTGTAAAACTGGGTCGTACACCGTGTTTTAAATCGTAGCATCGCAGTGTACGTACTATCCGAACTCAAGACTCCTTAAGGTAGGTGAGTGCTTAATGCCTTCTGTAAAAGTACGTGATAACGAGCCGTTTGACGTCGCCCTGCGTCGCTTCAAGCGTTCTTGCGAAAAAGCCGGTGTTCTTTCTGAAGTACGCCGCCGCGAGCACTATGAGAAGCCGACTGCTGAGCGTAAACGCAAAGCGGCAGCTGCCGTAAAACGCCACGCTAAGAAAGTGCAGCGTGAGCAAAAGCGTTTCGAACGGCTCTATTGATCCGTACCCGAGGGGGCCGGAGCAGTTAGCTGGTCGTCTCAAGAGGGATGCCAAGCGGCCGCCACTTAGGTGGCCGTTTGTTTTTGACTGTTGTTTTTAAAGCCGTCGTTTTTCAAAGCTGACGTTCAATACCCTCGCTGTTTATGATGATCTGATCTGGTAATGGGTCTGATGACCTTAGGCAGTGTTTTAAAGCTGGTTTTAAAAATTGGTTTTAAAACTAGTTTTTGAAAACAGAGCTTTAGAAGCAGGCTTTTAGAAACAGTCTCGAAAGTTAGCGCTTTGCGCGAGGATGCCCGTAGTTCATGGCAGGCCAAATTCCACAGCGTTTCATTGATGACCTGTTAGGCCGCGTTGACGTGGTCGAGGTGGTTGGTGAGCGTGTGCAGCTTAAAAAGGCTGGCCGCAACTACTCGGGGCTATGTCCCTTCCATCAAGAGAAAACTCCATCGTTTACCGTCAGTGCTGATAAGCAGTTTTATCACTGCTTTGGCTGCGGAGCTAATGGTAATGCACTACGCTTCTTGATGGAGTACGACAAGCTACCGTTTCCTGAGGCGGTAGAGCAACTGGCCGGGCGCCTGGGTATTGAAGTGCCGCGTGAAGGCGTCGATGACCCGCGTGCCCAGCAGCGCGAAAAGAAGCGCAAAGAGGGCGTTAACCTGCTAGAACTCGCCGCGAGTTTTTATCGCGAGCGATTAAAAATGCAGGAGGGCCAGTCCGCCCAGCGCTATCTTTCGGGTCGTGGACTTTCGGATGATGTAATCAAGACCTATGGCATCGGCTATGCTCCGGCGGGTTGGGAGGCGCTCAAACAGCACCTCAGCGAGCGAGGTGTCGGTGAGCCGGTACAGGTGGAGTACGGCCTGCTGATTCATCGTGAAGATACCGGGCGTACCTACGACCGCTTTCGTGATCGGGTAATGTTCCCGATTCGCGATTTGCGTGGGCGTACCATCGCTTTCGGTGGTCGAGTGATGGGCGATGATCAGCCCAAATACCTCAACTCACCGGAAACGCCCGTGTTCCATAAAGGTCGTGAGCTTTACGGCTTGTATGAGGCGCGCCAAGCCTCGAACAAGCTTGAGCAACTGGTCATGGTCGAAGGCTATATGGATGTGGTGGCGCTGGCGCAATACGGTATTCATAACGCCGTGGCGACGCTGGGTACTGCGACCACGGAAGACCATTTGACCCGCCTGTTTCGATTGGTGAGTCGCGTAGTGTTCTGTTTCGACGGTGACCGTGCGGGAAGACAGGCGGCTAGCCGGGCGCTGGAAACCGCACTGCCGCAAATGATTGATGGACGCGAAGCGCGCTTTCTGTTTCTGCCTGAAGGCGATGACCCGGACACCCTGGTGCGCCGTGAAGGTGCCGAGGCATTTCAGGATCGTGTGACCTGCGCCATGCCGCTGTCGGAGTTTCTGTTTGAGCAAGCTTCCCAGGGACGCGACTTAAATACAGTGGAAGGGCGCGAGCGATTTGCCAGTCAGGTGCTTGAAGCATTGAACAAAGTGCCCGAAGGCATGCTCAAATCGCTACTGCTGGAGTCATTGGCGCAGCGTAGCGGGCTGGCGCAAGAGCAGTTGAAAGTACTGCTCGAAAAGCGTGCCCAAGCGTCGCAGCGCCATGCTTCGCAGAGGCAGGTGGAGCAGGAGGAGCCCGATTCGGCATCATCAGAGATGCACGGTGCGGTATTGGCAGCGCCAGCCCACTCATCGCGCTCACGTTCCCAGGCGCTCTCCCCGGTTGGGCGTATCGTGCAGCTGTTGCTGCATGAACCCAATTTGGTGACTTCGCTCCCGGATCATTTGGAGTGGCTGCCGGAAGATGATGACGCACCGCTATGCAGAGAGCTGATCGCATTGCTAAAGGCGGGGCGCTACCGCAGCCCGCAAGTAGTGTTGGCGCATTTTCAAGGCAGTCAGCAGGGGCAGGCATTGGCGGTCTTTGCTAAGCGCGAGCTGCTGATTCCCAAGGCAGATCGGGAAGCAGAGCTGAAAGGTTTGGTGGAGCACTTGCAGTACGTTCAGCGTCAGCGTTCTCCTCAAGAGGAGTACATGGCGTTGCTGGCGCAGGAGCGCGCCGGGCAAAAGTTAGATAAGGAGCAGCGCCAGCGTTTGGCAAGCCTGGTAATGGAGCTTGCACAGCGTCAATGAGGCGGTGTCTTGGGCGATGGGGGTTGAATTCCTAGCGTTTCAGCACCAAATATAGGTTCAGCCACCAAGCGCTGGCCTAACCGAACAAACTAACACACCTGAATTACCGCGCAAATACGTCGAGCTGGAAAATTTCCTGCTTTTTACGCTATACTGTACGGCTTGTTGAGTTTAATCGATTCAGCGCTCCAGGTGTTTCATTCTTCTTCGTCGAGATAGGGTTTCTATGGCTGGAAATGCGCAGCAGCAGTCGCGTCTGAAGGAGTTGATCGCTCGAGGCAAGGAACAGGGCTACCTGACCTATGCCGAGGTCAACGACCATCTACCCGAGGATATCGCCGACCCGGATCAAGTGGAAGACATCATTGGCATGATCAACGACATGGGTATAAGTGTCGCTGAAGAAGCGCCAGATGAAGACACTTTGATGATGTCGGATCAATCCACGGACGAGTCCGCTGCGGAAGAGGCCGTAGCGGCCCTTGCCGCCGTGGAAAGCGATGTAGGCCGCACCACTGACCCCGTGCGCATGTACATGCGTGAAATGGGCACGGTTGAGCTTCTGACCCGAGAAGGCGAAATTGAAATCGCCAAACGGATCGAAGAGGGCACCCGAGAAGTGATGTCGTCTCTGGCCTATTTGCCGGGAGCCGTCGCGTCTATTCTTGACGCCTATGACGCCACCCAGGATGAAGAAGCGCCGGGGCGTCTTTCGGATCTGTTTTCTGGTTTTATCGATCCCGATGAGGGCATTCCCGGCGTTGCCGAAGCAGAAGTGCCCGAGCCGGAGCCTGAAGCCGAAATTGACGACGACGTGGAAGGCGACGGCGACGATGAGGACGAAGACTCCACGGCCAGCGAGGGCGGCCCGGATCCCGAAGAGGCGCGTGCGCGTTTCGAGCAGATTCGCGAGCAGAACGCCTTAGTCGAAGCGGCATTTGCTAAGCATGGTCGCGGTAGTGCTGAGCTCAAAAGTGAGCAGGCGCGCTTGGCAGTGCTTTTCTCGCCCATCAAGCTGGTGCCAAAGCACTTTGAGCGCTTGGTCGGTCAGGTGCGTATCAGCGTTGAGCAAGTGCGTGCCCAAGAGAAAGCGGTCATGCAGCTGTGCGTGAAAAAAGCCAAGGTGCCGCGTAAGACGTTTATCAAGTCGTTTCCTGGCAACGAGTCGCGCAAAACCTGGCTGGATGATTTCCAGGCAGCGCAGAGCAAGTACGCCGACCGCCTTGAGCCGCTGCGCGCCGATATTGCCCGCGCCCAGCGCAAGATCGCCTTCGAAGAGGATATGGTGCAGCTCTCGGTTGCCGACCTTAAAGAGGTGAATCGCAAGCTCTCGATTGGCGAGGCGAAAGCGCGCCGTGCCAAAAAAGAGATGGTTGAGGCTAACCTGCGCTTGGTGATCTCGATCGCCAAGAAATACACCAACCGTGGTTTGCAGTTCTTGGATCTCATCCAGGAAGGCAACATCGGCTTGATGAAAGCAGTCGATAAGTTCGAATACCGCCGTGGCTATAAGTTCTCTACCTATGCCACCTGGTGGATTCGTCAGGCAATTACCCGCTCGATTGCCGATCAGGCGCGCACCATCCGTATCCCGGTGCACATGATTGAGACGATCAACAAGCTCAATCGCGTATCGCGCCAGATGTTGCAGGAAATGGGCCGTGAGCCAACGCCGGAGGAGCTCGGCGAACGCTTGGAAATGCCGGAAGATAAAGTACGCAAGGTGCTCAAAATTGCCAAAGAGCCGATCTCCATGGAGACGCCGATTGGTGACGATGATGATTCACATCTGGGCGACTTTATCGAAGATGGCACTATGTTGCTGCCGATCGATATGGCCACGGGTGAAGGTCTTATCGAAGCCACGCGTAACGTATTGGGCGGTTTGACCGCCCGCGAAGCGAAAGTGTTGCGCATGCGTTTCGGTATTGATATGAACACCGACCATACGCTGGAAGAGGTGGGCAAACAGTTTGACGTAACCCGCGAGCGAATTCGTCAGATAGAAGCCAAAGCGCTGCGTAAGCTGCGTCACCCCAGCCGCTCCGAGCCGCTGCGTTCGTTTCTTGACGAGTGAACACCGTCATTAGTGATTAGTAGATGGTAGATAGAAAGTAAAAAGCCCGTCGTTCTCAGAACGGCGGGCTTTTTGTTGAAGGAAATTGTTGCTGCGCTTAAGTGGATAGCTGCTTGGCTTTATAAATGCGTCGAGCCAGAAGCAGTAACTCTAAGGTGGCGATCAAAATTAAGCTATATCCGAGCAGCTCAATGACTTCCTCCGCGGCATCTTTAAATTCACGCGTGAAATTGTCTTCGAGTACGGCGAGCCAAAATTCCTGACGCCCATATAAGCGCGAGAATATATAAGTGGTCAGCACACCAGCCGTAAACAAACCAAAGGCAAAGGTGTTGCTGTAATGAGCAAACTCCTCAATAAAGCGTTGGCGCTGCTTCACCACCCAAAAGAGTGATGGAAAAATAATCAGCGCAACCAACACCTTCCAGGTGTTCTCAGCCACATAGTTATCTAAAGAGTGATCCTGTTCACGCACTAAAGAGGCTGCCACAAACGCCAGCAGCAGCAGTGTAACGGTAGGCCAGACTTTAAGTACCTGGCGAATATAAATCAGCATGGCGCAGCAGGTGGCGAGCACTAGCGTTTGGGTGAATTCGGTAAAGCCCAGTTCAGTAAAGCGTACTGAGGGGAGGTAAAGCGCTTCTAAATAGGCACCTTGGGCTATAGCACCGATAAACAGTACGTACAGCACTGCACGCACTAAAATGGTCTGAAACCCGATGGGCCAGGCAGGTGGGGGAGACATTCCAACATCCTTTGTGGGTAAGCGGCATCGCTATTCGCGTATTAAACATGCAAAGTTGAATGTTCATTATATCGTCACACTTATGTGTTAGCACGTCGATATTGCGGTTAATCACTCGACGTTTGGTTGTCGGCGCTGCAAAGTAAGCAATAGGCAGGCAACAACAGCGTTATGAGGCGTAATAGGTATGGCTATTAGTGTGTTTGATCTTTTCCGAATTGGCATTGGGCCCTCAAGCTCCCATACGGTGGGGCCAATGCGTGCGTCCCGCGACTTTGCTCTGGCGCTTGGCAATAAGCACGTCACCCGGCTGGTGATAAGGCTGCACGGTTCACTTGCCGCTACCGGCGTGGGACATGGCACCGATCAGGCAGTAATTATGGGTCTGATGGGCGAAGCGCCTGAAAGCATCGATCCAGACACCATAGCTTCGCGGTTAAAACTCCTCGAAGAGGGAGAGCCACTAGTGCTTGCCAATGGGCAGCAGGTCGCTTTTGAGCGCCATAACGATGTCGAGTGGGATGAGACCTGCCTGCCTTTTCACCCCAATGCTATGGTGCTGAGCGCTTATTGTGGAGACGCGCTGATGGCGACCAATACGTTTTACTCCCTTGGCGGCGGTTTCTATGTCGATCAAGCGAAGGCCGATCAAGGCGAGGTTGGCGAAGACGCTACTGAACTGCCTTACCCCTTCAATACGGCGGCCGAGCTGCTCGCATTATGCAAGCAGCATCATCTGCGCATTAGCCAATTGATGCTTGAAAATGAAAAAGCCTGGCGTAGCGAAGCGACCATTCGTGAGGAGCTAAAGACCATTTGGCGCGCCATGAGCGACAGCATCGAGAATGGCCTGCGCGCCACTGGCCATTTGCCGGGCGGATTAAATGTCCGCCGTCGTGCGCAGTTGCTCCATCAGCAGTTGCTTCATCCACCGGCTAATCAGCGCCTGATCGTGTCGAGTTTTACCGTCATGGATTGGGTCAACGTATTCGCGCTGGCGGTAAATGAAGAGAACGCCGCCGGGCGGCGGATGGTCACTGCGCCAACCAACGGCGCAGCGGGTATTGTGCCCGCCGTATTGGCGTACTACTTGAAGTTTGAGCCCGACGCTAGCGAAGCCGATGTGGTGGACTTTCTGCTGACCGCCGGGGCAGTAGGCATTTTATGCAAAAAGAACGCTTCCATTTCCGGTGCGGAGGTGGGGTGCCAGGGTGAAGTGGGCTCCGCTTGCGCCATGGCGGCCGCCGGGCTTGCCGAAGTGCTAGGTGGCTCGCCGGGGCAGGTGGAGAACGCCGCTGAGATTGGCTTAGAGCATAACCTCGGCTTGACCTGCGACCCGGTCGGCGGGCTTGTTCAAGTGCCTTGCATAGAGCGCAATGCAATTGCCTCTGTCAAAGCTATTAATGCCGCGCGTATGGCGATGCACGGTGATGGCGAGCACTTTATATCGCTGGATAAAGTGATTCGCACCATGCGCGATACTGGCCGCGATATGCAGGATAAATATAAAGAGACATCTAAGGGCGGGCTCGCCGTTAATGCCATCGAGTGCTAGGTCAGCGGGTTGCTGGGCAATAAACTGTCAATGTTGGCGGCCAAATAGTCGACCAGTTGGCGGATTTTAGGCGATAGGTGACGGTGGCGAGGGTACACTGCCCAAACGGCGGTATCATGGTGCTGAAAAGGCGCAAGCACTGCCACCAGTTCTCCGCTGGCCAAGTAGGGGCCAACATAGTAGTCGGGCAGTTGTGCAAGCCCGAGCCCTTTAAGTGCGGCATCTAATAAAGCAGGGCCCGAATTACCGCTCCAGCGCCCCTCTACACGCACCTCGCGGCGTTGGCCGTTCACTTCAAACAGCCAGTTGGGCCGTGAGCCAATCAGGCAGCGATGCTGGTTAAGCTCGCTCAACGTATGGGGGCGCGGTGCTTGGCGAAAATAGCGCTGTGAGCCGACGACATACTCGCGGCGATCGCATAGGCGTCTGGCGATCAGGCTGGAATCCTTTAACACCCCCATCCGAATGGCAATATCGTAGCCCTCCTCAATCAGTTCCACCGGCCGGTTAGTAAAATGCATGTGAACATCCAACTGCGTATGTAAACACTGAAAGTCATTAACCAATGGGGCGATAAAGCGCTCGCCGAAGGTGGTGGCGGAGGTGAGTTTAAGCAGTCCATTGGGCTTGTCCTGGAGTTCACTAAGCGCCTGCTCGGCATCGCGTAGCCCATCAAATAGATGGCGACAGTGTTCAACGTAGGTAGCGCCCGCATCGGTTAAGCGGATCTGGCGGGTGGTGCGATAGAGCAACTGCACGCCCAGCTGGTTTTCGAGCTGACTGACCAGGCGGCTAATATGTGAGGTCGATACCTTCAGGTGGCGGGCCGCAGCAGAGAACGTGCCTAAACGCACGACCTCAATAAAGGCTTCGATACGGCTCCAGTGCTGCATGCTAACTCCCTGGGTTGATAGCGATTGTTGCTGAGTGGCAATAATCTTATGAGTGTATCCCGGTTTATCAAGGGCGCATAGGTGGCCTACACTGCTAGCATCGCTAGCCTATCAATGGAGCATTTTGCTTATGTCTATATCCTTACCACAGTGGTCGCGCGGTGCGCTGGCAGTCGCTATCAGTTCAGCCTGGGCTGTTAGTGCTCAGGCTGAGCTACCCACCCAGCAACAGGAGCAGGCGCCGGGCTGGTTTCGTATGATGGTCGGTGAGTATGAGGTGACCGCGCTATACGACGGCCATACGGCTATTGATACATCCTTGCTAAAAGGCATGGAGCAAGAAGAGATTCTCCGCCACTTGGATGCGTTATTTATCGATGCAGAAAGTGGCATGCAAACCGCGGTAAACGCCTTTCTTATTCACACAGGCGACAACCTTGTTCTGGTTGATGCCGGTTCTGCTGCCTGCTTTGGCCCCTCGTTGGGTCAAGTGGAGAGCAACCTGCGCGCTTCCGGCTACTCGCCGGATGATGTTGATACGGTGTTAATGACCCACCTGCATCCTGATCATGTGTGTGGTTTGGCCGATGAGAATGGCGAAGCGGTTTATGCCAATGCTGAACTGCGTGCCAGCCAAGCGGATGCCGATTTTTGGCTGGATGAGGAGCGTGCAGCTGCGGCTCCTGAAGCCAATCAACCCTTTTTTACCATGGCTCAAGAGGCGGTAGCGCCTTACCAGGAAGCAGATCGTTTCAACCCCTTCACGGCCGGTGATGAGGTGCTGATGGGCATAGTTGCCCAAGATACCCATGGACACACCGCCGGGCACTCAAGCTTCATGCTCAATAGCGATGATGACGCCATGCTGGTATGGGGAGACGTGGTGCATAGTTACGGCGTTCAATTTGCCGACCCTACTGTGGCTATTGAGTTTGATTCTGATCCCGAGCAAGCCATTCGCACTCGAGAAGAAGTGCTCGAAAGTGCGGTTGAAGATAAGCACTGGGTCGCCGGTGCCCACATGCCATTTCCCGGCATTGGTCATATCGTAAAAGATGAAGAGGGCTACCGCTGGCTGCCAGTTGAGTTTGGCCCGGTGGCAACTGACGAGTAACCCCCTTAGTTTTTGTTTTTTTGAAGTAATGAACATTTAGGAGTCAAAATGAAGTCACGCGCAGCTGTTGCATTGGAAGCGGGTAAGCCACTTGAACTGGTTGAGATCGATGTTGAAGGCCCAAAAGCTGGCGAAGTACTGGTTAAAATGGCTGCTACGAGCGTTTGCCATACCGATGCTTACACGCTTTCTGGTGCTGATCCAGAGGGTAATTTCCCCGCCGTCTTGGGTCACGAAGGTGCAGGTGTCGTTCAGGAAGTTGGCGAGGGCGTTACCAGCCTTAAGCCGGGTGACCATGTCATTCCCCTTTACACCGCCGAGTGCGGCAAGTGTAAATTCTGTTTATCGGGTAAAACCAACCTGTGCGGCAGCGTGCGTGCTACCCAAGGTAAAGGGGTAATGCCCGACGGTACCTCGCGTTTCTCACTCGATGGCAAGATGCTTCATCACTACATGGGTACCTCCACATTTAGTGAGTACACCGTGTTGCCCGAAGTATCCCTGGCGGTAGTGTCTAAAGAAGCGCCCATGGATAAAATCTGCCTGCTAGGCTGTGGAGTGACCACCGGCATCGGGGCGGTGCTGAATACCGCTAAAGTAGAGCCGGGTGCAACGGTAGCGGTATTTGGTCTCGGGGCTATCGGTTTGGCCGTCATTCAAGGCGCGGTAATGGCTAAAGCAGGCCGTATTATTGCTATCGATGTCAACGCCGATAAATTCGAGCTGGCCAAACAGTTTGGCGCCACCGACTTTGTGAACCCGAAAGAGTACTCAGACCCCATCCAGCAGGTCATCGTCGACCTGACCGATGGCGGCGTCGACTACTCCTTTGAGTGTATCGGCAACGTCAACGTGATGCGTTCGGCGCTGGAGTGCTGCCACAAGGGCTGGGGCGAATCGATCATCATTGGTGTCGCTGGAGCCGGTGAAGAGATCTCGACACGGCCATTCCAACTGGTTACCGGGCGGGTCTGGAAAGGCTCCGCGTTTGGCGGCGTCAAAGGGCGTAGCGAACTGCCGGGCTATGTTGACCGTTATATGAACGGCGAAATCAATATCGACGATTTCATTACCCACGATATGCCGTTTGAGAAAATCAACGAAGCGTTTGATTTGTTACATGCGGGCAAGAGCATTCGTACCGTGCTGCATTACTAGGCCTAGCATTATTAAGTAGTATAGGAAGCACGTTTGAAACGCTAAAACGCGGTAGGGTAGACCTGCCGCGTTTGCTGCATTTAAAGGAACCTGCCCATGAGCATGAGTGAAACTTTAGAACTGGTGTCCGCCAACCGTAGTTTCGGTGGCTGGCATAAGCGCTACCGCCACTACTCCCGCGCGTTGGATTGCGACATGATCTTCGCCGTTTACTTGCCACCTCAGGCAGAAAACGAGCGCGTGCCGTTGCTTTGGTGGCTCTCGGGGCTGACCTGTAATGACGAAAATTTCATGCAGAAGGCGGGTGCGCACCGTATTGCCGCAGAGCTGGGCGTGGCGATTGTTTGCCCTGACACCAGCCCACGGGGTACCGATTTACCCGGCGAGCATGAAAGCTTTGATTTAGGCTCTGGGGCTGGGTTTTACGTGAATGCCACCGAGTCACCCTGGAAGGCCCACTATCGCATGTACGATTATGTGATTGAGGAACTGCCTTCTGTGGTGCGTCAGCACTTCCCGGTCAATGGGCGCGAATCCATTAGCGGGCACTCGATGGGTGGGCATGGGGCATTGATCCTGGCGCTGCGTCACCCGGGGCGTTTCCGTTCGGTATCGGCCTTTTCTCCGGTGGTCAACCCGATGAACTGCCCCTGGGGGCAGCAGGCGTTTAACGCCTATTTGGGTGATGATCAGGCACGCTGGCGCCAGTACGATGCCTGCGAGCTGGTGGCCAACGGCGCATCACGCCAACGCCTCTTTATCGACCAGGGTGAAGCGGATCAATTTCTGGAGGAGCAGCTTCAGCCAGAGCGTTTAGAAGCCGTGTGCGAAGAGCACGATCATCCGTTAACGCTACGTCGCCAGCCGGGCTACGATCACAGTTACTTCTTCATTGCCTCGTTCATTGAGGATCATCTGCGCTATCATGCAGATCACCTCATGAAGCGTTAAGGATAACTGGATGCTCAATCGCTCGCTGCGCCGTTTTATGCGTCTGCTCTGGCGGATTGTTTGGCGCGGCGTTTTAGCGTTTGTGCTGCTGTCGGTCGCGCTGGTCTTGCTGTTTAGGGTCGTTCCTCCGCCGGGGTCGATGGTGATGGTCGAGCGCAAAATACAGAGTTGGGTCCACAGCGAGCCGATTCGTATACAGCGTGAGTGGCGCGGCTGGGATTCGCTCTCGGTAAACGCCAAGCTGGCAGTGATCGCCGCGGAGGATCAGCGCTTTCCGCACCACAGCGGGTTTGACCTGGTTGAATTGCGCCGCGCATTGCAGGCCAGCCGAGACGGGGGACGGTTGCGCGGTGCTAGCACCTTGAGCCAGCAAACGGCTAAAAACGTTTTTCTGTGGACAGGTCGCAGTTGGACGCGCAAGGGGCTAGAGGCGTGGTTTACGCTACTGATCGAGATACTCTGGAGCAAGCAGCGGATTTTGGAGGTCTATCTCAATGTCGCCGAGTGGGATCGCGGTGTATTTGGGCTAGAGGCCGCTGCTCAACACTATTTTGGCGTCTCTTCGAGTTCGTTAACAGAACGCCAGGCGAGTCTTCTTGCGGCTATTTTGCCCAGCCCGCTGACGCGCAGCGCCGCACGCCCCGATGCCCAGGTTGAACGGCGAAGCCAGTGGATTCGCCAGCAGATGCGTAACTTAGGCGGGACTGATTATTTGCAGCATCTATAGCGGTTTTTATCCGCGCTAGTCGTATTTGGCGTTGTCAATTTCCGCCAGTGCTTCTAGATTGGGATAGGAGAAGTAATAGCCCTGCTGCATGGGAATACCTAATTCCAGCAAGCAGCGGGACTCCTCGCGGGTTTCAATGCCCTCTGCAATTAGCTGTGTCCCCAATGTTTCTGCTAGTGCCACCAGGCTACGTAGGATGGCTTTGCGGCGCTTGTCGCTATCGCACCCCATTACCAGATCACGGTCAATTTTCAACGTATCGGGCCGCAGATCGGTCAATAGATCGAGATTAGCATAACCGTTACCAAAGTCATCCAGCGAGGTGGTAAAGCCCATTTCGCGGTAGCTCTCAATAATCGTACGCATATGCATACGGTCATTGACCCGCTCAGTTTCGGTAATTTCGAAATTGAGCCGCTCGGTGGGCCAGCCAACTCGGTGCGCTGTTTCCAGGGTGGCTTGGATGCATGCTTGAGGCTCATAAACCGCATTAGGCAGAAAGTTAATAGAGAGCCGTTCCCGCATGCCCAGTTCGCTAGCTAGCTCAATGGCTTTAATACGGCATGCCTGGTCAAAGCGGTACATCAACTCATCGGTCACTTGCCCGAGTATTGAAAAAGCAGATTCACCGCTCGGGCCGCGTACTAATGCCTCGTAGGAAATAATTTGCCGCTGACTGACATTGACGATCGGTTGAAATGCCATCGTAAATGCAAAAGGTACCGGAGAATCGCAACGGTTACAGTGTCCGTTCACTCTGGCACAGTGGTGTTGTGCTGACATGTTTATCCAAGCCCTGGAATAAAATTATCGATCATTATAAATATCGCGTTATCGTCTAACCCTCTTAGGGGCGGGTTTCCGTATAACCATCACCACCCCAGTGATGGCGACCAACATCCCCACAAGTCCTAATAAGGGAAGACGTTCGTCAAAGAGCCACCATGCCTGAAGAGCCGTGACCGGTGGCACAAGATAAAAAAGACTTGCGACCCGCGAGGCTTCCCCCTTTTTAATCAAGGCCATGAGTAACAGAATAGCGGCAATTGAGAGAATCAACACCAGCCAACCCAGGGTCAGCACAAAAGTGCTGCTCCACTCCACTTGGCGGGTCTCAAAAACCAGGGCACCCAACCCGAGCAGAGCGCCCGCCGCTAAGTACTGAATAACCGCCCCGGAAAGCAGCGGCATACTGGTGCAATATCTTTTTTGATACAGCGTGCCCAGCGAAATACCCATTAAAGCGGCGGTGACACACAGCAGAGCGCTAATCCCGAAGCCGTCAAACAGTGATTCACCCAGCTCGAGCTTACTGCCGAGTACTAGGCAGATGCCAATTAGGCCCAGCCCTAACCCTATCCATTGGCGCCAAGAGAGCTGTTCACCTAGCAGTGGCCCGGCGAAAGCGGCGGTCAATAGTGGCTGGAGGCCCACCAGTAATGCGGCTAGACCAGCGGGCATGCCTAGGTAAATTCCGTAGAAAACACCACCCAAATAGGCACCATGGACTAGAAAACCTGATATGGCGATGTGCGTCCATAACCTGGGTGATGTAGGCCAAGGTATACGCATCACGACGACCAGCGGGATCAGTAGCAGCAGCGTGAGCACAAAGCGGATAAACAAAAATGTGAAAGGTTCTGCGAATGGTAGGCCAAACTTAGCGCCGATAAAGCCGGTACTCCAAAGCAGAACAAAAACTGCGGGCATGATGGCCAACCCTGCCGAGGCCAGGTCTTTGTGACGTAACTTGCTGAATAAGCTTGGCATGTCGTTTCCATAATAGAGTGTTTTAGCTATTTTTTTATACATAAAGTTCTTTTTGTTACTAACTTTTACATAATAAATTGAACCTGCTTGAATAAGGCGCGTCACAGTCCGCACATACACAACGCAATATTGAGGTTTCTTCTATGCAACGTATGACTGCTCTGTTCTCCGCTGTCCTGCTCGCGACCGGTCTGATGACGGCGACTGCCCACGCCCAAGAAGAGCAACAAGGTGCAGCACAAGATCCAATGGCAACCCAGCAAGCACCTGCCCAGGATTTTTCTGACGACCAGCTACAGCAGTTTGCCGATGCTTCTCAAGAAATTGCGGTTATTTCTCAGGAATATACCCAGCGTCTGCAGGAAGCGGAAGATGAATCAGCGCAACAGGAAGTGCGCACTGAAGCTAACGATCGCATGATCGAAGTGGTCGAAGACAGCGGCCTTGATGTTGATACCTTCAACGCTATTGGTCAATCCATTCAGCAAGATCCAGAAATGATGCAGCGTGTGCAGGAAATGGCTAGCCAATCTTAAGTCATACCGCTGACAGTATCTGATTTTGGTTTTGCTAATACATTAACCTTCATTTAGCAGAGTGATTAGCAGTATGGCTTAGGCCATCAAAGCCCGGTGCATAGCTGCATCGGGCTTTTTGTTTTGCGGGTCGCTTCTCCAATGGGCAGTTTTATTATTCGTGTTGGGGTTTACCTGACTTAGCCTTCCCGCCACACTTTGTATTATGTGTAGATGACCCGTCTATTGACCGGCAAGCCCGAGGAGTCCGTATGGATGTCGAACTGTTAGAAATACGCCAACATATGGGACGTTTTCCCCCTTTTGATGGGCTGTCGGATGACCTGCTTGATGCCATTGCTGAACAGGTGGAAGTGAGCTACTTCAAAACCGGCAGCAGCATATTGGCGCTCAACGAGATGCTCAATGATCTTTGCTATATCCGCAGTGGCGCCGTGGAAGTTTATCGTAGCCAGGGAGAGCTGTATAACCGCTTGGGTGAGGGCGATATTTTTGGTCACTTTAGCTTGCTGCGTAACCATAAAGTGCGTTTTCCCGCTCAGGCGATTGAAGATACCCTGATCTACTTTATTCCCAAGGCGGTCTTCCTTCGGCTGTGTGAGGAGGATGAGCACTTTGCTGATTTCGTAGAGCTGGAACGACCGCGTCTTGAGAGCGCTGCCGAGCAGCAGAAGAAGTCCAACGATATGATGGTCACCCGGATACGCAAACTGCTGACCCGCTATCCGGTAATGGTGGAAACGTCTACCAGCGTTCAGCACGCCGCGCAGCAGATGAGCGAAGCGCAAGCATCCGCACTGCTGGTAATAAAAGAGGGAAGTGATAACCCACGCTACAGTTTCAAAGATAGTGAAGGCCAGACTTGGCAGATGTGCGGGATTTTAACCGACAGCGATTTTCGTACCCGCGTGGTGGCCGAGGGGCTATCGCCGCAAACCGCGGTCGGTGAGGTGGTTTCCTCAAGGCTAATCACCATTCAATCAGACGCCTCTGTTTATGAGGCCATGCTGACGATGCTGCGCAGTAACGTACATCACCTCCCTGTCTTGTATCGTCAACGCCCGGTGGGCGTGGTGCACCTTTCGGATATTATCCGCTACGAGACCCATAGCGGCCTCTACCTGGTCAGCAATATTTTTCATCAGTCCAGCGCCCAGGGGCTGGCACGCTTGGCGCCGGATGTGAGCGCGGCATTTGTGCGCATGGTGCAAGAGGGGGCTAACTCGCAAATGGTGGGTAGCGCCCTTTCCACGATCGGACGCAGCTTTACTCGGCGGTTGCTGGAAATGGCTGAAGCAGAACTTGGCCCCCCGCCGGTGCCTTACTGCTTTATGGTAAATGGTTCTATGGCACGCAATGAGCAGAGCATTGTTACTGACCAGGATAATGCGCTGATCCTCTCCGATGAGTTTATTCCAGAGCAGCATGATGACTATTTTCACGCCCTGGCAAAAATTGTTAGCGATGGTTTAGATGCCTGCGGCTACACCTACTGCAAAGGCGATGTTATGGCGACCAACACGCAATGGCGTCAGCCACTCAGCGTTTGGAAGGGGTATTTTCAGGATTGGATGGCCAACCCTACGCCGGAACGGTTGCTGCATAGCTCGATTTTCTTTGATCTTGACAGTTGCTACGGCGAAGACCTCTATGTGGAAACGTTGCAAGATTTGATTGCCGATACAGCGCCAAAATCACCGCTGTTTTTAGCCGCCATGGCTCGCAATGCCTTAAACCGTACCCCGCCGCTGGGGTTTTTCCGTACTTTTGTGATGGAGCAAGATGGTAAGCACAACAACTCCATCAACTTGAAGCGTCGCGGTACCGCACCGATGGTGGATTTGGTGCGGATTCACGCCTTGGCTTGCGGCTCCAAGGCACAGAACTCTTTTCAGCGCTTGAATGACATCAGCAAGACCCAGTTATTGGCAACCGGCATGAGCGAAAAGCTAAGCTACGCATTTGAGTTTTTATGCATGTCGCGGATTCGTCATCAAATGATTGATCTGCAAGAGGATCGCCTGCCGGATAACAATATCGAGCCGGAAAACGTTGCTGATAGCGAACGCCACACCCTGAAAGACGCTTTCCAGGTTCTAAGCAACGCGCAAAAATTTCTCAAATTCCGCTACCCCATGCCCGCCCAGCGGCAGGGGCGTTAAAATGTTCGGTATACGCCCACGTCAGAAAATTACCCAGGCTGACTGGAAGGGCTATATGGCCCAGCGAGCTCAGCAGGCGAAAAATCCTGCCATCCAGCAATTTTTTGCTACACCGTTGCCTGACCCTGAAACACCGATTGCCGATGTACCGATGGTGGCGCTGGATATGGAAACCACCGGGCTGGATGAGCGGCGTCATGGAATTGTCAGCATTGGCGTGGTGCCGTTCACGTTAAGCCGTATCAAGTTGGCCGAGCGACGCTATTGGGTCGTCAAGCCGCCAAGGCCGTTGGATGAAGCCTCGATTGCTTACCATCATATTACCCACTCGGAGATCGCCCAGTCGCCGGACTTAGATGTAATACTGGACGAACTCCTGGCCCAGCTAGCTGGTCGCCTAGTGGTGGTTCATTTTCGCAATATTGAACGCCCCTTTTTGAATGCAGCGATAAAAGCCCGACGTGGGGAAGGGGTGCTATTTCCGATGATTGATACCATGTCGCTAGAAGCGCGGATGCACCGCCAAACCTTATGGGCGCGGTTCCGCCGCTGGCTGGGCCGCCCACCGGTTTCCATCCGGATGCATGCGAGTCGTGAGCGCTATGGTTTGCCCCCTTATCAAGGGCATCATGCCCTGGTGGATGCGTTGGCAACCGCAGAGCTATTGCAGGCGCAAATAGCAACCCATTATCGACCTGAAACGCCATTGAAAGATATTTGGTGTTGATGCTTAGCTGCCAACATACCAACAAAAACGGGCAACCCATTGGGTTGCCCGTTTACTAACTATATTTGAACAATACCAGCAAGTTTTAAACGTATGGTTGGTTTAAAACCATGGTCGGTTCAAAGCAGCGCTAGACGGCTTTAGGTTCGCTCATCAACCCCTTGATAATGGCATAGCAGGCCACTAGCAGAATGATGGTGAACGGGAAGCCGGTAGAAACCGCCATGGTTTGCAGCGCTGTCAGGCCACCGCCTAGCAGTAGCGCAATGGCAATCGCGCCTTCGATAATCGCCCAGAAAACGCGCTGTGGCGTCGGTGCATCGACCTTACCGCCAGCGGTGATGGAATCAATCACCAGTGAGCCAGAGTCAGACGACGTCACGAAGAACACGATGACTAGCACAATGGCCACGAATGAGGTGATTTGTGATAACGGTAGCTGTTCGAGCATTATGAATAGCTGCAGATCAACGCCTGCATCCCGAACGGCCTCAATGCCTTGGCTGACGTACTGATCAATGGCTGTGCCACCAAACGTGGTCATCCAGAGTACTGATACTGTGGATGGCACCAGCATCACCGAGACCAGAAATTCTCGCACTGTACGGCCGCGAGATACACGCGCGATAAACATACCAACATACGGAGACCAGGAGATCCACCAGGCCCAGTAGAAGGCTGTCCAGCCCTGGCTGAAGTTGGCGTCTTCACGACCAAAAGGATTCGATAACGCAGGCAGATGAACCGCATAGTTCCAAAGGTTTTCAAAGAAGCCCGTGGCAATCATCAGGGTGGGGCCAACAGCAATTACAAAGAAAAGTAGCATTGCCGCAAGAATAATATTGATTTTGGAGAGCAGCTGTACGCCCTTATCAACGCCTGCCACGATTGAGCCGATGGCGATCATCGTAATACCGATGATCAACAGGATCATGGTGATATCACTTTCTGGCGCACCAAACAGATAAGTGAGGCCTGCTGCTGCTTGGGTTGCCCCTAAACCAAGGGATGTAGCCAGGCCAAATAAAGTGGCAAACACTGCCAAAATATCAATTACGTGGCCTGGCCAGCCCCATACGCGCTCACCCAAAAGGGGGTAGAACACTGAACGCATGGATAGCGGTAGGCCCTTATTGAAAGAGAACAGCGCCAGTGAAAGCGCGACCACAGCGTAAATCGCCCAGGGGTGCAGGCCCCAGTGGAAGATGGTTGCGGCCATAGCTAATGCTTCAGCACCGGCGGCATCACCTTCCGCACCTGCAAGCGGCGCCCAGCTGCCACCGTCAAATGAAGTGCCAAAGTGCGTCAGCGGTTCGTTAACGCCGAAGAACATCAGGCCAATCCCCATGCCTGCGGCAAACAGCATTGAAAACCAACCCATATAGGTAAAATCAGGCTTGGCATCGGCGCCACCAATGCGGATTTTACCTAAAGGAGAGAAGATCAGGCCAATACACAAGATGACGAATATATTCGCCGCTAAAATAAAGAACCATGCCAAATTCCCGGTCAAGAAACCGAAAATAGCATCATAAATTGGGGCGATGGTGTCTTGCAGTGCCAGCGTCAGTACTACAAACAACAACACCATAACCGCCGAAATGCTAAATACCTTGCCGTGCAGGTCAAGGTTAAGTCCCATGGCATTCGTGGTGATGTTGTCTTGGCCGATAACATAATCGGTATCGATCAGGTTAGCCGGGCCATCTGGGGCGGGTATCCCCTCAGAGACCGGCTCATCAGGCTCATTTTTCGGTGTTTTGTCCATAAGTTTACTTCCTTAATTATTTTAAAAACGAAAGGCGGTTTTATTGAGCCAGACGAATTAAGAAGACAGAGGCGTTTGTGTGGGTTGCTATTTTGCCACCATGCGAAGGCATGACAATATCCAAATGCCGCGGCAGGTGAGTGGCCATCATTACTAAGTCAGCCCCTACTTCGTCAATAGCTTTCTCAAGTAGTGTGTCGACATTCGCCACAGGGTCTGTTGAGCTATATACCTTGCTGCTTACTGGTTGGCCATGAACCTTATGTCGCTCTTGCGCAAAAGCCTCGAGCTTTTGCTCATACTCCTGGGGAGTGCGGGCAACGCTTGTGGGTGTATTGGCCGTGACGCCGACATAGGTGATATGGGCGTCGTATTTTTTGGCTAGGTCGGCTACAACGCTTAACGCGGGTTCAAGTGCTTCAAGGTGGGCAAGGTCTACCGGCACCATAATGTTATTAAACATATCAAGCTCCCGAAATGACCTGTCACACTATCAAACTGCTTATAGTAGTGTGCTCATGACAATAGGTTGTACAAACTTAAACGGCTGGGCTGAGGCTTACGAAAGCCCCAGTCCAACCATTGCTAACAAATACAATCTAGCTAATCAAAATGGCATTAGCTATCGAGCCACTCTGCGACGATGTCCTGGTTATCTTCAACCCACTGCTTCGCATTCTCGTAGGGGTCGCTGCCATCTTCCTGGTTCATTAGCATGACTTCGCCCATCTGCTCAGGCGTCCACTCGAAAGCGTCGAGAATAGCATAGGCTTCCGGCATGTCATCTTCCAGGCCTTGACGAACCGCTGTATGGATCTGCTCCGCGCCGCCATAGACGTTTTTAGGATCTTCTAGATATTTGATGTCAAAGCGGGCAAACATCCAGTGGGGCGTCCAACCGGTAACAACGACATCTTCTTCGTTATTAATCGCGCTGGATAGAGCTGCGGTCATGGTCGCGCCGCTGCCGCTACGCAGATCCAGTTCAAGGTCATAGGTATCCACAACCTCTTCAGTGAGGGCCATTAGGCCTGCACCGGGGTCAATACCGATGATCTCGCCATTAAAGCTGTCGGCGTTATCGTTAAGGTCAGCAATCGAATCGACATCGGTGTATGCCGGAACCACAAGGCCCAGCTTGGTGCCGTCCAGGTTGGGGCCAAGGTCTTCAATACTATCGCCCAGGCGCTCCATGTAATCAGCGTGAGTAGTCGGCAACCAGGCCGCAACAATGGCATCCGCATCGCCAGTGGAGAGCGCCTGGAACATGGCAGCCGCTGAGAGTGACGTCAGGTCGACATCGTAGCCCGCTTGCTCAAGCACTGCAGCAACGACGTTAGTTGAAGCGACTTCGGAAGACCACTCTACGTAGGCCAGGTTAACCGTGCCTTTCTCTTCTTCGGCCTGCGCCGCGCTGCCGACGGCAACACCGGCACCCGCTAACAGTGCCAGTGAAGCAAGACGGATACGGAGGTTCAGTGTGCGTTGTTTCATTCGCTTTCTCCCTTGAGTACTAAAATATCAACGTGCATGATTCTTAACGAGCACGGTTGCTGCAAAGCACAGCATGGTTAGCAAAAGGCGACTAAGCAAGCTAATGACTCAACGCAGCCGCTCCTGCTGTTTTACGCTATTCGCGCGTTCTAGCCGTTCCTGGTTTTTCTAAGCGATTGCGTCAGACGGTCGAGCAGCATAGCCAGAATGACCACCGCGATGCCCGCTTCAAAGCCATCGCCAGGGCGCAAGCGTTGAATAGCGCGCCATACTTCGCTGCCCAAGCCATCTGCACCAATCATGGCAGCGATGACGACCATGGAGAGGGCGAGCATTATCGTTTGGTTGATACCCGCCATTACCGTGGGCAGTGACAGCGGTAGCTGCACTTTAAATAGCTTTTGACCGCGGGTAGCGCCGTAGGCATCGGCGGCTTCGATCAGCTCCACCGGTACTTGACGAATACCCAAGGTGGTAAAGCGAATAGCCGGAGGCATCGAGAAGATCACCGTGGCAAAAATCGCCGAGACCGAGCCAATACCGAAAAACGGAATAGCCGGAATCAAATAGACGAATGCTGGCATGGTCTGCATAAAGTCCAAAATCGGCATAATGACCCGGTAGAGCCGATTAGACAGGGCCGCCGCGATCCCTACGGGTAACGCAATGACTACCGCCACCATGGTGGCAAATACCACCAGCGTGAGTGTCTCAATCATCGGATCCCAAAGATCCAGGTTCCAAATCAATGCCAGGCCAGCAGCGGCGCCTATCGCTAGCCTAATGCCCGCCAGCTTCCAGCAGAGTAGCGCTATCAAGCCGAGCAGTGCCCAAGCCGGCAACCACATCAAGCCGTCGTTAAGCACATCAATGCCGGTCTGGGTGAAGCGAGAAATGCCGCGTGTCACACCTGAATATTCGCTGGTCAACCAAGTCAGGCCGCTTTCAATCCAATCACCTAGCGGGATGCGTGGGATATCCATTATTGCTCTCCTGCTCGTGCCAGTTCGTCGAGTACTGCGCCTTTAACCACCACGCCCAGCAGCTGCTCTTGCTTATCAATAACGGCGATAGGGAAGCTCTTTTCACTAAACATGGCAAACAGGTTATGTAACGGCTCATCCATGGGGACTTTACGAAAATCCTGGGTCAAGTAGGGGGTAATCGTATCGGAACCCTCTTCAATCGCCCGGCTTGCAGCGTCGGCCTCGAGTAGGCCGATCAAGCGGCGGTCGCGATCAACCACATAGATAGAGTCGATAGCATGGTCGCGCATGCGGTGTAGTGCCGTGCGCGGCCCGTCGCTTTCGCGAGCGGTAGAACGCAGTGGCCGCATGGCGCTTTCAGCGGTCAGAATACGTGCCCGGTCAACGCCTTCGATAAAGCGCCGTACGTAGTCATCCGCAGGCTTGGTCAGAATCTCTTCAGGCGTGCCGATCTGCACCACTTCGCCATCTTTTAGCAGCACGATACGGTCGCCAATGTTGAGCGCCTCATCCAAATCGTGGGTAATGAAGACCGTGGTCTTTTGCATTTTGGATTGCAACTGCAAAAGCTCTTGCTGCATGTCTTTGCGAATCAGCGGGTCGAGCGCGGAGAAGGCCTCATCCATTAACAGCACGGTGGCATCGTTAGCTAGGGCGCGTGCTAGACCAACGCGCTGCTGCATGCCGCCGGAAAGTTGGTTGGGGTAGGCGTCTTCCCAGCCCTCCAGGCCCACTTGCTTGAGCGCATCATGAGCAATTTTATGGCGCTCTGTTTTCTCTACGCCGCGAATTTCCAAACCGAACTCGGCATTTTGCTGCACAGTGCGGTGGGGAAATAGCGCGAAATTTTGAAACACCATAGAGAAGTGGCGACGGCGGCACTCCAGTAGCGCTTTCTCTTTCAGCGTCGGAATGTTTTCGCCGTCGATGATGATTTCACCTTCGGTGGTTTCAATCAGACGGTTAAGGCAGCGGATCAAGGTCGATTTGCCTGACCCCGATAATCCCATGATGACCAGCAATTCGCCTTCATAGACATCAAACGAGATATTGGATAGCCCCAGTGTTTGGCCGGATTTCTCCAGAATTTCTGGGCGCTTCATTCCCTGGTTACGCAGCTCAATGGCTTTTTGTGGGTGCTTGCCAAAGACTTTGCTTAAGTCGCGCACTTTAATTTTGACGGGTCGTGTCTCGTCCATCGGCGATGCCTTTTGTTGAACAGAATAGGCGTGTCGTTGCTACGCCATTCATAAAGAAATAAGGGATTGAGTCGAATAATTTATTAAAAATTATTATACATAAGTGGCGCCTATGTGTCACAACGACTCGCTCAACGGGGGAATTAACGCTACATGTGTCATTTTTTACCCACCTAATTTGGTTGGTTTTACGCTAATGGTGGTGTGTCGTTGTTTTTATAAGGCGCTGATTTTATTTGTTTAATTTTTAAATTTTAATTTTTGGCATGTAAAGTGAATAGTATGTGTATGTGCAACACATAGTATGTACAGAACTGGCTCTAAGTTACCTAGCAAGACGTTTAAAAACATACGGTGTTAGCAATGGAGGTGGGTATTATGGACAAGCAACATGGCCACATTGAGAGAAAGCAAATTCACAATCGCCCACGCTGGTTAACGCTGTGCATGATGGCAACAGCTGCGAGCGTTATTGTGTTAGCTGGTTGCGGTGATAACGAAGAGCCAGCGCCGTCTGCAGATGAAACGGCGCCACTTGAGCAAAATGCCACTACTCAGCCAGAGCCAAGTATGAATGAAGAGCTGAGTGCGGACGAAGAGTCATCAATGGAGCAAGACCCAGGCCTAAGTGAAGACTCTGCAGCAGAAGACACTATGCCTCAAGACACCATGGATGAGCCGGCAGAAGGCACCACTATGAATCCAGACGAAGATGAGCCTGGCTTTGGCGAAGGTACTGAACCAATGCCTGGCGCAGATGAAGATGAGAATTCGACAAGTAACTAGTTCGTTACCCGTTTTGAGTTTTGAGTAAATGTACCGCTCCCTACGATGGTAAATCGACCCAGCTGTTTGTTCCCTGCGGCTGCTCCACACGGTTTATCATCTTTTCCGCCCCCGCGCCCGCGGGGGTTTTTTTTGTTTGTGTGTTAGGTTCTGTCGCTTGGCGATTAAGAAGGGGTGTGAGCAGTGTCGAAGTGGTTACTCTTCATTGTCTTCCAAGCGACGATAGAGTGTCCGCCGAGCAATCCCAAGTACCTCTGCCGTGCGCCGCTTATTGCCACCCGTTGCTTCTAGCACCTTGTTGATATAGCGCTTTTCAACTTCTTCTAGACTGGGCCAGCGGATCGGCTGTGGCGTTGGCATTTGACCTGCAGCCAGCACTTCGCCGCCGACGGCAGGTGCCAGAGGTGTACCGGTTTCCACTGTTGATTGCTCGCGAAGTCGTTCGGGCAGATCTTTATAGCTGAGCGAGCCGTCTTCGCTCAGAGTGACGGCACGCATAATGGCGTTTTCCAGTTCTCGAACGTTACCGGGGTAGGCATAGTTGAGTAGATTGCTGAGCGCTTCCGGTTCGATTTGCTCTATCTGTTTGCCCTGTGCCTCCGAATGCTTGTCGATAAGCGCAAACACAAGATGCTCGATATCGGTGCCACGCTCGCGCAGGGGCGGGATACGCAGTGAGAACGTCTCCAAGCGGTAAAACAAATCGCTGCGGAAGTTTTCCTGCTCGATCTCTTTCTCCAGGTTGCGGTGAGTCGCGGCGATGATTCGTACATCCACCGGCTCTTCGCGCTCGCCACCCACTGGGCGTACGGTCTTTTCCTGTAAAGCACGCAGCAATTTAGCCTGCAGATTGATGGGCATTTCACCAATCTCATCTAAAAACAGGCTGCCGCCCTGAGCGCTTTGGAAGAGTCCTTTGCGCGCTTCATTAGCACCGGTAAAGGCGCCTTTGACGTGGCCAAAGAACTCACTTTCCATCAAGTCGGGAGGAATGCTTGCACAGTTAACCGGCACAAAGGGCTGGTCATGACGCGGGCTTTCCTGATGAATGGCGCGGGCAAGTAGTTCTTTGCCGGTGCCGCTTTCACCTAATATCAGTATGGGCGCATCGCTTTTGGCAAGGCGGGAGGCGTCATGGAATAGCGTCTGCATGACCTGGCTTTTACCCACAATACCGTGGAAATGGCTGATATCCGTGTCGTGGAAAACCGCCAAGCGTTGGCGCTCCAGCACACGAAATACGGCATCACGGATAGCATCAAGGTCGAGCGGCTTGGTTAAAAAGTCGTCAGCCCCGAGTTTGAGTGCCTCGACTGCCTGGTCAATAGTGCCGAAAGCGGTAATCACAATAATGCCCAGCTCACTGCCTGCTTGGCGGAGCTGCTGAAGTAGTTGAATGCCGGTCATGCCCGGCAACCGTACGTCGGTAATTACCAGTGAGACGGTGGTGTGGCTCAATAAGGCGATCGCCTCTTCAGCGCTAGTTACGCCCAGCGTTGTGTAGCCTGCATCCTGCAGTTCTTCTTCTAATAGCTCAAGTATAGCGGCGTCATCTTCCACCACCAACAAAGGTAAAAGGGGGTCCTGTTGGGTCACAAACGTTGTCCTCAAGCGTATGCGGTTTCACTAATAGGTAGCGTAATTTCAAATCCAGCGCCGCCTAGGGCACTGTCAAACACGCCGATCGTACCGCCGTGGTCGTTGATAATGCGATGTACCATAGAGAGTCCCAAACCGCTGCCTTGGCCAACCGGTTTGGTGGTAAAAAATGGGTCGAACACCTTGTGGTGATGGGAGTCGGGTATCCCCGGGCCATCATCTTCCACCCACAGCAGTAATTCGTGCTCTTGCTGCTGGGCGCGCACTCTAATTCTGCTTACTTCGGGGGCCTGCGCTGCATTGCGCAGCAAATTGGTCAGCACCTGCACAATTTGTTGGCCGTTGGCGAGTAAGTTGGGTGCTGGCGTCGGTAATTCAACGTCTAAACGAATATTGCGTGGCTCTAGCTCGTCTTCAACTAAATCGCTGGCATTCATAATCAGCTGATCAAGCGCCAGTTCGCCTTTCTCTACGTTATGTTGACGACCTAATTCCATCAATTGGCGAACAATTTCAACGATGCGCTCTACTTCGCCGCGTATGCGTCCCAAACGTGCCCGTTCGTCATCGCCAATGACATCGCGGCGAGCCAAACGCTGAGCCTGGCCATTAATCACCGTTAGCGGTGCGCCTATCTCGTGTGCAACCCCCGCCGCCAGTACGCCGAGTTCGGCCAGCTTTTTCGATTTACGCAGGCGCTTTTCAAGCTCAATTTCGCGCCGCTGGCGATTTTCGATCTCTTGGTCTTTTTCGGCCATCGCATCCAGCATGCCATTCAACCCGGAGGCGAGGTGGCGATATTCGATAGGGCCGTCTTCGGTAGCACGTTGGCTGCGGTCCCCCTTTTCTACCAACTGCATTACGTGCAGCAGCCGGTTAAGCGGGCGCTCAATATGGCGCCGGAATCCCCACCAAATACTAAACACGATCCCGGCCGCACCAATCATAAACACCAGTACGGCCACAACGCTAATAAAACCCGTGTAGTTCTCAATACCGGTATTTAGCCGATTAACCTGAAGTACGCCATATACAGTGCCATCTTGTGAGCGCAAGGGTGTCAACGCCGAGTAGTAATTCCAACCCTCGTGTTGTCGGTAATTGCTGTAAAGGTCATCGCGTTCAATGATTTGCTGAATCTCTTCGCGACTGAAAATATCCTTGCCCAGGCCAAGCCCATAGATATCGCGCCCTTCGGTATCGAACACATAAGCGCCATAAATTCGATGGAAGGAGAACGCTGACTGTAGCGCTTCCTCAAGCGGCGTGTTGCTGTCAGGGGTGACCGCGTAGCTGAGCGAGGAGCTCAGCGTACGGGTAATAATCTCAACTTCCGTTTGTAGCTTTGAGCGTACGTTATCTTCGAGCGATTTGATCGCCACTAAGCTAAATACCACCAGGATGACAAACAGCGGCACAATCACCGTCAAAATAATCAAATTGCGTAGTCGCATGGGGCATCCATGGTGGTTTTAATACGTTGTAGTATCAGCGAGTGAACTAAGTGCTACGGGGTCGTTGGCGCTAGACGATACAAGCCGCCCTGAGGGTCGTCAGTGAGCAAGTAAATAGCGTCATCAGGGCCTTGGCGAACATCGCGAATACGCCCTACTTCGCCTTGTAAAATCAGCTCTTCTTCGGCGACACGGCCCTCTTCTAAGCGCAGACGCAGCAGTTTCTCGCTACCTAATCCACCGGCCAGCAGGTTTCCTTGCCATTCGCCAAAGGCGTCGCTAGTCACTTCGACAAGGCCAGCAGGGGCGAAACGGCCTTCAAATACATACACCGGGTCAATCATGCCGGGGAGCGAATTTTCACCAATCGGCTCATTGGTCGCATAGTCATTGCCCCGACTAACTTCTGGCCAGCCATAATTGTTGCCAGCTTCGATATGGTTAAGCTCGTCGCCGGTTCGGGGGCCGTGCTCTGATGCCCAGGCTTCGCCGTTACTCAACACGGTCATGCCTTGAATATTGCGATTACCCATGGAGTAGATTTCATCCAGGGTGGTGTCATCCCCGACAAAGGGGTTGTCATCAGGAACGTCGCCCGTGGCGGTAAGGCGCAGGGTAGAGCCCGCATGGTCATCGCTTGCCTGGGCGCGGAGTGGTTCACTGCCACGGTCGCCGATGCTCATTAGGAGGGTGCCGTCGGGCAGCCACGCCAACCGTGAGCCGTAGTGACGACCAGGCCCCGAGGCGCGACCTTGTTCAAACAAATGCTCAACCTCACCTAGCTCGCCATCCTGCCATTTTACCCGCGATAGCGCTGAACGGCTTTTATTGCCTTCGGGCTTGCTCCAGGTGAAATAGATCCAGTCGTTGTCGCCTCCGCCGTTCCCCCCTTCAAAATCAGGATGCAGCACCACGTCTAACAGCCCGCCCTGGCCCCGAGCACTGACTGCTGGCATGCCTTCCAACGTACTGGATTCACCGCTTTCGGGGTCGACGAGTTTCAACTGCCCGCTACGTTCGCTCACTAAATAGCGACCATCGGGTAAAAACGCCACTGCCCAGGGGTGCTCAAAACCATCGGCGATGCGCTCGATGGAGAGGTTTAAATGAGCGGTTTCCAGCGATTCCTGGACGACTTCCGCATTTGCCGTGTTAATAGTGCTAGCGAGCACTAGCCCACTGATCCCCGCCAAAACCGCAGGGGGCAGCCAACGGGAAGTGTGATGACTCCTGCTCGTATAGTGCATAGTGTGCCCTCTGGTAATGTAAACACTCGTTATGCTTGCCAGTAGTCTAGCAGGGACCCTTTAGCCACGTGGGGGTTCCGCTATTACATAAGCAGGGCGAGCAGCACGGGCAGATAAAACAGTGCTAACAATGTTGAGCAGAAAACCAAACTGGCGACATAGACGGGTTCGCGCTGGGCACGTTGGGCAAAGAGATAATTGAAGACCGCCACCGGCATACACATTTGCAACACTAGAATGCTTTGTGCCAGTGGCGGAAGGCCCACCCAGCCAGCGATCAGCCAGGCGACCCCTGCCGCGAGGGGCACGCGCACTAAGCTAAACCCGAGCCCCGAGCGCAGGTTCTTTACATGAATGCTGGCCAGCGAGACACCCAGGGTAATGAGCATCAGCGGTACCGTGAACCCCGACATTAAGTCCACCGTATTCGCGAGCCAGGACGGAAGGGAAGTGCCCGTCAGCAGCAGTGCCATGGAAATCGCAATGGCGTATACCGTGGGTGTTTTGGCGAGGGTTTTGAGGGGGTTGCCCTGGCTATTAAGTACGGCACCTAAGGTGAACTGAAACAGCGATACGGTCACCATCACCGTGATACCGTAGGCAAACCCGGCACTGCCAAAGGCGTAAAGCACCACCGGTAAGCCCATATTGCCGGTGTTGGGGTACATCATGGGGGCAAGCAGTACTCGCCAGCTGCGGCGCAACACTTTTGCTACCACAAAGGTAGCTGCCCCCATGGTGATAATCACCAGCGCGGCGGCCAGCATCGTCTGGCCAAAAGTGGTGGCATCAATATCGGCACCCGCCAGAGAGGCCAATACCAGTGAGGGCGTACCAATGTTAAATACTAGCCGGGTGATAAAGTCGACCGGGTAGGGATGGCCTAGGCGCACCCATAGGTAGCCAAGCCCTGCACCCGCCAGCACAGGCGCCATGACGGCAAAAAGTTCGGCAAGCATTGGCTGTCCTTGACAATCGTTAGCCGCCTATTGTCGTTAATAAGCGGGCTAACTGGCAAGGCAAACACTCGAATTAACCTACACCGTCGCGACTGACGTGCGCCACGGTGCGGGCACTTGGCTACGTAAAAACTCTAACAGTGCGTGGGTGCGGCGTGATTGGTGACCGTAGGCGTAGAGTAGCGTAATGGGCAGAGGCGCTGGTTCCCAGCCGGGTAAACAGTTAATCAGTTCGCCTGGATGATGCTGCTCGCGCTTTGCGGTTACCCAGTGTGAGAGCAAGCCGATCCCCTGACTGCGCGCGATGGCGTCAATATGCAGGGCAGTGAGGTCTACCCGCAGCCGAGAGCGGGGCGGATTAAAGGTGTACTGGCCATGCTCTGGGTGAGTGAGCAGCAGCCCGTCGGATGCTGAACCCAGCAGGTCTATCCAGGCGTGCTGGTTCAATTCATTGGGGTGATGGGGCGTGCCAGCCGCCGCTAAATAGCGTGGGCTGGCATAAAGCCCACGGGTTAAGTGCCCCAAGCGCTCCTGGTTTAGCCCGCACTCGTGAGTGGGCCCAAGCCACACGTGAACGCTATTACTGTGCATTTTAGTCGGCGGCGTTTCTCTGGTATGTAGCGTTAACTCTACCTTGGGGTGGCGATTTAAAAACGCATCAATGGCGCTGGCTAGCCAGCTGCGCGCCAGGGCGCCGTGAACCTCAAGGGTTATTTCGCCGCTAATCTCCTCACGCAGCTCTGCTAGCGCCTCCTGGCTATGAGCCGCCATCGCTAAAAGTTCGGTGCAGTAGTTGTGAAACAGCAGCCCTGCTTCAGTGGGAATTAAGCGATTGGCCTGGCGGCGCAGCAGCGGCTGGTTAAGCCGGGATTCGAGCTGGCTGATGCGTCGGCTAAGGGTCGATTTGGCTAAACCAAGCGTTTGAGCGCTGCGAGTCAAACTGCCCGTGGTCATCACATCGGCAAAGGCGGTGAGTTCGTCAAAGTCATACATGGTCAGACCCAAGGGAAGAGGTGAACGCTGATTGTGCCATTCTTTGGTGCGAATGAAAATAATAGGCATTTGTGTTCCGGTATACTGAACGTACTGTCTCACCCGAGCGTGCAAAAAGTGTGTAAAAATATTAATGCTTATGATTCGCATTTATTAGAGCGAACACCTATCTAAATTGCTCACACACTCTTAAGGACTAAGTTATGTCTCCCTATTTGCGCCGTTCCCTATTGGCCAGCGCCATTTCTACACTCGCCAGTGGCGCTCTGTGGGCACAAGAAGCGCCCCGCTTAGATGACATGGTGGTCACTGCGTCAGGATTTGAACAGCAGATTACCAATGCCCCAGCTTCTATCAGCGTGGTTTCCCGCGAAGAGTTAGAGCGGGGCCACTATCAAAATGTTACCGATGCACTACGCGATGTGCCCGGTGTGATTATCACCGGTGGTGGCGCAGGGGATAACGGCCAAGATATCTCCATTCGCGGGATGCCCTCCCAATACACACTAATCTTGGTAGACGGACGCCCGCAGAATTCACGCGAGTCCCGGCCCAATGGTAGCGCCGGATTTGAGCAGGATTGGCTACCGCCGCTACAGGCCATTGAACGTATTGAAGTCGTGCGCGGCCCAATGTCGACGCTCTACGGCTCCGATGCTATTGGTGGCGTGATCAACGTGATTACCCGTAAAGTTGCCCAGGAGTGGCACGGTAATGTACAGCTCGACACCGTACTTCAAGAAGACAGTGATTCCGGTGACAGTCGCCAAGCCAATTTTTACCTGAGCGGCCCCTTGGTAGGGGACCGGTTGGGTCTTCAGCTCTACGGGCGCACCTCCCAACGTGATGAAGACAATATTATTAACGGCTACGAAGATAAAAGCCTACAAAGCCTCACGGCCAGGCTGAGTCTAGCTGCCTCAGATAATCATGATTTCACTGCTGAAGCGGGCATTACCGAGCAGGAGCGCCAGTCGCTGATGGGCAACTCAGCGCCATCAGAGGGCTGCCGTGGAGGTTGTGAGGATAGCTTCAACGACTATACCCATCGGCATATTGCATTAACCCATAGTGGACGCTTTGATATTGGCACCAGCGAAAGCTTTATTCAGCGAGAAACTAGCGAAAACCCGTCGCGGGATATCGAAATCACTAATACCACTGCCAAAACTAGCCTCGTAATGCCGCTGGGGGCGCACATGGTAACGCTCGGTGCCAACTATGAAAAAGAGTCATTAGAAGACAACACTACCAACCAGATATCTTCCCGCACGGAAATAGACAATACTCAGTGGGCTCTCTTTGCAGAGAATGAATGGCTGCTGACGAACGCATGGGCGCTAACCGGCGGGCTACGCTTGGACAATGATGATAACTTCGGTAGTCATATTAGTCCGCGGCTTTATAGTGTGTGGAATATGACACCGCACTGGACACTTAAAGGTGGGGTATCTACCGGCTATCGTTCACCCAATCTGCGTGAAATCACGCCTGACTGGGGGCAGATCAGCCGTGGTGGGAATGTTTACGGTAATCCCGACCTTGAGCCAGAAACCTCGCTCAATAAAGAGTTAGCTCTGCTTTATGCCAACGACAATGGCTTGAACGGCAGTGTCACGGTATTCCATAACGACTTTGACGATAAAATCACACGCATTGCTTGCCCTGACGATATTTGCACCGATGGCGCCAATCAGTTTGGTAGCGATCCGACTTACCGAGTGAACGTAGATAAAGCCATTACCCAAGGCGCCGAAGTCAGTATTGCCGCGCCGCTGAACGATGCTCTGGAGTTAACGGCCAGCTACACCTTCACCGATAGCGAGCAAAAAAGCGGTGAATATGCCGGCGAGCCGCTAACTCAGCTACCACGCCACCAAGTATCGGCCACGCTGGATTGGCAAGCCTCGGCTAAGCTCACCCAGTGGACAAAAGTGACCTACCGCGGTGAAGAGAGCCAACCGACTACCGGCCCTTCTCAACGCTCCATCGTGGCCCCTTCCTACACCTTTGTAGATGCAGGCGTGGGCTACCAGCTAAATGAATCGACTCAACTGAACGCGGGTATCTACAACCTGTTCGATGAAACGATCGACTACGACGAGTACGGCTACGTGGAAGATGGTCGCCGGGTTTGGTTAGGCCTCAACGTCGCGTTCTAAACACTACGTTCCCGTTACAAATGCAATACAGCAGCGGCTATCCAGCGATAGCCGCTTTTTTTGCTGGGAAGCGGGGCAGTGAGGCACCGATAAGTACCGCAACGGTTGCACAAAATGGAACACTCCATTCGCTGGAATAGTAGTGCAAGCGCTTTTGAGAATCGTTATTATTAAAAGCACTGTATCGTATTGAGAGAAACTTATGCGGGTTAAAACGACGCTGTTTAAAACGAGATCAATGTCAGCAATTCTTATTAAAAGTGGGCGTTTAGGGATGCTGGGCATGTTGCTAAGTGCCTTAGTGGCAGGCACTGCGCAAGCTCGCACGCTGGAAACCGCCTTTGGCGACGTAGATATTGAGGGAACCCCAGAGCGCGTTGTAACACTCTACGAAGGCGCGTTGGACGCTGCCGTAGCGGCAGGCGTGAACCCGCTAGGCGCTGTGACGACGCGTGGTGGCGACAATGTGGCAAGCTACATTGAAGCGCATCTTGGTGAAAACCCGCCAGCGATTATGGGCGTGGTGCGCGAGATCAATATCGAGGCCGTGCTGGCGCAGCAGCCGGATCTGATTTTGGCACCCGCCCAGCTCTCTGATGAGCAGTATCAACTGCTGTCACGTATTGCGCCCACGGTGGTGCCACCGTCCCAGCCACTGGCGCCGGATAATTGGAAAGCGGAAGCACGCCTTTACGGCGAAGCGCTCAATCGCCAAGCCTCCATTGCAGAAGCGATTGTGGCGGTTGAGCAACGCGCCGCCGAGGTCGCTAAGGCAGTGGAAGAGGCCGGTGTCGGTGGTAGTGCCTTCTTGGTGCGCTGGATGCCCGGTGGCCCCATGGTGATGTCGGAAAACCTTTTCGCTGCAGGCTTGTTAGCCCAAGCGGGGCTGGACGTTCAGGACGCTGGCCTGGTCGGCGAGCGAGGCGTGCATAGCGATATGCTGAGCCTTGAAAACCTTTCCCAAGTGGACGGCGATTGGCTGTTCCTGGCAACGCTCAACGACGATGGTCAAGCGGCGGTGGAGGCAGCCAAGCAGAGCAGCGCCTTTACGCGCCTAAACGTGGTTCAGCAAGACCACGTTGTGCCGGTGGATGGTCAGCTATGGACAAGTGCCAATGGCCCGCTGGCCGCCCAGGCGATTCTTGACGATATAGAAGCAGCGCTGTTGCCGTGACGGTTCCACGTTTTGCAACGCCTAACGTTAGGCGTGCTACTCCCCGAACGCTAATGCTGCTACTACTCACCGCCCTTGTGGCGGTGAGTCTCGTTAGTTTATTAATCGGCGCAGGTAGCGTTGGCCCGGGTAGGGCTCTGGCGCTACTGAGTGGCGCCCAGGATAGTGAAGCGCACTTCATCGTCTGGGAACTGCGCGCACCGCGCACCTTGATGGGTATCGTGGTGGGTATGGCGTTAGGTGTCGCTGGCGCCCTGTTGCAAGCGGTGGCACGCAACCCGCTGGCTGAACCAGGGCTTTTAGGGGTTAGCGCGGGGGCGGCGTTTGCCGTGGCGCTGGCCTTAGTGCTGGGTGCCAGCGCCGCCACGTTACGCATTTCAGTCGCGCAGTTAGGTGCGCTGGTGGGTTGCGTGTGCGTGTTAAGCGTGGCGCGCTTTCACGGTGTGGGTAACGACCCTATCCGGCTCGTGCTTGCCGGGGCTGCGTTCTCTGGCCTGCTCGCTTCATTAACCTCATTGATTCTGCTTTACGACCAGCGTGCCGCTGATGAAATTCGTTTCTGGGTGATTGGCAGCTTGGCAGGCCGACGCTTGGACGACCTGTTTGGCGTGCTGCCCAGTATGCTGATCGCGTCGGTGATGGTTGCGCTGATTGCTCGGCCGCTAGCCGCCCTGGCGCTAGGCGAACGAGTGGCCTCTGGTTTGGGGCATCACCCCAACCTCATTCGTTGGTTGGTCATCGCCTGCGTGGCGCTGTTGGTGGGTGCTGCCACCGCCATCGCCGGGCCCATTGCCTTTGTTGGGTTGGTGGTGCCGTTTGTTGCACGGGCCTTTGCCGGGCCTGATATTCGTCGCACGCTATGGTTTTGCCTGCCCATCGGGCCGCTGATCGTTCTCGCGGCCGATATCATCTCTCGGGTGGTGGTCGCTCCTTCGGAACTACCGTTGGGCGTACTCACTGCGCTGTGCGGCGCACCCGTACTCATAGCGGTGGTTCGTGCACGCCGCCTACCGATGCTATGAATTCGCTAATGAAAACCACGCCTATAAAAAGCTCGTCTATGTCTTTCTCTTCGGAAGACCAGTCCTGTGCGGGCGGCGATGACAACGTACCGCCACCACAAGGTTACCGGCGATTCGCCTGGCGAAGCGGGAATAGTGCGAACAGCCTGTTGTTTGAGCAGCGAGCGGTGGCCGTTAACCTGGGCCTGTTGGGCGCGTTACTGTTTGCCAGCGTTATTTACCTAAGTCTGGGCAGCGTTAAGGTTGCCCCAGTGGCGGTGCTGCAGGCGCTGTTTGGCAACGCCGATATGATGGCGAGCTTTGTCGTGCAGGAGCTACGCTTGCCGCGTTTGGTCGCTGCCGTTAGTACCGGGGCGGCCTTCGCGTTAGCGGGCATTCTGATGCAAACCCTGGCCCGTAACCGCTTGGCGACGCCGGGTATTATCGGCATTGATAACGGCGCGACAGCGTTTGCCGTGGCCTCCATCGTAGGCCTTGGTGTTTCCATCGCGCCGCCTGCCATGGCGTTAGCCGGGGCAACCACCGCAGCGGTACTCACCTTCGGGCTCGCTGCGGGCAACGGCACCCAGGGGTATCGCTTTATCGTGGCGGGGATTGGCGTGGGCGCGGTGTTTGGCGCGATAACGCAATTGATGCTGGCGCGCGTCGCCATTGATACCGCCAATGCCGCCTACCCATGGACGGTGGGTTCGCTCAATGCCCGCCCCAGCGGCGCACTGCAATTACTCACGCTCGGGTTGGCGTTAGGGCTGGCCACTGCCATGGCGTTAGCCCGTTCGCTAACGCTACTGCGTTTCAAGGATGCTACCGCTAGCGGGCTAGGCGTAAACGTCAAGCGACGCCGGTTGGAAGTGCTGCTGCTGTCCGTCGCGTTGACTGGCTTGGCGGTCGCCGTTGCCGGGCCGGTAGGCATGGTGGGGCTGATTGGCCCGGAGATAGCCCGCTCGCTTGCGAGTTCGCGCAGCGTGCCTATTTTGGCGGCAACGCTAGCGGGGGCGCTGGTGATGGTGCTCGCCGACCTGGCCGGGCGTACGCTGCTGGCGCCTATCGAGATTCCCGTCGGTATCGTTACCGCTGTGGTCGGCGGGCCCTGGTTACTTTGGATATTAATGCGTCCGCAACGGAGCTTCACATGAGCCAATCTCCAACACCCACCATGCCGTCTCTTGCCACGCAGTCGCTCAACATGAGCTATGGCACCCGGCAGGTGATCGATGGCTTGGATATCAACCTGCCCAGCGGCCAAGTCACCGCCATTGTGGGGCCTAACGGCTGCGGAAAATCGACGTTGTTGGCCGGGCTTGCTCGTTTACACAAACCTGATAGCGGTGCCGTGTTGCTCGATGGCGCCGATATTCAGCGCCTGCCCACGCGTCAATTAGCCACTCAACTGGCGCTACTTCCCCAGGAGGCCGTCGCACCGGAGGGGCTAACCGTGACTGAACTGATTCGTTTTGGTCGCCAGCCCCACCAAGGCTGGCTGCGCCAGTGGTCAGCGGAGGACCAGCGGGTAGTCCAGCACGCGCTGGCCGCAGCAGGGCTTGAACAACTCGCTGATCGGCCAATTGATGCGCTTTCCGGCGGCCAGCGCCAACGCGCCTGGATCGCCATGACCATCGCCCAACAAACACCGCTGCTGCTGCTGGATGAACCCACTTCCGCGCTGGATCTTGGCCACCAGATTGAAGTGTTCGAGCTGGTGAAACATCTTGCCTACCAAGGCCGTACCGTGGTGATGGTGCTGCACGATCTCGCCAGCGCCTGCCGCTACGCTGATCATCTCATCGCCATGCGCGAAGGTCAGATTATCGCAGAAGGGCCGCCTGCCCAGGTGGTCACCCCAGACTTGGTACGAACGCTTTATCAGGTAGAATGCTCGCTATTAACCGACCCCGCTACCGGCTGCCCGTTACTGACCAATGTGCGGCGCACCCCGGCGAGCGCCTAGTCAAACCGACAAAAATTCAGTAAGGAATGCTCGTGTCCTCTCCTGCACACAGTTTTCAAGCCCTGTTGCGGCTACTGCGCTACGCCAAAGGCTACCGGCGCCGCATTATGGCCGCCACCGCCTGTTCGATTATCAATAAGCTGTTTGATATCGCCCCAGAAATTCTGATTGGTGTCGCCATTGATGTGGTGGTCAACCAAGAGCAGAGCTTTGTGGCCAGCCTCGGGTTCGAGACGCCTCAACAGCAGATCACCATGCTGGCGGTGCTGACGTTTGTTATCTGGGCGGGGGAGTCGTTATTTGAGTACCTGTTTCAAATCCTATGGCGTAACCTCGCCCAGCGACTGCAAGCGGATATGCGCCAGGATACCTATGAGCACGCCCAGCGGCTGGATATGGCGTTCTTTGAATCAAGAAGCTCCGGCCAGCTCGTGGCCACCATGAACGACGACGTTAATCAGCTCGAGCGCTTTCTGGATGGTGGCGCCAACGCAATGGTTCAGGTCGTGGTGACGGTGGTGGTGATTGGCGCGGTATTCTTCGTGCTTTCGCCGCTGATTGCGCTGCTGGCGTTTACACCTATTCCGCTGATCATTTGGGGTGCGTTCTTCTTCCAGCGCAAAGCCGGGCCGCTTTACAGCGACGTGCGTGAAAAGGTTGGCGATTTAGCCAGCCGTTTATCCAACAACCTAAGCGGTATCGCGACGATTAAGAGCTTTACCAGTGAAGATCGCGAAGCTGAACGCCTGCGCGAGGCCAGCGAAGCCTACGTAGACGCCAATAGAAGGGCGATCAAGGTTAGCTCGGCGTTTATTCCCGTGATCCGCATGGCGATTTTGGCGGGCTTTCTGGCCACCTTTACTGTGGGCGGCATGATGGCGCTCAACGGTTCACTCAATGTGGGTGCGTACGGTGTGCTGGTATTCCTGACCCAACGACTGCTCTGGCCGCTCACTGGCCTGGCCCAGGTGATCGACCTGTTCGAACGCGCCATGGCCAGCACGCGGCGGATTCTCGATTTGCTTGAAGTGCCGATTACCGTTAAAGACGATAGCACCACCCCGCTCGTTCAGCCGGTGCGCGGTGAAGTGACGATTGATAATGTGAGCTTTCACTACGCCACCAGCCTTGTGGGTGTCGATAATATTCATCTGCACGTGCCTGCTGGCAACACCTTGGCGCTGGTCGGGGCGACCGGCTCGGGCAAATCAACCCTCATCAAACTGCTGCTGCGCTTTTACGACCCGGAAAACGGACGAGTACTCATCGACGGCCAGCCGATTACCGACGTCAGCATGAACTCGCTACGCCAGTCGATTGGTCTAGTCAGCCAGGACGTTTATCTATTCGAAGGCAGCATTCGCGACAATATTGCCTACGGTAAACCTGACGCGGACGAAGCCGCGATTATCGACGCCGCCAAAACCGCCGAGGCGTGGAGCTTTATCGAAACGCTGCCCCAAGGATTGGATACGCCGGTAGGGGAGCGGGGCGTGCGGCTGTCTGGCGGCCAGCGCCAACGGCTCTCCTTAGCGCGGGCGCTACTTAAAGACCCGCCTATTTTGGTGCTGGATGAAGCCACCAGCGCGGTGGACAACGAAACCGAAGCGGCCATTCAGCGCTCGCTCAAGCGTATTGCCCATGGCCGCACGGTGATTATGATTGCCCACCGGCTTTCCACCATCGTCCATGCCGATGAGATCGTAGTGATCGAGAAAGGCCAAGTGGCCGAGCGCGGCACCCATTCCAGCCTATTGACAGCGAACGGCCACTACGCCGCCCAGTGGCGGGTACAAACCGGCGAAGCCCAGGCGGGGGATGTAGAAGCAGTTAGTAGCCTTTAACGACTATCGATTAACTATTACCTATTAACCAGGAGCGCATTGAGGGTGACGGGCACATGCTCGTCAATCTCTTGATAGCCCAGTAACGACATCACGGTGCGCACCGTGCTGTTGGCCATCAGCGCTCGGCCATCTATCGCCATCGGCTCGGCGTGGGTCACGCGTATCTCATTCAAGCCTTCGCGGGTAAACCGCAGCGGAACGGACTCCTGCTGATTAACCATGTCTGATTGAACGCTAAAGGTCAGTGTCTCAACCAGTGATTCGCCAATATCCAAACCGTCCAACCGCTCTGGCGGCATTTGCGCTTCTAGCGTCACCAAGGTGGTGTTCGCCAGCAAGCCTATCCACGGCGGCAGCTCGCCAAAGCGTTCAAGCACATCCGTTTGGCTGAGCTTTAACGGCAGGCGCAGGGTGCCATCGCTGGAGATATCGCCCTGCAGATTGCGCACTTGGTGATGATGCGTTTGCGGTGCTTCGCCGTTCAACTGAGTAATCGATGCCTGCACCCGCGACTGGCCAGGATCAAGCTGCCAGTCAGCGTGCACCGGCAGCGCCAACAATAGAGGAAATAGAGCAATCAATGCTTTCACAGCGCGTCTCCGCATAAAGAACTACTCTCCAGACTGCCCAATCCACATAAAGTGCCGTAATGACATCAAGATAGCGCAATGGGGCTAGCCTCACCCGGCCACATTCGCTATGATATGCACGCTTTTCGGGCCTATAGCTCAGTTGGTTAGAGCAGGGGACTCATAATCCCTTGGTCGTAGGTTCAAGTCCTACTGGGCCCACCATTTAAATCAGTAACTTAGCAATTATCTCTGGTGAGTCCCCTAGTCCAAGGGTACAGTTTCGGTACAGTGCCGATCTTTCAGACCCTGGAGATTTCTTGTGGCCACCATCGTCAAGACCCCTTCTGCAACCTGGAAAGCCGTCATCCGCATGTCGGGTTGGCCAACCATCGCAAAGACCTACCGTACCAAACGTGACGCCCAAGATTGTGCACGCCGCACTGAAGATGAAATTGTGCGCGGCGTTTATATTCAGGTAGTGCCTCAGAACGAATGACGCTTGAAGCAGCGCTAAAGCGCTACTTGGCCGATATTACCCCTATCTAGAAACCCTGCAGCCAGAAAAGCGAACGCCTCAAGGGCAATACTCTGATAGAACATTTAAGCAAATACTTTTTAGCCGCCCTCACGCCAGAGCTTGTCGCCAACTACCGTGACAAGCGTTTAAACAGTTTGGGGCGCACGGGAGTACCAATTAGCCCCAATACCGTGCGCCTAGAGCTTGCCCTACTTGGCCACCTATTCACGGTGACTATCCAAGAGTGGTTGGGCTCGGCCTGACTTATAACCCAATTCAGACTATGCGCAAGCCTAGCCCAGGTGATAGCCGGAGTAGACGTCTTAGCACCGATGAGGAGTAGCGGCTGTTCCCAGTATTAAGACGTAACAGCAACCCAATGCTGGCATGGATCGCCATAATCGCTCTTGAGATGGGAATGCGCTCTTCAGAGTTTTATGCCAAACGACCGTTAAACGCCGCTGAGTGCGCCTTACAGACACCAAAAACAACAACCCCTGCCTTGTGCCGCTAACTCAAGCCGCGATAGAGGTATTCAATCAGGCGCTAAATAACCCAGTGCGCCCGCTCGACTGTAACCTGGTGTTTCTCTGATAGCCTAGTAAAGAAGGTAAGCGGGGCCCTGAAGTTTATACGAAGGTTTGGAATCAGGCCAAG
Source organism: Halomonas alkaliantarctica (assembly GCF_029854215.1). NCBI lineage: Bacteria > Pseudomonadati > Pseudomonadota > Gammaproteobacteria > Oceanospirillales > Halomonadaceae > Vreelandella > Vreelandella neptunia. The sequence goes on along the minus strand of NZ_CP122961.1, from coordinate 3,111,833 downwards.
AAGAAGGCCGGGCGTGATGACTTTCGTTTTCATGATTTAAGGCATGAGGCTGTCAGCCGTTTAGTAGAAGCAGGGCTATCCGGTCAGGAAGTTGCGGCGATCAGTGCGCACAAGTCTATGCAAATATTGAGGCGGTATACTCATCTGAGAACGGAAGAATTAGTTATGAAACTAGATCGGGTAGGTCTAGCTTAAATTGATGTGAGCTGAGGTCATGATAAAGATGATTTTGAGTCTGCAAAGGGCGTAGCCAAGCCGTATAAGCCCAATTTGAATAGCAAAAAGAGACTGCGGGAAAGCATGATTGAGCGAATGTAAGATTTGCTAAGGCGCCGCCTACTTGACAAAAGTGAGAAAAAGCACAATTATGTGCTTTACAAATTCCATATTGGGAACACTTTGAGATGAAGCCGCCTTGCCACCCAGCAGAAATTGATTCTGAATTGACTGAATCGCGCTTAAATGAGCTAGCTAGACATATGCTTGATGTTTTTTCTCTCGCTATCGAGCAAACCAAGCACCCATTAGACGACGCTTATACGCAAGGAAGTCGTTGCTGGGCGTGGCTCCGGAATTCGTTACTTCAAGAAGGCGAAAGCCGGTTCCCTTGGCTACGAATTGTACACCATGGTAATGATATTCAATTTAGCATTGGCAACTCTGTGTTCCGGTTTTTCTGTGACGATCCAGAAAGGCCAAGAAAACACTATGCTACCGCATTAACAGATGCAGAATCTTTGACCACTAACTTGTTGCTTTTTGATGAAGAATCTCTTAGCCAGACGACGGGGCTGTGGAGATTTTTTATCAGAAAAGCTATGAACGATGAAGATGAGCATTCCCTTTATTGCATAAACTATCAACTTGGCTCCAAGGTCATTAATGCCAAATGGCAGTTTAATGCTAGCGTGAATACATTTGTTAGCACTACAGCTGATATTCCTGAAGCAGCTAAACTACCAGAGCATGAGCTTGGCCCCAGAACGAATGTCGCCGAAGCAGGTGAGGACGATGGAACAGTCGAAGACAACAATGGCTCAGTTTGAAGGAAGCAAACTTAGACTCGCGAGACATTATTGGGGTAAAACACTTGGTCAAATAGCAGAGGATATAGATAAGACTAGGCAGTATGTTTCCCAGCTGGAAACTGGCAAAGCTGCACATACAGTTTCTCAAGATGTTCTAGAGCGCTTGGCGTATTCTCTCAATGTCACTACCGGCTTTTTTTACGCACCAGCAAGCTCAGCTTTGACGGAAGACCAAGCTCACTTTAGAAGTCTAGCATCGACCAAAGTCAGTACCAAACTTAAGGTATTGGCTCGGGGTACTTTATTTGATCAGCTTGCCCGTTTCATAGATGAGCGTGTGGCTCTCCCTGAAGTTAACTTTCCTGATTTTTCAGGAGCTTGCACTACAGAAGAGATCGAGCGCGCTGCTGAAAAAACACGCCATCATTGGGGGTTAGGCCTTGGCCCAATCGATAATATGGTTAAAGTTGTGGAGCACGCTGGTGCTTTGGTAACTTTTTTTAATGATGCTTCCCAGGAGGTAGATGCTTTATCTATTCCCTCAGTAAGGCCGGTCATTGTAAGAAATGATGCTAAAGAAAGTCCTTTTAGGCAGCGTTTTGATATAGCTCACGAAATGGCACATTTGATTTTACATGAAGGAATAGTGACAGGAGATCGAAAGACAGAAACGGAGGCCAATAGGTTGAGCTCAGCCTTTCTTCTTCCTCGCTCTACTTTCATGAAAATATTTAAGACTCGTGGTCGTACTCTAGATTGGCAATGTATAATTGACATAAAAATGACCTTTGGTGTGTCTAAAGCAGCGGTTCTCTATAGGGCAAAGGTGCTCGGTGTAATTGATGAGCGTCAATATAAGAGTGGTGTGATTTTTTTAAAAAATACTCGCCAGAGTAAGAAGGAAGATGAGGATGGATATGTGGCGAGGGAACGCGCAGGTCTGCTTCCGAAATCTTTTGATGCCCTATTAAAATATCATGGCTTAGATTTTAATGATGTTGCAAATGCTCTTAATGTACAGCCGAAGCTTCTTAAAGAGATAATTCCTGATGCTGTTGATTCTAAAATTATAAATAATAAATTTGCTCATCAAAGAACACACCTAAGACTAGTATAATTAGATGCTTTTGAAGGCCACCATTCGGTGGCCTTTGTCATTTTCAAAAATTAATGCGACGTCGAAGACGAAAAAAAAGTTCGTGGTGCATTCTTTAACATTTGGCACGACAAGTTAGTATTAATTAGTGCAAAGCCTCTCGATATTTTAATAACTGGTACGGCTTTGAGCGCATCTGTACCCTTTCCCTAAATCGATGCTCGATGGCTTCCTGAATACCAAGTTCTGGCCTCGACCTTGCGTGACCGTGAAGCTCAGTTAGCCCTTTGTGGTCGCAATCGCTTCACCAACTACAGACAAAGCACTGAATCGGAGCATGAAAGTGGCCTCTGGATGATCGCATATATGCCCGGCGATGCCGTATCCCTCGCAGTTTTTTTGCTGAGTTACTTTCCTCATTAGGAAAGCACAGCTCATCGCGTTTTCTGCATCGTATTACTGGTACTGGGGATTACTCGAACCGTAACGCACATGTTGGCCTAGCTAGACTGCATCTGAGCACAAGATAAAGGGGATACCCCAAGCATTTAGTTTTGGTCACCTCGTAAAACTCTCGATTTTCAGTAAGTTAATGATAGCTTGGGTAGAGTCCTGGAACTAGGCCTAGCTATTCTAGCTATTCGCCTAGAGTCATCTATACTATTGAGGTATACACACATACTTGAAAAAATCTGAATTTATAAAAAAAAGTTCTTTAAGATTGTTGATAATTTAAAAAGCAAGAGGTTTTTATTTTTTATAAGGAGGTGGCTGGTAAGTTGATGTGATATATGAATAGAAGGTTGTATTGTATATCGTGATTTAATTTTCACCTCTTAAAGTGAGGTTATGTTTTGATTTCGAGCGACCATGAGTCAATTAATAAATTAGCTTATGAAAATGCATTGAACAGTCTTTCTATGCAACGCTCATCATTAACTAGTCTAAGGCAGAGGTCAGTAGCAATAACTACCTTAAGTGGGTTATCTGCCACTTTTTTAGGAAAGGAGGCATTGCTTAATTCGAAGAGAGGTGATTTGCTTTGCTTAGACATTGTGCTTTTTGCAGAAGGAGCAGCAATAACCTTTTTAGTAATTGCTTTGCTATGTTCAATAGAGCTTCTAAGGCCTCGTAAAGACTGGGTTTTCTATAATAGACCTTCTGAAATAATTAACCAGTTTTCGTTTGGTGATAATGTTGCTACACTTTCAGAAACTTATGTTATTTTAAGTATTTATATGGAGGAGCATTACTCTATCAACTTGACTCAATTAAGTAGAATGTATTATGTTTTAAATATTGCTATTGCATCCTGTTTTTTGCAAATAATATGCTGGTTTTTTTCTTTAATATTATAGGAGAGTGAGATGGACGAGCATAGTGACAATAAAAAAACTAAATCTATTTTTTCTAAAGTCTTCCCGGTTACAGATAAAAATAAACATTATTTAAATCCTGCTAATGTTAAAAATAATGAAGTATTGGTTGGTCATGATGTTAAGTTAAAAAACAGCAAAGGAGGTAAAAAAGAATCAAAAGAGTTACTAGAAATAAGGAAAAAAATGAAGGAGTCTTATAGTGACCCTGGCGCAGGTAGCTGTTAGAAAATGTTTTGCTTGGGCAATATTTGAACTTAACACTTTTGGTCAATAATACTTGACTTTATATAAGCTATGGCCGTGTCGCAGTATACCTTAAGGCAGCTAGGACCTCCAGATATTTAAGCCACTGCGAAAAAGTCAGCGTTTACTGCTAATGATCACTTTCTTCCATCGAAACGTTGAGCGTTTTGCCAAGATCACAGCGTACGCGTCTTTTAATTTGTCGGGAGCGATACGATAACGTCATTAGCAACCTTACGTAGCTGAGCATCTCGCTTCATCCTGCTAAAGGTCAACTATGATGCTTACGTGTAAGTAAAATTATATTTGAGGAAGAACTAATTTTTATTTTTGTTCATAAGTAACGCTTTTTCCTATATAAAATATACAGATTTCGTAAGGGGGCATGTTAGGGGGCATTTGCTTTTTTTATTAAATATAAATTCATAAAAAAAACAATGATATAAATATCCTTTTGGGGTGATACTGGGCCCACCATTCCTATATTTACCTATTTTAAAAGCAGGGGGTTATGAGTCCCTTGGGCTGCGGTATATCAACTGCTCGATTCCTTCCCCTCGTGTTCTATCCTGTTTTCACCTAACAACTGACGCTAATAGGTTCGAATCCATTAGCGAATGAATCTTTGCACTTTTAAGGATGTTCGGGCTCGGCTTCAACTCAGGGGGGAAATAGCAGAGCTATCTCTAAGTTATCCCCCCTCTATAACACCGGCAACATTTTGGCGTACAACGCGCAATCTTCTATATAGCATTCGCAGGACGCCTCGATTAGACCTGGCCGATCAAGCACCGTGATTGTTCCACCCTGATAACGGATTAATCCGCGTGCCTGCAGGGCTATCGTCGCCAGCGTAATGCCTGCACGTCTAACCCCGAGCATCATGGCCAGAAATTCATGGGTCAGATTCAATTGATCAGACCCAGCACGATCCTGAGTCATCAACAGCCATCTTGCGAGACGCGCCTCAATCCGATGGAAATGATTACATGCCGCCGCCGTTGCCAGTTGCTTCATTACGACATAGATATATCGCTTTAGTCGCTGATGTAATAAGGGACTGCTAAGTAGAAGTTGTTGAAAATTTTCAGCAGTAATGCGAAGGGCCGATCCCGCCCCTTGAACCAGCGCGAGCATTGGTGTTTCTTCGATGCCCAACACAAGCGAGCTACCCAGCATGCCCTCACGGCCTGCCATCGCGACCTCTAGACGGTTATCAGAGTCGAGTACAACAATTAGAGAAATGAAGCTATCAATAGGGAAATAGACGTGGGTAATCGTCTCGGCAGGCTGGAAGAGTACTTCGCCAAATGAAAGCTCTACGGTTTCGCTAACGGCCATAAAGCCATCCCGCTCGACGGCCGGTAGCTCAGTAAGCAGTCTGTTGGCATTAAGGACGTGCATAAAAGACGTCATGTGCCTCTCCGGTTGAAAGAACCTGGCAAACGGCACAATGAGGGTTAAATCATTTTGATGTCGGCTGCAGATCGGCCATCGTTAAACCCTGATGATCTATCTGCATATTAACATTGGGTAAATCACGCGTCGGCACGCTAGCGTACATAACGTTGGAATGGTGTTTACGGATAAATTGATGGCAGGGATTAAAGGACTACATAACGTTATGGTGGTTGAGTAGACGGTCGTACTCGCGCTTAACCACCGCGTAACACTCGCAGACCCGCTTCTCTAGCCCTGGCCTGTCAATGACGGTGATATGCCCGCGGTTGTAGGCAATCAGTCCCGCTCGCTGGAGTTTTCCAGCGGATTCGGTCACGCCTTCGCGGCGCACGCCCAGCATATTGGCAATGAGCTCTTGGGTCATAATCAGTTTATCGCCCGATAGACGGTCAAGGCTGAGTAACAGCCAGCGGCATAGCTGCTGATCGACATTGTGATGGCGATTGCATACCGCTGTTTGCGCCATCTGCGTCAGCAGTGCTTGGGTGTAGCGCAAGAGCAGTCGCTGCATTGGGCCAGCGCGGTAAAATTCGTTTTTTAAGCAGATGCCCCTTGAGACGTAACGCTTGCCCGGCACTCTGAACGATTGCCCGACTGGGTGTGGTCTCACCGCCCATGAATAGCGAAACGCCCACCACTCCTTCATAACCGACAACGGCAATTTCTGTCGAGGCGCCATTTTCCATCACGCACAGCAGCGAGACGATAGAATCCAGTGGAAAGTAAACGTGGTTCATATGCTGTCCAGATTCAGACAGCGATTGGCCCAATGTCAGCGTCACCCTCTCTAAATCAGGCAACAGACGATTCAGTTCTTCCTCAGGCAGTAAGCCCAGCAAAGCATTCTGCTGGAAATCACAGGGCACTGGCATTGAATATTCCCCCTGATTGCTGGCAATCGCAGTTTTACTGCAGTCGCCTGAATGGGATGCCGGATTCTGGTACTTTTGACTGGTATCTCAAGTTCTTAGAGAGATATCGTTCGAGTATAGCCCATCAATAGGCAAGCTCTGTACGCTAACGCACATAAAAGGCTGGGGCAGACTAAGGAACCGCGCGTCGTATCATTGAAGAGTAGTTAATTTAGAATTCTTTCACTCATGTTCGCCAGCGCACACTCAACCGCTTATAACCATCAAGGCTACGTATAGTTTGTGTCGCTGTCAGGCGGCGTTGGAATCCTCTCATTAGGTCATTGAAAGCAGCTATTTAAAAGCGCTATCATGAATGCTAATAACAACGATTATCATGATGCTTATTTTTCTGCTTCCTCTTTGCTCCTAAATCCAACTGAGACCACACCATGCCTCGTCTGCCGTTTGCCCGTCGTCCTTTGGCGCGCTCAATCTCCTCGCTGATTCCCGTCACCGTGGCGATCTTTTGTGCATCTGCCTACGCGCAAGAAACGTCTACGTCCAACGACACCGTGGTGGTCACGGCCACGGCTTTGAAAGTCGATACCCCGCTAGTGGAAACGCCACGCCCGGTATCTACTGTGAATCGTGAAGACCTTGATGATCGTAACGTCCAGCAACTCGACGAGACGTTCCGCTATCGGTCGGGTGTGCTTTCCGGCCACTATGGCTCGGACAACAACACGGATTGGTTCAAAATCCGGGGCTTTGATCAGGCAACCTATCAGGATGGACTTCGTCTCTATCGTGCCGGTTACTATCAGTGGTTACCTGAAACTTATGGCCTGGATAGAGTCGACGTTTTTAAAGGGCCCGCATCGATCCTATATGGCGAAGCACCTTCGGGAGGGCTGATTAACGCAGTAAGCAAGCGCCCTACCGATGAGCAAAGAGGTGAGGTCGAAATACAAGCGGGCAACCGTGACCACCGCCAGTTGGGTTTTGATACCTCGGGTCCAGCCACAGAAAGTGGCGACGTACGCTATCGTGTCGTTGGGGTATACAAAGAGCGGGATGGTGATTTAAATGACACTGATAATGAGCGTTATTACTTTGCGCCGAGCCTTGAGTGGGATATTTCTGATGAGACGCAACTAACAGTTCTAGCCAGTTTCCAGCAGGACGACGGCGTTCCGGTCAATCCTTTCAAACTTCCCTACGGTACGATAAACAATACGCCTTTTGGCAAGGTAGACCCGCAAACTAACTATGGTGCCCCCAACTACGATAAGGATGAACGTACTCAGACGGCTATCGGCTACGAGTTCAAGCATCAGCTCGATGATACCTGGAAATTTGAGCAGGATTTCCGGTATAGCCATCTCGATTTGGATCTCCGCAGCACTTATGTTCTAGGACAAACGGGTGATGGGCAAACAGCTTATCGGGGCCATTTGCAGCGCGATGGAGAGATCGACAGTTTTACGATTGATAACCGTATGGTGGGTCAGTGGTTTACAGATCGTACTGAAAACACGTTACTGGTCGGGGTGGACTACCAAGATCTAAGTCTTGATGGTAAGGAATTCGATAGCTTTGGTTACGATGTTGTCGATATTTTCAATCCGCAGGGCGATATTGCACCAGTCTCCAGCGATCTGTTGACTCAGCGTCAAATCGATAAAGAGCAGCTAGGTTTTTATCTTCAGGACCAATTGCGTATCGATGACCGTTGGGTATTGCTGGGAGCTGTTCGCTACGATCAGGCAGAAACTGACAACTCCAATCGAACTAGTGGAACAACGGAGCGGGCCGATGATAATCAGGTCTCTTGGTCCGGTGGCGTGATGTATCTCGGTAACCATGGCATTAACCCCTACTTGAGCTACACAGAATCCTTTGAAGCGCAAACCAGCGTTGACGATGGTGGAGATCTTTACGAGCCATTGGAAGGTGAGCAGTGGGAGCTTGGGGTTAAGATTGCTCCCACTTCTTGGGATGGCTATGTAACAGCTGCAATCTTTGACCTAGAGCAGCGCAATAGTTTGGTGACTTCAACAACAGGAGGTCCTCAGGAGCAGAGTGGTAAACAGACATCCCAAGGGTTTGAGGTAGAAGGTGTCAGCTATTTGACCGACCAACTCCAACTAACCGCTGCCTATACTTATACTGATGCTGAAGACGAAAACGGTCAGCGTAAGAGCCTCATTCCCCGTCATCAAGCATCGGCATGGATTGACTATGACTTTCAAGGTACTGGCGTGGATGGTTTGAAAGTTGGTGCTGGTATCCGTCATGTCGGTGAAAGCTCAGGCGGACTTTCTATCGATGTACCTAGTTATACCGTGGGCGATGCAATGGCCAGCTATGACATCAATGAAAGCTGGACTGCTCAGCTTAACGTTAACAATATTACAAACGAAGAATATGTAGCTAGCTGTGAATCTGATTTCTGGTGTTATTACGGCGAATCTCGCAGTGTGATTGGCAGCGTTAAATATAGCTGGTAAGCGTAATCTAAAGGCTAAGCCCGCCACAGAGGGCTTAGCTTAAAACGCTCAGGCCTGGGCTATATGTGTATAGAGTCCAGGCTTTTGAGCTGTAATGAAGAACCAAACTGTGGGCTTTCTAGAGAGTGTTTTTGTAAGAAACGCCTCCCTTCATAATCAACATGAGCTGTTCATCAGGCTGAGTAAGCACGGTGATATCATCCAAAGGGTTGTCTTTGAGTACGATAATATCCCCTCTTGCGCCTGGAATAATTTCGCCAAAATCGCCTGTGTGCCCATAAGCGTCGGCGGCGTGGCTTGTTGCCGCACGAATCAGTTCGTCGGTCGGTACCACATCTTTACGTAAATGGAATTCGTTGAGCTGATGGCGCTGCATCCGACCAAGCAGGTCAGAGCCGTAGAGCATTTTAACGCCATACCGTTGGGCCATTTCTAGCGCCTTACCGCCTGCATCCAGAACATCATACACCTTGCGCTGTAGGTGCTCGGCCATCCCCGCCTCGACACCTTCCTTCGCTAGGGCGTCGTAGGTGCAGAGCGTCGGCGTAAGGTAAGCGTCGTACTCAAGGAATAGCCGACAGCTCTCCTCGTCCATGAGGTTGCCGTGCTCAATGGTCTTGACGCCTCTTGGGATAAGCCGATTGATAGCGCGTGCCGTATAAGCATGTGCCATGGTGTGAATATTGGCGGCAGTGGCTTCCTCCACAATGGCGTCAATTTCCTCAAGCGAAAACTGGGTGCTATCGATACGGTCGGTCGGTGAAGAAACACCGCCTGAGGCCATAATTTTGATCTGGGTGGCCCCCTTCCTGATCTCATCCCGAGCGGCCCGGCGTACTTCACTAACACCGTCGCAAACACGACCGAGACCCGCGCAGCAGAAACAACCTTCAAAGGTTTGCTGCCCAGGGCCACGCATGTCGGCGTGACCGCCAGTCTGAGAAAGGGCATTTCCTGCGTACATGATGCGCGGGCCGATCAAAGCGCCTTCGTCTACGGCTTTGGCCAGGCCATAATCTGCACCGCCAGCGTCGCGCACGGTGGTGAATCCACGCATCAACATGGCTTCCATCAACTCGCTTGATTTGGCACCGACATAGAAAGGCGAAAGCGTCTCCAATAGGGCAAAATTGGGTGTGATAGCCGTGACGTGGACATGCGAATCAACCAGACCGGGCATCAGGAAGTGACCCTGAATATCGATGACGTGATCATCACTGCCTTCAAGGGGCGAATCGCTCACATCGACGATACGGCCATCCTGAATGCGCACCTGCTGGTTGGCGAGCACCTTTCCGTTGCGAGTATCAATGACGTTGGCATTAATAAAACGTGTTGTTGTCATGAGTGTTCCTTGTGGGTATTTCATGTGAGAGTGGCGTTAAAACATTTTTTGCGGTAGATAGAGCGAAAGCGCTGGAATCAGCACGATCAACAACAGGGCAACAATATCCATGACAATGAACCAGGTAACGCCCTTGAACACTTCAGACAGTGTGACGCTATTGCCCAGCGCGCCTTTGATGACATAAACATTGAGTCCGATAGGCGGGGTAACCAGCCCCACTTCCAGCAGCTTGACGACGATGATGCCGAACCAGATCAAGTTGAGATCAGCGCCCTCTACTAAGGGCAGGATTAACGGCAGAGTGAGCAGCAGTAAACCTATGGAGTCGATAAACATACCCAGTACGAGATAGATCACAGCGACAGCAAGAATGATCCACCACGTCTCAGTACTAACACCGAGAATCAACTCGGAAAAAGCGGCGGGTACGCCACTCATGGCTAGAAAACGAGTGAAAAACAGTGACCCGATGAGAATAATGAAGATGCTTGCCGTGCTCACCGCCGTGCGAACCAGTGCTTCCTGAATGGCTGAAAAGGTGAGCGTGCGACGTGCCAGGGCGATCAGGGCTGCAATGGTTGTACCCACGGCCCCTGCTTCCGTAGGTGAGAAGATACCCAGGAAAATCCCGCCAAGCACTGATCCGATCAGCAGCGGCAACGGCCAAATATGCTTAAAGGCATCCCATTTTTCTTCCCAGCTAGAGCGCACATCGGTGTTGCCCGCCAGACTGGGATTCAGCTTGGTTCTCACCATGATCATGGCGATGTAAAGCAGCGCTGAAAGCACACCGGGAATGAACCCCGCCATAAATAGCTGGCCTACCGACACTTGAGCATAAACGCCATAGAGCACCAGCAACACGCTTGGCGGAATCAGCGAGCCGAGTGTGCCAGATGCTGCGACGGTACCCGTAGCCAACCCCTTGTCGTAGTTATGCTTGAGCATTTCGGGCACGGCAATACGCGACATTGCAGCCGAGGTTGCTACGCTAGAGCCCGACGCGGCGGCAAAGAAAGCAGAGGCCATGACACTGGAAACCGCTAGGCCACCGGGCAGGCGTGCCAGATAAAGGCGCATGGCGTGAAACAGGCCTTGGGTCATATTGGTGCTAGTACACAAATAGCCCATGAACAGGAACATAGGTGCAGCGGTCAGTTCCCAGGTGCCTGCAAAGTCAAACGGCGTGGCAGAAATCATCCCCCAGGCCACGCGTATGCTGGTCATTTCACCAATGCCGATGATGGACACCAAGCCCAGTGCAATGCCGATTGGCACGCGCAGGGCGATCAGGGCCAAGGCGATGGCAATGCCTGCCATGCCTATCTCGATATTACTCATTAGGAAACTCCTAAAGGGCTCGGCGTTGTTGCAGCGCCTTAATCATGTTGGCGAGGATGGCCAGGCACATAGCTGCAAAGCCAACCGGTAACGCCCAGCGACTGGGCCAAAGATAGAAGGTAAAGTTGGCCATGGCCGTTTCCATTCGAACCGTGGCGCGAACCGCATCAAGATAGCTCTGGTAGCAGAGCATGCCGAAATAGACGAGCCCAAGAGTGCTGGCAAACAGGTAAAGCACCAGCTGGGCCCTAGACGGAAGCCTCCCCACTAACACATCCACGCTGATGTGCTCCCGCTGAAGCTCCACATAAGCGAGTGGCAGAAAGACGACGGCGACCATGTAGTAGAAAGAGACAAACTCCAGGGTGCCGGTAAATGACTTTCCGAATAAGTAGCGCAGGCCTACATCCAATGAGACATGCAGCGCCATCAGTACCAGAAACAATGAGGCCAGCACCATGGCGCTTTTGGCAATCCACTGGCTCAACGCCTCCACGTGTTTGGTGATCATGCGGGCTCACTCACTTGTGTATCTGAGGCAGAAAAACCCAGTTCCAGCAGCGTCTCTTTCCAGAACAGCAGCATATCGCGGTAGAGCTCGGGGTCATCACGCCAGATGCTTTGAGCCCCCATGCCACGCATCATGCACAAGGTGGCGTTCAGAGCGACGCGATTCTGATGCGACGTGTGCTTGGAACTGGCGACCAATTGTTCCCAAATTTGCTCCAAAGAGTCATTGAAATTGGCGGCCAGCGGCACTAACACTTTCATGATGTCAGGATCGGTTCGCGCATTAGTGAGGTACTCAAGAGTGACCATGTAAAGGTCGCCCTTGAAGTGCTCATGCAATGCTTTAAGCAGGTTGTCAAAGTTAAGCTCGCCTGCTTTAACCTTCACGGCCATCTCTCTTACGCTTTCGACTTCGCGACTCAGCAAGTCCTCCAGCGCTGCCTGCATCAATAATGTTTTAGAAGGATAGTGGTGAACTAAAGCGCCTCGGGAAACGCCCGCCTGACGTGCCACATCCACCGTTGAAGTGGCACGAATGCCCTTCTCGAGAATGCATTCGATAGTCGCTTGCGTCACCCGGGCCTGGGTTTGGCGTGAGCGTTCTTCTTGATTTTGTCGCTTCGTCATAGCGAACCCTTATTTGGCCAGGCCGCCTCAATGCGACGGCCTAAGTGTTACAGCGTTAATAAATTCCGTAGTCTGCAGGAAGCTTATTGTAGATTTCTTGCATGGCCAGTTCGGCCAGTGCCTCTTCGTCTTCGCGATCAACCTCACTGATTAATGCATCCCACTTTTCATAGGTCGCGATGAAATCATCAATCAGCGCTTCTGGGTCTTCAACACCATACTCATCACGGGCCTTATCGTAGACATTTGCCAAGGCCTCATCGCGGAAAGCCTCCACGGAAGCCATCAGATCCTCTTCGGGCTCGTAGATATTGTTGCCGTGGGAAGCGGCTTCTTCCAGTGCGGCTTCAGAAGCGCCCAGATACTGAACAATCATGCGTGTCATTGCTTTAGCCGTCGCTTCTTTAAAGACATCGCGCTCTTCATCGCTGAGGCTAGCCCAAAAGCCCGAGTTGAATCCCCATTGAGGGCCAGACCAATACATGCCGGTGGGCAGCAGCGTCGTATGCTCGGCGACTTCCCAAAGAGACCGATCTATCAAGTCGTTAGCCGCATTCGTTGCACAATCCAACGATCCCCGATCGAGGCCGCTATACATTTCACTGGAAGGCACATTGACAGGCGTTCCCCCAGCTTGCTCGACCCAGGCAGACACCGTCGAGCCAGCCGTACGAATACGCTTACCACGTAGCTCTTCTAGGTTGCGAACTGGCTCGCGGCAGAACAGCACATAGGAAGGCGTGTTATAGGCGCCCAGATAGACAATATCCAACTCTTCCCACTCGGCTAGCTGGGTCGGATTATTAAGGCTGAAGTCTGTTACCGCCATTATGCCAATCAGTGGGTCATCATAGTTAAACCCCAACTCCTGCACGGCATTCGCGACCGGCATTTCAGAAGGCGTGTAAATAGCCGCATGGTGAGCCACCTGAACCACGTTATCCTGGATACCCTGAAGGTTAGCGCGTGGTGCCAGCAGTACGGTGCCGGTATAAACCTCGGGTTGCAGTTCACCATTCGAGAGCTCCTTGACCATTTCTGCCCACTCGATATAGCCGTAACGAGAGTGGGGATGTTGTTGGTCATAGAACGAATTGGCAATAAAGGAGGTTGCGGCATTGGCCGAAGAAGCAACGACAGGTAAGACCAGCGCTCCAACGGCGAGTGTCAGCGTATTACGAGTGAAGTTCATGTAGTTTCCCGGGCCGATTTAATCGGCTGTTTTTTTCTGTTGTATTGTTTCGCCTTATTGACACATCACCAGCTATGGCGCGTGTACATAATTCAATCTAGACTTCAAATAATAAAAAAACAAGCAGGTCTGTTTGTTTTTGTTGCAGCCCGCTTCGCGGAGAATGGTTAAGCAATGAAAGTAAAAGAAAATCCTACTCGGCTTGATATCACGGGCACCTGGAAAGGGATTCGCATGATGATGCCTTTGGCGGTTTTTACAATCGCTTTTGGCTTGGCGTTTGGCGTCGCCGCTGTGCATCAGGGGGTTGCTGGCTGGGAGGCGATGCTAATGAGCTTGTTTGTCTTCGCGGCGCCATCGCAGTTTGCTGCTCTAGAGATGTGGCATTCGCCTCTGCCACTGCTTGCTCTGGCGGCGGTCACACTGGCAATTCATACCCGGCATATGCTGATGAGTGCGGCGCTTTACCCTTGGCTCAAGGCGTTACCTCAACGCCAGCAATTCGCGATGGTGATCCTGCTAACTGACTCCAATTGGGCAATGGCGCTGGGAGAGTATCAGCGCGGCGAGCGAAACCTGGGTATTTTGCTAGGTGGCGGCATCGCACTGTGGGGTGCCTGGGTCGGGGGCACTGCGATAGGGCTAGCCTTTGGGGGAGGTATTACCGAGCCTGAACGCTTTGGCCTTGATGTGATCATGCTGTGTTTTCTGCTGATGATCGTTGTCGGTGGCAACCCCAGAGCGGCGATGGCCCTACCCTGGTTGGCAGCAGCGGCGAGTGCATTAATGGCGTACTGGTGGTTGCCGCCTTACCTACACGTTATGGTGGGCGCCCTGACCGGTGGCGTGGTGGCCGTATTGTTGCCAGGACACTGGTTAAGGGAAAGCGCCTCATGAGTTCATCCCCCGTGTGGCAGTCATTGATAGCCATCATGCTAATGGTGGCAATTGCTTATGGTTCCAGAGTACTGGGACTGCTAATCATGTCGCGTGTGCCACTAGGTCCTCGTGTACGGCTATTCGTCGATGCCATGTCTAGCTCAGTTTTGATTGCCGTTATTACACCTATCATTGTGCATGGAGACGGCGGCGTTCGGCTTGCGGCCATTGCGGCGGGTACGGTGGCCGTAGTCATGAGAAACCCATTAGTGTCAATTGCAATGGGCATGCTTAGTGCGGCGGGTTGGCGCTGGTGGTTCACATGAGTGACACCATCATCCATATGCGCTTTTTTGTGGCGGCTAGGTTGGAATTAACATTGTTAAACGTTAAGCGCTCTAACTCTCTGCTCTTATGAGCACGCCACTCGAAACTGTATTTTAACGATTAAAACGCTGCTGAAGCTTCTGTTTTCCTAGCGTGCTGGCGAAGTTTACGCGGTACGCAAATCGGGCTATCGCTTTCGGGGTCGTGGATGACATGGGCGTCCAGGTCAAAAACGCGCTTAAGGTTGGCAGCGGTGAATACGTCAGTGGGTGCGCCGTAGGTGACAATACGGCCATCACACATCATTACTAAATGGTCAGCGTAGGCGGCGGCCAAGTTTAGATCGTGGAGCACCAGTAGCAGGGTGCGGCCTTTTTCATGGGCTAGGCGCGAAAGTAGCTCCAGCAAATCAACCTGCACCTTTAGATCCAAAAAGGTAGTGGGCTCATCAAGCAGAATCAGATCGGTTTGTTGAGCCAGTACCATGGCAATCCAGCAGCGCTGGCGCTGGCCGCCGGAGAGCGCATCGACGTTGCGCTCGGCAAACTCAGTCACGTTGGTATAAGCCATTGCTTCACGAATAGCTTCGGCGTCTTGCCGGGCATTTTTCTGCCATAGCCCCTGGTGCGGAAAACGCCCCATCCCCACCAACTGCTTTACGCTCAGCCCCTCAGGCGCCACCGGACCTTGGGGGAGAATCCCCAGGCGCTTGGCCACCTCCCGTGTTTTGCTGCGATGGATATCCTTGCCGTCCAAATATACATGCCCATCACTAGGTGTGAGCGTGCGGGCAAGTGTTTTCAGCAGCGTCGACTTGCCACTTCCATTGGGACCTAACAGCACCGTGAGTTTGCCTTCCTCGACCGCGATGTCGACACCATCCAGTACACGTCGAGTGTCATAGCCCGCGTGTAGGGCTTGGCCCGTCAAACTAGGTGGCTGGTGAGGAAGGTGGGTCATGGAGACGCTCATTGTGGTTGGTAATACAGGCAGAACCGTAAGACAAAATATTCTCATTTTCAATATCTTCCTTTGCTCAGTAAGCAATTGCTCAGCGCCTATGAGCACCAGCCATGGAGAGAAAGCGACGTAAGGAGGATAAAAATGATGGAGTTACAACGAGCGGTCCCTTCCGCTTGGGTAGACTCATATGGCCTGTTTAAATATAATAATTATTATCATTTAGATATAGATTACGATTTAAAAGAAAAGCTCACTCAAAAGCAAGGGGATAAAAAATACATGTACATTAAGAAACGCCAGGTATTTTGGCCCACGGTGACGCTTGCTGGCTTGGTCGCTGCCAGCCACGCTTATGGGCAGGAGTCTGCATCCGCAGAGCCGCAAAGCGGCGCTAGTGATGCCGCCTCGACTATGGTGGTTACCGCCACCCGCAGCCATAGCGAAGCGGGCCAAACGCCACAGCGGGTAACGATCATTACCCGTGAACAGATCGAGCAGCAGCTAGCCATTACCGACGACCCGGGCCAGGTGCTCAGTAACTTGATTCCCTCCTATTCTCCCAGCCGCCAAAAGCTCTCCAATGCGGGGGAGACATTTCGTGGCCGCGATGCGCTTTTCCTGATTGATGGGGTGCCGCAGTCCAACCCGCTGCGTGATAGCTCGCGGGATAGCTATACCATTGATCTTTCCATGGTTGAGCGTATTGAAGTGATCCACGGCGCCAGCGCCGAGCATGGTTTAGGCGCTACGGGAGGCTTGATCAATCTAGTGACCCGGCGCGCCGAAGGCGGTGGCATTAGCCAGCACGCAGGCATTAGCCTGACTTCGGATGATGATCTCCAGTCAGGTGGGCTGGGCCACAAGCTGGACTACCGAATTAGCGGCCAGCAAGGCGACTGGGATTTCGTTGCGGCCGCGACGCGTCAGGAACGCGGGGTCTTCTACGACGGCAATGATGAGGTGGTCGGTATCGCTTATCCAGGCGAGCTGCAGAACTCGGAAAGCTACGATCTTTTCGGCAAACTTGGTTACTGGATCGACGACAATCAGAATATTGAGTTCTCGCTGAACCACTTCGATTTGGAAGAGGGCAATGATTACGTGCCGGTAGCAGGTGACCGCTCCGCAGGTGTTCCCACCACAGCACGCAAAGGCCGTCGTGATGGCGAGCCTGGGTTCAACGAAGTGACCTCGGCGCGGCTTTCCTACTCTCACGCTGACTGGTTTGGCAACGAGCTGGACGCCCAGATTTATCGCCAGCGCTTCCGCGCGCGCTTTGCTACCACGCCTTTTTTCCCCTATGTGGATAGCGCGGGCGATACCCAATACGACCAGACGCGGAATGAATCCGACAAAATGGGCGCCAAGTTCACCTTGAACCGTGACGGCATGCTGGACGACCGCTTGGGAGTGACGATCGGTTTGGACGTGCTGGAAGACGAGACCAGCCAAATGCTCGTACATACCGGGCGTACCTACGTGCCGGAAAGCCGCTACCGTAATTTGGCGCCGTTCCTGCAAGGTCAGTTTAAGCTGGCGGATCCGCTGACGTTGCACGCTGGGGTGCGTCAAGAGCATGCCGAACTGGAAGTGGATACCTTTCAAACCATCGACCGCAGCAATGTCACCCAAGACAACGTCACCGTTGATGGCGGCAAGCCCAGCTTCGATGAGACGCTGTACAACGTCGGCTTAACCTATCAAGCCACCGACTGGGCCCAGCTTTATGCCAACTACTCTGAAGGATTTGGCATGCCCGACGTGGGCCGGGTGCTACGTGGCATTGGCACGGCGGGCCAGGATGTGGATACCTTGCTGCAACTTCAACCCATCGTGACCGATAACCGCGAGATCGGCGCCCGTTTTGACTGGGATGGCTATGGGCTAGAGATCAGTTACTACGAGTCTAACTCGGATTACGGCCAGCGGCTTACCGAGCAGAATGGCTCTTGGGTAGGCAGCCGTGAGAAGACCGAGATCCAGGGCGTTGAGATTACCGGCGACATGCAGGTGGCGGACAAGCACGACTTATCGCTTTCTTATGCCCACACCGAAGGCGAGTCGGACCAGGATGGCGATGGCAGCGTGGAAACCAAACTCACCGGTATCAATATCGCCCCGGATACGCTCAAACTGGGCTGGAGCGCTACCTGGAACGACCGCGTTTCCACGCGCTTACAGGGTAGTTACTACTTTGATCGAAGCGTCGATAATCCTGCGCTTGATTTTGACGGCTACGGCCTAGTGGATGCTTCTCTGGCTTATCGCCTGCCCACCGGCAGGGTGTCAGTGGGTATCGAAAACCTCACCGATGAGGATTACCTCACTTACTACTCTCAAGCCGCACGCATCAGCGATGAGTACTACTTCACTGGGCGTGGCCGCACTTTCACGCTGGGGTATCAGTTGGATTTCTAGTCAGCCGCTTTCTATACTCGTAACTGTTTGGCGGCGCCTTCGGGGCGCCGCTTTTTTTCGTCAATTCGCACTAAAAGCGAGCTCGCGATCTATGCAGCAAATAAACGAAGAAGGGCGCGCCTATCCCGGCCACAAAGATGCCTGCGGGAAGGTCTTTGGGCAAAAAGGCCACTCGGCCCAGCAGGTCGGCGTAAAGTACGATTAAGGCGCCGACCAACGCTGACGCGGGCACCAAGCGTGCCATATTGCGCCCCACCAGCCTAGCGGCCAGGTGGGGGGCAATGAGTCCCACAAAGCTTAAGCCACCGGCAAACGCCACCGCACCGCCAGCCAGCGCCACGCTGCAGGCTAGCAATACCAACCGGCTGCGTAGAATCGCCACGCCAAGCCCTTCGGCAACGCTATCACCCAGCGCCATGGCATCCGCATGGCGGGAGAAGAGTAGGCTGATAGGCACCGTGACGACTATCCACGGTAATAAACCCCACACATCGTCCCATTGCGCCGCATAAAGGCTGCCGGTGAGCCATACATAGGCGGTCATGGCGGCAGAATCATCGCTGATAACGATTAACAGGGTGGTGCCAGCGCCCATGGCCGCCGCCAGGCCAATGCCGACCAGCACCATGCGCGATGGACTAATACCTTTTTTCCAAGCCAGACTAACCACCAGCAGAGCAGAAGCCAGTGCTCCCAGCATGGCCGCAACGGGCAGCCAGTGAATGCTAAGAGTCGAACTCAATAGGGATAGGAACACCACCGCCGCCAGCGCTGCGCCACTGGTAATGCCGATCACATCCGGGGAGGCCAGCGGGTTGCGCACGATGCTTTGCAGAATCGCCCCCGCTATTGCCAGGGCGGCGCCAACCAGTATCGCTAGCGTAATGCGGGGCAGCCGAAGCTGCCAAATAATAAAGGCGATATCGCTGTTTTGCGGGGCCGTTAGTGCGTCTAGCACCTGCAGAGGTGGCGTGGGAAAACTGCCTAAACAGAGCGACAGTCCGGCGCTTGCTAGCAATAAAAGACTTAGCATCGTCAGGCTACGCAGTAAGCGTTTACTGTCGCTGATTGCTTCGCTATGGAGGGTTAACGTTGCGTCTGATCTCATTGGCCAGCCATCTTGCGTCGCGCCAGATAGATAAAGAAGGGCGTGCCGATCAGCGCCGTCATCACGCCGACCGGTATTTCCTGAGGTGGCATTAAAAAGCGCGAGCCTAGATCGGCCAGCAGCAGCAAACAGGCACCTAGCAGGGCGCAGGCGGGCAGCAGCCAGCGATGGTCGATGCCAAATATTCCTCGCGCCATATGGGGCACAATCAGTCCCACAAAGCCGATCATGCCCGCCAGCGCCACGGAGCTACCCGCTAGCACAATCACAATTAAACCAAGTAGCAGCTTGATGGTGGTGGCCTGCATGCCGAGCCCGGTGACCATGTCATCGCCCAGCAACAGTGCATTGGCGTGGCGGATCAGCAGGGCGCAGAGCAGCAGTGCTCCGCCAAAGAGAGGTAGTAAGGGTGCGACCAATGAAAGATCACGTCCCGACACTGAGCCTGCTAGCCAGTAGAGCACGCTTTCAAAACTTTGCTGATCAATCACCAAGAGTCCTTGGCTGAACGACACAAACATCGCCGTTACCGCAACGCCTGCTAGCACGACCCGCAGAGGGGAGAGCTCACCGTGGCGGCCGCGGCTAAGCACCACCACCAGTATGGCGGCAATGAGTGCCCCCAATAGCGCGGCCCAAACGTAGTGAGCGGGTGTGTGCAGCGGCAATAGCGAAACTGCCACTACCACAAAAAACATCGCGCCTGCGTTGATGCCCAGAATGCCCGGCGACGCCAGCGGGTTACGCGTCATGGTCTGCATCAGTGCGCCGGCAATCGCTAAGCTGGCGCCCACTAGGGCGGCAATCACCGCACGGGGTAAGCGCTCAGTTAAAAGAATGATGTGGGCGATGTCGGTAGGGTCGTAGTGGGCGAACGAACCGTACAGCGAGGAGAGGGCGATTTCAGTCGTGCCTAACATCACGCTAGCGAAAAAGGCGGCTAGCGCCACCAGCGCGCCAAGCAGCAGGCCGATACTTTTTGCGGCAGCACTGTTTAGCATGAAATAGGCTCCCCGTGCCCAGAGGAGCGAGGCAGGCAAGCCTGATGCTGTGCCGCTTCGGGTTGCAACAGCCCAAAGTGGCTATACAGATCATCCAGCATGGCGTTGGCCGCTAAGATTCCACCACCCATCATCCAACTGACCGGCTCAACTTCAAATACGCGCCCGGTTTGTACCGCTGACAGCTGTTGCCAGAGAGGGTGGGAAGCCCAGTGCTGGTAATTATCTGCAATGGCGGGGTCATCCGGCTCAAGCAGAATAAAGATAACATCGGCATCTAGCACCGGGATGTTTTCAGTACTGGAAAGTTTCATGCCCCAACGCTGGCTTTGCAGTGTATCCGGTTGCTCAAAGCCCAGCTCATTTAAAATCGAGCCTGCAAAGCCGCTGGTATAGATGCGTACGTGGTCGCTTTTAAACCGTACCACGGCCACTTTTTGCGGCCACTCGCTGCCTAGCCTGGCGGCAATCTGCTGACGAAAGTCGGCGACACGATCATTCCATTGCTGAAGCAGCTCATTCGCCTGCGCTTCGCGGCCAGTGGCACTAGCCACCATCGTGAGTGTGGTTTTGAAGTTAAACACCGTAGGCGCTGATACCGTAGTGGCGATATCTTCGAGTAGCGGCGCTATCCGCGCATGGCGAAAGTCGCTGGCAATGACCAAGTCAGGATTCAGCCAGGCAATCTTTTCCAGGTTGGGTTGGGTTTCCAGTCCCACATGCTCGACGCTATCAAGCGCATCGCGCAGGTAGCGGTACATGGGCTTTTCCAGCCATGAATCGACCACGCCAATAGGCGTCAATCCGAGGGCTACGGCGCTGTCGGTAGCCCCTTGGTAAAGCGTCACAATGCGTGGCGGTTCCGGAGGGCTGCTCGGCATGTTAGCGGCTGCCAGTAGGGGCAGTAGCGTCGTCAGCGTTAACAGCAACACCCTCATAAAAACATGCTTGCGATGAGTGTGTGCTTTTAACATTAATGTCACTTTACGATTGGCTCGGATTTAAGAGCCGGGATGATGGCATGACGTAAAAGCTAATGCAAAGCATTACCAAATGAAGGCCGCTACCTCCACCATCCCAAATACCGCGACGCCGGCCGCGACCGGCCAGCCAAGTGAGCGTACCCGCGACCACACCAGCAGCGTGATGGAAAGCCCGATGGCGGTGGCAATCCAGGAAATAGCGCTTGGGTTAACCGGCACAATGGACACCCCCAGCACGGCGGCAATCATCAGCGGGCCGAGAATACCCAGCCACTGGGGCATGTTATTAAGGCCGCTTTCACTGTTGAGGCGGCGCTGCATCCATAAAAACGGCACTACCCGCATCAGCAACGTGCCAAACGCAGAAACCGCTACCGCTAACCAAAGTGCACTGCTCATGATTCACGCCTCCTGCAGGTTGCGAATTTCACCGAATAGAACTGCATGGAATAAAAGCACAGCGCGCCGCAAGCGGCAGCTAGGGGAATCGCCACGTTGCTCCAGCCGAGCAGCGTTAAACACAGCGCCGCTAGAATGGTGCAGCCCATGGCGGCTGCCCAACGCTTGTCGGTAAAGCGCGGCGCCACCATGGTCAAAAACAGCGCGGGCAGGGCGAAGGGCATAATCTCACCCAGCAGCGGCCAGCGGGCGGTAAATGCCTCACCCGCGGTAGCGCCCACCGCGGTGCCAATGATCCAGGCGCCCCAGGCCAGTAGCGATGCACCAACAAACCAGCTAAAACGCTTTACCTCAGGCAGTTGCGGCAGCCGGGTTAAGGCAAGGGCGAATACCTGATCGGTAAGACCATGCATTAGCCAGGGCCAGTGGCGGCTGCGCGGCAGTAACGCCGCCAAGTTAGGCCCATATACCACATGGCGAACGTTAATCAGCAGCGTCATCGCCACCACCAGCCACAGCGGTGCACCGGTGGCGATCATACCGACAAACAGAAACTGCGAGGCTCCGGCGTAAATCAGCGCTGAAATAGCCGTGGCTTCCAGGGTGCTAAAGCCTGCCTGAGTAGCCACTAAGCCAAATGACAGCGACACCGGAATGTAGCCACCGAGTAGTGGAATGGCCTCTCGCACGCCCTGAAGAGCGCTATGGACTGGAGAGTGTCTGGCAGCTTGGCTCATGGTGTTTGGCCTTCTGCACCGTAGGTGATGGTCATCATCAAAGTGGCCTCCGCTGCATGGGTGCGATAAAGGTGTGGCTGGTCGGCGGGGAAGGTCAAGGTGTCCCCGGGCGTGAGTTGCGTGGTGGCGCCCTCTGGCCCTGCTTCCAGCCAGCCGCTGATCAGCGTAAGCGATTCACGAGTGCCGGGTGTATGGGCTTCAGCATGACGCATTGTATGTGGTGCGCAGCGCACCCAGTAGGCGTCTACCTGGGGGGAATCCTTGCCTTGATCAATCAAACGTACTTGAACGCCATCTTCGCCCAGCGGCACGCCGATTGGCGCCACCAGGGTGCCGAAAGGCACGTTGAGCTGCACCGCCAACCGCCAAATGGTATCCAGGGTCGGATTGCCGTTGCCTTGCTCCAGGCGACACAGGTTGGACTTGGCAATTCCCGCCTCACTGGCCAGCTGCGACAGTGACCAGCCCCGTTCTAGTCGAAGGGCTTGAAGGTGTTGGCCCAGGGTGTTGAGTGAAAGCTTATCCATTCTGGTATCTTGTGTTCCTTTTATAGAACGTTCTATATAAAGAACGTTAGCCTGTCAATGATTGTCACAAGCGCTTTCAGTGGCACTCTTTATGCATGACCTTTAGGTTGGCTGCTGCGAGGAAGCGCAATGCGTTCATTGGCAATGCTCAAACCGGTTAAATCGATCCTATACAGCGTGGCGTTACTGCTGCTCGGCAACGGCTTGCTGAATACGCTGCTAACCCTGCGTGGCACGGGGGAGGGATTCTCCAGCGCGATGCTGGGGATGATTATGTCCGGCTACTTTGTCGGCTTTATCTGCGGCACCTGGGTGAGCGGGCGCTTAATTCGGCGCATGGGGCACATTCGTACCTTTGGCTTCTGTGCCTCTATTTGTGCATCGGTGGCGCTTTTACACCTGGTGTTTATCAACCCCTGGGTATGGCTACCGTTACGGGTGATCTATGGGCTTTCGTTTATCACCCTGATTACCGTAATTGAGAGCTGGCTAAACAGCCAAGCTGCCAGCCATGAGCGGGGGCGAATTTTTGCCGTCTACATGGTGGTCAACTTGGGTGCTCTGGCCACGGCTCAGCAGCTACTGCGGCTCTCATCACCGCAAGGCTTTTTACTCTTTGTCGTCATCGCCATTCTGATCAGTTGGGCTCTTTTGCCTATCACGTTGACCCGTCGCGTTCAGCCTAAAATCCCCGAGCGGCCCAAAAGTAGCCTGCGGGCGTTGCTGGGCTTTGCGCCGCTAGCGGTGGCCTCCGCCGCGTTATCGGGGCTGGCGATGGGCGCATTTTGGTCAATGACCCCGGTCTACGCCACGCAGCTGGGGTTTGATATTGGCGGGGTCGGGCTGGTGATGAGTGTAGCGATTATTGGCGGTGCGCTGCTGCAGATACCCATTGGGCGCTTCTCCGATAAACACGACCGCCCTAGTGTGATGACCTGGGTAGTGTTATTAGCAGCGCTGATCGCCGCGGGCATGCCCTTTGCGCCTAGTCATGAAGTGCTGCTGGGGTTGTATTTTATCTGGGGCGGTTTGGCGTTTTCACTCTATCCGCTGGCGGTGGCGCAATTGATCGACCAGCTTCACCCGGATGAAATTGTCTCCGGCTCAGCGGATATGTTGGTAATGCACGGTGCGGGCTGTGCCGTCGCACCGATTGCAGCGGGGTCGCTGATGACGGCTGTGGGTAGTCACGGCTTGCCGATCTATATTGCCTGCGTATTTACCCTGCTGGGGATTTACGCCATTTATCGTCGCCGCCATGTAACGGCCTTGATTACTCATACGGCTCACTTCGAACCGATGGTACAAAGTAGTGCAGGGGCATTAGAAATGATCTTCGATGATACCCAGCGCGACCTATTCGATGACCCAAGCTTCTATGAAGATGATGAGCGCGAGCGTTTGGCGAGCCTTTTCAAACCATCAAATAGTTAATATAGGCGCGCGCTGAGGGGGCGGCTGTTATAAGCAGCCGCTCCCCTGGGAGATATTAAGAGCGATTGGCCTCTTGCGATTGGCAAGCGGCAGCAGTGAACAGCACATCGGTAGAGGAGTTGAGCGCGGTTTCGGTGGAGTCCTGTACCACGCTGATCACAAAGCCAATCGCCACCGCCTGCATGGCCACTTCCGTGGGAATACCGAACAGGTTGGCGGCCATGGGAATCAGCATCAGTGAACCGCCTGCCACGCCTGAAACGCCACAGGCCGCCAACGCTGACACCACGCACAGTAGTAGAGCCGTGGGAAAGTCGACGCTAATGCCCAGCGTATGAGTGGTTGCTAGAGTGATCACCGTAATAGTGATGGCCGCACCGCACATATTGATCGTCGCGCCCAGCGGAATGGAAATGGAGTAGGTGTCAGGGTCCAGCTTCAGGCGGCGGCATAGCTCCAGGTTCACCGGGATATTCGCGGCCGAACTGCGGGTGAAAAAGGCGGTAATCGCACTACCCCGCAGGCACGTAAACACCAAGGGATAAGGGTTTTGCCGGGTGGTGAAGTACACCAGCAGCGGATTACTCACTAGCGCAACAAACAGCATGCAGCCCACAATCACACCTAGCAGTTGGGCGTAGTTGAGCAGCGCCGCAACGCCAGACTCTGCCAGCGTGCCTGCCACCAAACCAAAGATCCCCAGCGGCGCTAAACGAATCACCAGTGTCACAATGCGAGTGATCGCGGCAGATAAATCGCTCAACGCTTGGCGGGTGGTATCGCTGGCTTGACGCAGGGTCAAACCCAGGCCGATGGCCCAGGCCAGAATAGCGATAAAGTTAGCCTCCATCAGTGCACTAACCGGGTTGGCCACCGCATTCAACAGCAGGTCGCGTAGAACGCTAAAAATATCCCCGGGGGGGCTGCCATCAACTTGGCCTGCATTCAATACGAGTTCGGTGGGAAATAGAAAGCTGGCTGCTACCGCAATGAGCGCGGCGATCAGCGTGCCCGCCACATACAGCACCAGCACGGGGCGAATATGGGTGGGTTGGCCTTTTTGATGAGCAGAGATCGCTGCGGCTACCAGTACAAACACCAAAATGGGTGCCACCGCCTGCAAGGCGGCGATAAATAGCTGGCCAAGCAGGGCCACGTTGCTCGCAATACCCGGTGCAAACAGGGCGAGTACTACCCCAGCAACGATACCGATTAAAATTTGCGGGATAAGACCCAGCCGTATAAGTGGCCGGAAAACGGTGCGGGCGGTGGCGATCATTGCGCAACTCTCAGGTAGTAAAAGGTAGGTGACGTTGCGGCGTTTAGCCGCTAACGCGCCTGAAAGGGGCGATATTCTACCAGCTACAAGCATGACGCGGGTGGCTGGAGAAAAAAACGTGCAGCCTATGTACTTAGCACGCAACTTGCTGTTTACTTTAAAAAAAGACCAGGGAACTTTCCAATGAAAATTAGAACGTTGTTATTTGCGCTTGTTGCGCTATGTGCTTCATCGCTGGCGATGGCCGCTGACTACTATGTGGATATCACCAACCGAACGGGTTACACCATCTACTATATGTACGTGAGCCCAGGGAACTCGAAAAGCTGGGAAGAAGATGTGCTGGGTAAAGATGTATTAATGAACGGCGATACCCAGCGAGTTACGCTAACGGGCTATACCAACCCCTATTTCGATATTCGCTTAGTTGATGAGGATGAGGACAGCTATACCTTCTGGAACGTGGATGTCTCAACAGAAGACATTATCGTCACGCTGGATCACTTGGATTAACGTCTGCATTCACGCAATAAAAATGCCCCTGCCCCATCAGAGGGCAGGGGCATTAGTCAATGATGCTTGTTGCCTTGGCGATCTAGCCTCTAGTTCAAGCAGCCACGACCTCAAGAGCCGCAGGAGTGGATTTTTGCGGTTTTCTGATGATTTCGTCGTTATCCGCAAATAGCTCACTGCTGCCAATCATCTCAGTATACCCTCGCTGTGTTAAAGCAAGCACCTCGGGTGACGTACCCCACTTCATCAGCATCTCATCCAGCACTTGCTCGGCTTTTTCAGCCTGGCCCCAGTGGGTAAGTAGTTGGGCAATGGCGTAGTCGCACTCGGGAGTGTCGAACAGTTCATCCTTGATGTCTTGAATGGCGATGTTAAGACCCGCCTGGGAAAGGTCGCTTGACGTTTCGTTATGCATATCACGGCTCCGTGTGATTGCTAATGAGACGGCGGTTAAGCTGAGATAACCGCCTGAATTTGAGTTGTACGTGTGTTGTACGAACCGAGCTTAATATAGCCGTGAGTGAGAAGCAAATGCGAAAAGGCGGCGGCAAAGGTTTATTGCACCGCGGTTGTATTTGGCTTGATAAATACCTCGAACGGGTGCTGTTTGCCATCAGTTACAACTAAAGTTGTTAGACTTTGGTTGTAGCTAGCAGCAAATTACTGGACTAATGGCCTATTGCAGTTAATAAAGGGCGCCAAATGAGGTTCCGTATCGCCCTGCGTGCGTATATATCGGAATGTTGATCCTCGATTTGTTCTTTTCACTCTGACCGTAAGTGGCGCAAATTGTATGCAAAAAACTGCCCTGATGACGGTGTGGGATCAGCTATGGCATTCCCACTACCAAGCTAAAAACTTATTGATGTGCGCGCTCCCAACGGGAGGGGCCGCCAACGCCGCGACTTCGAATACCAAGCGTGATCCTTCCCCTCAACCTAAACCACCCGCTTACACCACCCCGCAGAAGATCGGCCTGTTGCTTGGCCCTTTGCTGTTCGCTTTTGTGGTGATGTTTTTTCACCCTGAAGACTTGAGCTTTGAAGGGCGCATGGTGCTCGCCACCACTCTATGGGTGGCCGTATGGTGGATCACTGAAGCCATTCCTATTCCCGCGACCTCGTTGCTGCCCATTGTGCTATTGCCGGTTACCGGCGCGCTGGATGGCAATACGGTGACCGCCGCTTACGGCAATCCAATTATTTTCCTGTTCCTGGGCGGCTTTTTGATCGCGCTGGCAATGGAGCGGTGGGATCTCCACAAGCGTATCGCACTGTCGATTATTGCCGTGCTGGGCACCAGTATTAATAGCATCGTCTTTGGCTTTATGGCCGCGACGGGCTTTTTGTCCATGTGGGTTTCCAACACCGCGTCGGTCATGATGATGCTGCCGATTGGTACCGCTATCGTCTACCAGGTGAGCCAAGAGCTGGCGAAAAGTGATGGCGACCACAGTGCCGAAATCGATAAGTTCAGCAAAGCACTGATTTTTGGTATCGGTTATGGCGGTACCATTGGGGGGTTGGGCACGCTAATCGGCACCCCACCGAATATCATCCTCGCTGCCATTGTGAATGAGCTGTTTGGCATCGAGATCTCCTTTGCCGGTTGGCTCATGTTTGCTTTTCCCGTCGTACTGGTGCTGCTGTTTAGCACCTGGCTACTACTAACGAGGGTGTTTTTCCGCATCGAGTTTAGCCACCTGCCGGGCGGACGGGAGCTGATTAACAAAGAAAAAGCAGCGCTGGGTAACACCAGCTTCGAGGAGAAAGCGGTGCTGGCAGTGTTTCTGTTCGCTGCCTTTATGTGGATTACCCGTTCGTTCTTGTGGCAGGGGCAGATCATCAATATCCCCGGTATCAATGACACCATGATCGCCATAGTTGCTGCGCTGCTGCTGTTTTTGATTCCCTCCAAAAACAAAGGCGGCTGCTTACTGGGCTGGGACGTGGCGAAAGACGTACCCTGGGGCATTCTGCTGCTGTTCGGGGGTGGGTTGGCGATTGCCGCAGGCTTCGGCTCTTCCGGTCTGGCAGAGTGGATTGGCGGGCAAATGAGCGTACTGGAAGGCGTCAACTTCCTGCTGGTGATCCTGCTGGCGACCGGCATGGTGCTGTTCTTGACCGAAATCACCTCGAATACCGCCACGGCCACCATGATACTACCGGTGCTGGCGTCGCTGGCGCTGGCGCTAGATGTTCATCCCTTTGTACTGATGGTGCCCGCCGCAATGGCGGCCAACTGTGCCTTTATGCTGCCAGTAGGTACCCCGCCCAATGCCATCATCTTCGCCACTGGCAAACTGAAAATTATCGAGATGGTGCGTACCGGCTTCTGGATCAATATCATCGCCATGCTGCTGATTGTGGCCGCGGTATACTTCCTGTTGCCGGTCATGTGGGGGGTTGATCTCACCAGCTACCCTGATGCCTTTCGTCGTTAGTAAGATTTTATAGTGTCGACTAGCCCCGCCCGTGTGCGGGGCTTTTTTATGGTGAAATGGAGTTTTGTGAGTAGATAGCGTGTCGGGTTGTTATCATCCCGCTACACACTTTTTCCTGAGCCTGTTATGCGTCTACTTCACACCGCCGATTGGCATCTGGGGCGGCTGTTCCACAACCTGTCGTTGCTGGATGACCAGCGCCATGTGCTCGACCAACTTATCGAGATCATTGACCGGGAAAACGTCGATGCGGTGTTGATTGCGGGCGATATCTACGACCGCTCGGTGCCGCCTGCAGCGGCTGTAACCCTGCTGGATGAAGTGCTCCACGCCCTCTGTGAGGAGCGCAAGCTGCCGGTGATTATGATCTCGGGCAATCACGATGGCGCCGAGCGGCTTCGCTTCGGCGCGCGCCACCTACGTCAGGCCGGGCTGCATATCCTTTCCGACCTAGCCGACTTTGCCACGCCTGTAACGCTGTCCATTAAGGGCGTTGAGATGGATGTGTTTGGCATTCCCTACGCCGACCCCGAGCATGTGCGCAGCCAGTTTAACGTTGACGTGCGTGATTTTGACGGCGCCCACCGCTACCTGGTTGAACGCATCGAGGAGCAGCGTCATCCCACACGCCCCTGCGTACTGATGAGCCATTGCTTTGTGGATGGCGGCAGCGCCTCTGACTCTGAACGCCCGCTGACCCTGGGCGGCGCCGAAAGTGTCGCTTGGGAACCTATGGAAAGCTTTGATTACGTCGCGCTCGGCCACCTTCACGGCCCCCAGTACCGCGGCGGCGAACATATTCGCTACAGTGGCTCGCTGCTCAAATATAGCTTTTCCGAAGCCAGCCAGCGTAAAGGCGTGACGTTGGTGGATCTTGATGCGAGCGGCGTCACCCAGATCGAGCAGATACCCCTCATACCTAGTCGTGAAGTTCGCGTACTCGAGGGCGAGATCGATGCGTTGATTGCCCAGGGGCGAACGGACGCAAATGCCGACGACTACCTGCTGGTGCGGCTTACCGACCGCCACGCCATTCTCGACCCCATGGGCAAACTGCGTGAGGTGTATCCCAACGTGCTGCACCTGGAGAAGCCCGGCATGCTCGATGCTCGGGGCAATCAGCAGCTTGATCGCGAGCGGCTGCGTTTTGATGCCCTGGATATGTTCAGCGACTTCTTCAATCAAACCAGCGGGGAGGCTATGAGCGATGAGCAGGCTAGCGCCATGGCGGAATTAATTAATCAGTTGCAACGCGATGAGGTTCAAGGATGACGCCGTTAACCCTCACCATTCAGGCGTTTGGGCCTTTTGCGGGCAGTGAGACCATCGATTTCACTGTGCTGGGCAGAAGCCCGCTGTTTCTGATTAATGGTCCCACTGGCGCCGGTAAAAGCTCGATTCTTGATGCCCTGTGTTTTGCGCTTTATGGCCAGACCACGGGAAATGAGCGTGAACCTGCGCAGATGCGCTGCGATCAGGCCGATGCCGCTTTGTTAACGGAGGTGACGCTCGATTTTCGCCTACGTGGTGAAGATTACCGGGTTCGCCGCGTACCCCAGCAGGAGCGCCCCAAAGCGCGCGGCGAAGGAACCACTACCCATAACGCTGAAGCCCAGCTTTGGCGCTTGAATGCGGATGGCGCGGTGGAGACCTGTCTGGTGGCCCGCAAGGTCAATGATGCCACCGCCGAGTTGCAAACCCTGATTGGTCTGGATGCTAACCAGTTTCGCCAGGTGATGGTGCTACCCCAGGGTAAGTTTCGCGAGTTACTGATAGCAGATTCAAAAGATCGCGAAAAAATCTTTTCTCAACTGTTTCAAACCCAGATTTTTCAGCGTATCGAAGAGCGCCTGCGCACCCAGGCCAATCAAATCGAGCGGGCAGTGAATGACCATCGCCAGCATATCAGTGGCATCCTCGCCGGGGGTGAGCTTGAGAGTGAAGCCTCGTTAGGGCAAGAGCTTGAAGCGCTGGCACCCCAGGTAGACCAAGCGCGGCAGCGCTTTGAAACCGCGCAGCAGCAGCGCCGTAGCGCCGAAAAACAGCGCGACGAGGCGCTGACCCTGCAGCGTCAATTTGAGGCCCGGGATACGCTCGCCGCGGATAAAGCCCGTCATCTTGAGCAGCACGCTCACATAGAAAACACTCAGGAGCGTTTAGCGCAAAGCACTCACGCCCAGGCGCTGCGCCCCTATAAAACTGCCCTAGACCAAGCACAGCAGGCGCTAACCACCGCCCAGGCCGATCAGCGGCAGGCGGAAACCGCATTAGCCACCCAACGCACTAACGCCGAACAGGCCCAGCAGTCGTTAGAAGTGGCACGCCAGCGTCAGGCAGAGCTCCCCACGCTGCGGGAACGGCATCGCCAGCTGGGTGAGTTTATCCGTAAAGGCCAGCAGCTAAGCGAGCTGCAGGGGCGTTATCAAACGGTGCAGGCCGCCTGGCAACAAGCCGATGTGGCACTCAAGCGCGATGAGGCGCAGCTAGATAGCATTCGTCAGCAGGGCGAAGCGATCGGCGTTAATCTGGAGCGTTTACAAACAGAGTATCAGCAGCTGGCCAGCGCCCCCGTTGAGCTAAGTCGCCATCACAACCTGCTGACCCAGCGCCAAGAGCTGGATGAACTCAACCGGCAGGGGCAGGAGTTAACCAAGCATCAGCAGCAGGCGGCTGATGCACTCAACCGCCAGCAAAACGAAGCAGAACGGGCGGAACGCCACGCCACTGAGCAGGAGATGCGTTGGCACCAGGGGCAGGCCGCGCTGTTAGCGCTTACCCTTGAACAGGATCTCCCTTGCCCGGTATGCGGCAGCCTGGAGCATCCAGCCCCAGCAGCCAACAGTGCAGACGTGGTCAGCCAGGCGCAGGTTGAAGAAGCTAGATCAACGCAAGAGCAAGCTCGCCAGGCATGCCAGAGCGCCGAACGCCATCACCATCAGCTTGAGCAGCAGATTAACTACAACGCAGAGCAGGGCCAGCGGCTTAATCAGCAGTTGGGCGAGTGGGCTGGCCAGCCACTGAGTGAGCTGCAAAATGCCTGCGAAGGCTTGCGCCGCCAAGTTCAGCGCAGAGAAAGCGTAGAGCGTGAGATTAGCCAGCAAACTGCCGCTCGGGATGCGCTGCGCCGCGAGTGGGGCGCGCTGGATAAGCAGCTTAAAGCCCAGCGGCCCGAGGTTGAAAAGGCCAAAGAGGACGCGCTGCGCCTAGAGAGTCAGCGTGACCAGATGAGTCAATCGCTGCCGGAAGAAGCCCGCGATCCTGAGGCAGTGCGCCGAACTCTCGGTGAGTTTGAACACCAGATCGCCCAGCTTGAAAAAGCCTGGGAGAGCGCCCAGCAGGCACTCTCGACCAGCCAAACCCAGCTGGCGCGAGCGGAAGAGCAGCTACGCGGAGCGAACGAGCGAATCGAACGCAGCGAACAGTCGCTCCAGCAGGTCCAGTCAGAGTGGCAAGCCGCGTTGCAGGCCAGTCCCTTTGGTGATGAGGCGGCGTTTCAGGCTGCGCAGTTGGACGACATCCAGCGGCAAGATTTGACTCGCCAGGTAGAGGCGTACCAACGCCGCCTAGCCGAGCTTGAAGGCGCGCTGGAGAACTACCAAACCCAGCTTGCGGACAAAACGCCGCCGGATCTGGCCTCTCTAGCGAGGATAACCGAGGTCGCCCAGGCAGAGGAGAACATCCAGCTAGAGGCATGGCGGGGGCTGGATGGGCGGTTGACCACGCTACACGGTATTCGTCAAAAGCTTGCGACTACCCACACGGCGCAGGCAGAGCTCGAAGCCCAGTATCAGCTGTGGGGCACGCTAAGCGAAGTCGCTAATGGCCGTACCGGACATCGCATTAGTCTGCAGCGCTTTGTGCTGGGTGTGTTGCTGGATGACGTATTGATTCAAGCCTCTGAGCGTTTGGTGCGCATGAGCCGGGGACGTTATCAGTTGGTGCGGCGGGAAGATCCCTCCAAAGGGAACAAAGCGTCGGGATTGGAGCTTGATGTGGCCGACACCTACACTGGTAAGAACCGCTCGGTAGCCACGCTCTCCGGTGGGGAGTCGTTTATGGCTGCGCTCTCGCTGGCACTGGGACTCTCAGACGTGGTGCAGGCTTACGCTGGCGGTATTCAGCTGGATACGCTATTTATCGATGAAGGTTTCGGCAGCCTCGACCAGGATGCGCTGGATCAAGCCATCGCCATGCTCAGCGAACTGCAAATGGGCGGACGCATGATTGGGGTGATCTCCCATGTCAGCGAACTCAAAGAGCAAATGCCCGTCCGTATAGACGTTCTTGCCAGCCGTCACGGGAGCTCGGTGAAAGTAAAGGGCGCACTTTTTTAATGACTATGGCATTAAATGACTAAGACGGCGTCAGTTCATGCTGTGTTCATACAGTATGTTTTATAAAGTGAGTGAATCGTCAAACGGGCCCTAAAGATAATACTTACTTAGGAGTACAAGGATGAACGCAAGCAAGATTTTACAGCAGCTGATGCAGCAAGCTGGCGGTAGCCAGAAGGGCGGCAGTAGCAGTGGTGT
This sequence comes from Halomonas alkaliantarctica, assembly GCF_029854215.1. Classification (NCBI taxonomy): domain Bacteria; kingdom Pseudomonadati; phylum Pseudomonadota; class Gammaproteobacteria; order Oceanospirillales; family Halomonadaceae; genus Vreelandella; species Vreelandella neptunia. The sequence goes on along the minus strand of NZ_CP122961.1, from coordinate 3,078,701 downwards.
CGATGTTAAGGGCATGCTAAGCGGACTCTCTAAGCAGCTAGGCGGTGGCAGCAGCGGTCAAGGTAGCGGCTCCTCCAGTGGCTTTGATGTTAAAAGCCTGCTCGGCGGCGGTGCCATGGGTATGTTGATTGGCTCCAAGCGCGGCCGCAGCATGGGTGGTAAGGCACTGAAATATGGAGCCATTGCCGGTGTGGGTGTACTGGCGTGGAAAGCGTGGCAGAGCTCCCAGGCGGCGAAAAATGACAATGGGCAACCAAATACGGCCCAGAATGCGACAGAGGGCGAGCGGGTAGATGCGCTTAGTGGCGAGTATCAAGAGCGCCGCAGCCTTGAGTTACTGCAGGCAATGATTATGGCTGCCCGCGCCGATGGCCATATTGATGAGCAGGAGCAGGCATTGATTACCGAGCAGATTGACGCCCTGGGTGCCGACCAAGAGATGCATAACTGGGTGGAGCAGCAGCTAAAAGCACCGCTGGATGCCCAGGCGCTTGCCCGCGAAGCGGACTCCCCTCAAGCGGCCCGTGAAATGTACCTGATCAGCGTGGCCGTGACTGACGATCAAAACCCCATGGAGCGCGCTTGGCTTGATCAGTTGGGCAGTGCGCTTAACCTGCCTAAAGAGATGACCGCCGAACTTGAGCGCCAAGCGCAGCAGGCGGGTTAATGCTGGATACGGTTAACTTTTGGCTAGCCACCGGCTTTGGGCTGGGGCTAGCGCCGATGGCACCGGGCACCTTTGGCTCACTGATGGGCATTCCCTTGGCGTGGTGGTTGTTAAGCCGGCCAATAGGTCAGCAAGGCGCTATCATGGCAGCTCTGCTGCTACTTGCAGTACCGGTTTGCCACGTCGCTGCCTGGCACTATGACGGTTTGGATCATGGCAGTATCGTTGCCGATGAATATGTGGCGTTTCCGTTGGCGGTAATCGGGTTGCAGGCAGCACGCCACCCGCTGGTTATGGCGCTGGCATTCGGTGTTTACCGCTTTTTCGATGCGCTGAAGCCGCCGCCGATTCATCTGGCAGAGAATGTTAACGGCGGCTTTGGCATTGTGTTAGACGATGTGATTGCGGCGCTGGTGACCTGGGTGGTAATGGCGATTGGGATAAAGCTATGGCAGCGTCGATCCTCCAGGCAACAGTTTAATTCGTAATAGAGCTCGCAACGAAAAAGCGCCGCTAGCCTGATGAAAAGCTAGCGGCGCTCTCGGTTATCGCTCACGATTTTGAGCGTTTACTGCCTTACTCTTGAACGACAATCACCGACTTGGCATTGACGAACTCGTGCATGCCGAAGCCGCCGTGCTCGCGACCGTAGCCGGAGTTTTTAACCCCGCCGAAAGGCATTTCCGGGGTAGCAACGCCAAAGCCATTGATAAACACCATGCCGGTGTCAAAGTACTTGCTGGCAAGCTCGGTAGCGCGTTTCACATCTTTAGAGATGATGCCGCCGCCCAGGCCGTAACGGCTGTCGTTAGCAATGCGCATGGCATCTTCGTCATCTTTGGCACGAATCAGCGCAGCGACGGGGCCAAACAGCTCGTCGTCGTAAGCGGGCTGGCCGGGGGTAACGTTGTCCAGCACGGTGACCGGGTAAAACGCGCCCTTACCGGATGGCTTTTCGCCACCGCAGAGGATCTTCGCGCCTTTGCGCACGCTCTCTTCCACTTGGTCGTGGAGACCATCGCGCAGATCCACGCGAGCCATGGGGCCCAGGTCGCTGTCTTCTTGGGTCGGGTCACCCGCTTTAAGCGACTGCATGCGTTCTACATAGCGCTTTTTAAACGTTTCGTAGTTCTTTTCAGTGACCACAAAACGCTTGGCCGCGACGCAGGTTTGACCGCCGTTGTAGACGCGCCCCTGTACGCAGGTATCGATGGCGACATCCATATCGGCGTCATCGAGCACAAGGTAGGCATCGTTAGAGCCCAGCTCAAGCACCGTCTTTTTAAGGTGCTCGGCCGCTTTGCCAGCGACTTTGCGACCTGCACCATCGCTACCGGTGAGGGTGACGCCACGTACCGCAGAATGAGCAATCACCTCATCAGAAACATCATGAGAAATCACCAGCGTACGGAAGACGTTTTCCGGAAGACCCGCTTCGCGGTAGATTTTTTCCAGCAGCAGGCCGCTGCCAGTCACGTTTTCAGCGTGTTTTAGCAGCACGCCGTTACCCGCCATAATATTGGCGATGGAGTAGCGTACCACCTGATACGCGGGGAAGTTCCAGGGCTGAATGCCGTAGATCACACCCATCGGTGAGTAGGTCACAAAACCGCGCTCGCCATTGCCAGGCTGGCGCTCTTCGTCGGCTAGCTTTTTGGGGCCATGTTCAGCGGTATAGTCACAGATGCCGGTACAGAGGTCGACTTCCTGGCGGGCCTGAGAAGGCAGTTTGCCCATCTCTTTGACCATCAGGTCGGCAAGTTCTTCTTTATGCGTTTGCATCGCTTGGCCAATCGCTTTGACCGTTTTAGCGCGGCTTTCCAGCGATTCTAGGCGCCAATCGAGAAACGCCTCGTAGCAGGCGTCCACTACCTGCTTGGCTTCTGCGCTGCTCATTAGCGCATAGGTTTCGAGGGTTTCACCATTAGTGGGATTAATCGTTTTGATGCTGTTGCTCATAAGATCTCCTATCTATAGATCAACGTGGGGTCACAGCGTCCAGCTCCAGGACGCCTAGTAGACCAACCGGTCTATTTCTTGCGTAAGGTCACTGTAGTACAAAATGAACGACCATGCATAGCATCTGTGTTACTTATCCGGCAGTGGTAAGAGCTATCAGTTCCAAGTATTGCGTGTGGAATTTGAGCGCAGCTATCTGTATCAGGTAGAAGTTTAATGCTTATTGAAAAAAATCTATTAAACGCGACAGCGTTAACTACGCATACGGGCGGCCTTTGTGATCGCGCGAGCACACTCCATTAAAGAGGGGGCAAGCTGTTCCAGTGCTCGCTCAAGGTTCCAGCGGCTGCTGGGGGTTGTGATGTGCACAGCGGCTACCGGTAAACCTGCGGCATTGCTTATCGGTGCAGCAATGTTGATATCCCCCAGGAAGTATTCAGCATCGTTCCAGGCGATGCCACGTGTACGACACTCTCGGATCAAGTCGGTTAGGGCGCTTATATCGGTAATCGTATTTGGTGTATGGGCCTTTAACTCACAGGCGGTTAAGTACTCCTGAACGCGGGAGTCGTCCAGCGCCGATAAAAACGCTCTGCCAGATGCGGAACAATACATCGGTACGCTACTGCCCACCGGCATATGAATGGGAATGTAGTGGCGGCTGGTAAAACGGGCCATGTAGATCATATCTAGCCCGTAGGGTTCGGTTAGTGAAACGGTTTCCAGGCAGCTGTTGCTCAATTCCGATAGGTAGGGGTTGGCGCAGTCGACCAGCAAGTCGGCTTCTAGATAGTTGGCGGAGAGGGTCATCAGGCGGATACCGAGCCGGTATTTGCGACTGGCTGGCGCTTTGGCCAAATAGCCAAGTTGTTCGAGCGTGTAGGTGATGCGCTGCACCGAGCCCATGCTTAGCGCTGAAAACTTGGCGATTTCCGACAGACTGAGTTCGCTGTGCTGAGCATCAAACAACTCAAGCACAGCAAACGCTTTTTCCAGCGATTGATTGAACTGCGGCGAGCGTGATTCGTTGGCGTGCTTCATGCTTTTAGAAGATTCCTTACGTGTTCCCCTTGGCTGGCGAACCCAAGAGGAATATCTCTATAGCTTGTGTATTGGTCTTTAAGTGGCCGGTCGCTTAGCGCTCCAGCCAATCCCTGGCCCGATAGTAGTTGACCACCGTTTCAACATACAGCCTTTGTAGGCCGTGCAGCGGAATCGGCTTGATGGGGGTGAGTGGAAAGGGAAGTACTTCCTCTAACGTAGGCTCTCCCAGATGTTCGCCAATCAGCTTGCCGAGGTGTGTACCCATAGCCACACCACGGCCATTATAGCCTAGCGCCACGGTGAGTCCTTGCTGCGGCTCGTGTACGTGGGGAAGTGAATCCTGGGTGATGGCGATGCGTCCTGACCAGCGAAAATCGATCTCAACGTCCTTTAGCTGGGGGTAGAGTTTGATGATGGCGTTTTCGAGGTGCCGAAAGTCGCTGGGTTTACGTGGGTCGTTGAAGGAACCGCGCCCCCCCATAAGAAGGCGCCCAGCCCTATCGCGGCGAAAATAGAGCAACAGCTTACGGGCATCTGACGCCACCTCGCCACCGGGTAAAATATGGCCGCCTTCCTCTGCCGAGAGGGGACGGGTGGCAATCTGATAGCTATTAGCGGCTATCAGGCTGCTGGCAAGTTTGGGCTGCAGGGCGTCGCTGTAACCGTTGGTGCAGAGCAGTACGCGTTCCGCCTGAATTTCTGCCCCGCCTTCCGCCATTACGCGCCAGCGCCCTTCGGCGCGGGTCATTGAGATTACGCGGGTTTGTTCATGCAGCGTTGCTCCGCTATCGTGCGCTGCCTGTGCCAGCCCGCGGGCGTAGGCGAGCGGATTCAGCCCGCCGGCCCTGGGGTCTATCCAGCCGCCAAGATACTCTGAAGTGCCAAGACGCTCGGCACATTGCTGCTGATCTAGCCAGACGATATCTACGCCGCGCGACTGCCATTGGCGGGCTCGGAATTCAATCGCTTTCAGGCTGGCATGGGTAGCGGCGGGTTGAATCCAGCCGCGTTGCTGCGCGTCGCAGTCAATGTTGTGCTGCTTTATAAGCTCAAATACCACATCGGCATTGCGGGCTGAGAGCGCTATCATGCGTTGGCCGCGCTCTTCGCCATAGCGTGTGATGAGTTCATCCGGGTCGTATTTGAGGCCGGGGATGACTTGGCCGCCGTTACGGCCAGACGCGCCCCAGCCGATACTTTCGGCTTCCAATAAGGTGACGCTTATACCGCGGTTGGCGAGTGCCAAGGCGGCGGAAAGGCCGGTAAAACCGCCGCCGATAATCACCACATCGCTGCAATGGGCGCCCTGCAGCGTTGGGTATTCGCTGCCCGCGGGGGCGGTGTCAGCCCATAGTGAGGGGGGCATATGAGATGTGATTGCCATCCTTGGTCTCCGTTAATGATTTAGCACGCGGCGCAGAAAATCCTGGGTGCGTTCGTGGGAAGGCTGGGTAAGCAGCGTGTGGGCATCGCCTGATTCGACAATCTGCCCGCCATACAGAAAGCAGACGCGGTCAGCGACTTCTTTGGCAAAGCTCATTTCATGGGTGACGACCACCATGGTCATGCCTTCGTTGGCCAGGTCGCGCATAACGGTAAGCACATCGCCCACAAGTTCGGGGTCGAGAGCGGAGGTGGGCTCATCGAACAGAATGGCTTCCGGTTGCATGGCCAGAGCGCGGGCAATAGCAACACGCTGCTGCTGACCGCCGGATAGCTGCTGCGGGTAGGCATCGACTTTATCGCCCAGCCCGACTTTCTCCAGTAAGGCGGCCGCATTGGCATGGGCGATATCGCGGGGTTCGTTTTTGACGAAGATTGGGCCTTCCATGACGTTTTCGACCACCGTGCGGTGGGGGAATAGGTTGAAGCGCTGGAATACCATGCCGACTTGAGTTCGTAGGTCGTTAATGTCTTTGCTGGCCACATCGACTTGGCGGTCATTGATCGTAATGGTGCCTTGGTCATAAGACTCCAGACCATTTATGCAGCGAAGCACGGTCGACTTGCCAGAGCCTGAGGGGCCAATCAGACAAACCACTTCACCCTTGGCGACCGTTAGGCTGACTCCTTTGAGTACTTCTACGTCGCCAAAGGATTTATGAATAGCGTTGATATTGATCATGATTTGCCTCCTTTCGCTGCCTTTCCGAAATAGCGCTCTAGGCGGTTAACGCCAAAAATCAGCGGTAGGCTAAGGCAGAGATAGAGCAGGGCAACCAGGGTATAGACGGTAGTATTCTGAAAGGTGGAGGCGGCGATTAACTGCCCAGCCCGGGTCATTTCGGCCACGGTTATGGTGGAGGCGAGTGATGAGTCTTTCAGAATCATGACGGCCGTATTGCCATAGGGAGGGAGCGCAATACGGATAGCCTGGGGAAGTACGACGCGGCGCATGATGAGTTTGCTTTTCATGCCGATGGATCTGGCGGCTTCGATCTGGCCCGCTTCAATCGCTTCTATACCGGCGCGGAAATTTTCCGCTTGATAGGCGCTGTAGGCGACGCCGAGCCCGATAATACTTGCCTGGAAGGCACTAAGCTGTATGCCGAGTTCGGGGAGTACGAAGTAGATATAAAACAGTTGAACAATAATCGGTAGGCCGCGTACCACATTGATGAAGGTGCCTGCCACAAGCGACAGTGCGCGTACGGGAGAGAGCTTCATCAGGGCGAGTAGCAGGCCGAGTAGAGTGCTTAGTAGTAAGGCGCCAATGGTGATCTGCACTGTAATCAGAGCACCTTTTAATAAAATGGGTAGAAAGGCGGTGATGTCCGAAAACTCCATGGGAAGCCTTTATTTTGCATGCACTTCTTCCACTACCCCTGGAGGGGTAGTGAAGCGGTGCTGGGGTGATCATTAGCAGACTGATGCGTTAAAGCTGCCGGTGGGTTACCTGAAGGTGGCTTATAAGCCCCACTCTTCGAAGATGGCATCGAGGGTGCCATTTTCTTTCAGGCGAGCAAGCGAGGTGTTCACTTGTTCCAGCAGTTCGGTGTTTTCCTGGTCAACTGCAAAGCCAATATGACCCACCATCTGTTGCTCGTAGTTGTCGGCTAGCTGAAGTTCTGGAAAGCGGTCTTGGCTGAGGTGATAACCCATGATGGGGGCGTCACCGACACCTGCCACAATGCGGCCTAACGAGATGTCGCGCATCATGTCTGCCAGTGAGTTGTAATTTCGGATTTCAGGAAAAATGCCCATGTTGTTGAGCTGTTCCACATAAGTGGTGCCTACCTGGGCGCCAATCACTTCGCCAGAGAGATCTTCCAGTGTGTTGATCTCGCCATCGTAGTCTTGACGGGTAACGACGCCTTCACCGTAGGGGTAGACATCATCGCTGAACGCGATCTGTTTGGCGCGCTCTTCGGTTTTCAGCATCGCGGCGGAAATAATGTCGATATGCCCAGCGGTCAGCGAGGGTATTAATGCGTTGAACTGGGACTCCTGAATAGTGACCTCATAGCCCATATCTTCGCCCAATGCATTGACCAGATCGACCATCGCACCGGTGATCTCATTGGTTTGAATGTCCAGAAACGTAAACGGAATTCCGCTTGGCGTTCCGCCGGCTTTCAGTACGTCTTGCGCGTTGGCGGTGGCGCCGAGCGATAAGGCTGCGCCCAGTACTGCCGGTAATAGCATCGCTTTTTTAAAGTGAAGAACAGGTTGGCTGTTAGATTTAGATTTCATTGGGTCACCATCGAGAGTGTTGGGGATTGTTATTTACGCTTTGTTAAAAACTTTTCGGTAACGTCACTTCAGAGCCTAGGCGACTTTTTATTTATCGGCAAGAGTTATTATTTATCGCATTGCGATAAATAGTGAAGATATGCATGTTTTAAGCGTGTACTTTCTGGGCTCTTGGAAACCGCACTAATATGTTGATGAATAAAATCATCAAAATGTGTTTTTCCGATGATTTATTGGCTCGCTAATATCTGCCACTTTTTTATGCAAAGCTGTATGTTGAATTTTTTTTCTTAAAAATCAATATCTTGTTTATTGTTTTGGGTTGGCACGGCGTTTGCTATGTAGCAAGTAGCCAGCATGCATACATACCTCTATGGGGCGATGGTGCTGGTACAACAACCAATAAAACGCTAATAGGAAACGCCAAATGCAGTTAAGTCCCCTTAATCGAGTAAGTAGCTTTAAAAGTGCCGGTAAGTTGATTACCGGTCATGGGGCTGCACAGCAGTTGCAGTCATACGTCCAATCGCTGGGAATGAAGAGCCCCTTGCTTGTTACCGACAGCGGTGTGGTGGCTTCAGGCACGTTGGAGATCGTCACTGAACAGCTTATGGCACTCAATGTGTCCTACGAGGTGTTTGATCAGGTAGCGCCCGAGCCTGAAGTTGAAATAGTCGAAATTTGCACTCGTGCTTTCAATGATGGAAAACACGACAGCGTTATAGCCGTAGGCGGCGGAAGTGCAATAGACATCGCTAAGTGCGTGGCGGTATATGCGCACTATGAGGGTCCACTTGAGGGATTGTTTGGCGAGAATAAGGTAGCCCAACGCGGAATACCTTTAATCGCCATGCCCACTACGGCGGGCACCGGTTCTGAAGTGACTAATATTGCGATTTTGTCGGATAAAGCCCAGCAGATGAAGAAGGGCATCGTAAGTGACTGCTTATTACCGGATGTCGCCATTGTCTCGCCTGAGCTTACGTTGAGCTGCCCGCGTTCTGTGACGGCTGCCAGCGGAGTAGATGCGTTGGTGCATGCGGTGGAGGCGTATTTATCTAACTTTTCAACGCCGATTACCGATGCGTTGGCGGTTAAGGCAATGAATCTAATTGTGCATGCGCTACCAAAGGCGTTTGACAATCCCAATAATCTACAGGCCCGTGAGGATATGGCCACCGGCAGTCTGTTGGCAGGTTTGGCGTTTGGTAATGCCGGCGTGGGGGGAGTACATGCGTTGGCATATCCACTAGGTGGGCGTTACCACTTGGCCCATGGGGTGACTAATGCGCTGTTACTGCCCTTTGTCATGGAGTGGAACAAGCTGGCGTGTGTTGATCGCTTTCGTGGCATTGCGGTGGCTTTTGATGAACCCGTGGCTGGGCTTTCGGATGATGCAGTAGCCAATGCTGTTATCAAGCGCATGCATAAACTGTGCGCTGATGTGGAGATTCCTTCCGGTTTACGCTCGTTTGATATTCCTGAATCTGCCATTCCTGAACTGGCCGCCGAGGCCATTAAGGTAGAACGTTTGCTGCGTAATAATCCGCGAGTGTTAACGCTTGCGGATGTTGAGGCGATTTACCACGCCGCTTACTAACACTCCATAACCACAAATATTAAACATACTAATAACTTTAAAACAGGAGTCCATGCCATGAGCGCTTGGAAGCATCGCGTTGACGGTGAAGAGAGCCCGTACACACCGTTAGGGCCATTTAAACTACGCTTGCCGTTTTACCATTATCGTTTTGAACTGCCCGATTACCTGCAAGGGCTATTGATGTGCGCGGTGGATCTCGCCGCGATCCCATTGATGATGCAGCTGCTCGGCATGCCGTTTGAAGCAGCGTTGGCCATCGTCATTTTAAATGGCTTGCTCTATTTGATGCATCACTTGCTGGGTGACCCGGTTATTCCTGGTTGGATTACCCCTGCGATCCCTTTGTTGATGGCTTATGTATCGACCTTTCCAGAGGGGGTAGACAGAGTTCATGCGTTGATTGCCTTCCAGATGATGCTGGGGGCGCTGGCTCTGGGACTGGGGGCAACTGGCATGGCCAGTAAAGTGGTGCGACTGATTCCTTCGGCGATCAAAGCAGGTGTCATTATGGGCGCTGGGCTGGCAGCCATTGTGGTGGTCTTTGATGAGGGTGGCCGCTTTGAGCAGTACCCGTTCACCATTGCGATTGCTGTGGGAGTTGCGTTTTATCTGATTTTCTCTCGCCATTTTAACCAGCTGAAAGCAAAGGGTGGTCTGTGGGGCGCCATAGGCAAGCTGGGTATTTTCCCAATCATCGTGCTGGCAATTGTGGTGGCTCCGCTGTTTGGTGAAGCGCCGTGGCCGAATGTGGAGTGGGGGTTTAGCCAGCCTGATTTTGCGTTGATGTTTAGCGAATACACAGTGTTTGGCGTTGGCTTACCGCCGCTGACGATGTTTTTGACCGCGCTACCCACCGTTATCGCCGCTTACATTGTGCTGTTTGGCGATGTGCTACAAAGCAAGGCGTTGCTGGAAGAAGCTGACGAGAAGCGTCAGGACGAAAAAATCGACTATAATCCTAATCGTGCACACATGATTTTTGGTGGGCGTAACTTCGGGATGAGTATCTTTGGCCCCGATGTGGTGATGTGTGGCCCGCTGTGGGCTGCGATGCATGTGGTAACGGTGGAGCGTTACAAACAGGGCAAAGCGGCGATGAACTCTATCTTTGGTGGTTCTGGCTCGTTTCGCTGGGGAACCAATACGGGATTACTATTGCTGCCGATCGTGAGTTTGGTGCAGCCGATTCTGGGGATAGCGCTGGCGTTGACACTGTTGATTCAGGGCTACGTGAGTGTGCGTATTGGCATTATGGAGGCGCGCAGCCAGCGGGACTTGGGTATTGCGGGCATTATTGCCGCCATGCTCGTTATTAAAGGTGCAACTTGGGCTTTTGCGGTAGGTATCTTGCTCTGCGCGTTAATTTACGGCAAACGCTTCTTCTCCGGCGAGGTGGATAAAACCTTCGTGAAAGATTGGGATGAGGCATTGCTACCTGAGACTGATCCTGAACCGGTGGTGGCTTTGCGCAAATAACAGACTCTGCCTTTATAGTGGCTTAAAAGCTATGGGGTTGAGAACCAGCGCCCACCGTGAAAGCGGTGGGCGCGGTCTATCAGGAGAGCTGTTATGCAACGTATCGAAGAGTGCCTGTCGTTGGAAGCCGCGCTGCCGTTATTTGATTTGCACGGCACTGATGCGGTTGAGGTATTTGATACCCACGGTCAGGTGATTGGGGTATTAACCCGCACCGATATTGAAAAGGCACAGCGCGACGCGGCGCTAGGCCAGTTGGTAGGCGAGTGTATGCGCTACCGTGTAACAGGCATTAAACCTCAGACGGAGGCTGAATGCGTTGATTCATCTGGCTTTGACCAAGAGCCATTACGTTCTTTTCTGGATGCCTTGCATGACGGTGTTTATATCACCGATGCCAATGGTATTACGGTGACGATCAATAAAGCTTATGAACGTATCACGGGTATTTCACGTGCGGAGGTAGTGGGCTTTCATATGGCTGACTTGGTGAAGGCGGGGTTCATTTCTAAGTCAGCCTCGTTGGAGGTTATCCGGGAACGTCGTCCGATTACGCTGGTGCAGACCATTCATGGCAGTCGCAAGATTGTTGTGACCGGGACGCCCATGTTCAATGCCGATGGCTCCATTGCCTACGTGGTTACCAGTGTGCGTGACATTACCGAGCTGTTGCTGGCGAAACACGCCCAGGAGCAGTTAGAGCAGATCCAGCGCATTCGTGAGGCGTATAGAGTACCTGAGATAACGTCACTAAGTGCGCCTGGGGTGATTACCAGCCAGCAAACCGAACCTTGCTTTGCGCTTGCTAAGCGAGTGGCGAAATCAACCGCGAAGATCTTGATTCAAGGCGAAACGGGTACCGGTAAAACGCTGTTGGCGCGCTATATACATCAGCAAAGTGACCGTGCGGAAGGGCCGTTTATGGAGCTTAACTGTGCGGCATTTCCGGAAGGGTTGCTGGAAGCAGAACTGTTTGGCTATGCCGCTGGGGCGTTTACCGGGGCTACGCCAAGAGGTAAGCAGGGGCTACTGGATGTGGCTCATGGGGGCACGCTTTTTCTGGATGAAATCGGCGATCTACCCCTCGCGTTGCAGGTGAAACTACTCAAAGTGGTGGAAGAAAATCGCTATTTGCCAGTAGGCGGGACAGCTTTTCGTCATACCAACGTGCGCCTGATTACCGCTACCCATCAGAATTTAAACGACCATGTTAAGAAAGGGAGCTTTCGCGAGGATCTATTTTATCGCATAAGTGTGGTGCCCCTATGGTTACCCCCTTTGCGGCAACGTCGCGATGAGGTAATCCCCTTACTGAACTATTACCTAGACCACTTCAATCAGTTGCACGATGTGAATAGGCGCTGGAACCCCGAAGCGTTGGAACTACTTTCGAACTACTCATGGCCTGGCAATATCCGCGAGCTGATCAATTTAACCGAGCGCTTAGCCGTCACGGCCGTAGAGGATGAGATCACTACCACTACGCTGCCGAGTGAGGTATTTCCCGCTCTGCCGGTTAGTTTAGAGTACGTGAGTGGTGATCTGCGAGAGCAGGTTAAGCGGTTTGAACAGCAACTCATTCAGCAAGCACTTACCAAGCATGGTACGACGCGCGCAGCGGCCGCTGTACTGGGAATCGATCAGTCGACGTTGGTGAAAAAGCAGCGGCGCTGGCGTTAGTTTATATTGTGCATCTACTACTCAAACGAAGGTCCTCCGGCTTCTTCTCCCCACACTTCTTCCAGGCGGCCGTCGCGACCACAGCTGTAGCGGTAGAACTTATAGCGCACGGGGTTCTTTTGATAATAGTCCTGGTGGTACGCCTCAGCAGGCCAGAACGTAGTGGCTGGTACTATTTGTGTGGCGATCTCCCGGTCAAAGCGCGCCTCCATTTCGGCTTTGGACGCTTCAGCCAGCTCACGCTGTGCTTCATCATGATAGAAAATCGCCGAGCGGTATTGATCGCCCACATCACAGAACTGACGATCGACCGCAAAGGGGTCGATGTTGTGCCAGAAGATTTCTAAGAGCTGCGCGTAGCTGATCTGCTCGGAGTCGTATTCGATTTGCACGACTTCAGCATGGCCAGTACCGCCCTTGGAGACCTCTTCGTAGCTGGGGTTTTCTAGCTCGCCGCCGATATAGCCGGAAATGGTAGCAGTGACGCCGGGTTGTTTATCGTACGGCGGCTCCATACACCAGAAGCAGCCACCGGCAAAGGTCGCTTCTGCATTGCTTTGTTGTGGCGAAGACTGGTCTTGAGAGGACTGGGCTTGAAGGGAAGGGCTGATTAGGCCAGCGGCAGCCAATACGCCAAGCGTGAATGGACGAAGAGGGGACAGGCGGATCATTGCAAGCACTCCAGTGGCGGGGGACGAGTTACTGCCTGTTATTGAGTTGATTAGTGGCATGGTGTTCCCTTTCCTTACAGCCCCTTTCCCATAACCCTTTTTTAAGACTTAGCCAAGACGATGGGGCCATACTTCATCCAGCGTACTGAGCGCAGCGTTGACAGTCGATTCGTTGGTGCTGTCATGACGCCAAATAAAGCTTAATGCGCAGGGCAGGCGAATTTTCTCCGCTACTGCCAAGCCGCTCTCCTGGCGCTCGGTCATCGCTAGGGCGTCTCGGGCCAGGCTTAGACCAACGCCTGCGCGCACCAGGTCAAGCATGCAGGCCTCCTGATCCACCTGGGCTACCCGATTGGGAACTGCGCCGCTCGGTGCCAGCGCCTGCTTTAACAGCCGGTGGTGGGCGGAGTCTTGAGGCGTAACGATCCATGGCAGCGTGGCTAAGTGCTCCCAACGCGTATCAATGAGTCGGTTTTCCCAGCCTGCAGGGGCAATCACGTGATAATCAAAGTGGGTTAGCTCACGCCAAGCCAGCGTCTCATGGCCTTTTCCAGGGCCTTGCCCAGGCGGCGCCAGGTAGAACCCCACATCTAAGTCGCCTTGTTCAATGCGATTAAGCACGCTGCCGCTCATCCCATGATGCAGTTCGGTTTCTAACTGCGGCGCACGGGCCATCAGGCGGCTTAAAAAGGCCCCCAGACGAAGAAATTCGGGGTCAACGATGGTGCCGATTGAGAGCTTGCCGCGCAGCGTGCTGTGTAACGTTCCGGCGGTTTGCTCAAACGCCTGGGCGCTGGCCAGAGCCTTTTCAGCGGCAGGTAGCAACGCATGGCCGTCGGCCGTCAGCGCTAGACCCTGAGGACGCCGAGTAAATAGCGTGAGGCCGATATTCGCCTGCAGCTGCTTCAACTTTAGGCTAATGGCCGGTTGGGTTAGGTGTAGCTGTTCTGCGGCGCGTGACACGCTGCCCGTTCGTGCAACGGCCACGAAGGCGCGCAGTGTGGCGTACTCTTGCATGATGGCCCTCAAATGCGTGCTGTGATATTAGCAGAGCTTATAACTGGCTTTTAAATAACTCAATTGATCCGTTCGCAGCACTCGGTAGGCTAGGCTGTTATTAGACTCTTGCTAGCAAGCGTTTTTAGGCAAGCTCTTCACACGTGTTCTTAACATGCGTTCTAAAAAACAGGTAATACCATGACAACAACAGCGATTCAGCACTTTATTAATGGCCAGGTCACCGCTGGGGAGTCTTCTCAATCCCAGGACGTGTTTAACCCCGCCTCTGGCCGTGTGACCGGACGCGTGTCGCTCGCTTCCCCGGCGGACGTCAATACGGCGGTAGAGGCCGCACAAGCTGCTTTTTCCGCCTGGGCGGATACCCCGCCCATCCGGCGCGCCCGGGTAATGTTCAAGTTTTTAGAGCTACTGAACGTCCATAAAGATGAGCTGGCCGAAGCGATTACCAAAGAGCACGGCAAGGTATTCACCGACGCCCAGGGTGAAGTGGCTCGCGGTATTGATATTGTTGAATTTGCCTGCGGTATCCCGCAGTTGCTCAAAGGTGATTATACCGAGCAGGTGAGTACCGGGATTGATAATTGGACGCTGCGCCAGCCGTTAGGCGTCGTGGCTGGTATAACGCCGTTTAATTTCCCCGCCATGGTGCCGATGTGGATGTTCCCGCTGGCAATTGCGGCGGGTAATACGTTTATTTTGAAACCCAGCCCGCTCGACCCTAGCGCTTCGCTGCTGATGGCTGATTTGCTAAAACAGGCAGGTCTGCCTGATGGCGTGTTCAACGTTGTGCAGGGTGATAAAGACGCCGTGGAAGCACTCATCGACCATCCGCACGTTAAAGCGCTGTCGTTTGTGGGCTCGACGCCGATTGCCAACCTGATCTACGAGCGCGGCGCCCGCAATGGCAAGCGCATTCAAGCCTTGGGCGGCGCCAAAAACCACATGGTAGTGATGCCGGATGCGCATTTGGATAAAGCCGTCGATGCGCTGATCGGTGCCGCCTATGGCTCCGCCGGTGAGCGTTGCATGGCGATTAGCGTGGCGGTGCTGGTCGGCGATGTGGCGGACAAAGTCGTGCCAGCACTGGCGGAGCGGGCTAAAGCGCTAAAAGTAAAAGATGGCATGCAGCTGGATGCGGAAATGGGCCCCATTGTGACTCGCCAAGCCCACCAGAGGATTACCGGATATATCGAAAAAGGCGTGGCTGAAGGCGCTGAACTGGTGGTAGACGGCCGCACCTTTGACACCTCTACGGCGGGGGATGAGTGCGCCGAAGGGTTCTGGATGGGCGGCACGCTTTTTGACAATGTCACTCCCGAGATGACGATCTACAAAGAAGAAATTTTTGGCCCGGTGCTGGTCTGCGTGCGGGTGCCGGATATCGCCACCGCGATCCAGTTGATTAACGACCACGAGTTTGGCAACGGCGTTAGCTGCTTTACCGAAAGCGGTACGGTGGCGCGGGAGTTTGGCCGCCGCATTCAGGTCGGCATGGTAGGTATCAATGTGCCCATTCCGGTGCCTATGGCGTGGCACGGCTTTGGGGGCTGGAAGCGCTCGATGTTTGGTGATACCCACGCCTACGGCGAAGAAGGTGTGCGTTTCTACACCAAGCAGAAATCGATTATGCAGCGCTGGTCCGATTCGATTGATGCCGGGGCTGAGTTTGTAATGCCCACGGCGAAGTAACGCCCACACGTTACCGGAGCCGACTAATGTCAGAACCCACCAATAACAATTTCGACTATATCGTGATCGGCGCAGGCACCGCGGGGTGCCTGCTGGCGAATCGTTTGAGTGCCAATCCCAATAATAAGGTGCTACTGATAGAGGCGGGCGGTCGCGATAACTATCACTGGATTCATATTCCGGTGGGCTATCTCTACTGCATTAATAACCCACGCACCGACTGGCTGTTTCGCACTGAGCCCGATAAAGGGCTCAATGGCCGTTCGCTGATCTACCCGCGGGGGAAAACCCTGGGCGGCTGTTCCAGCATCAACGGCATGATCTATATGCGCGGCCAGGCGCGGGACTACGACCATTGGGCGGACGTCACCGGCGATGACGCTTGGCGCTGGGAGAACTGCCTTCCCGACTTTATCAAACACGAAGACCACTATCGCCTGGATGAGAGCGGCGATGCAGACGCAAAACACCGCGACTTTCACGGCCACGGTGGTGAGTGGCGGATCGAAAAGCAGCGCCTCAAGTGGCAGGTGCTGGATGATTTCGCTGAAGCTGCCGTGCAGGCGGGCATCCCGCGTACCGACGATTTTAACCGCGGCTCTAATGAGGGCGTGGCCTACTTTGAGGTCAATCAGCGCTCGGGCTGGCGCTGGAATACCGCCAAAGCATTTTTACGCCCCGCGCTGAAACGCGACAACCTAACGCTCTGGCACTCCACCCAAGTCAATCGGCTGCTGTTTCAGAGAGCTGAGGAATTGCGCTGCACGGGCGTAGAGGTAGAGCGTGGAGGTAAAACCCAACGTGCTATGTTGAGCAAGGAGGGGGCCAATGCAGAAGTGGTGCTCTGCGCAGGCGCTATTGGTACGCCGCATCTGCTGCAGCTTTCCGGAGTGGGCCCCGCAGAGTCGTTGCGTGAGCACGGCGTTGAGGTAGTGCATGAGCTACCGGGAGTGGGCGAGAATTTGCAGGATCACCTGCAAATTCGTTCGATATATCGCATTACCAATGGCAAAACCCTCAATGCCATGGCCAGTACGCTGTGGGGTAAAGCGGGAATTGGCCTTGAGTACCTGCTTAAGCGCTCTGGGCCGATGAGCATGGCGCCTTCACAGTTGGGGGCTTTTACCCGCAGCACGCAGGATCAGCCGCACCCCAATATTGAGTACCACGTGCAGCCGCTAAGCCTGGAAGCCTTTGGTCAGCCGCTGCATCCGTACCCGGCAATTACCGCCAGCGTGTGCAATTTGAACCCTACCAGCCGGGGCACCGTGCGGCTTAAAAGCAGCGATCCGCGCCAGGCCCCGGCGATTTCCCCCAATTACCTGAGTACTCCTGAAGATCGCAAGGTGGCGGCGGATTCTCTACGGGTGACAAGGCGCATTGCCGAGCAGCCTGCGTTTGCCAAATACGCGCCGGAAGAGGTCAAGCCCGGCGTCGAGTACCAAAGCGACGATGAGCTGGCCCGGCTGGCCGGTGATATCGGCACGACTATTTTTCACCCCGTGGGTACCGCTCGAATGGGCCGTGAGGATGATGCCATGGCAGTGGTGGATGCACGGCTGCGAGTGCGCGGCGTTAGAGGATTGCGGGTGGCTGATGCGAGCGTTATGCCAACCATCACCAGCGGCAATACGAACTCGCCCACGCTGATGATTGCCGAGAAGGCCGCCGGTTGGATGCTGGCTGAGCGTCGTTAGCTGCCTGGGTTGCCGGCAATGACGAGTGGCAAGAGCTATTAACTAGCGTTTTGTGGGAGGTATTGACGGAGGAGGGTGGTTAAGCGCAAAATATTGTCAGTTGGTTAGCAAGTCGAACGTTGTCAGCAGTATAGAAGCGCCTCTAGTAGCGTTAAATCTGGTGAAAGTCTCTTGTTATACCCACTGCAATTCGGGTATTTCCCGGTTTAATTAGCAACATTGAGGATTTCGATCATGGCAACTGGTACCGTTAAGTGGTTCAACGACACTAAAGGTTTCGGCTTTATTTCTCCTGACGACAATGGCGACGACTTGTTCGCGCATTTCTCAGAAATTCAGGCAGAAGGCTTCAAATCTCTGCAAGACGGTCAGAAGGTTTCCTTCGACGTCACCCAGGGCAAAAAAGGCCTTCAGGCTTCTAACATCAAAGTAGTTTAAGTTAATTCTTAAGCATTGAGATGTTAGCAATCATCGCTTAGCGTTGATTGACCAGAAAACCCCGCCAAGTGCGGGGTTTTTTGTATCTGTAAGAGTAAGGCGGCCGTCACGCCTCACACTTGTATATTCCATTTTGATCTTTGAGTGTTTCTAAAAATAACTTTTTAGAATATAAAGTTGGCCTCACACTACCACCATGCTTATTAGTTAAGGATGTCGTGGTTATGTCGCTGGATGCTTGGATAGCGGTCGGGGTGGTGCTCACCATCTTCCCGTTGATGGCCTTTTCACGCCTGGGGCCGGATATTATCTTGCTGGGCGCGGTTATTTTACTGATGACGCTGGGCGTGATTGACCCACAGCAGGCGCTTGGGGGCTTCTCCAATGGCGGCCTGTTTACGGTAGCGTTTATGTATGTGCTGGTGGCCAGCATTCGCGAAACCGGCGGCATCGATCTGATTATTCGCTATGTGCTCAAACGGCCAAAAAGCGAGCGAGGCGCGTTGGTTCGGCTTTTGCTACCGGTGGCCGCGCTTAGCGGCTTTGTCAATAATACCCCGGTTGTGGCTACCTATATTCCTGCGGTAATGAGCTGGAGCCGTCGGCTGCGCTTGTCTCCTCAGCGGCTGCTAATGCCGCTCAGTTTCGCCTCTATCCTTGGTGGCACCATTACGCTATTCGGTACCAGCACTAACTTGGTGGTGCATGGGCTGCTGCTGGAGCGCTACCCAGAGCTTGGCATGGGCCTATTGGATTTGGCCTGGGTGGGTGTTCCAGTCGCTGTCGTAGGGCTTGCCTATCTCATTTTGCTAGGGCCCCGTCTGTTACCCGCTAGGGAAGGGCTGGCCAATGCGTTTGCCAACCCACGCGAGTTCACTATCGAAATGGAGGTCGACCCAGCGGGTGTGCTGGTGGATCGTACCGTCGAAGAGGCGGGGCTGCGCCACCTGCAGGAGCTGTTTCTGGTCGAGATTGAGCGCGCAGGCAACGTGGTCAGCGTTGTTGGGCCTGGCGAGCAACTCAAAGGCGGCGATCGGCTGGTGTTTGCAGGCACCTCTGATGCAGCGGTGGAGTTGCAGCAAATTCGTGGCTTAATTCCTTCCCGAGATGGCACATCCAGTTTGGAGAAAGAGTTTAAAGAGCGTCGCCTGGTTGAGGCGGTGGTCTCAAATCAGTGCCAGTTTATTGGCCAGCGTATTCGCGATGGCCACTTTAGAACCCTTTATGGGGCAGCGGTGCTGGCGATCTGCCGTGGCGGCGAGCGGGTTAAGGGCAACCTTGGCCAAGTGCGGTTGCAGCCCGCTGACGTGCTGTTGCTGGAGGCGCGGCCGCCGTTTATTGAGCGTCATCGACAGTCACGGGACTTTTTGCTGATCAGTGAGATAAATGGCGCGGCCCGGCCGATCCATGAGAAAGCGCCGCTAGCGTGGGGCTTGCTGTTAGGCGCCGTACTGCTCGCCGCCTTTGGTGTGCTGAGCATGCTTAATGCTGCCATGTTGGGGGCGGCATTGGCGCTACTCACGGGCTGCTGTTCGGTAGGTGCCGCCAAGCGTGGCTTGGATACCCAGGTGCTGCTCACCATTGCCGCGTCTTTCGGGGTGGGGTCGGCGTTGCAAGGCTCGGGTGCTGCCGAGGCAATGGCCGGCGGGGTGCTCACCTTCGTGGCAGGGAATCCATTGCTGCTGTTAATCGGCACTTACTGCGTTGTTGCGCTGCTCACCGAGCTAGTGACCAATAATGCAGCGGCAGTGATTATTTTCCCGGTAGTGATGAGCGCTGCCGAAAGCTTGGGCGTGAGTCCGATGCCCTATGTGGTGGCGGTCATGTTTGCCGCCTCGGCGAGCTTTTTAACCCCCATCGGCTATCAAACCAACCTGATGGTGTATGGCCCGGGCGGTTACCGGGTGAGCGATTTTCTGCGTTTGGGCTGTGGATTAAATATACTGACCGGTGCCATAGCGCTCGTTTTGATTCCCTTCGTGTGGCCTTTTTGAACGTGCTGTGGCCCTTTTAAACGTGGCGCCGCTCGCTGTTAACGCGGGTTTGCGCTAGGGTGGCCCTTTTGAATAAGGAATACGATGTCATGACTGCTCCTGGCGAACTGATTATTGAGCCGAAAGATGGTCAACCCGCCGATGCCTGTGTGTTTATTATCCACGGTTTAGGCGCGGATGGGCACGATTTTGAACCCTTGGTACCGGCATTAGCGCTGCCCAAAGATTCACACGTGCGCTTTATCATGCCCCATGCGCCACGCCTGCCGGTGACGATTAATGGCGGTATGGTAATGCCCGCCTGGTACGATATTTTGGCCATGGATTTGGGGCGTCGGGTTGATGAGCGCCAGCTCAAAAAATCCGCTGAGCGAATCCAAGCGCTGATTCAAGAGCAGATTGACCAAGGCATCGATAGCCAACGCATTATTGTGGCAGGTTTTTCGCAGGGTGGTGCTGTGGCCTACCACGCCGCGCTGACTTTCCCCGCGCCGCTAGGGGGCTTATTGGCCATGTCGACTTACTTTGCGACCGCAGACAATATTGACCTTGCGGAAGCCAATCGTCAGATCCCTATAGAAGTGCAGCACGGTAACTTTGACCCCATTGTGCCTGAAAGCCTGGGTCGCAGCGGTGCCGACCGCTTAAAAGAGATGGGCTACGCGGTCAACTACCGGCAATACCCAATGGCCCATGCGCTCTGTCCCCAGCAGGTGAATGATATCGGCAAATGGCTGAGTTCTCGCCTAAACTAAGCGCCTATTCGTGACCGATGCAAGGATGTAGCGAAAACGAATGATAGCTTCCTTTGATGCAATAGAAGTGCTGCTGGCGCTGTGCCTCATGGCGTCAGCGCTGGTGTGCCTGTTTGATCGCCACCTGGTGCGCGCCTGCTACTTTTTTGTGACCTTTGCGGCCGCAATGACAGCCGCCTGGTGGCAGCTCGGGGCTCCCTGGCTGGCAGCCGTCGAGCTGGTGCTAGGGGTAGGCCTAACCGGACCCTGCTTTTTTTATGCCCTGGGTCACGTTTTACCCGGCGCCTCCTCACCTCTAGAGCGTGATAAATTTAGCGAGCCCTGGTCGCGAGTGATGATGCGGGTGGTGTTGGCGCTGGCTTGGTTCGTGATGGTCGGTGCAGCGATTCGCTTTGTCATGACCGACATGGCGTATTCACCTTCCGAGCATCCACTGCTGCTTGCTGGCGTGGTGATCGCCGCCTGTGCCTTGGGGGCATTTGCGCTACACCGGCATCTGCTGCGTCGGCTGCTGGCGTTTAATCTACTCGGCTCTGCGGTGTTTATGTTGTTGGCTGGCGTGGCGGGCACCTCAGCGGCTGCCCAGGCGTTAATTAGTGTGGGGGTGTTAGTGGCCTGGCTGGGGACGATGCTGGGTGCACTGTTGATAAGGCAGCTTTTGCATCTGGAAGGGGTCGAGGCCCTAGGGCGTGACGGTAAACCTGAGGAGAGCGCCATATGATTTGGCGCTTCGGCCTTTTCGATAGCACCTTTGAACCCCTTCTTTATACTCACTGGGCGCTGTTAGCTGCGCTTGGCTTGCCACTACTGTTGGGCATGCTGGCGGCACTATTTCCTCCTAAGCGGGCATTGCCCGTAGCGCTTGCCTGTGTGCCGATATTGGCCTCTGGGCTGATGATGCTATCGGCTTATGACCAAGCGGGACTACTGCGCTGGCAGTGGGAAATAGCCGATATTAATCTGTCGCTGCGCCTAAACGGGCTGAGTGTGCTGTTGCTGTTAATGACCCAGGTGATTGGCGTTGCGGCAGCGCTCTATACACCAGGGTATCTGCGTTTAAACGAAACCGGGCCGTTGGCACGCTGGCTGTGGCCACTGATAGGCGTTGTGCTGAGCGCGCTGTCGTTAATCTGGCTGGCCACCGATCTATTGACCCTTTATGCCGGGCTGGAGCTGATGGGGTTGGCGGCAGTCGGCATGCTGCTGCTATCGGGGAAGGTGCCCGCGCTAGTGGCGGGGATGCGCTACTTGCTGTTGGCCCTGGTGGGCTCGCTAACCTATCTACTTGGGGTGGCGCTGATTTTAGGCCACTGGGGCCGATTGGATTTACAGGGTTTGGCTGGGGTGATAGAGCCTGGACCGGTGGCGTGGTTCGCTGCTGCGCTGATTGGCGCAGGGCTAGCTTTGAAAGCCGCGCTGTTTCCGCTGCATGCCTGGTTGTCTCCTGTCCACGAGAATGCCTGGACACCGGTGAGCGCGCTGCATGCGGCGCTGGTGATTAAGGCGTCGCTGTTTATATTGCTGCTGCTATGGAGCATTCTGCTGCCCGATACATTCTACGCCCCGCGTGTTATCGCGTGGCTAGGCCTGCTGGCGATTGTATGGGGTGGGTTACTGGCGTGGCGTACCGATTCCCTTAAAACTCTGGTGGCTTCCTCTACCGTGGGCCAATTGGGGTACCTCATGGTGGCTTTTCCGCTGCTGCTGGGGCCGGATATAGCGCCGCTGCCGCGTGCTTTGGCTTGGGAAGGGTTTTGGCTGCAACTGATGGGCCATGCCTTTGCTAAAGCCGCCATGTTTATGGCCGCAGGCAACCTGATACTGGCCACTGGGGAGAGCACGCTCAAAGGCCTGGCCGGTACCAGCCGCCGTTTGCCGCTTTCACTATTAGTGTTTGGCATTGCCTCCATCACTCTGATGGGGCTGCCGCCCAGTTCGGGGTTTACCGCCAAGTGGCTACTGCTACAAGCGATGGTGCTATCCCAGCAGTGGTGGGCAGTGGCCGCGCTATTAACCGGTACGCTACTCACTGCGGCTTATATATTCCGCATGTTTCGCTACTGCTTTGATGAGACGGCACCACGGCATCGTTATCAACCCTTGGCGCCGGGCATGGATCTGATCGCACTAACGCTTGCTCTGATTGCATTCGCTCTAGGGCTGTTGGCGCATTTCCCGCTGGAATTGATGCATGGAGGTAGCCCATGAATGCCGCCTGGTTACCGCTGACTGCTTTGGCTACTTCACTACTGGTGGTGGTGATTATCTTTGCGTTGCCGGAAGATGCCCGCCGGCTGCGCACGACGATTAATCTAGCGGCTGCGGTGGTTAAGATCATTCTGGTTATTCTTATGGTTAGGCGGGTAGCCGCGGGACATGAGGATATTTTTAGCTTTCAAGTGATCGGTGGCGTTGATTTCGTACTGCGCAGCGATGCCCTAGGGGTGATGTTCGCCGGGCTATCGTCACTACTGTGGCTATGCACCACCATCTACGCCATTGGCTACTTGGAAGGATCAGCCAATCGGAAGCGCTTTTTTGGCTTTTTTAGCCTCTGCGTTGCGAGCACGATCGGCATTGCGCTGGCCGATAACCTGTTTACCTTCCTGATTTTCTACGAAATGTTGACGCTCTCCACCTATCCTTTGGTGGTTCACAACGGTACAAAGCAAGCGCTCAATGCCGGGCGCGTCTATTTGCGCTACACCTTAAGCGCCGGTGTGGTACTGCTGCTGGGCACCGTGCTGCTGTATAGCCTGACCGGGGATCAATCGTTCTCTTCTGAAGAGGGCTTGGGCGACTATTTAAACGATCATCGCGGTCTGCTAACGCTAATATTTGCCCTGCTAGTGGGTGGGTTGGCGGTAAAAACGGCCATGGTACCGCTACATGGGTGGCTACCTAGGGCGATGGTGGCCCCCGCACCGGTGAGCGCGCTGTTACACGCGGTTGCGGTGGTGAAGGCGGGGGCTTTCGGGATTCTGAGGGTCGTTTATGACCTGTTTGGCATTGAACTGAGCGTGGAGCTCGGCGTTATTACCACGCTAGCGGTAGCGGCCTCGATTACGATTATATATGGCTCGTTAAGGGCCATTGCCCAAGAGGAGCTGAAACCCCGCCTAGCGTTTTCCACCGTTAGCCAGGTCTCCTACGTCATTCTGGGTATAGGTCTGTTTGGCCCTTTCGGCACGGTCGGTGCTTTAGCGCACTTGCTGCATCAGGGCCTAATGAAGGTCACGCTGTTTTTCTGTGCGGGTAACTATGCCGAGGAGCTGGGGATTCATCGTATTGATGAAATGGACGGTGCAGGCAAGCGCATGCCGCTGACCAGCATTGCGTTTACCATCGGCGCTTTTGGCATGATTGGCCTTCCTCCCGTGGCGGGGTTCATTACCAAGTGGTACCTGGGGGTTGGCGCGATTCAAGCCGAGATGTACTGGGTCGTCGCCGTGCTCGTGGCGAGCAGTACTCTCAACGCCATCTACTTTTTGCCCATTGTGCACCGCTTATGGTTCCGTTCAGGCTCCGCGCATGGCAAAGGCAGTTGGCCCAAAGAGCAGCGCTTAGGCCGTTTTGAAACCCATAGCTGGCTGCTGTTACCGATGGTGTTTACCGCCTTGGTGAGTTTGGGGGCAGGGCTGTTTGCCGGTCTCCCGTTTAGCCCCTTGGATTGGGCGGCGCGGGTAGCCAACGGGGAGTATCTGCCATGATGACCATGCTGCTTGCCCTGGCGCTACTTTGGCCGCTGGTCGTCGTCGGTTGGACGCTATGGAGCGCCTACCGCACTCCCGCTGCGCAGCAGGGCTATTTTTCAGCACTATGGCTAAGCGCCGCTTGGCCCGCCCTGCTGCTAGCCTACGGCGGTGAAGCGCAGTGGACGATGGATGCCTGGATGCTGGGCGGCGAATGGGCGCTTAACTCGCTAAGCCGCCCCTGGCTTGCGTTTACCGCGTTGCTCTGGAGCCTGTCAGCGTTTCATGCCAGAGGCTATTTCGCCGCGGAGCAGGCGAAGGCCAAGGGCGGTGATCAAGACGCCGGGCGACGCCTGTTGCGTTTGGCGCTGCTGTGGCCGCTGACACTGCTCGGTAACGTATTACTGATTATTGCCCAGGATATCGCCAGTTTTTATCTTGGCTTTGCGCTGATGACCTTCGCCGCCTACGCCTTAGTAGTGCATAGCGGTTCTGAGGAAGCACGGCTGGGGGCCAAGGCCTATTTGATTTTGGCCGTGGTGGGTGAAGGGCTGATTTTAGGTGGTTTTCTATGGGCGGCCGGCGAGGCGAATACGCTGACGCTAAAAGGGGTGCGTGAAGGCATTTTAGTTGCCGAGCAAGGCGCATGGATGGCCGCCTTGCTGTGCTTGGGCTTTGGCGTGAAAGCCGGTGTCATTGGCTTGCACGTATGGCTGCCGTTAGCCCACCCGGTGGCACCGGCCCCGGCCAGCGCGGTGCTTAGCGGGGCGATGATTAAGGCGGGGCTACTGGGCTGGATCAGTGTGCTGCCGTTAGGTGATGAGCAAATGTCTGCCTCTTTGGCCCAGTTTGGCAACCTCATGTTAATCGCGGGGCTGGCGGCAGCCTTTGGCGCCGCGCTGTATGGCGTTTTTCAGCGCCACCCTAAAGCCGTTTTAGCCTACTCCAGTATCAGCCAGATGGGCATGATGACCGCTTTGGTGGCCATGGGATTAGTTTCGCCAGATGTATGGCCATTGCTGTGGCCGGGCCTGGTACTGTTTGCCGCCCATCACGCGCTGGCTAAAGGTTCACTGTTTTTGGGTACCAGTATCAGCGAGCATCTACCCCGGTGGCCGTTACCATTAGTGTGGGCTTTGCTGGCACTGCCGGGTATCTCATTGTCGGGTGCCATTGGCGCGGGCATGATCAGTAAGTGGGGCGTGAAGAGCCCACTCTACGAAATGCATCATGAATCGTTGATCAAACTGCTCAGTTGGGCGGCTGTTGGCACCGCGGCACTGGTAAGCGTTGCTTTATGGCGTCAGTGGCAGCAGCGCCATAAGGGCGGCAGTAACCCAGAGCAGTGGGGCGCTTGGTTAGTTGCCGTCGCGGCAGCGCTGTTGACGCCACTTTGGCTTCCCCTCCCTGCTGGCAGTATCGAGATGCCGCCGCTTAAAGAGTGGCTCGGGATTATGTGGCCATTTCCGGTGGGGGTACTTTTCGCCGCGGTGGGCTGGCTATTAACGCGCCCGCTTAAGGGTAAATCCCTTCCCGCGGGTGATCTATGGTGGCTCTACGCAGACATGGTCAGCGCTGCATTGGTGCCAATACGACTGTTTGGGCACTACTGTGCCCAAATTAAAGCGACGAGCGTGGAAAACGCGCAAAAAGCTGAAGAGACGTTGATGGGCCATTTAACTCGCCTCTTGTCGTCAGAGTCCTGGTTGCGTCACCATGCCAGTGGTTTGATGATGGTACTTGCCTTGCTGCTTGCGGCGCTAATGATGTGGGAAGGTCAGCGATGAAACGACTGTGTGGACTGTGCTTGTCTGGGGCCTGCTGTGGGTAAGCTCCCGCGCGGTCGCCGCGCGCAGGTACCGAGTGATATTCCCCAGCGGGGTTGGCACGATATTATCTGGCGGGTAGTGCGTGCTGCTCGTCGTAACCGCCTAACCATGCTGGCCGCCGGGGTGGCGTTCTACGCCTTGCTGGCGCTGTTTCCTACCATCGCCGCGGTCATTTCCCTCTGGGGGTTACTTTTTGACCCTTATGAAGCCGGTCAGCAACTGAATGAAATCAGCCGCTTTATGCCGCCGGATGCCGCCAAACTGATTGATCAGCAGGCGCAGAAGGTGGTGGAAAGTGCTAAATCAGGAAGCTTTCTTGGCGCCTTAGCCGGGTTGTTGATTGCGATGTTTATCGCTTCCAAAGGGGTGGCGGTGCTGGTCATCGGCCTTAACGTGGTGTACGGCGAAACCGAAAAGCGCAGCCTGCTACATCGCAGTACGGTATTGGTCGCACTAACCTTTGGCTTGATTTTTATGACGCTGATCTCGCTGGCGTTTATCGCCATTGTGCCGGTAGTCGTCAACTCCTTAGCGATTGATCCGCCGCTGAATCAGATTCTGCAGTGGCTACGCTGGCCTGCTTTGCTGTTGGTAATGAGCATGTTAATTGCGCTGCTCTACCGCTACGCGCCTTATCGTCGTTCGGCCCAGTGGAGTTGGTTGAGTTATGGCACGCTGCTGGCGACGGTGATGTGGCTGTTAGGCTCCGGCGGGCTTTCGCTCTACGTGCGCTACTTCTCCATGTTTAGTGAGCTATACGGCTCGTTGGGGGCGGTGGTGGCGCTCATGATCTGGTTCTGGCTCTCCGCCTTTGTGGTGCTGTTTGGTGCGGAAGTCAACTGTGAGATGGAGCGCCAAACCTTCTCCGACACCACCATTGGCGAGGTGCGCCCGTTAGGGGAACGCGAGGCATTTGCCGCGGACACCATTGGTGCCCCCCGGCCGTGGAAGGACATTGAGGACAGTAACGATACTTGAGTGCGGAGAATCATCTCCCACCAGCGGTGGGAGATGATTGGTTTCAAACAACAGGTTTAAAACAATAGGTTTCAAACAACAGGCTTAAAGCAGCTCTTCCGCCGCCAGGGCCAACCGCGAACGCTCAACGCTTTTCAGGGTGATATGCCCGGCGTGGGGCCAATCACGGAAGCGTTCCACCACCGCAGCCATGCCGCAGGTATTGGCAGTGAGATAGGGCGTATCGATCTGCCCGACGTTACCCAGACAGACAATTTTGGTATTGCGCCCCGCCCGAGTGACCAGCGATTTAAGCTGTTTGGGGGTGAAGTTTTGCGCCTCATCAATGATTAGAAAGGTGTCGTTTAGGGTGCGGCCGCGCATAAAACTTGGCGAGCGGATTTGCACCCGTGAGCCAATCAACTGCCGCGTGGCGCCGTTATCCCAGCTTGATTCTCCCTCCTCGTTGCGCAGCAGGTTATCCATGTTGTCGTGAAAGGCACCCATCCACGGTGACATCTTCTCCTCCTCGGTGCCGGGTAGAAAGCCAATGTCTTCCCCCATGGGAATCGGCGCGCGGGTAAACACAATACGCTCAAACAGCTTGGCATCCAGCGTCTGTTGAAAGGCGGCGGCGAGGGTCATAAAGGTTTTACCCGTACCGGCATTGCCTGCAATGGTGACCAGATCAATGTCGGGGTCCATGAGTAGGTTGAGGGTGAAGTTTTGCCGACTGTCGTGGGCGTGAACGCCCCAAACACCCGCGTGGTGGCGGTAGTTCGTCAGCAGTTGAAGACGAGCCGAAGAGGGGCCCAGTTCACGAATGATCGCTTCGAACTCCGCCCCATTTTCGCTATCTGAGACCAGCATGCCCACGTGCCAGTGACGGGGCATGGTGCCGGTGAGTTGGTAGAAAGTGTGGTTATCCAGGCGCTCAACGGTTACGTCGACATTCAACGCTTCCCATAGGGAGGCGCCATTCTGGCCGGCAGAGGCGTAGACCTGGGCGCCTTCAATCATGGCGTCGCTGTCGGAAAAGGCGCGGTCGTTGAGGTAATCCTCAACAGGCACTTTCAGCGCGGCGGCTTTAACGCGTAGGTTGATATCTTTGGTAATCAGGATGACCGAGGCGTCGGGACGTTCTTCGCGAAGGCGGCAGGTCTCCGCCAGTATGCGGTTATCGGGGCTATCGTCGAGGGCGTCAAAAAGCTTTAAATCGTTGTAGCATAAAAAGTGCAGGCGACCCGTGTCGCCGCTGAGCCGCGGAATCGGAATACCACGTTGGATCTCATCAAAGGTGACTTGGCTGGTAAGGTCGGAGAGCGTACGGCTGATTTGGCGGGCCGTGCGGGCAATTTCACGTACACCATTTTTGTGCTTATCAAGTTCCTCCAGGACAGTCATAGGGATAACGACGTCGTGCTCATCAAAGTGGTAGAGCGCGGTGGGGTCATGAATGAGGACATTGGTGTCCAACACATACAGCCGAGTGGCTTTCTTATCGAGTCGTACCATCGTTGGAATCACTCCTTGGTTGACGGCAACTTCGACACTGGCAGGTGCGTATGACGTCTGGATGACACTTGCCTGTGTTCCTCACGTGGCGTGTCCTGGCGTCTCCTTATTTAGCACTTTTTAATAGCGTGGAAGGCTTTTGTGTTTTTCGCCACAAAAAATATTTCAACGATGTGTCAGTTAGCTCTGGGTATTAGTTCTGGTTTAGTAATGGGTATCAGTTCTGGGAAGCTAAGAAGTGCGTCACTTTGTTTAATAAGGCGGTCGCTACCACGCCGCGGTTATCGCTCTCCACGTAGCGATAATAGTGGCTATCCAAGGCTAGATCATGATTTAGCGTGCAGAGCGTGCCAGCCCCCAGGGCGCCTTTAACCAGCGGGTAAGGCAGCAGCGCCCAGCCGGTGGCGTTGATGACGGCGTCGCGAATCACTTCAAACATGGTTAAACCCAAATAATTACCTGAAAACAGCGCTTCGCTGATCAGCTTGTCATCCTGCACGTGGGTCAAACACACTTGGGTGTACTGGGCCAAGTCGTCGCGGTTAACGCTGGGGAGTCGGCTTAGTGGGTGATGGGGTGCGGCCACTAAACGCATACTGACGGGAGCAAGATTGGTCGCGTTGGCGTCAATACCTTCGGCGGTATACAGGCCAAAGGCAATATCCACCGTTTGGCGCTGCACAAACTGGGTATGTTCCTGGGGTGGCACCAAGTACACCGAAATCGCGGTTAGCGGAAACTGCTGTTTTAAATCATGCATCACCTGACGCCAAAACACCTCTGGCAAGGCATCATCACGGGCAATGCCGAGTTGGCTTTCCACGCCCTGCAAGTGCTGGTGGCAGTGTTTCTTGATTCGGCTGGCGCTGGTCAACAGGCGGTAGCAGTCGGGGAGCACGCTATCGCCTACGGCGGTAAGCGATAGGCTATTGCCCGAACGCTCAAATAGCGCCACGCCCAGACTATCTTCTAGCGCATTAACGGCGGCACTCAGCGTGCTCCGTTTAAGGCCGGTATGTCGTGCAGCGGCGGCAAAGGAGCCATGCTCGGTGACATCGATAAAGGCCTGTACCTGTTCTGCACGCATAGTCGCCTCGTTTTGCGCTTTGAGCGCCAGTTAACTTGGCGCTGAGCGATTCGTGATTGTCATAACTCTTCACTATTATGGCGCACAATTCGTCAAATGTTATGGAGTTATCCGCGTGACCCCCTTTGTTGCCGAGCGCCGTGCGCTAAGATTTTCAGCCATTTCTGCTAGCCTATTTGCGTTTACCGGGTTAGCGCTAGGGCTGACCAGCGGTTCAATAACGATTCTTTTTGACAGCGGCTACTCGCTGTTGAGCCTTGTACTGGCGTCGCTATCTCTGTTTGCACTTCAGCAGGCGCGTAAGCCTGCGGATGATCACTATCCCTTTGGGCGGCTGACGGTAGAGCCGCTTGCAGTGCTGCTCAAAGGCGTAGTGATCGCGATGGTGTGTATCGTGTCATTGGTCTCCGCGCTATGGAGCCTGCTCGATGGCGGGCGGCTGGTCACGCTGGATTTGGCGCTGATGTTTGGCGTGGTCAACGTAACGGGCTGTTTATTAACCTGGTGGTGGCTGGCGCGCTACGCCCGGGTGGCGCGCTCCTCGCTGTTGGCCGCCGAGCTACGTCAGTGGCAGATGGATACCTGGCTGAGTGCTGCCGTTATGTTGGGGTTTGGGCTGACCTGGCTGCTAACCCAGTCGCCCTGGGCCAGCTATGCGCGCTTTGCCGATCCGGTGATGGTGCTCATTATCGCGGGCTACTTCTTACCCATGCCGATTCGCATGGTAAAAGGGGCGCTACGTGAGCTTATGTTCGGCGGCTCATGCAGCAGTGTGCGTCGCGATGTAGTGGAGGATGTCGCCGACTTTGATGTCACCTCCGACGATGTGCGCCTAGCCCAGGTGGGCAGCTTCCTGATGGTGGATATCCAGTTGGACAAGCAGCAGTTCGACGACGCTCAAGAGATTATGGACAGCGTCGAGAGGCGCTGTAAGCGGCTAAACCTGCGCCCTGTTACTAGCCTTACCTTAGTCGCCGGCTGAGCTGGTTGAAAAAACATTGACGTTCAGTTGGAAGCAGTGCTATTTAGCGCTACCGACAATAGGTGTCGGCTTAATAGTGCTACGTTGAGGGTTGTAAAAACATGCCATTGCGCCGCTGTTTACCCGTACTGCTACTGACCGCACTGGTCGCTGGCTGTGCAAGTTCTACCATTGCGCCAAACTATACCTCCGACAATCCTGATGTTATGCGGATTGGCGGCGAGCGCCCGGCTAACCGCGATGCAAGCGTTGAAAGCGCTGGATCGTTCTGCCTGGAAACTGCCGAACGCTGGAATGAGCATGGCCGTTCACCGGATGGCCAGACGTTATGGGCAAAAGACACCCTGCGTAAAGTGGTGCCTTGCAAGCAGTAGTCGTTAGTAAAGCCAAAACCGCCAGCTTATCGAAGCTGGCGGTTTTATAAAAAGAGGATGGTTAATCCTGTTTCTTTTCCGGTTTGCCTTTGCGCTTTGTACTCGCGAAATCTTCTAGCTCCTCCTCGCTCATGGAGTCATACATCTCTTTTGACGAACCATAAAGTTCACTGGGCTTGGTTTCTCCGCGCTTAGCGGATAGTGCCGCACCCGCCGCTTTCTGTTGCGCTTTGGAGGTTGAAGGCATTGTTGAACTCCTTTCATTTAGCTTCCGTTTACCGACTGCACTATTGAGCAATGCATTTTTAAGCATAGTCGCTGGCGCTCTGCTTTCCATTTGTCGCGCGCTAATATTCATGTTCCGTCACCGGTTGACTTCCATTTGCCTGCCGCGCTATTAACCTACTGGGCACAGTTTGCCATTCATTAAAGTCATCGTATCAATGCTATTAACCAAGAGAACGCCATGACACCGGCTATCAATAGTGCAAAACATGCAGGCATTGCTTTTCAGATCCATGAGTACAATCACGACGCCACCGCTCAATCCTATGGATTGGAGGCAGCTGAAAAACTAGGCGTCGCGGTGGAGCAGGTATTTAAAACCTTAGTGGTCAAGTTGGATGGTAAACAACTGGCGGTGGGTATTGTGCCGGTGAATGGCCAGCTGGGATTAAAGCAGATCGCAAAAGCCGCCGGTGCGAAGAAAGCGACCATGGCGGAACCGTTGGAAGTAGAGCGTACTACCGGGTATGTGCTGGGAGGTGTTAGCCCATTGGGTCAGAAAAAGTGCTTGGCCACTTTTATTGATCACTCTGCCAAAAATTTCGCCAGTATCTATGTGAGCGCCGGACGCCGCGGGCTTGAAATCGAACTAGCGCCAGGGGATCTAGCCACGCTTAGTCAGGCTACTTTTGTGCCCCTGGCAACCTGATGTCGATGTGAGGGCGGCGCAGCCCAAGGCACTTTCTGGTATGGTGCGGTAATATTTGCGTGTGTCGTCTACCCCTTTAGGTATCACGCGCTGTTTTTCCGATGGTCACCTACCTGTGGCCCAAGCAAGGTAATATCGTGTCTGACTCCTCTTTCTCCTCGTTAGCGTTGCCAAAAGCACTACTGAGCAACCTTGCGTCCCTTGGCTACCACGAAATGTCGCCGGTGCAGGCAGAGAGCCTGCCGCCGATGCTGGCCGGGCGCGATGTGCTGGCGCAGGCAAAAACCGGTTCAGGCAAAACGGCGGCGTTTGGTTTGGCACTGCTGGCTAAATTGAGAGTCGAGAGCTTTGCGGTGCAAGGCTTGGTGCTGTGCCCCACCCGGGAGCTCGCTGACCAGGTGGCTGAAGAGCTGCGCCGCTTGGCCCGTGGCATGGCCAATGTGAAAATACTGACTCTCTGCGGCGGTGCACCCTTTGGCCCGCAGCTCGGCTCTTTAGAGCACGGCGCGCACATTGTCGTGGGGACACCGGGGCGTATTGACGAGCACTTGCGCAAAGGCTCGCTGACGCTGGAATCCCTCGCCATGCTGGTGCTGGATGAAGCGGATCGCATGCTGGATATGGGCTTTCAGGCAACCATTGATGACATCATTGCCGAAACCCCAACTGACCGCCAAACGCTGCTGTTCAGCGCGACTTTCCCGGACGAGCAGTCATCGGGCGGTCTAACCGAGATGACCCGCGGCGTCATGCGTGAGCCGGTAATGGTGAAAATCGCCGAGGTACACGACGCCACGACGATTCAACAGTACTTCTATAGCGTCGCCAATGAAGAGGCGCGCTTTGACGCCCTGCGCCAACTGCTGCTGGTCTATCGGCCCGCAACCAGCGTGGTATTCTGCAACACCAAGCGCGAAACTCAGGCAGTGGCTGAGCAACTGACCGATGCTGGTTTTAGCGCTGTGGCGCTCAATGGCGATTTAGAGCAGAAAGACCGTGATCGCATTCTGATCCTGTTCTCTAACCAGAGTGCGTCTATTCTGGTGGCCACGGACGTTGCCGCCCGCGGGCTGGATATTGCCCAACTGGACGCCGTGTTTAACTACCAAATTGCCCGCGAGCTTGATGTTCACGTGCACCGGGTAGGTCGCACCGGGCGTGCCGGAGCCAGTGGCATTGCCTGCACACTGGTAACCCCTAAAGAGAGTTATCGGCTGGAGCGGCTGGAAGGATTGCTGGAGCAGGCGATTAAAACTGAGCCCCTGCCTAAACCGCAGCACTCGGTGCCGTTCGAGCCGTTAATGGCGACGCTGCAGTTAGCCGGTGGCAAAAAAGATAAACTGCGTCCCGGCGACATTCTTGGCGCGCTGACCAGTGAAGGCGGCTTGCGCGGCGATCAAGTGGGTAAAATCAAAGTGCTTGCACGCAGTGCCTATGTGGCCGTTGAGCGCGATGTGATCCAACAGGCTCAGGCCAAACTCGAGCGTGATAAATTAAAAGGGCGTGCTTTCCGTGTTCGCCGTATCCGTTATTGAACGCGTACCAAAGAGGAGCCGACGCAGCTAACCATGAAAATCCCTAAGCGATTACAGCCCCTGGTCGATGATGGAATGATCGACGAGGTGTTGGTGCAGTTAATGAGTGGCAAGGAAGCGCAGGTCTACGTGGTGCGCTGCGGTGAAGAAGTGCGCTGTGCCAAAGTATTTAAAGAGGCCAAACAGCGCAGCTTTAAACAGGCCGTTCAGTATCAAGAGGGACGTAAAGAGCGCAATAGCCGCCGCTCAAGGGCGATGGCTAAAAAGACTCGTTACGGCCAGAAAGAGCAGGAGCAGGCATGGCTGAATGCCGAAGTCGACGCGCTCTACCGTCTTGCCTCGGCGGGTGTGCGGGTACCTGAGCCCCATGGCTTTGTGGACGGCGTACTGTTGATGGAGATGATCAGCGACGCCGAAGGCAACGTCGCGCCGCGCTTGGACGAAGTCACACTCACGCCAGAGCAAGCCGAGACCTACTACGCCAAAGTCATTCAAGACGTGGTACGTATGCTGTGTGCGGGTTTGATTCACGGCGATCTGTCGGAATTTAACGTGCTGGTCGATGCCTCTGGCCCGGTGATTATCGATTTGCCTCAGGCAGTCGATGCAGCGGGTAATAACAGCGCCGCCGCGATGCTGTACCGCGATGTGGATAACATGCGCGACTATTTCGGTAAGTACGCGCCCGCGCTTCTTGATACCCAGTACGGCAAAGAGATGTGGGCGCTGTATGAAACCGGCGAACTACATCCGGACAGTAAGCTCACTGGCCACTTCGATGCCGACACCCATATTGCTAACGTCGATGAGCTGATGGAAGTGATCGACGATGCCAAAGAGGAAGAGGCGGAACGCCAGGCGCGCATGCGCGATGATGATGACGATGGCGAAATTCCGCAGCCTTACTGAACAGTTCTTTCGATAAACCCTGGTCGATAAGCCCCGGCCGAAAGCACTGGCAAATAAGCCCGGACAGGTAGCCCCGGTCGATAGCCATAAGCGTCGTAAGTCGATATTCTTAGCATGTTAACGGTTGTCGACGGTTCTGTTATTAGCAGTACTGCCACTCAACAACACGGCTAAGGCGAGGAGCACGCGTGGGGGGCAGGATAAAGAGAGTGTCGGCAGGGAGTGCAAAAGCGCTATTAACATCGTTAGCCATTGGCGTCGTGGGCGGCACGCTGTTTCACTTGACCGGTTTACCCCTCGCCTGGATGCTAGGTCCTTTGATTGCCAATCTGCTGGCTTCTTCACAGGGCGTGAAGGTCGCAGTACCTGAACCGCTGCGT
Source organism: Halomonas alkaliantarctica (assembly GCF_029854215.1). NCBI lineage: Bacteria > Pseudomonadati > Pseudomonadota > Gammaproteobacteria > Oceanospirillales > Halomonadaceae > Vreelandella > Vreelandella neptunia. The sequence goes on along the minus strand of NZ_CP122961.1, from coordinate 3,044,121 downwards.
AATGTATTTCTAGCGGTGATGGGCATGGTGCTGGGTAGCCAGGTGACACCGCAGTTGGCGCACCGCGTACTGGATTGGCCTGTTTCCGCTGCGTTATTACTGCTGGGGGTGGCAGCGTCTACCGCCGTCGCCGCTGCCTGGTATCGAAGCTGTGGTTTTGACCCGGTCAGTGCTTGGTTTGGCGCTTCTCCTGGAGCCATGACGGCGATGATCCTGCTGGGTGAAAAGTGCGGCGGTGATCCACAGCGCATTGCGGTCGCCCAGTCGCTACGCATCATTTTAGTCATTCTTTTTTTGCCGCCCCTATTTTGGGCCTATGAAGGCGGGGGAGAGGGGATCGGCCCTGTGCACAGCGGCTTGGAGCATGGTTGGATGCTACTGCTGATCCCGCTGTTATTGCCGCTAGGTCGCTGGCTGCGAATTCCCAGTCCCGCACTGCTGGCACCACTGCTAGTGGCTGCTCTATTATCCGGTATTGATATTGCCAGTCTCGCTCTTCCGGAGTGGGGAATGAACCTTATGCTATGGGTACTGGGCAGTGCCATCGGTTCGCGCTTTCAGGGCATGACGCGCAAGCTTTTTGGCCGCTATTTATGGCAGTCCGGCGTGGCGACGTTGTTAGCCTTGTCGGTACTAGCGCTATTTGCCGAGCTGATTCACCAACTGCTAGGGGTAGGTCGCGACGTGGCGCTGCTGGCGCTGGCACCTGGAGGCATTGGCGAAATGGCTATTTTGGCCGTCGCGCTCAATATCGATCCGGTGTTTGTTGCCTTCCACCATCTGCTGCGCATGGTCACGCTGATGATCATTGCGCCTTTTTGGGCGCGCTGGCTGCTGCGGCACTCTAATTCTTAATGACATTTTAACGACATCTACACCTTCCACACTCACCTATAAAAAAGTAAAGACCGTCAATACCACCGCCAGTCACGTAAGGAAGCCTCATGCTATCGCGTGTTTTACAGCCGCTATTTCGTTACTTCGAAACGCGAGTTAACCCTTACCCCGAAGGCGAGGTTAAAACGCCGCCTAAGGGCTTAATGCCGTTTATTGCGCACTTCTCCCGTCCGATGCTGCCGCTGTTGCTGCTAATGACGCTGTTCACGGCGCTGGTATCGGCGGCTGAAGTGGTTTTTTTCAGTTACATGGGGCAGTTAGTCGATTGGCTGGGCAACGTTGAACGCGCAGGCTTTTGGGCTGAAAACGGCCTGTGGCTTGCTGGCCTGGGACTATTGCTGCTGATCGGTTTGCCGCTGTTAGTACTCATGCAGTCACTGGTCACCCATCAGAGTATTTTCGGTAACTACCCGATGATCGGCCGTTGGTTATCCCACCGCCATATGCTTAGCCAGAGCCTGGCGTTTTATCAGGACGAATTTGCCGGGCGGGTGTCGCAAAAGGTGATGCAAACGGCGCTGGCGATACGCGAGACCGTCACCAAAGTGATGGATCTATTGGTCTACGCCATCGTCTATTTCACTGGTGCAGCCTACCTGTTGGGCCGTGCAGATCTATTGCTGCTGGTTCCGCTGGGCCTGTGGCTGGTGGGCTACCTGGCGATTATGCGCTACTTCGTGCCGCGTTTGCGCGACGTTTCCATGGCCCAGGCAGACGCCCGTGCCCAGATGACCGGGCGCGTGGTGGACAGCTACAGCAATATCCAAACCATCAAGCTTTTTGCAGACACCGAGCGCGAGCAGCGCTACGCAAAAGACGCTATGGAAGGCTTTATGGTCACAGTGCATCGCCAGATGCGCTTGGTGACTATTATGAGCGTGGGACTGACGCTGCTGAACACCGCACTGTTGGTGGGTACGGCGGCCATGGCGATCAGCGCCTGGTACACGGAGGCGATTTCGTTGGGCGTGCTGGCGATTGCCATTGCGCTGGTCATGCGTATCCGCTTTATGTCCGACTGGATATTGTGGGAAGTTGCCGGGCTGTTTGAAAATATCGGCACCGTACAGGATGGCATGAATACCATTGCCCGGGATCCGACCGTGCGTGACGCCCCGGGCGCTCTGCCGTTAGAAGTGCCCCAAGGGGAAATTCGTTTTGACGCCATGCGGTTTGGTTACGAGCAGGCCAAGGGCGAAAACAAAACCGTGTTTGATGGCTTGAACTTAACTATCGCCCCCGGTGAGAAAATCGGTTTGATAGGGCGCTCGGGGGCGGGTAAATCGACGCTTGCCAACCTGCTGCTGCGTTTTTACGACGTGCAGGGTGGGCGTATTCTGATTGATGGGCAGAACATTGCCGAGGTTACCCAGACCTCCTTGCGCCACCAGATTGGCATGGTCACCCAGGACACCTCACTGCTACACCGTTCGCTGCGCGACAACATCCGTTACGGTAGCCCTCATGCCAGTGAGGAAGACGTTTGGAGCGCGGTGTGTCGCGCCCATGCGGATACCTTTATCGACGAGCTGGTCGATCCGAAAGGGCGTCGCGGATTGGATGCCCTCGTCGGTGAGCGTGGCGTTAAGTTGTCAGGTGGCCAACGTCAGCGGATCGCGATTGCTCGGGTGCTGCTAAAAAATGCGCCGATTCTGGTGTTGGACGAGGCCACCTCTGCGCTGGACTCCGAAGTGGAAGCCGCTATTCAAGAGCAGCTAGATACGCTGATGGAAGGTAAAACGGTGATTGCTATCGCCCACCGACTCTCCACCATCGCCATGCTCGACCGACTGATTGTGGTGGATGAAGGGCGCATCGTCGAAACCGGCACGCATCAGGAGTTACTGGCAAAAGGGGGTATCTATGCCAGCCTGTGGCAGCGGCAGTCGGGTGGTTTTTTAGGCCACGACCTTGATCTTGAGGAAAGTGCCCTCACCTCAAAATAGACCAGTCGTTTTTTAACGATGTGCGTTCAATAGGAGGCAGTGATGCAAGCCATTCAGCTTAGAGAGCCCGGCGGTTTAGACAAGCTAGAGGTCGTTGAGCTAGCGGCCCCAGGCGAGCCTGGCCCAGGTGAAATTAAAGTACGCCTGCATGCAAGTTCCTTGAATTTCCATGACTATGCCGTGGTCGCCGGGATGATTCCTGCCGACGATGGACGGATTCCCATGTCGGACGGCGCGGGCGTTGTCGAAGCCGTCGGCGAAGGTGTTAGCGAATTTGCGGTGGGCGACCACGTGGTTTCGACATTCTTCCCGCACTGGCTGGAAGGCCCGGCCAGAGTGGGCGATTTTCGCACTACGCCGGGTGACGGCGTGGATGGCTACGCTCGTGAACAGGTGGTGCGCCCGGTTGAGTGGTTTACCCATCAGCCCAAGGGCTACAGCCACGCGGAATCCGCTACTTTAACCACCGCTGGCTTAACCGCTTGGCGGGCACTGGTCGTCGATGGTGGCATTAAAGCGGGCGACAGCGTGCTGGTGCTGGGCACCGGAGGGGTATCCATTTTTGCCCTGCAGTTTGCTCGTTTGATGGGCGCGCGGGTAATCGCTACGTCTTCATCGAATGAAAAGCTGGCGCGGCTGCGTGAGATGGGTGCAGAGCACACCATCAACTATAAAGAGACGCCTGATTGGGGTAAGCGGGTTAAAGAGCTGACCAACGGCGAAGGCGTTGATCATATCGTCGAAGTCGGCGGGCCAGGTACGCTGCCGCAATCCTTTGATGCGATCAAAATCGGTGGGCATATCGCCTTGATTGGTATCCTCACTGGGCGTGAGGGTGAGTTGCCGACGGCCAAGTTAATGGCCAAACAGGCGAACTTGAAGGGCTTGATTGTGGGCAGTCGTCGCCAGCAGATCGAGATGATCCGTGCGCTGGAAACATTCGATATGCACCCGATCATTGACCGTGAATTTCCGCTTACCGAGATCGCCGACGCTTTCCGCCATCAGGAATCTGGCCAGCACTTCGGCAAAATCTGCCTGACGTTCTAACACCTTAGCAGCAAAATAAAAGGCAGTTTGCACGCCTTGTCCTGGTTGCAGGGCGTGCAAGAGTACTACTCAGGCAAGCGGCTGTAGACCACACCCTTCACTTCAAGCTCTAATATCTCGTCGTAGGGAACAGTGACGCCTTCGACATCTCCTGGCGTTTTGTGACTGTTCTTGATCTCCGATTCAGGAATCACCTTTACGCCCATTAGTCCCACATGCTGGATTCTGGCGCTAAAGCGATTGCCCTCATGCTCAATCAGTAGCCGCTCACCGGCAATGCACTTCTCGAGCTTGGCGTGCAACTCTGCTTCGCTAACATGGACAACACTCATCGCTTTCTCCTTTAGCTTTTGCCATTGCTTTGGCAATAAAATAATAGTCCGTTATGTGCGCTAACTACTGTCTATAAAGACTTTATTTTAGACCATAAGTTCGCCTATGAGAGTAGAAGCTGGGCACACCGTGTTAAAGTGAGCGCTTATCGCTAGCCATAGGGGCAATGTCATGGGGGAGCAGTCATCATCAGCCAACACGCCGCTTTGGGCGGTCGTTGAGCTTGAACACTTTCATACCCCCGAGCAGACCCAGGCAAGCCAGTGGCGGCGTTCGCTACGCTCGGTCTCGTCGTGGCTGGGGGGCAAAAACGACGCTGAGCAGCAAGTAAAAGACGAGAGTGAGTTACGGGCACTACCTGAGGTTAGGCTAGCGCATTTAGTACCTCCCATCGATTGGGCGCCCGCCGCAACAGCGTTAGCACATCAGCTAGAAGGCCAGGACGCGCCAGTTACTTTCTTTATTACCACGCCCTACAGCGGCCATGCCTCGGTGGTAACCCATTGGGCTGAAAAGCACCATATCACTTGCTTAGCGCCGCCCACACTTAGCGAGCTCGCCGAGGGAGACACAGAGTGGGTAGAGCAGTGTGTCAATCAACGCGAATGGGCAGTGCCAGCCCTGGAACGCTATTTTTTGCGCCACACCCAGGGTATTCAGGGCATTCGAGAGTTTCTTGAGCGCGCCTTAAGTGGTCGCTTGGGGCAGGGTGTGATTGGCTGTGATAGCTGGACCTATGCCTTTCTTCAACGTGTTATCGGTATTGATGGCGTGCCGGTGTTTACCCTTCAATCCATGGAAGGTGAGCAGCTGTCGCGCTATTTTGCACAAATTGCGACCCATAAGGGCCAGCCCCCGAGTGTTTACAGCACGCGAACAGGTAAAGAGGTACTACCTGACTCACCATTTAAGCAAAACGATAAAGCCCCGAATAAAGAGCTCCAGCGCTTAGCGGCCAACTGCCGCGGTCATATTGGCCTTGCTTGGCACTACTGGCGCGAGCGGCTGCGTGAGCCAAAAGCAGAGGGTGAAGATGAGCTGTGGCTGGTGGATGCTCTCGCCGAGGCGGAACTTGCCGTTGATACCGGAGATGTTGCCACGCTGGTGCTGCATGCGTTATTGGTTCATGGCGGTCTGGATGACCACTCTTTAGGAGAAGTGCTGCCTTTCTCACACCATGAAGCACTGAATGCCCGTTTAGCCCTGCAGCGTAAAGGCATTGTTTCAAGCTGCGAAGGGCGTTGGCAGATCGCACCGTTAAGCTACGCGAGTGTTCGTCAGTTATTAGAGTCGCGTAATTATCTAGTCGATCCGCTCTAGGACGCTATAAGTGACAGGCCCGTGGAGGGCAACCCATGGAAGAACAAAAGAAGTACGCGCGACTGTTTAACGATATCGATAGCCAGGCACTGATTACCTTGGGCCTAGTTTTGCTAGCGACCATTGTGCTGATTATTGTCAGCCAGCGGGGGCTGAACTGGATCGGCAACCGAATGCATGGCCAAGTACGTTTTCGTATTTTTGCCCTGGTGCCGATAACGCGCTTGCTGATATTGATCACTGCACTCGCCATCATCGTCCCCACTATTATTGAGCCGTCGCTCCGTAACATGGTGACCCTGATGGGCGCGCTGGGATTGGCCATTGGCTTTGCCATGAAAGATTACGTGAGCAGCCTGATAGCGGGCGTTGTTTCAGCGGTAGAGCTGCCGTATCGGCCCGGCGATTGGGTACAAATCGAAGATACCTACGGCGAGGTCAAGCACGTTGGCTTACGCACCGTCGACATCCAAACACCTGACGATGATTTGGTTTATGTGCCGCATTTAAAGCTGTGGGATCACGCCGTTTATAACGCCAACAACGGCGGTACCAGCCTGCAGTGCGTGGCGAGCTTTTATCTACACCCTGAACACGAGGCAGGCTGGGTACGTAAAGCGCTGCGTGACGTAGCGCTTACCAGTGCCTACCTAAAATTCGACCAGCCGATCATTGTGGTCGCTGAGGAGAAACCCTGGGGCACCCACTACCGCATACGCGCCTATCCGGTGGATCCCCGTCAGCAGTTTCTGTTTATTACCGACCTCACTTTACGCGGCAAAAAAGTATTGAGTGCTGCGGGTGTGCAGTCAGCGATGTTGCCACCGGATGCGGCCTTGGATACCCGCAACGCGGTGGGATCAGCTTACTCAAGAGGTAATGATTAGCTATCACTCTCTTCGGGTAATTCACCGCTGTGATAGACGTTTTGTACATCGTCCAGCTCATTGAGCATGGCGAGGAATTTTTCAAACATCGCCACGTCGTCGCCTTCAACCGGAGTAGTGGTTTGCGGCAGGAATTGGATCTCGTCAGCCTCAAAGTCAATCTCGCCGAACGCATCCAGCAGCGCTTGTTTGGCTTTGGCGTAGTCGGTATGCGGGGCGAAAACGGTGATGCGCTCGCCCTCTTGCTCAATGTCGGTGACATCCACATCGGCTTCCATCAGCGCTTCCAGCACGGCCTCTTCATCGCTTCCGGCGAAAGAGAAGATAGCGCAGTGGTCGAACATGTGACTGACGCTGCCGGGGGTACCAATTTTGCTCTTGGTTTTGGTGAAGCAGCCACGTACATCGCCAAAGGTGCGGTTGGGGTTGTCGGTTAAACAGTCGACAATCACCATCACATTGCCAGGGCCGAAGCCTTCGTAGCGCGCGGCGGAGAAGTCTTCACCACCGGCGCCGCTGGCTTTGTCGAGTGCTTTATCAATAACGTGAGAGGGTACCTGGTCTTTCTTGGCCCGCTCCATTAAGCCGCGCAGCGCCAAGTTGCCATTGGGGTCGGTGCCGCCCGCTTTAGCGCAAACGTAAATCTCGCGTCCATATTTGCTGTAGACCTTGGTCTTTGCATCGGCCGTTTTGGCCATGGATTCCTTACGGTTCTGAAAAGCCCTGCCCATGTTGCCGTCCTATGTTTTCAAGTCCTAGGTTTTCTAGACTTATGTCTTCTATATGCCCCACGCATTGAGCGGTGGGGCGTGTGTATCTAAAAGAGTGAAAAAAGTGCGAAGAGTCGCATAGAGCGAAAAGAAGAAATTTTACCCAACAGCGTACCATGCTAACAGCGTTATTTAAGGCACTTACCGAAGTGTTGCTTGGCTTAGCGTATACTGGCCGTCAGCCCACACACCGTGATATCGACTCTTCAAGGAGAAACAGGCATGCCGTTGACACTCTGGCTATCACTCGCCGCGATTTGTGCCATGGGTGCTATGTCGCCGGGGCCGAGTTTGGCACTGGTGCTGCGCCATACGTTAGGCGGCGGGCGTTTTATGGGGGTGACTGCAGCCATCTTCCATGCCTTTGGAGTGGGCTTTTATGCGCTACTGACCGTTTGGGGGCTTGGCGCTTTAATCGCCAGTTTTCCGCTACTGTTTCAACTGATTACCTGGTGCGGTGCGGCTTACTTGGCGTGGCTGGGGGTTAAAGCGCTGCGCGCCGGGAAAGCCGGTGCCTTAGAGCCTAATGCGATTATCACTAGCCGCGGGCAAGCAGCCAAAGAGGGCGTGTTAGTGGCGTTAGGCAACCCGAAGCTGATCCTATTTTTTGTCGCGCTACTGAGCCAGTTTGTAACCCCGGAGATGAGTGGGTTGGCCAAGGCTATCATTGTGTTAACGGCGATGATTATTGACGGGGGCTGGTACGTCCTGGTCGCGGTGGTGCTTTCCCACTCGCAGATTCTACCCTGGCTGCAACGGCGTGCCCACTGGATTAACCGCATCACCGGCTTACTGCTAATTGCGCTGGCGCTTCGTGTGGTCGCGGGACCGCTGGTGTAAAAAGCATAGCCGTGGCATGGTGATACTATGCCGTTTGGGGTTTCGTGGGGCTGATTAATGCAAATTTATGACCAAGATTGCTATACCCACCAAGGGCTGCCGTTTAACTTGCGGGCGCTGCGCGGCCAAGTGCTGCTGGTGGTTAACGTTGCCAGCCAGTGTGGTTTTACCCCGCAGCTAAGCGAGCTTGAAACCCTGTTTCAGCGCTACCGGGATCGTGGCTTCACCGTGCTCGGTTTCCCGTGCAACCAGTTTGGCCGTCAATCGCCGGAGAGCGCTCAAGCGTTTTGCCAATTTGGCGAACAGCAGTTTGGCGTCAGCTTTCCGCTACTGGAAAAGGTCAATGTCAATGGTAGTGGTGCCCATCCACTGTTTGTTCTGCTCAAGCGTGAGGCGCCTGGCGTGCTGGGCACACAACTGATCAAGTGGAATTTTACCAAGTTTCTGGTGGGCCGTGATGGCAAGGTGATTGCCCGCTTTGGGCCGCGCGACCACGGGCGCCCCCTGCGGCTGGCGTTGGAAGCAGCCTTGGATCAAAGTTACCCTTAGCTTTGACACACGCTCTATCTATAGCTGCTCGCCCCGTGCGACTGCCACGCGGCTCATGAGTGCGTTCCAGCGGTGACGCACCATCATGGTCGTTAAACCTGAAAACAGTGCCCAGCTTTTGCGGCGCCAGCCCTTCAAACGCATGTTGTGATTGACCAACTGCTTCATCAGCTTATAGTCGTCAAATTGTCGCCACTCGCTGGCAATCGAGAGCTGATGGCGAGACATCACAGGCGCCATCTCCAGCCGGAACATCCACTCAAGCTCATTAAGGGTCATGTCATAGCGTTCTACGACCTCGACCATACGCACGTAATCGCGCTCGCTGGGTTCACGATCCAGCCACAGCGGGGCAAGCGCCAGCCAAAGATCGCCGCGTTCATCTACTAGCTGCTGCGCATTCATGGTCGCCTCATTAGGGAAGTTGTTGCTTAAGCGGTTATCGTGACGCGAAAGTGGCTGCATCTCAATGGTAGACAGTAGCTCAAGAGCGGACAGGGCGCACGTGGACCGCTAGAATAGCCCCACTGAGTCATGACATTGCTATGTCAAAAACCATGTTAAAAACTATGGCAAAACGATATTGCTAGTTATGATGTCAAAAGCAAAATCAATCCGATAAAGAGGTTCTCTGTGATTATTAAACCCAAAGTACGCGGCTTTATTTGTACCACTACTCATCCCATCGGCTGCGAGCAGAACGTCCGCGAGCAGATTGAAGCGACCCGTGCTCGCGGTTTGGATAAGCAGGCTGGCCCAAAAAAAGTACTCGTCATTGGGGCTTCAAGTGGCTATGGCTTGGCCGCGCGGATCACAGCAGCGTTTGGCTACGGTGCCGACACTCTGGGTGTGTTCTTTGAAAAGCCTGCTACTGATAAGAAACCCGGCACCGCAGGCTGGTACAACAGTGCCGCCTTCGATAAGTTTGCCAAGCAGGAAGGGCTATATAGCAAGTCGATTAACGGCGATGCGTTCTCCCATGAAGCACGGGAAAAAGCCATTGAACTGATTAAGCAGGACATGGGTGAGATTGATCTGGTGGTTTACTCACTGGCATCACCTGTTCGCAAACTGCCGGATAGCGGCGAACTCAAGCGCTCGAGCCTCAAGCCAATTGGCGAAACCTACCGCGCCACCGCTATCGATACTAATAAAGACGCGATTATCGAAGCAGAAGTAGAGCCAGCCACCCAGCAGGAAATTGACGACACCATCACCGTGATGGGCGGCGAAGATTGGGAACTGTGGATGGAAGCGCTTGACCAAGCAGGTGTGCTGGCAAAAGGTGCACGTAGTGTGGCGTTTAGCTATATCGGTACTGAAATCACTTGGCCAATCTACTGGCACGGTGCGCTGGGTAAAGCCAAGGAAGACCTTGACCGCGCCGCCGCGGCTATCGACGCCAAGCTGAAAGAGACCGGTGGCGGTGCCAATGTGGCGGTACTCAAGTCGGTGGTCACCCAGGCGAGCGCTGCCATTCCGGTAATGCCGCTGTATATCGCCATGGTCTACCGCATCATGAAAGAGCAGGGCCTGCACGAAGGCACCATCGATCAGTTAAACCGTCTGTTCGGCGAGCAGCTCTACTCACCCCAAGGTAAGCGCGGTGAAATGGTAACTGATGAGGTAGGGCGATTGCGTTTGGATGACTGGGAACTGCGCGACGACGTTCAGCAAGCGTGTCAGGATCTGTGGCCGGAAGTGACGACCGAAAACTTATTCGAGATTACCGACTATGCTGGTTATAAGCACGAATTCTTGAAGCTGTTTGGCTTTGAGCGTGACGACGTAGATTACGATGCCGACGTCAATCCAGAGGTTACGTTTGATGTCGTGAATCTGTAAGCCATTCACAGAGGCGGAAGCGCCGCCGAATTCGACCGGAACGCGGGAGGTGTTTATGGATACTAGGGAAAGCAAAACCCCGGAAGAAGAGAAGCAGCATATTATCAATGAGCGGATACCAGAGGATTATGAAACCTCAAAACCGCATCTACAGCCCGAAGCTAAGCAGCGACCGGGCGGTTTATATAAATTACTCCCTCTGGTGGTCATCATTGTCGGGGTGATTGTGGTCAGTATCATCGTGTTAGGCATTATTAATCGGGGTAATTAGTGCTTAACCGTGCTCTCTTTTTGCCGGGCCCTGCGCCCGGCAAATTGCACTCATGCGTCACGTTTTTGCTGCAATGGTCATAACGCTGCGATCCTCTACGCAATTGGGTAAGATAGTCGTTTACCCACGGCGGATTTTTATGCAGCGCAGTCAGTTATCATGCAGCCCAACCCGTTAACCTCTCAAACAGGCACTCCCCGTCGGCGAGTGGCCTTTCTGCTGCTGCCGGGGTTCTCGTTATTGACCCATGCCAGCGCACTGGAACCGCTGCAAATGGCTAACCAGCTGAGTGGGCAGATGCTTTACCACACCGTCACATTAAGCCTCAACGATGAGCCCGTCCGTAGCAGCGCCCAGCTTTCGCTGATTGCCCAGCACGCATTAGGTGCCGCCTTAGGTCCGCTCGACCTGCTGTTGATATGCGCGCCAACGCCGCTGCCGTATACGCTGCCCGCAAAGCTGAATGAATGGCTGCGGGGGCATCAGGGGCGCGGTGTGGCATTGGGTGGGTTAGCCGGGGGAACTGAGGTATTGGCGCGCTGTGGGTTGCTGGAAGGCTATCGCGCGACGCTGCCCTGGCAGCGGTTTGAGGCTTTTTCTCAGGCCTACCCGCAAGTGACGCTTTCTCAACAGCTGTTTGAAATTGATCGCGACAGACTGACCTGTGCGGGCGGTACCGCGGCCATGGATCTGATGCTCACGCTGATTGGCCAGCATCATGGTCCCCGCTTGGCAGAGCAGGTGTCGGAGCAATTTGTTTGCGACCGTATTCGCTTGGCAGATGAGCGCCAACACGTGCCCCTGCGTAGCCGCCTGGGCCATGCGCCGCAAAGCCTGGTGGATGCCGTCACGCTCATGGAAGCCAATATTGAAGAGCCACTCTCGACCCTGGAGCTTGCCGAGCATCTAGGCATCTCCCGGCGTCAGTTGGAGCGGCTATTTAAGAAGTATCTACAGGCGGTGCCTAGTCGCTACTACCTGGATTTACGCTTACAAGAGGCGCGCAAACAACTGCGCGATAGTGACCGGCCGGTAGGCGATATTGCGTTTGCCACGGGATTTTCCTCGGGCGCGCATTTTTCTACCGCCTACCGTCACCATTTCGGTATGACACCGCGAGAAGAGCGACTTGGTTAGAAGGATAAGGTTAGAAAGATAAGTTTAGAAGCATAAGCTTAGAGGGCTCAGGTTAACGTATCCACGATGCCACCTTCCACGCGTAGTGCCGCCCCGGTGGTGGCACTGGCTTGGGGGGAGGCGGCGTAGACGCTCATGCTAGCGACCTCCTCTGGGGTTGCTAAGCGCTGAATGATGGAGGAGGGGCGGTTCTCTTTTACAAAGCGCTCTTCCATCTCTTGCTGGGAAATACCCTCTTTTTCCGCCATTTCCCCAATCATCTTGAGTACGCCTTCAGAGCGCGTCGGTCCAGGTAGAATGGCGTTCACAGTAACCTGGGTGCCGCTAAGCACTTTCGCTAGCCCGCGTGAAACAGACAGCAGCGCCGATTTAGTCATGCCGTAATGCACCATTTCGCTGGGGATGTTGATCCCTGACTCGCTGGAGATAAACTGAATACGACCCCAGTCGCGTTCGCGCATACCTTGGGCGTAGTGACGGGAAAGCCGCACTGCGCTCATGATATTAATATCGAAAAATTGCTGCCAAGTGTCGTCGTCAACGTCGAAAAAGTCCTGCGGGCCGAAAATGCCTACGTTATTGATCAGGATATCCGCGCTGGGCTGCTGTTTGATAAGCGTTTGGCAGCCTTCAGAGGTGCCAAGATCTGCAGCAACGCCTTCTACTTTGGCATTGGGAGAATCTTTTTTGATCGCGGCGATGGCTTCGTCAACCCGCGACTGGGTGCGGCCTGTTACGACCACGTTAGCGCCCGCATTGGCGAGCCCTTGAGCAATCGCAAAACCGATGCCTGCCGTCGAACCGGTGATAATGGCGTGCTTACCGTTTAGATCAATCTGCATGCGTTGGTCTCCTCTCATCCTGAGTGTCGCTGCTCATCACTATGCAACTCAACTCATCGAATAACCGCATAGCTTGCTAATAAGTATGGGGCTCTTTTAGAGTTCTTCAAGGCGGTTTAGTGGTACGCCGATAAGTCGCTATTCATAATTTGCCGTCCCATTGCTGAAAGCACGTGGACTCTTTGCCACCTTATACTGTTGTCACTACTTTCCTCCACTGGAGCTAGCGTCCCATGAGTCATATCCCAAGCCGTCAAGATTACGACCACTACATGACGCCCAACTACTCACCGCAGCAGGTCATTCCCGTGCGTGGTGAAGGTAGCCGCTTGTGGGATCAACAGGGGCGTGAATATATCGATTTTGCCGGGGGCATCGCGGTTAACTCTCTTGGCCATTGCCATCCGGTACTGGTCAATGCGCTCAAAGAGCAGGGCGAGAAGCTGTGGCACCTCTCCAACGTGTATACCAACGAGCCAGCGCTGAATTTGGCCAAGACGCTGGTCGAGCGCACCTTCGCCGATAAGGTGTTCTTATGCTCTTCCGGTGGTGAAGCTAACGAAGCTGCGCTTAAGCTTGCTCGCCGCTGGGCGGTGGATAATCACGGTGAACATAAAGATAAAATCATCTCGTTCTACCAATCTTTTCATGGTCGCACCTTCTTTACTGTCAGCGTGGGTGGACAGCCTAAGTACTCTCAGGGCTTTGGCCCGGTGCCGGGCGGTATTCTCCACGCCGATTTCAACGACCTAGAAAGCGTGCGCAAGCTGGTGGGCGACGACACCTGCGCGATTATGGTTGAACCCATGCAGGGCGAGGGCGGTATCGTGCCCGGCACTCAAGAGTTCCTCCAAGGGCTGCGCGATCTATGCGACGAGCACAATGCGCTGCTGATTTTTGACGAAGTACAAACCGGCGTTGGTCGTAGCGGCGAACTCTATGCTTATAAGAACTACGGCATTACACCGGATATTCTTACCAGTGCCAAATCCCTGGGCGGCGGTTTCCCCATTGGCGCCATGCTGGCAATCGACTCGGTTGCTAAATCACTGGTGGTTGGCACCCACGGTTCTACTTACGGCGGCAATGCGCTGGCATCAGCCGTTGCCCTGGCGGCGGTGGAGCTTATCGATACCCCTGAGGTGCTCGAAGGCGTTAAGCATCGCCACGACCTGTTCCGCGAGCACTTAGAAACCATCAACCGCAAGCACGGCGTGTTTAAAGAGATTCGCGGTATGGGCTTATTGATCGGTGCGCAAATGTCAGATGCCTATGAAGGCCGCGCCAAAGACATTCTCCCGCTCGCTATTGAAGAGGGCTTGATGGCACTGATTGCCGGGCCGAACGTGCTGCGCATGGCACCTTCTCTGGTCATTCCTGAAGCCGATATCGCCGAGGGCATGGCGCGCTTAGAGCGTGCGATTGAGCGGTTAGTTGCGGCAGGATGAGTGAGCAACAGGCTGCGTCAGTCGTGTTAAATGAAGAGGGGGCGTCGAGGATGCTGGTAGTTCGACCCGTTAAAGCGTCTGATCTCACGGCGCTTGAGCAATTAGCCGAGCATGCAGTGCCGAAGCTGACCAACTTGCCCGCCAACCGTGAGCGGCTTCAGGAGCGCATTGCACGCTCCCAAGACGCCTTTAACGGCGACGTCGAGTTTCCAGAAAACGAGCACTATACGTTTGTGCTGGCTGACGATTCACGCGAGGAAGTGCTCGGTACGGCCACCATTCGCGCCCAGGCGGGAGCCAATGAGGCTTATTACACCTATCGCCAGGAAACGCTGATTCACGCTTCTCAGCAGTTGAACGTACGCCGCGAAGTTCAGACGTTGGCGCTTTCCCATGAAGTTTCGGACGCCACCCTGCTGTGCGCCTTTTCGCTTAATCCCCGCTATAAAGGCACCAGCGCCGAGAGCCTGCTGCGCCGGGCGCGGCTGATGTTTATCGCCCAGTATCCCGAGCGCTTTTCGCGCATTCTGGCGGTGGCGTTTCCCGGCTATCTCGATATCCGCAATGAGTCGCCGTTCTGGGAGAGCGTCGGGCGGCACTTTTTCGCTCGCAGCTTCCAGGATATGAATCATATTGCCGGGGTACGCTCGAAAAGTTTTATCGCCGAAGTCATGCCCCAGTTTCCACTCTATTTGCCGCTGCTAACGCCCCAGGCACGGGCGGCGATTGGCCGAGAGCACCCCGCCCACGAAGAGGCGCTGGAAGAGATGCTGGCGGAGGGCTTTGTGCGCTCGCGACATGTGGATATTTTCGACGCCGGGCCGATTGTTAAAGCCGAGCGCGAACGGCTGGAAACCTTCCGCAGTGCCGCCTGGCACCCGGTACGCATTCGCCCTGAACACGCGTTGCCCGATGCCGAGCCCGCGCTGGTTGCCAATCAAAAGCTGGGCGAGTTTCGTTGTATCGTTGCGCGCTACGCGCTGTCACCCACGGGCCAGTTGATGCTCTCCGCGGAGCACGCCGAGCGGTTGGGCGTCACGGAAGGGCGGGCGGTGCTTGCCGCGCCGCTGACGCTACCCAGCGTGGTAGACGCGCTCGACGAAGGAGAAATGTAATGCGCATTCGACCCATTGCCCGGGATGATCTGGATGGGCTTCAGGCGCTTGCGCAGCAGGCAGGGGTTGGTTTTACCTCGCTGCCGGATAACCGCGAGTTTCTAGCCGGTAAGATTGAAGCGGCTGCCAGTGCCTTTGAAGAGCGCACCCCGGTGGATGACCGGCTTTATTTCTTTGTACTGGAGGATGAAATAAGCGGCGAGCTGGCGGGCTGCTGCGCCATTGAGGGGCAGGTTGGCCGTGAAGTGCCGTTCTACAACTATCGTCTGGGCACTTTGGCCCATTCCTCGGTTCAGCTGGATCTGCACCGCACCATCGATACACTGTTTTTAAGCTCCGACCATACCGGTGACGCTGAAGTGTGCTCTTTGTTTCTGCGACCAGAATACCGCGGCGAAGCCAACAAGCATTTGCGCAACGGCGCGTTGCTCTCCAAAGCACGCTGGCTATTTATTGCCCAGTTTCGGGACCGTTTCCCCGAAAAAGTATTAGCGGAAATGCGCGGGGTGTTTGATGAGAACAACACCAGCCCTTTCTGGGAGAGCCTGGGCAAACACTTCTTCCCTATGGATTTCAGCGAAGCTGACCGCCTAACCGGCCTGGGGCAGAAGAGCTTTATCGGCGAGCTGATGCCCAAGTTCCCCATTTACACCACCTTTATGGCCGAAGAGGCGCGGGCCTGCATTGGTCAGGTGCATCGTCATACCCGCCCGGCGTTGGAAATGCTTAAGAAAGAGGGGCTGCGCTGGGAGGGCTATATCGATATTTTCGATGGCGGCCCCACGGTGGAAGCTTACATTGACGACGTACGCGCCATCCGCAACTCACGGCTTTGCCAAGTGGAAGTATCTGCCGGGGCAAGCGAAGAGAGCGTCAGCCGCTGGCTGGCCGCTACCACCCAGATGCTGCACTTTACCGCCAGTTGGATAGGCCGCGCGCCCACTGAAGACAACACTATCGTGCTTAGCGAACAAGAAGCGAAGCGCTTAGGCGTTGTCACCGGCGATAGCCTACGGCTACTCGAGACCTAAGGAACCTCTGATTAATGTGATGAGCGCAGGCCAGACAAGGCAAAAATCAACGAAAAAGCGGAGTTTACGGGGTGTAAATGAGCATTTTGAGGCGATTTTTAACGCAGTATGGCCAAGCGCAATAGTTAATCAGAGGTTTCCTAGGCGATGTTTACAGGAGAGTTTTTATGCACGCCCAACAGCAGCAACTGATCAATGGCGCCTGGGTCGCAGGCGACGCAGAGCCTTTGAGCAAGCACGACCCTGTTTCTGGCAAGTCGCTATGGCAAGCAGCGACGGCTAGCTCTGAGCAGGTCACGGCCGCTGTGAAAGCCGCCCGCGGTGCCTTCCCCGGCTGGGCGCGCACACCTTTTGCCGAGCGTCAGGCGCTTGTCGAGCGTTTTGCCGAGGTGCTGAAAGCTCGCGGTGAAGACTTGGCCGTGGCGATTGCGTCTGAAACCGGCAAACCGCTCTGGGAAGCACGCACCGAAGCGGGCGCTATGGTGGGTAAGGTGGCGCTGTCGGTTAAAGCGTATAACGAGCGCACCGGCGAACGGGAAAAAGCGGTGGGTAGTGCAAACGCGGTGCTGCGCCACCGTCCTCATGGTGTGATGGCGGTGTTTGGCCCTTACAATTTCCCTGGCCACCTGCCCAACGGGCATATGGTGCCTGCGCTATTGGCGGGTAACTGTGTGGTCTTCAAACCCAGCGACCAGACCCCGCTGACCGCGGATTTGACCCTTCAGTGCTGGCTGGAAGCCGGGCTTCCTGCAGGCGTCATTAACCTGGTGCAGGGTGGTGTGCCGGTAGGCCAAGCGTTGGCAGGTAACCCTGATATTGATGGTCTGCTGTTTACCGGTAGCGCCAAAGTGGGTGGCATGCTGCACCAGCAGTTTGCCGGACAGCTGGATAAAATCCTTGCGCTGGAGTTAGGCGGCAATAACCCGCTGGTGGTGAAGGATGTCGACGACGAGCGTGCCGCGGTGTTGGCCATTCTGCAGTCGGCGTTTCTCTCCGGCGGCCAGCGCTGCACCTGCGCGCGGCGCTTAATGGTGCCGGAAGGTGCCGTCGGTGATCGCTTGATCGATGCGCTTTCAGAAGCAATCACTAAGCTACACGTGGCAGGCCAGTTCGAAGAAAACCCTGCCCCATTCTATGGTGGCTTGGTCAGCGTAGCGGCGGCGGACGGCCTGCTTAAGGCGCAAGATGAGCTGGAGTCTATGGGCGGCACGGTGATCAATCGCATGCAGCGCCTGGAAGAGAACACCAGCCTGTTAAGTCCCGCACTGATTGACGTGACCGGTCTTGATGTGCCGGACGAGGAGCACTTCGGCCCGCTGCTGAAAATTCACCGCTATCGCGATTGGGATGAAGCGCTTGAGCTTGCCAATAACACCCGCTATGGGCTCTCCGCCGGTTTAATCGGCGGCGATCGAGCCGATTGGGACGACTTCCTGCTGCGTATTCGCGCCGGAATCGTCAACTGGAATCGCCAAACCACCGGCGCATCCGGCGATGCACCATTTGGTGGTGTGGGTGACAGCGGCAATCACCGTCCCAGTGCTTTTTATGCGGCAGACTACTGCGCCTACCCGGTGGCCTCCATGGAAGCCGACAGCCTGGAGATGCCCGAGACCCTGCCGCCGGGAGTCAGCCTATGAGTACCGTCGACATCAGCAGCGTTAGGGAAGTCAATTTTGACGGACTAGTCGGCCCAACCCACAACTACTCTGGGTTGGCCGTGGGCAATGTCGCATCCATGAGTCACGGTGGTCTGGTCTCCAACCCAAAAGAGGGCGCGCTGCAGGGGCTGCTTAAGATGAAGTCGCTGATGGACGCAGGCTATGCCCAGGGCGTGCTGCCGCCCCAACAGCGCCCGGACATTGGCGCACTTCGCGATTTAGGTTTTAGCGGTAGCAACAGTGAAGTGATGGCACGCGCCGCTAGTGAGGCCCCACAGTTGCTGCGGGCGGTATGCTCGGCTTCCAGTATGTGGACGGCTAACGCGGGCACTATTACCCCCAGCATGGATGCACCCGATAGCCGGGTACACTTCACCCCAGCCAATCTACAGTCCAGCTTTCACCGTTACCTGGAGCCGCAAACGACTGGCCGCGTGCTGCAGGCAATCTTCCGTGACGAACAGCACTTCTCTCACCACCCAGTGCTGCCCGCCACCCCAGCTTTTTCAGATGAAGGTGCGGCCAATCACACCCGACTATGCGGTGAGCACGGCGAACCCGGCGTTCATCTGTTTGTGTATGGCCGCCAGACGTTTGGTGACGTGCGTAGCGGAGAGCGCGAACCCCAGCGCTTTCCTGCTCGGCAAACCTTGGAAGCTAGTCAAGCGGTGGCCCGCCAGCATGGGTTAACGGAGGCACAAACGGTATTTGCCCAGCAGCACCCGGATGCTATCGATGCGGGTGTATTCCATAACGATGTCATTGCAGTGGGCAATGGCCCCGTGCTGCTCTACCACGAAATGGCGTTTCTGGACGAAGAGGGCACGCTTGACGAACTTCGTGCCAAAATGACCAGCCCGCTGATACCGGTGCGCGTGCCCTTGGAAGCGGTGAGCATGGAAGACGCAGTGGCCTCATATCTCTTCAACTCGCAGCTGCTATCCAACCCCGACGGCACTATGACCCTAGTGGTACCCGGCGAATGCCAGGAGCGAGAATCAGTATGGCGCACTATTCAAGACCACTTACTGGCGGGCAATAACCCGATTAGCGAAGTGGTCGTCAAAGACGTCAAGCAGAGCATGCGCAACGGCGGCGGCCCCGCCTGCCTGCGCTTGCGCGTGGTGCTAACGAACGCCGAACGTGCAGCGCTCACCGGCCGTGTGCTGCTCACCGATGCTCTGTACGCTGATCTGACCGCGTGGGTGGAGCGCCACTACCGCGAACGCCTTGCCCCGGATGATTTGGCCGACCCACAGCTGGCGGAAGAGTCGCTGGTTGCTCTGGATAAACTGACGCAGTTACTGCAGATTGGTTCGGTCTACCCGTTTCAGTTGGGGTAGGCTGTGAGAACTGATGAAGGCGTCCTTCGGTAGCTACACATTCTCGTTAAGTCTGCAATAAGCAGTAAAAAGCGTTAGCTAGCAACACAAGTGCCCGTCCGTAGTTTAAGAATATCTAGTGCATCCTCTAGGCGGCCGATACCACTGATGCCTCCGCTTTCAGCGAAATTGCACGCGGCGTCTATTTTTGGCCCCATAGAACCAGCTGGCAGGTTCAGCTTGCGAGCTTCATCCAGCGTTAATTTATGGATAGGTGTAGCGGTGTCCTTACCGAAGTCACGGTAGATGGCGTCCACGTCAGTGAGAAGGAGCAAAGCGTCTGCGCCCAGCTGGCTGGCCAGAAGCGCGCTGGCGGCGTCTTTGTCGATCACGGCTTCGATGCCGATCATGCTGCCGTTCTCTCGGCGAAGAACGGGGATACCACCGCCTCCGGCGCAGATCACCACAACGCCCTGTTCCAGCAGCAGCTGGAGCACCCTCATGTCGGGTATCTCCAAGGGCTTGGGCGAAGGCACTACCCGCCGCCACTTGTCACCATCCTGGGCGATGTGCCAACCGGCGGCTTCGGCTTTGGTCTCAGCTTCTTCCCTTTCGTAAACTGGCCCGACAAACTTAGTGGGATTGCTGAAGGCGGGGTCATCCTTGTCGACCAGAACCTGGGTAAGCAGGGTGGCCACAGGTCTGTTATGGTCCAGGGCGTTTTCCAGTTCCTGCTCGATGATGTAGCCGATCATACCTTCTGTTTCAGCGCCCAGTACATCCAGGGGATAAGCTTCGTCCGGCTTATAGGCGGCGCCCTGAAGCGCCAGCAAGCCTACCTGGGGGCCATTGCCGTGAGTGACTACCAACTGGTGGCCGGCGCGGACGATTTCGGCCAATGATTCGGCGGCAATTTTCACGTTGGCGCGCTGGGCCTCGGCGGTCAGGGGCTCTCCTCGCCGTAACAGGGCATTGCCTCCCAGAGCTGCTACTACAAGCATGTCATGCTCCTCGAATCAGTTTCCAAGAGTGGCGACGAGCACCGCCTTAATGGTGTGCATTCGGTTCTCCGCCTGATCAAATACGATAGAGGCGGGACTTTCAAAGACGTCGTTGGTGACTTCCATGGCGTCGATGCCGAACTCGGCCTGTATTTCCTTGCCTATGGTGGTCTCGGTGTTATGGAAGGCCGGCAGACAATGCATGAACCTTACGCGGGGGTTGCCGGTTTTCTCCATCAGGGCAGTATTGACCTGGTAGGGTTGTAACAGTTTGATTCGCTCTGCCCACTTTTCCTTCGGCTCACCCATGGACACCCACACATCGGTGTAGACAAAATCTACGCCTGCCACCGCAGCATCAATGTCTTCCGTGATCATGATTCGTGCGCCGGTCTCACTGGCAATGGTCTGTGCTTCATTCTGAATAGCCTCGCTGGGCCAACAGGCCTTGGGCGCACACAAGCGCACATCCATTCCCATCATGGTGCCGCCGATCAGCAGGCTGTCGCCCATGTTATTCGCAGCGTCCCCGATAAATACAAAGGCAACATCCCGCAGCGGCTTTTCCACGTTTTCCTGCATGGTCAGGAAGTCTGCGAGGATCTGTGTGGGGTGGAATTCATTGGTCAACCCATTGTAAACCGGCACTCCGGCATATTTCGCCAGCTCCTCAACCACCGTCTGGCCGAACCCCCGGTATTCGATGGCATCGTAAACGCGGCCGAGCACACGGGCGGTATCTTTGACGGATTCCTTGTGGCCGATATGGGTGCCCGTGGGGCCCAGATAGGTTACTCGGGCGCCCTGATCAAACGCTGCAACCTCAAAGCCTACGCGGGTTCGGGTTGAGTTCTTTTCAAAGATCAGCGCTATGTCCTTGCCCTGCAACTGCGGTACTTCGGTGCCGGCATACTTGGCTGTTTTCAGGTCGGTGGAAAGCTTGAGCAAAAAACCGATCTCTCGGGGCGTAAAGTCCCTCAGGGTCAGGAAGTGCCGGTTCTTGATATTGAAAGCCATGGTTCTGCTCCTTCCTTGTCAGACTGTATCTCGTATTGTCGGGCAGCTCATGCAACGCCCACCGCCCCGGCCCCGGCCCAACTCCGCTCCGGGTATGGCCAGTACCTCTATGCCAGCGGCTTCCAGCGCAGCATTGGTATCGTCGTTGCGGTCATAACCGATGACGACCCCCGGACTCAGTGCTAGCACGTTATTGCCATCATTCCATTGTTCTCTCTCCCGTTCGGCAGGGGTATCGCCACCCGTGGCGACCACTTCCAGGGACGGGTAACCAAGTACATCGGCAACAACATCAAACAGCGGGCGACTATCCTGGAAGAACGACAGGTGCTTGCTGCCTTCCCCCGGACGCAGGTCGTAGCAAACCATTTCATCTGCGACTTCCTTGAAAGTGGTCACTACATTGCCGCCACAGAAGGTAAACACGGTATCCAGGTGCATGGCAGAACGGGTCTTGGGAATCTGGCAGGCAATTATCCGTTCTGCAGTGCCGTTAGCAAAAAGCGTCTTGGCCAGCTGGCCAATGGCTTGCGGTGAGGATCGTTCCCCCATTCCCACCAGCACGACACCATTACCCACCGGCATGATGTCCCCTCCTTCCAGGGTCGCCAGCGCATGATCTTCAAGCGGGTCGCCCCAATGCACGTTCACCTTGCCGGCAAACTTTGGATGGAAACGGTAGATCGCGCTCATTAGTAGCGTCTCTGGTTTGCGCGCAGCCCAGTACATAGGGTTCAGGGTGACACCGCCATAAATCCAGGCGCTATTATCTCGGGTGAACAGTAAGTTGGGCAGTGGCGGCAGCACAAAACCGTGAGGCCCCAGATGGTTACCGAACAGCCCAGATGGGTCGAAAGGCAGGTCTCCTACTTCCAAACCACCAATGAGAAATTTCGCCAGCGTATTACCTGGCAGTTCGTTCATCCATGCGCGAAGGTCGGATACCATGCCTACCCCGATATGATTCCAGGTAATCCTGTGGTCTAGAACCCAAGTACGCGCTTCGGGGATATCAAGCGTTGTCGCTAGCAGGTCGTTAACGTCCAGAACCTCCACACCACGTTCACGCATTACCTCGGCGAATATGTCATGGTCTTTCTGTGCCTGCTTGACCCAGAAAACATCGTCGAACAATAACGCATCGCAGTTTGAGGGAGTCAGTCTTCTATGGGCTAGCCCAGGGCGGCAGACGATAACTTGCCGTAAAGTCCCAGTTTCCGAGTGAACGCCCAAAGTGTGTTCTGACATGTCGGATACTCCTTTTCCCTGTTTATAGAAATGCACCAATGCTAATAACTGCACTGATAAAAACAGTCAAAATAAGAAGGAGAGGCCAGATAAATACTAGCCAACGGTCATAAGAAATACGGCCTATCGCTAGGCCACCGACCACTACAGCAAAGGTCGGGTTTATCAGATTAACCAGGCCGTTGGCTGATTGGTAAGCAGTTACCACTAAGTCACGTCCCACGTCAGCAAAGTCGCCCAAGGGCGCTAAAATAGGCATGGATAGCACGGCAAGTCCGGATGAGGAGGGTACGAAGAAACTCATTCCTACCTCGATCCAGAACATCAAATTGATAAAGGTTAGTTCAGGCAGTCCACCTAATGTGCTTTCGGCGCTATGCAAGATGGTATCGGCAATCATGCCTTGTTCCATGATCACCACGATGCCGCGGGCCAGACCAACGACCAGGGCTACGCCGAGCAGATCGCGGGCGCCGTCGACAAAACTACTGGTCAGCTTTTTCTCGCCCAGCCGAGCGATGATGCCGATCACAATGGCGGAACCAAAGAAAAGTGCGCCCATCCTAGCCATCCACCAGCCTTGGGACGAGACGCCCCAAATCATCGCGATGAAGGTCAGAGCAAAAATAACAAGGGTAATTTTCTGAGTGCCTGAAAGATCAAAATTTTCCAGCTCGTCGTGTCCCTGTAGAAAGAGTTTGCGGTGTGCATTCAGTTGTCTGGCCACAACGGAGCGAGCAGGATCCGACTTAATGCGTTTGGCGTAGCGCATCACGTAGACTGAACTAATCACCAGCCCGCCAATCAGCAGCACTAGCCGAAGTACAATTCCATCTGTAAAAGGAATATCCGCTGCGTTAGAGGCAATGACAGTAGCGAAGGGGTTGATGGTGGAGCCCAGCACACCAATACCAGCGCCGATCAGAATCACGGCGACTCCTGTGATCGCATCATA